>JAIDTI010000078.1 GCA_029060755.1 Ruminococcus sp. | reverse complement strand
CACTATAATATATGGTACAACAAATATTATTGAATAGATATAACTTTCAATAAAAAAAGGGGAGAGCTGGTAAAAATATGTTGTGTCTTTCCAAAATTCATATGTTTCATGAAAAATTGATGTTGATATGTTTATATTATAAATATTTATCAGACTGAAAATTATATACATTACAGAAAGTACAACAGCAATTACCATAAGAATATGGGTTAATTTAACGGATTTTTCAGTCATTGAGAATACCTCTTTTTATATAAAGTCATATCGAAAACAGAAAAACTTTTTGAATCAGGTTTTTCCTTGTCATATTTCCATGAACTGTTGTCAAGGTCGATGTAATAACTATAGTCAAATCTATAGCCGATACCACATTCATTGCGTGACTCACCACAATCGCAAGCCATTTGTGTAACAGTTATAAGTGGCTCAATATATCTGTCAGACGTTGCAAACCTTATTAAATCTGTTACAACAAGCAAAACCCATGCCAAGAAAACTGCAATAATAATTTTCAGTGCAATTTTCTTTTTAGATTTCTTTGATTTTTCCATAACACTCCTTTCTATTTGAGATACTGCCAACTTTTCATTGGATTTTACCTCAAAACCACCGTTTTTTCATAGCATCTAAAAAATCTTCGGTTATCGGATAACCGCTGTAGTCGCCTATCACGCTGTCTATACAGCAATAAGGACACATAGCAGTATCATTATTATCAATCCAGAAATCAATTTCAGAGGAACTGAAAATCTTCATGCAATAAAAACAACCACATTTAAAACTTTTTTCTATATGCTCCCTGTTGTAAATGCTATATTTATGTGCTTCGTAAATATCTTTTTCGTTATACATTGTAATCACCTATATATTATTTACTCTCAATAGATGCGAAAAAATCCATTATACGCTTGTTTGTTCTTATAACATCAGAACTATCACCCAAATCAGTATTTATGCTTATAATAAGGGCATTATGTTCGTCCATATAGACATATTCTGTATACTCACCACCGCCACTTGAGTAGTTAGCTTTAACAGCAGTAATTATATTGTCACCTGCCTGAATAGTTTCATATCCGTCAGCCTGTGCAATATCATAATCATAAAAGTCATAATGATGCTCAAGAATACGACGTTCAACTTCTTTAATTTCAATAGTATTTCCTGTACTGCTCACAAAATTACTTTGACTTGCATATTCATCAGGTGCTTCATAAAAATCACTTATAGAATATCTGAAATGCGGACTTGTATAATCAGATACAGACAACTTTTTTATCTCCCTGCAACGTTCAGCTGAAACAGGCTTGAACGTGACATTTTCAAGCATTTTGTCAATACTGTCTCTTACTTCTTCATCTGCCTTATAAATATCAGTACAAATGCGGTATATTATTCCGTCATGCTCAATGAAATATACAGAAACGTTTATATCTTTTTCCTTATACTCCTGCAAATACGCTTTTTTTCCATAGAGTTCAGTTTCATAAGGTTTCTGAATATATTCCATATCTTCAGCATTTTTCATATACTCATGTTCTGCATATTCTTCCGCTGTCTCAAATGCACCGTCTGTCATGGTTTCAATTGTGAAATCGCTTAAATATTGTGACAGATTTTCCGCACAAGCATAGTTGCATGATACAGAACTTTCGTCACTTTTGCAGAACCACGTATTTTCAGGCTCAATAGAGATAAACTCATTCTCTGTACTCATTTCACTATGACCGATATAATTCAGACTTTCCATTATCTCCATAACAAGAGCGTCAAAAAGTTCTATATTTTCTGGTTTATCAACAGAAGAAATAATAAAAGAACTTGCATCAGTCATATAAGTATATTTAGAAAAACTAACTTCCCCTTTATCAGTAGTATGTATACTTGATATTTCCTTGCCTGCAACATCTAAAACTTCTGTACTTATTGAATCATGAGGTAAACAACTTTGCTCAAAATCCTGATTTACCACTTCAGGAGTACAGACTTTGCAATCATAATCAGACATAACAGAAAATTCTATATCGTTTTTGAATGTCAGTTTTATGATATTATGCCAAAGGCTGTCTTCTTTCTTGAAACCGTCACGCAAATCAAAAGAAAAATTGTTAAACTCAACAGTTTCATAGCTTTTTGCTGGTTTCAATGTGCCATCATCATTCATATATGAACATGATGACAAAAACATCACAACAAGAAATAATACTGATAATTTTAATTTATTCATAATAATCCCTCCATGTAATTTTTTCAGGAAGTGCGGATTTTACACCCCTGTAACTCCGCACTCCTGACTTGTAATCGAATATCAGTGGTGGAAAAGTCTGATACCTGTAAATGCCATAGCGATATTGTACTTGTTGCAGGTCTCAATAACATTGTCGTCACGGATAGAACCGCCAGGCTCTGCAATGTATTCAACACCCGACTTCTTTGCACGCTCTATATTGTCGCCGAATGGGAAAAATGCGTCTGAACCCAAGCAAACGCCTGTATTCTTTGCAAGCCATGCTTTCTTTTCCTCAACTGTGAATACAGCAGGCTTAGTCTTGAAAATCTTCTGCCATTCGCCCTCACGGAGTACGTCCTCATATTCGTCACCGATATATACGTCAATAGCGTTGTCACGGTCTGCACGTCTTATGCCGTCCACGAAGTCAAGACCCATAACCTGCGGAGACTGTCTCAACCACCAGTTATCAGCTTTTTGTCCTGCAAGACGTGTACAGTGGATTCTTGACTGCTGACCTGCTCCGATACCGATAGCCTGACCGTCCTTGACATAGCATACAGAGTTGGACTGTGTGTATTTGAGTGTGATAAGTGAGATAAGCAAATCATCAAGCTTATCAGCAGGAATATTTTTGTTTTCTGTTACAACGTTTGCAAGAAGTTCACGATTGATGTCAAGTTCGTTTCTGCCCTGCTCAAATGATACGCCGTAAACCTGTTTTGTCTCAATCGGAGCAGGCTTGTAATTTTCGTCTATTTTGAGTATGCAGTAAGTGCCTTTTCTCTTTGATTTGAGTATTTCAAGTGCTTCGTCATCATAATCAGGAGCGATAACACCGTCCGAAACTTCACGCTGAATCATCTTTGCTGTACATACGTCAACTTTGTCGGAAAGTGCAATAAAATCGCCGTATGATGACATTCTGTCTGCACCTCTTGCTCTTGCATAAGCACTTGCAAGCGGTGAGAGTTCGCCTAAATCGTCAACCCAGTAGATTTTTTTGAGGTCATCAGAAATTGGTCTGCCGATTGCTGCACCTGCGGGTGAAACATGCTTGAATGATGTTGCTGCACATACTCCTGTAGCTGTCTTTAACTCCTTTACAAGTTGCCAGCCGTTGAGAGCATCAAGTAAATTGATATATCCAGGCTTTCCGCAAAGTACTTCAATAGGCAGTTCTGAACCGTCAGCCATGTAAACTCTTGATGGTTTCTGATTAGGGTTGCAACCATACTTTAACTGCATTTCATTTGACATAATAATGTCCTCCTTTAAATATCTTTTATTTTCTTTATGCGGATTATCTCCGCTTTAATTTTATTTGTCCATTCAGTATCATTTTCTTTCAATAAATAGACTCTGAAACCGTGTGCAATACCATTCTGATACACGGAAATTTCGTCGTCAACGTGCAAATCAATATGATACTTTGCAGGATATTTTGACGGCATAATTTCTTTTCTGTTGCCCTGCACTTCCTCTGCATGACGTTTGCCGTTTATGATGTTGTCAATCCTGATTCCATAATGCCTGAAAATACTTCTTATATATCGTGGTGAACGGTATGAAGTAGTATAAATCCAAAGCTGTATATCGGATTTATTTATCCATGTAAGCAAATCAACCGTACCTGCTCTCAGTCTGTCCCTGTAAATTCTACACAATGGGAATTTCAGCGGTTTTTCAACTGGAATTTTTTCAGGATTCACAAATAATGTTTCGTCCAAATCAAAAGAAACAATCATAATTCCTCATATTTGTATTCATAAGTATAAATCCATTCGTCGTCATGATAATCTTCTGCTTTTATAAGACAGTTATTTTCATCATAAGTATAGTATGTTACTGTTACACCAAATTCACCGTCATTTGTTTTCTCCGAAAGATTACCATTTTCGTCATATGAGTAAGAACGATATGAATTTATTCTGCCGTAAAAAGTATCTTTTATCAATCTGTCCTGTTCATCATATTCATACTCAATTTTCCCTGACTGGTGGTCATTCTGATACCCATATTCAGCGAATAATCTACCCTTGTCATCATAAATATACTCTGTTTTTATTTCGTGGATTTCACTGTTATCAAGATTAGTGTATTCCGTATCTGAAATCATAACGCCATTTTCATCATATTCATACTCAATATAGTGCCGAAGTCTGTTATTATAATAAAATTCCTCTCTGATAAGTCTACCATCAGTATCATAAATATAAATCGTCCTGCTTGTTGGCGGTTCATCATTTTCAGAAGTGTACACAGCATTTATAAGCACATTATCATTTTCATCAAAAATATTTACTATTCTTTCAAAAAATCCGTGACTGTCGTAAATTGTTGCAGTCTGCTTGTACTCTGCATTTTCGGGAATTTCTATATCAGCCGTTTTATTCACATTTTCCGTCGTTTCTATGGGAACTGTTGAAGTTTCAGATACCGGCTGTGTTGTCTGAACTGCTGTTATGGTCGTGACAGTTTCAGTGATGGAGACTTCCTCAGAAGAAGAAATCTCCTCACCTACAGAAGCATCACTGCATGATACAAGACATACAGCACAAAGCAGTATGAAAATCAGTCGTTTTTTATTCATCATAATTCCTCATACTCATACTCTACATCAACAATAACTGTTCCGTCTTTTTTCATGCCTTTTTTCGATGTACAGCGATTTTTCTCATCATAAACATATACTTTAGTATTATACCATTCGCTGTTTTCCGTATATTCAGTAAGAATATTTCCTTTGTCATCATAAGTGTGTGTGATAGTGTTATATAAAGTACCGTCTGCTTCTTTGAGAATTTCATTTATCGGTCTGCCGTTTTCATCACATTCATACTCAACGTACATATAAGACTCAGAACTATCATTGTACTGACGTTTTTCACTTTTTATATTGCCGTTTTCATCATATTCAAAAATATTTGAAGTTTTTGGCTTGCTTTCGCCGTCATACCATGAATCTTTCTGTATCAAATCGCCATTTTCATTGTATTCATACGTTTCCCAATAATTAAGCTCAATATTTTCAAGATAATGATTTGCACATTTAAGCCTGTTGTTTTCGTCGTATTCATATTCATCACGGGAAACATAATAGTTGTCGTCTGTCTGCATTACTTTCTGACAACTTATCAGATTACCATTGCTGTCATAAGTATTTGTATAATCAGTATATGTGTCCAGATTCAAACTTACGTTACGGACTTCATTATCGTTTTCATCATAGAATGTTACAGCCCTCAACGTTTTCTCACCTTGTATATATACATAGTGATTTCGCTTGTACACGGCATTTTCAGGAATATAAGCTATATCTTTTGGATAAGTCATGATTTGCACATCAACTTCAGTTGTTGTAGTTTGTGTAGTTGTAGATGTTGTTGTTTGTGTTGTCTGAACTGATGTGACAGTTTCAGTGACGGAGACTTCCTCAAAAGAAGAAATCTCCTCACTTACAGAAGTATCACTGCATGATACAAGGCATACAGCACACAAAAATACAAAAATCAATCTTTTTTTATTCAGCATAATTATGCTCCGTTTCATAAAATTCATACTCATATTCATAAGTATAATTAATATTTAATCCGCTGTTGCTTTTGTTGTAACCTTTTCCGCTTATAATGCGGTTATTTTCGTCATAAGTATATGTATATACAAACGAGTTATATTTATCTCCCGAGGCTTCCTGTGAAATATTGCCGTTTTCATCATAATTATAACTTTTCCAGCTGTTCATGAACTCACTTTCTGAATCATCATAAGATTTCTGAATACGAATAACTCTGTCCTGTTCGTCGTACTCATAAACAGAAACACACTCTTTTTCGCCATCGGAATCATAATGCTGTATATACGATAATCTGCCGTTTTCATAGGTGTAATCGGCTCTTTTGTAAATTTCGTCATCAATATACAGAATTTCCGTACTTATATTGTTATCCGAATTGTACTCGTATTCAGTAGTATTTCCGTGACCGCTGTATGAAACAAGCAGACCGTTTTCATATTCATATTCTTCTGCCCGCATAGCCTGTTCTGGCTCGGTAAGTATGTACCTCTGCGACAAAATCATATTATCATGCTCATCATAGTAATTCAGAACTTTCTGAAACGCTCCTGTTTCCTTGTCATCATCTCTGCTTGCTGTTACAGTCTGCTTGTATACTGCATTTTCGGGAACATCTGCTGTTCTTTCAACAACAGAGACATTCTCTGTACTTTTATTGCATGATACAAGGCATACTGCACATAGCAATACAAAAATCAGCCTTTTCATTTATTCTTGTTAACAATTCTTGTATCAACTTCACCTGTCTCAAGATTTACAAAGCGTACAAAGAGTGATACCTTGTTATCCTCATTGAGATTATTCCAGAGCATTTCAGTAAATTCATCAATATTGCCCTTGATTTCAACAAGTTTCGGCTCACCCTCAAAGCTTGGGAGTGGATTTCCATCACCCATATAAGTGTGAATGAAGTGTCCCTCACTTGCTATAGGATTGCTGTAGCAGAATGTATAACGCTGACATGATTCAGGATTGCCATTTGCTGATTTAAGTATTGACATAGCATAATTGAAGCCGTTTTCCTCAAATCTTAAAATACCTGAAATTCTTGGTGTGTAGTTCGGAGCGTCGTCCTCAAATTCACGTGTGCGGAGAGACTGCTCAAAAGTGAACTGCTTATCCATCATATCATAGATTGTATCAGTCTGGTCACCGTTTGTAACGATAAGCTTGTTGCCTAATACTCTTACCGGAGCATAGATGATAAGATGCGGGTCTGAAAGTTTGGACGGGTCAAAAGCCTGAGTGCGTATGCCTGCACCGTCCTCGACGAATACACGGTTACGGCTGTTTTCACTTCTTCCCATAATAAAGTAGCCTGTAACAGCATACTTTCCACATTCAGACTTGCCAATAACAATACCTCTGCCGGGGTATGCGTTTGAGTTTAATTCATTAGCTAAATCAAGTTTAATCATAATAAAAATCTCCTTTATATTTTATTTATATAATTCCAGTCGTTATCATCATATTTACGCCACGGCGAATAACCATTGAATGAACTGATATACACAACTTTGTCATCAAGTATATCAATTTCCATACCGTGTTCGATTTCCCAGTCGCACGAACATTCAAGCTGATAACCTATTTTATTTTCGTCAACAGGATTTTCAACTATAAATACAGTCGGCTTAAAGCATTTTAGCATATCAGTTGCAGGAGTTTCGGCAGTGACGGAAATTTTCATTTTTCCATAAACATCACCGCCAACGTCCTCCATAAAATCCATGCAATAAGCCTTAGCACCTCTGCAAATAGTATCAAGCATTTTGTCAGTCATATTGTTGAAGTGTTCAGCACATTTCTGAGCATACTCAATATCTACATCATCATCAAGCATTACATCAATTTCAATATTGAATATTTTTGAATATAATTTTCCCTCAATGCCGTATGCACCTTGTTTTATGTCTCTAATCATAGAATCAGTCCTTTTTGGAATATTTGTAAATTTCAAGAATATATGTGTCGTCATATCCGCACTTGTCAAATATATCAGCAATTTCTTGTTCGGTTATGTTTTCCTGTAGAAATTCCGAAATATATGCAAGTTCTTCCTGTTCGTATTCTGAATCAGAATCGCTTATATTTATGCTTACATAGTCCATAGCAACGTGTTTCGGATTATTATTGAAATCAAAACAACGTTTTTCATTACTGCACGAAAGCCAGCAGAAAGGTTCATATTTTGTCATGCCAACGGATTCACGGGTATAATTCTGTACATAATATATTTTTTCACCGTCATAATCGAAAAGATAAGCGACTTTTTCGGGCAGTTTGTACTTTCCTTTTACATCTGTTCCAAATGTAAATATAACATCATCATCTTTTTTTATCTTAATGTCGAGTAAATCATCAGGAAGGGCTGGTGTCTCCGTGTATACAACAGTATACTTGCCATCAACAGCATTTTCAATGTCATATTTCTTTTTTTCAATTGTATTGTAAATTATACCATCATTACCGCACGAAACAAGCATACAGGCACATATAAGAAGTGCAGATAATTTTTTCATTCTGTCACATAAGCCTTTCCGCCGATTATTTCAATTCTGTCCTGACAGAAAAGTGAAACAGCTTTCGGGAGCAGTTTCCATTCGACGTTCTCCATGATGCGTCTTTGAAGTATTTCAGGAGTATCGTCTTTTTTAACATCAACAACACCCTGCAATATTATTGCACCTGCATCTGCCTTTTCGTTTACAAAATGTATCGTTGCACCGCTGACTTTTACACCGTATTCAAGTGCTTTTTCGTGGACTTTCAGCCCATAGAATCCCTCACCGCAGAATGACGGAATAAGAGCAGGGTGAACATTGATAATCTTGTATGCGTATCTGCTTGTAACGCACTCGTCAAGTATCGTCATGAATCCTGCAAGCACTATCAAATCAGCTTTTTCTTCATCAAGTGCATCAAGTACAGCCATGCTGTAGGACTTGCTGTCGGCATACTCTCTGCGTGGGATAACTCTTGTTGCAATGCTGTTGTTTTTTGCCCTTTCAAGTGCGTAAGCGTTCGGATTGGAGGATATTACACAAGTAATTTTTCCGCTTTTTATCTCGCCTGATTTTTCAGCATCAATAAGAGCCTGTAAATTTGTACCGCCACCCGATACAAGAACAATTATATTTTTTTCCATATCTTTTATTCCTTTGATTTCTCCAGATTTTTGAATATCTTCTGACTTATTTCATCATTAAGCAACTCAAAAATATAGTCCCAGTCGTCCATATGCCAGTCACTTAAACGCTTTGAAGATTTTTTCAGAACATCAATATCACACTCAAAAAAACAGTCCATATTTGCATTTCTAGCACGTTTAAAAAGTTCTCTGAATAAGGATTTTTTGTATTCTAATAATTTCATCAGAAGCAGAAACAAAGTTCTGCTTGTTCCGCCACAAGGCGAGTTTTCAAGATACTTTATTTCCTCATTCAAAAGTGTAACAGTAAGAAATTCAACGTCAAGACCGTCTGACATATACCATAAAGCAAGTGCTATTCTGAGTCTGTTTTCATAATTTTTGTCATGGACTTCATAAATACTTCTGTTATGTATAAATTCACAATAATTATACTGCGAAATATCACCGCCATTGAGAATACTTTCAAGTTCTAAACGGTATGAAAGAAGTTTTGATTCTACAAATTTTTCTGCATCTTTTGTCATAATATAAATACCTCATTAATATGCAAATATTGCTATCAATACAAAAAGTGCCACTGCACCACCGAAAATTATATATCTGTAATAGCTTTCGGTAAACTCATTTTTTCTGTTGATGAAATAGAAAAAAACCGGATTATCAGGGTCATAACAGATTAGCACCTCATCACCTATATCGTATTTCTGTTCTGAATCAGCTATAGTGTAAACGGAGCTTATCTGTCTGCCCTCCTCTGTTTCATATTCAACAACAGGATAATAATAAGTCTTTCCGCTTTTTTCCGTGTGATAATCGGTTATTGTACCATATACAGCAATAGTATTTTTCATCTGCTTATTTACTTTGTAAATATGATACAGAAAAACAGCAACCATAAGAACATATATTCCAAGAAGTCCGTACAGCAGATAGCCATAATGGTATGTAACACCGACTGTTATAAATGATATAAACGCCCATATATAGTCAATTTTTTCAACATTCATAAAATCTGACTTTCCTTAACAGATAATTACGCCGTCCTCTGACTCAACAAGTTCACCCAAAACATAAGCATCTTCACCGGCTGACTTTATAGCCTCAATTGCCTTGTCAGCATCATTCTTATCAACAGAAACAATCATGCCTACACCCATATTGAATGTGTTGAACATATCACGCTCAGGAATACTTCCACTTCTTGCAATGAGGTCAAAAATCGGGAGTACCTGAACAGCGTTTCTTTCAATTTTTGCAGAAAGATTCTTAGGGAGTGAACGTGGGATATTCTCATAGAATCCACCGCCTGTTATATGTGAAATTGACTTTACTGCAACAGTGTCAATAAGTTTCATAACAGCTTTCACATAAATTCGAGTAGGTGTGAGAAGTGTTTCGCCGAGAGTTGCACCTAAATCATCAAAGTACATATTAAGTTTCTGCTCATTTACATCAAACACACGTCTTACAAGTGAGAATCCGTTTGAGTGTACACCGCTTGACTTTATAGCAATAAGAACATCTCCGGCTTTTTGAGTATCAGGCTGTAAAATCTTATCTTTATCCACAACACCAACTGAAAAACCTGCAAGGTCGTATTCATCTTCGGGCATAAGTCCGGGGTGTTCAGCTGTTTCACCGCCAATCAATGCACATTCAGCCTGCACACAACCCTCTGCAACACCTGATACAATTTCAGCAATCTTTTCAGGTACATTCTTTCCGCAGGCAATATAATCAAGGAAAAACTGCGGTTTTGCTCCACAACAGATAATATCATTGACACACATTGCAACGCAGTCGATACCAACAGTATCGTGCTTATCCATGATAAATGCAATTTTGATTTTAGTACCGACACCATCAGTACCCGAAACAAGAACAGGTTTTTTGATGCCAGTCATATCAAGTTCAAAGAGACCTCCGAAACCGCCGATTCCTGATATACAGCCAGGCAAAGTAGTTCTTGCGATATGCTGTTTCATAAGTTCAACAGCCTTGTAACCTGCTGTTACGTCAACACCAGCTTTTTTATAGCTTTCTGAAAAACTGTTATTCATAAAAAATTTCCTCCATAGTCTTTTATTAAATTCGGAGTCTGAAATGCAGATTTAATTTTATTTACAACTCTGCACCCCGACTCCGAACTGAAAATTATTCTTTACCGCTCCAGCAATATGTGCAAAGATTACATGACGGAAGTCCGACAGCTTTCATTTTGCCGTCAAGTGACTGAAATTCCAGAGAAGTAAGTTTTAAACGACGACAAATTTCATCACGGAGCTTTTTACCTCTCTCCGTATTTGTATCGCTGTATTCTGATATATATTTTACTCCTTCTTCGCCCTCAAATTCGTCAATTATCTGACGTGCAATAAGTTCAAGTTCAGAGTGACTTCTTGAGAAGTTAAGATATTTACAGCCATACATAATAGGCGGACAGGCAGAACGCATATGAACTTCTTTTGCGCCGTTTTCGTAAAGAAATTCAACTGTTTCTCTCATCTGCGTACCACGCACAATACTATCATCTACAAACAACAGCTTTTTACCCTCAATAAGTTCATGAACAGGTATAAGCTTCATTTTTGCGACAACATTACGCATACTCTGATTAGCAGGCATAAAACTGCGGGGCCATGTAGGAGTATACTTGATAAACGGACGTGCAAAAGGAATACCGCTTCTGTTTGCGTAGCCGATTGCGTGAGGCGTACCCGAATCAGGCACTCCGCATACATAGTCAACATCAGGAAGCTTTCCTGCCTTAATGTCATTTTCAGCCATTATTTCGCCGTTTCTTGTACGCATAACTTCAACGTTGACTCCCTCATAACAAGCTGTAGGATATCCGTAATAAGTCCAGAGGAAAGTGCATATCTTCATTTTGGAAGCATCACCTTCAGCAAGTACGTCACATCTGTCAGCTGTAATTTTTACAATTTCACCTGCTGTAAGTTCTTTGTAAGTTTCATAGCCGAGTTTCTGAAATGCGAATGATTCAGTTGAAAGACAGAAGCCGTCCCAGCGTTTGCCGATTACTATAGGAAGTCTGCCATAAGCATCACGAGCTGCAATAATACTGTCTTTTGTAAGAATAATCAGCGACATTGTACCCTCAATTTTACTTTGAGCATAGCGTATTCCGTCAACAAAGTTATCTTTCTGCGCAATCAATGCACCGATAAGGTCACCTGAATTTATACTTCCACTGCTCATTGCTTCAAAATTTGCACAGCCATTCTGCAAAAGTTCATCGGCAAGAGCATCTGCATTACGGATAATGCCGACAGAGCATACAGCATAAAGTCCGAGCCTTGAACGTACCATAATAGGTTGTGGGTCTGTATCGCTTATACAGCCGATACAGAGTTTTCCACGCATATTTATTACATCAGTTTCAAATTTTGTTCTGAAAGGTGAGTTTTCAATGCTATGTATATTTCTCTGAAATCCAATATCTTCTGAATATGAAGTCATGCCACCACGACGAGTTCCAAGATGTGAATGATAATCAGTTCCAAAGAAAACATCAGTTATACAGTCGTTTTTTGTGGCTGCACCAAAAAATCCGCCCATAAATTATTCTCCCATAAGTCTTTTCATAATTTCCTGATAAGCTTCTTCAACACCGCCCATATCTCTGCGGAAACGGTCTTTGTCGAGCTTTTCATGAGTTGTGCTGTCCCAGAAACGGCAGGTATCGGGAGAAATTTCGTCAGCAAGAATAATAGTTCCGTCGGAAGTTCTGCCAAACTCAATTTTGAAGTCAATAAGGTCAATGTTAAGTCCTTTAAAGAAGTTTACCATAAACTCATTTACTTTGAAAGCGTATTTTGTGATAGTATCGATTTCCTCTTTTGTTGCAAGACCGAGAGCGAGTGCATAGTAATCATTGATAAACGGGTCGCCTAAATCGTCATTTTTGTAGCTGAACTCAAGAATAGGAGTAAGAAGCTTTGTACCTTCCTCAACGCCCATTCTCTTTGAGAAACTTCCTGCGGCAACATTTCTGATTATAACTTCAAGCGGTACAATAGAAACCTTTTTAACAATAGTTTCTCTGTCGCTGATTTCCTCAACAAGATGAGTAGGAACACCCTCTTTTTCAAGCATCTTGAACATATAGTTTGTCATTCTGTTGTTGATGACACCTTTGCCCGAAATAGTACCTTTCTTTTCACCATTGAAAGCTGTTGCATCGTCCTTGTAATCAACAATAACAAGTTCGGGATTGTTTGTAGCATAGACTTTCTTAGCCTTGCCCTCGTAAAGCTGTTCAATTTTTGTTACATTTTCCATTTTCAAATATCCTCCTTGAAAATTTTAGAAATTTATGCAAGCCCGCATCATTGCGGACAAGTCAGCAGATTTAATTAAAGTGCAGTCATTTTTCCATAACGAACTGTAAACATTCATAAGGCGTGTGAACTGCCGTTAATGCTCCGGATTCTGATGCTTCCTCTGCCGAGCCATATCCCCAGAGAGCATATAAACAAGGAATACCAAGAATTTCAGCACCCTTTACATCATTATCACGGTCGCCAATCATCAGCACACGGGAAGTATCAGTTTTACCCAGTTCTTCCATAACATGATATATAACCTGAGATTTTTCAACCCTGTTGTTTTCATCAGCACCGCCGATAAAATCAAAATACTTTGCAATACTAAAATGTTTAAGAAAAATTTCTGCAAATTTTTCCACTTTACAAGTCGCCACTGCAAGAGTATAACCGTTTTCTTTAAGCGTATGGAGCATATCCTCAATGCCATTGAAAAGTTCAGCATCAAATATACTTTCAGTCCTGTACTTCTGACGATATATACGCACAGCTTCTTCTGTAGCTTTCCCGTCCAGACCTAACAATGTACTGAATGAATACTGCAACGGAGGACCAAGAAATTTATATGGGTCATGATAAGGCGGAAGTCCAAGCTTATTTAAAGTATACTCAAAACAGGCAAGTACACCAGGTCTTGTATCTGCAAGTGTGCCGTCAAGGTCAAATATCAGTGTATCATATTTCATAAACTGGCTATCTCCGCCTGCAAATCGGCATCTTTTTTCTTAACTCCGTCAGCCATTTTTTGCTTTTCGGAAATAAGTTTTCTAGCAAGTTCATCATCTGATACAGCAAGAATCTGTACAGCAAGAACAGCTGCATTTTTTGCACCGTTTATGCCAACAGTTGCAACCGGTACTCCCGGAGGCATCATAACTGTTGCGAGCAATGCGTCCATACCCTCCAACACTGCGGATTTCATAGGAATACCAATAACAGGCAATGTTGTATGACCTGCAATAACTCCGGCGAGATGTGCAGCCATTCCAGCGGCACATATTATAACACCGAAACCATTTTCTTTTGCTTTTGATGCAAATTCAGCTGCTTCAGTCGGTGTGCGGTGCGCACTCATTACACGACATTCAAACTCCACACCATATTTTTTCAACTCTGCAACAGCAGATTTTACTACAGGAAAATCACTGTCGCTACCCATAATAACGGCAACTTTTTTTGACATGATAAAACACTCCAATTGATAAATTTATTCTGTTTCTGTAATATCCTCATCCGGTTCAGGTTCAGGATATACAGGTGAATCAAGCTCAAATTTTCCTGATATTGCATGAAAATCACTTTCAGAATTTCCGCTGAATCTTACAGCAAGTCTGTAATTATCAGTCAGCGATTTTTTCGTTTCATTTTCATCATAATACACAATTTCCGTATCAGCATTGACTGAAATATCATACTGCGGTATACCGTTGTCGGAGCTTACGGAATATACGTGTATTTCAGAAATTCCGAGCAGATTTTTTGAAATTATTTCCTTGCTGTTCTTAAAAGCAGGAATAAAAGATGAATGATTTCCCGATGCTATTTCTGAAATGAGTTCATCATTTTCTGTATAGGCATATCCAAGATATTTTTCTGCTCCCGATGCCATTTTTTCAATCATTGAATAACTTAGTTTTGAAAGCAGAACCCTGCTGTATATGTTTAGATTATATGGACAGTCCATAATTTCACCCGAAACATTTGCATTTTTGAAAATCAGTTCATCAGAATTTAAAGAAAAAATATAAACTCCCTTTTCATCAGATACAGTTATTTCATTATCCTGAATTGAATAATCTTTCCATGACTGCCGAAGAACAGGAACGAAATTTTCATTGTAAAGCACATAAGAATGGTCAAAATTATTTTCCGCACAATAAATCACGGATTTTCCGACAGTACTTTTTGATATATTGCTGTATATAAACGGCAGAACAATATTTCCCTCATAGTCTATACAGCCATGAAGAAGTATTCCGCCTATTTTTTTAGATGCAATACACAATCCATTGCTTGCAAAGCTGATGTCATTCCATTCAGGAACAGCCATAATTCTGCCCGAATCCGCTATACCAAAAACCCCTTTGCCGTTTTTAAAAATAATATTTCCTTTGCTGTCTGTATCAACAGTTGATACAATTTCAGTCTGATTATTTTCAATCTGCACATCTTCAGGTGTTATAACATAAAAACGTGTAATAGCAGCGGCAAGTATTATAATTATCACAAAAAGCAGTGATACTATAAGCTTTGTACGCTTATTCATCATTCACCAATCTTGCTGCGGAAATCCTCGTCTGTTTCTCCTGCAATATATATAGGACGCTTTTTGACTTCACGATACATCTTGCCCATATACTGTCCAAGTATTCCGGTACAGCAAAGCTGAACTCCGCTTGTTGCAAACGTTGATGCAACAGAGATAAACCAGCGGTACTTTATATTGCTTACAGCAGAAACAAAAATTCCTGCAATGAGAATAATCATGGAAAGCATAAGGCTTAATATTCCAAGAAATATTGCTACAGCAAGAGGGAATGTTGAAAATGCCATAATACCCTCAAGAGAGTACTTGAATAAGCCCCAGAAAGACCATGATGTTGTGCCGGCAAGACGTTCAACATTTTCATAAGGCATATATTTTACTTTGAATCCTACCCAGCTGAAAATGCCCTTTGAAAAACGGTTGCACTCTGACATTTCAAGAATAGCATCAACCATTTGTCTTGTCATAAAGCGGAAATCCTGCGCTCCGTCAACAATTTCCGTATCAGAAATCTTATTCATTATCTTATAGAATAAACGTGCAAAGAATGAGCGGATTTTTGATTCACCTGTTCTGCTTACTCGTCTTGTTGTAGCACAATCATACTCACCATCTTTCACATAGTTATACATTTCTGGAAGAAATGCGGGCGGGTGCTGTAAATCTGCGTCCATAACGACAACA
Organism: Ruminococcus sp.; assembly: GCA_029060755.1. Taxonomy (GTDB): domain Bacteria; phylum Bacillota; class Clostridia; order Oscillospirales; family Ruminococcaceae; genus Ruminococcus. The sequence continues at coordinate 1,995 of JAIDTI010000078.1, read as the reverse complement.
TAATCACCCTTTGAATTTTTCAATCCTGCATATATGCCTGATTCCTTGCCGAAATTTCTTGAAAAAGAAATATACCTGACACGCTTGTCCTTTTTTGCAAGTTCTCTGAAAATTTCAAGTGTTCTGTCTTTTGAGCCGTCATTGATAAACAGATACTCAAATTCAAGTTCGGGGTGTTCCTCTTTCATTTCGTCAGCAACTTTTGTAATCTCCTCATAAAACATGGGAAGAACTTCCTGTTCATTATAGCAAGGCACTACTACAGAAACAAGCTTCATAAAATTAGACCTCCATTTTCGGAAAATTTCTGATTAGAATTATATATCAGTTGTCATAAATCATTAACAGTGACAACTATCAATACACTATTAATTATACTACAAAATACAGAATACTGCAATAGTTTTTTACTTTTTTCCTCAAAAACTTTTTGAATCCGCCATTTATGAATTAATTAAATAATAAAACTGCAAATTGCGGTATATCGTGGTTATTTTATTTATTTGTTTACAACGTCAATTGGAATTTCTGACAAAAAAGTCAATAACATTTTGTTATTTCCGCTGAAAATTAAATTTTCAGTATAATTTTGCGGTTTTATTTTTAAGAAACTGTTGATTTTTTTTGCTGTATGAGTTATAATATATCTGTATAGTATTCGATTAATTCGGCTATCGCTGCCGCAAAGCGAAAATTATAGAAATGGAGAATCATATGAAAATTACACTTGTAACAGCTTCTTTCAATGATTTAGTTCATGGAACTTTCAATGATAAGAAAACAGGCTGTGGAATCAATCTTTTAAAGCCTGATACCGCTTCACGCTTCCATAGGGGTAGCGATATGACCTATCTCGGAGAGATTACTTGTGAAAAATGCAAAGCTAAAATTGCAAAAGAAATGATAAAAGCTGATTCAAAAGAAATGAAAGCTCTCCTTAAAGAAGAAAAACTAAGAGCAAAAAGAGGACTTGAAGATGAAGGACTTGTCAACTTATCTGAACTTGAACAGCGACCGGTATCAAGATATGTTGAGCCTCGAAAACCTTCTAATCCGCCACCTGTAAATGATGTACAAACAAATCAGAATAATAATACCTATACAAACAGCCCTGCTCCGCAGAATGAATCTGTACCACCCGTTGCCGAAACTCAGGAAGATGACTTTCTCAAACAGTTCTCTATCCAGAAACCTGAAACACCTCAGTTTGAAGAAGAAAAACCACAGGAAGATGATTTCCTTAAACAGTTTACTATCCAGAAACCTGAAACTTCTCAGTTTGAAGAAGAAAAACCACAGGAAGATGATTTTCTTTCACAATTTTCCATATCACCTGAACCACAAAATGAATATCAGCCCGAAACTCCAGTACAGCCACCAGTGATTGATGATATTTCAGACGCTATTTCAGCTATGAATAACATAAATACACAGCCGGAGCCGGAAGATTTAAATAATGATATTCTCAGTATGTTTGCTATTGACAGTTCGCAGGCAACTGCTGAAATAAATACTGATTACAACAGCTATGACGATGATGAAAGTATCTTTGACTCAATGAGTTCAGACGATATTACAGAAAACAGCGGTACAAATGAGTGGGATATTATTGCAAATCAGCTTTTTGCAGATACGTCAGGCAATGTAAATCAGTCTCAGCAGGCATTTGATGATATTTCCGTACCTGAAATTGAAGATATTGTATCACCTGAACTTGACGATATTTCCGCACCTGAAATTGAAGATATAAAAATTCCGTCACTTGATGATATTTCAATTGATGATATAATTGCTCCTGCACAGTCAACTGCTTCTCCGATTGCCGAACAGCCACAAGCTATGACACCTCCACCAGTTCAGCCAATGACACCACCGCCAGTTCAGCCAATGACACCACCGCCAGTTCAGCCAATGACACCACCACCAGTTCAGCCAATGACACCACCGCCCATTCAGCAAAAGAACCAGCCCCGACATCAGCAATACGCACATAAA
>JAIDTI010000077.1 GCA_029060755.1 Ruminococcus sp. | reverse complement strand
TGTATTACTTTTTCCATTTCCATCACCATTTTTTATTATAGCATACTTTCGGATTTTTTACAACTGTAATATTAGATAAAGAGGGCGATTGTAATGCAAGGACGGTATATGAGCAAGAACTGAAAAATGCGTTCATCACTGCCTTGAATCAATTGATAACCGACAGTGAATCCTATCTTCCAATCTTACAGAATAACATCGCATCAGTTCTTCTGATGAGCAATCCTGATTCAGCAGAAAGCATTCAGGCAAGAATCGATGAACTTCAGCAGCAGATCATAGACAAAGCAAGCCGACAAGAGGATTACGATGACGCCGCACAGGAGATACTCAGACTTCGTGAGCAGAAAGAGAAAGCCATGCTGAATGATGCTTCTAGAAGCGAAATCCTTGACCGAATCCGTGAATTGCAGGAATTTATCACGGCACAGCCCAGTGAGATAACCGAGTTTGATGCATCTCTTGTCAAGCATCTGTTTAACAAGGTGACAGTATACGATCAGAAACTGGTATTTGAATTCAAGTCCGGAGTGACTGTTGAAGTTGAAAATTGAACATGTGTATCATCCCCTCTGCCAGAATTTATTTCTGGTGGAGGGGATTTTTTTGCATATTTACGGAAAATGGCTTGCTTTTTCATGACATATGAAGTATAATAGTGATAGACGATTAGGACTATAAACGAAGAATAAGATATACAATTTTGAGTTGAATCGATCAAGAAATAAGGGGGAATACTAATGATACAAGTTTACGATATTCAAAACAAATCATTTAGAGATATATCACATACAACTGCAAATAACGGTTTAGTGTGTTTTTCCCGCGATTCAATTTCAGTGATTGAGAAATATTATCTCATCTGTGGCAACTATTGTATTGATATTCTTCGGCGAAATATATTTTTGATAGATATTCAAAACCATGTTATAATTGTTCCAGAAACAACATTTATATTATTAGAGCCTTGTTTTATACAAGAAATCGAAAAATATAACATATATAATGAACAGTTGGTGCATTTATCCTATTCGTTCTTCTACTTGATGGGGCAAATAGGAAAACAAGAAAGAGAGAAGGTTGACCCATTTACACTTATTTGTGAAACCATGATTAAGAAGCAAATATCATTTGCTTTATTCACTACTTATGGAAAGAGTATATATTTTCCTATAGATACTTCAGAACTCTATTTATTCTCAAAAAGAATTCATGATTTAATACAATTTGACTATATATCTAAAGATTACAAAAGGCGATTTAAATACATTTTAGACGCTTTGATAAATGGTTATCATATGAACTTTTCTTCGTTTGAAATAAAAAAATATGCATATAACATATGTCAACTTGCTTTAGAAAAACTGGAGGAAAACTATGCCTGATTCAGGAATTGGAACACCTTATTGGTATGAATGGAAAATCGGATTAATAGAATGTTTGAAAATGATGAGCGACTTAACAATAGAATCTGTGATCCTTCAATCATCAGCTTTTCAATCATTGGATGACGTTGTTGTTAAATATAGAAATGGAAATCTGATAAATATTCAAGTAAAGCACACGAAAAATAAAAATAGCTATCTTGATTATTCTTTCTTGAAAGGAGAACTAGATAAGTGGGCATCTGAATGGTTTAGAGAGAAATCAACATATCAAATAGAAAAAATCTGTATTGTAACAAATAAGCCATTCGGGCCTAATAAATCAAAAGGAAAGTGCTCTATATCAGATTTTTTATCAAAAGTACTTCCAAAACTTAAAAGGAATGTTTTGACTGAATATGATTCTTTTGAAAAGGCCGCTATAGACTGGTTTAAAAAAGAAACAAGTTTATCAGAAACAGATTCTCTTGAATTTCTTAAAATTCTTGAATTCAAAAATGAAAGCGACTTAGAAGGACTAGATGTTTCGATAAACAGTTTTCTTTCTAGAATATTTGGAACTGACAAAGAAGATATTATTCGTATAGGAAGAGAAAGGCTTTTCGCCCAATTAGAACAATGGGCAACATCTCGAAGAGAAAAAGAAGAAATAAACAGAGAGGATATGTACCGAATATTAAGTAACGCCAGCTGTTCGTTACCTTCATATGAATTATGTCCAGCAAGGCCGGTATTTCCATCAAGAATTGAATTTGGTGAAAAATTTATTAACATAATTCAAAATACTGACGATAAAATCATATTTCTTCAAGGTGCTCCAGGTACAGGAAAAACTTCATTTATAAGTTACTTATCTCAAATTAAAGGCTCAATTGTCGATTTCAGATATTATACATATTTACCAGTTGATAGAGATTCACCCTGTTTCACAGATGATGATGGATATTATAGTGGTAAAGTTTTATGGAGCAGTATTCTGAACCAGATTAAAAAGAAGTTTGAGGAGCTTAATATTCTTAGCGAGCAACATTTCCCCCTAATATTTGATCGCCTAAATGTTAATGAACTACGTCAATTTGTATTGAAATACTTGCCAATATACGCAGATAAGTTAGGGAGAACGTGTTATATTTTTATCGATGGAATAGATCATGCAGCACGTTCTGCTGATCAAAGGACTTCTTTAATATCTCAGTTGCCTGAACCAAGTGAAATCAGTGATAATGTTAAGTTCGTTTTAGTAGGTCAACCAATTGATAACGAGAACATAAGTCGACTAATCAAATGTACTAATGTATCTTCTTACGAATTACCTAAGCTGAATTCCAAAGATATTTGTGTTTTAATTGAATACGAAAAAATAGCAATTGACTCAATTGATTTGGAGACATTATCAAACTCCATAATATCTGTAGTCGGCAATAATACGCTTAATGTGTTATTTGCTATTTATGAAATTAAAAAAATGAACTGTCCTGCTGATTATGATACTATTATTATCCGGCTAAAAGAATGTGGATTAAACAAATATATTACAAGGTATTATGAATGGATTATTAGTTCAATTACATCTGAAAATGATTTAGAAATGCTAGAGTTACAAACAATTTTTGCGTTTTCGTCACAAAAACATCAATCAAAGAATCTCTCGATGATACTAAATTTGCCTGTAATTAACATTGAATTCATTCTTAACAAGATGAATCCTCTGATTGTTAATGATTCTTTTGGATATGCTCCTCTTCATAATGATTTCAGATTATATTTACGAGATAAACTTCATTCTAATCGTAACTATCAAAATATAGTCACAACGATTATAGATGCTATTATCAAGAATGACTCACTTGCCGAGTATAAATATGATTTGTTGTTCTCTTTGGCGATTGATGTGAAGTCTGTTGATGATATATTTAAATTCTACACTCCAGATTATGTTGTTAATTCGCTAAATTACAATATTTCAATCGATAAACTAACAGATCAATTTGCTACTGTAACCGAACTTATAAATAATACTAAATCTTTCCAATTTCTGCATGCGCTGAGTCTTGTGGCTACAGCGATTTCAAATCTAATAAACTGCGTACAATATTATGGAAAGGAATACCAATACATTGAGAGGCAAATGCCAAATTTCCTGACACTGTCAGAAAAATACATACTAAATTTTGATCTTTATAAGAATAATATCATAGATGATATTCATACTCTCTTATTAGTAAATGAAACAGAGCGAAGTAATAAACTATATACCGAATACTTTTTTGAACGTGAAGACTCATTGCTCGAAATGATAATGGCGATGGAAGAAGTAGAGTGTAAAAAAATGGGGTATATCTGTAGGTACTTTGCGCCTAAAATTGTAAGTCAACTTCCGGATTTTGAGCTTTATATCACATTTATTTCCGGATGGTTAGAAGCAAGTATCAATTATGTAGGCGCTGAAGAAATCGCCAAAACATTTTGCTTTACAAAGTATGATGAACTAGATTTATATAATTATATTTCTTGCACTTTGCATGATAGCAATATAGATGATGAATCGATGATACTTCTTGCGGATAAACTTTGTGAATCCTCAAAGGTTTCTATTCATACTCTTACAGAAATATGTTTCTATTTAAAATTGAGAAGAATTCCGTTAGAGCAAATACAAAATAAGATAAAAGAAAAATTATGTAGATTAGTAGCTGTACCTTCATTAGATTATAAAAAACATGGAGTAATGTGTTATTTTAAGTCATTATTTTGTCTATTTGATACTGATAATAGCATAGATTGGACTACTTTATATAATGAAACATTAAAACGGAATCATGTTACTGATAGTAGCCGAGGATATAAGCCAGCTCATATTTTTGAAGAACTAGTTAAAAGAATTTTTTCATTATTTGCTGGAGAAGCCATTTCTTATGATGAATTGCTATCAATTACAATTGAATTATTTTATTTTATGAATCAATATGGAACAGGTTCATGTACCGATTTCGGTGCGTTTGAAATCTTGCCTTACATAAAAAAAGTGTTTTTGCAGTTTTTCGTTAATAACCCGTCTTTTTTTGACACATCGAAATTGTGCTCTGATCTTATGGAAATCTTTATTGGTTCAGATGCTCATTTTTACAAAGAGTTGGCATATATCTATTATATTTCAAATAACAAATCCTTATTTTTACAAATCGTTGAGCATTGGTGCGGAGCTAATGGTGTAATATGGAAAGAAGAATATGATGTAATTGAGGACATATGTCAAAGCATAATTATTCAACTTAATCTTTTTGGTGAATCAGAATTATCTCAAAAAATTTCGGTAAGAATGTGTTTAAGGCTATTAGGATATGTTGGACATAAAGAATATTCGCTTAATGGACTTTTGGAATGCTATAAAATCTTGCCACAAAACGAAGATAAACTAAGAAAACATGGCATGCAATTGCTGACTATTTATGACTATGCTAATAAAATGGGTGACAATCGAATTAATATTGAAGATATATTATTTGATGATGCAATATGTTTAGGATATGAGTATGTTGATGCTTTATTTGAAGTTATGAATTCACCAGAAGAATTTCTTTTTTGGAGAGAATGTTTAATTACAGCTTTATTTCGACACATCGACATTCTATTCTCAAATGACGAAACGCTCATAAACTTATATGGATTAGTTAACACATGGATAAAATATTCAATTGAACAGTATAGTACTCACTACAGAAATAAAATAGACGCACTGAATCGTTATAACGATAAAATTATTAAAAGATTAACGGATGAAACGATGAAAGCTAAACTAATAGCACTTGGAAACTGCAGTCCTTCAAAAAAAGATATATCAGACTATGATGTTTACGACAGAGAAGAAACCAAGTATAGTAGTCTTTTGGAACAATTAAAACAAACCGGTTATGACGAGAATATTGAATCTGAAATCATGGTGATAATTAACGACCCCCATTCGTACTCTTGTTGTAGTCTAATCTTAAACATCTTGGATAACATTTCAGATGATGTAAAAGCCGTTTTTATAACAAATGTTGTTATTCCATATCTTCGACATAACAATAAATATGGGTATCGTTCTAATGGTAGTATGTCTATTATCAGGGAGATATACACTTATTTTACGAAGGAAGATTGGTTTGATCTTTTCAATGATGTTTCAAATAGGATAGCAGAGACAAAATTGGATTTTGATTTATTTTATAGCATATATGATGATTTAGAGTTTTTGTCTTTGTATTTCAATTCTCAATTCAACTTTGACAGCGTTGAACAAATATTTATGGATCGATGCCAATTACATTATTCAATCATTTCGTCAGCGGGTTCAATCCAATTTTCGAGCAAGAAAATGAAACTTGATCCTAATATTACAAGTTTTGAAGATTTTGTTAATAAGCATATAGGCAAAGTGGATATACCATGAAATCTGAATATAGCGATTGCACTATATAACACACATCTTTCGACATGATTACCAGTGATTATCAAAGTAGAATATCAAAATCCCCTACTCCACCCTCTTGTTTCATTAATATGGTTGCCATACAAACATCAATATCAGGCTTCCGAGGCACGTTGAGTGCGTGGTTTTGATGTCAAGGAGGAAATAAGTTGAAAACAATCAATACATATTATTTAATTGATTATGAGAATGTTGGAATCAACGGGTTATCAGGCTGTGAAAAACTGACATCAACTGACCATATCATCATTTTCTTTACAAAAAATGCCCGAAAAATTGATATGGGTGAAATAGCGAATCATGGTACAGTAGAACTGAAAATGATAGAAATACCTGCCGGAAAGCAGTCAGCAGATATTCATATTGGTTCTTATCTTGGCTATTTAGCAGGAAATCTCAAATATTCTGTAGTTATAATCAGCAACGATACTGACTTCGATAATGTAATCAAATTTTGGAGGAAAGAACTCAGTATCACTGTTTCCCGACAGTCAAAAATCCAAGTCAATACTGTTTCTAAACAAAACAAGGCGAAATCAGCCGGTTTATCTACAAAGGAATCTCAAATCAGAACAATTTTTGAGCAAAAACTTAACAAATCACCATACCAAGAAAAAAAGGAAGCTATCATTGCAATACTACTAAATTCAAAGGATAAACAGTCACTGAATACTGCATTGACTAAGACAATTCCAAGCAGTAATATTCCTTCAATATATAAAGAATTGAAAGATATAATAAAAAATTTACCGTCCACTCCATCTAAAGCAGTTCCAAAAAACGATATAAAAAAACGTGAAGCACAATTCAGAACAGTATATGGACGATACTTCAAAAATGGAATATATAAGGAAAAACGTGAAGAAATAATTAGTATCCTTGTAAACTCTAACACAAAACAGCAAATCAACAATAAATTATGCAAAATTATTCCAGGAGAAAATGTGAGCAAAATTCTAAAGCAGTTAAAACCTCTTATTCAAACTTTACCATAATATTTACCTGTCAAGAAATGTATATGCAGTGTAGAAACACAATTCAAAAAGATGTAAAAAATGTCGGAGTTTTCACGCTCCGACAGCTTTTTTATTTTGTTTTATTGATTAAATCATCTTCGCTGAGAATTTCTATTCCCAAATCCTGCGCCTTTGTAAGTTTACTGCCTGCATCTTCACCAGCGACAACATAATTTGTCTTTTTTGATACTGAACCCGATACTTTTCCGCCAAAACTTTCAATAAGTTTTTTTGCGTCATCACGTTTCATTGTCGGAAGTGTACCTGTTAAAACAAATGTAAGACCTGCAAATCTGTTGTCAGCAGATTTTTTCCTGCTGTATTCCATATTTACACCGGCTTGTCTAAGTTTTTCAATAAGTTCACGCATATGAGATTCAGCAAGTGCATTTACAAAATTATCAGCCATAACATCACCGAAACCATCTATTGATGCAACATCTTCTTTAGTTGCCGAAAGCAGATTATCCATAGACTGAAATTTCTCGCATAAAAGTTTTGATGCCTGCTGTCCTATATTTCTTATGCCAAGTGCATACACAAGGCGGTCAAGTTCAGCGGATTTTGATTTCTCTATTGCCTGAATAAGATTTTCTGCCGACTTATCGCCCATTCTGTCAAGTACTGTAATCTGTTCTTTTTTGAGTGAATACAAATCAGCAGGCGACTTGACAAGTTTTCTATCCACAAGCATTGACATATTGGCATCGCCCAAACCGTCTATATTCATAGCACCTTTTGAGGCATAATGTATCAGATTCTTCAAAAGCTGTGCAGGACATTCAGGGTTTGGACATCTTAGAACACTTTCACCATTTTCACGGATTGACTTTGTACTGCAAACGGGGCATTTTTCGGGTAATTTAAACGGCTGTGAGTTATCTTTGTGTGCAACGGAACGCAGAACTTCAGGAATTATTTCACCAGCCTTGCGTACTACAATTGTATCACCTACACGAATATTCTTTTCATCAATAAAATCCTGATTGTGCAGAACTGCCCTTGAAACGCTAGTTCCAGCAAGGAAAATCGGCTCAAATACTGCAACAGGAGTTATTGCTCCTGTCCTGCCTACGTTTACTTCAATATCAAGCAGAACTGTTTCTTTTTCCTCCGGCGGATATTTATACGCAACCGCCCATTTCGGAGTTTTGGAAGTTGAACCCATTATATCACGTTGTGCAAGATTATTGACTTTCATCACAACTCCGTCTATATCAAATGCAAAATTTGCCCTGTCATTTCCTATACGTTCAATTTCTGCTGTAATTTCCTCTGCTGTAGTACATTTTTTATATGACGGAACAGTCTTGAAACCGACTGATTTAAGATAGTCCAGCGATTCTGTATGTGTAGAAAAGTCTTTGCCGATACATTGCTGAATATTGAAAATAAATATATCAAGCTTGCGTGACGCTGTAATTTTCGGGTCTTTCTGTCGAAGCGCACCTGAAGCGGCATTTCGTGGATTCTTTGCAGGCTGTTCGCCATTGAGTTCCTGTTGCTCAACAAGTTTAAGAAAACTGTTTTTTGGCATATACACTTCGCCACGCACCTCAAGAAATTCAGGTGCATTTTTTATTTCAAGCGGAATTGAACGTATCGTGCGGAGATTTGCAGTTACATCTTCACCGACAAAGCCGTCTCCTCTTGTCGAACCACGCACAAGCAAGCCGTTCTTGTATTCAAGCGACACTGAAAGACCATCTATTTTCGGCTCAACTGAAAATTCTGTTGATTCAAGCTCCTCATGACATTTCATTATAAAGCTTTCAACCTGCTCCAAAGAAAAAACATCTTGCAGGCTTGCCATTTGTACTGTATGTGTAACTTTTTCAAATTTGCCGTCTGCAATTCCGCCGACTCTCTGTGTAGGTGACGACGGCGAAACAAGTTCAGGAAATTCAGCTTCAAGCTGTTTCAGTTCCTGCATGAGCATATCAAAATCATAGTCGCTTATTTCTGATTCATCAAGCACATAATATTGATATGTGTACTTGTTGAGAAGTTCTGAAAGTTCAGCTATTCGCTTTTCTGCTGTTGTCTTATCCATAAAAATTCCTTTCTGCTGAATGATTTATATTATAAAATTTATTATCTGTAATAAGTATACCAACCATCAGATAACTTTTCATATTCCCAATAATCATCAGCCTTATTTTCCAAGTCTGATATAAATTTTTTTATATTTGAAGTTGCAACAACGCCACAGCCGATTGCATCATATTCAAAGCTGACTGCCCCGTCCTCAACTTCAATCCAACAAAAATCTGAATTTTCAAGAATATTGCGAAGATGTGTTTGATCTGTTGCGATTAAATTCAATGTTTCATGCTTATTTATATTGGTTAATTCTATTTTGGTACTATCGGATATTTTTTTATCATTAGTATCTTGATTTACAGTTTTTATATAATAGGTGTTATTTCCCTCATCAGACAGCAGTTGACAAACACTTTGAAAATCGCTTTTCACTGTACTAAAATTATCATAATGCCCATATTCACTATATGAATAATGTTTGCCACAAGATGCTAATTGTAACATACAGATAATGCACAAAACAAATGATATTTTTTTCATATTGCTTTCTCCTCTAAATTGCGATTTATATAATCAAGCAAATTTATAAATTGTAATGAAAATATTATACAATAAAATTCATTTGCTGAATATTATAAAATTGTTTCTGATGTAGCTTTATTTTATAAATCAGAATTTAAGTTCTATCTTAATTTCAAAGTTCTTTTTGCAATTGAATTTTTTCCCTAATTGTCTGACGAAGTAATCTTCATCATCTGGAATAATATGCCTTGTGATATATTTTAATAATTCCAGTTCCTCATCGGATTCTGCTAATATAACTTCGAGTGTACTCCATCCATCTTCTACGGGTGAATATAGCTTTTCTATCACAGCAGATAAGAGTTCATAACCGTTTATAGGCTGATTTCTTGCTAATCTGCCAGCATTTTTATAAGTCAGCATTTTTTCTAATCTTGCATATTGTTTTCGATTCAACTCTATTTCGTATACTTTCATATGTTTCTCTCAATAAATTCCGATTTATATAATCAATCAAATTTATAAATCATGTTAAAAATATTATATCATAAAATTCATTTGCTGAATATTATAAAATTGTTTCTGATACAGTTTAATTTTATAAATCAGAATTTATGCTTCATTTTTTCGCCATATGACAGCATCACGCACTAATTCTGACTCATCATCACACAAATTCTCTATAGCATTTAGCGGAGTATTAGGGTTTGAAACTGCTGCTTCTCTTACTTCACAGCTTTTATCACCTAATAAGAATATCAATATATCAACAGGTGTATGACAATTACAAGCAACTGATTCACGCACTTCTACATACGGAGAATTTGATAATTTAGAAAGTTTTATAGAATTTGTTGTATGGTCTGCAAGCTCCCAAAGTTTTGCTCGTTTACTTAGTTCTTTTTCTGTTAATTTCTCACCAAATGTGCCTGAAAGCGTTCTTATTATTTCTTTTCTGTCATAATTATCATCATCGGTTACACGTTTCTTTTTCTTGAATAATCCCATAAGAGTTCACCTCTCTAAATTCCGATTTATATAATCAAGCAAATTTATAAATTGTACTGAAAATATTATACCATAAAATTCATTTGCAGTCAAGTTTTTCAGAAATTTTACTGAATGTATCAAAATTTTTTGAGTTATTCACATAATATACTGCAAATCTGATTTCAGTGAAATATCTCATAAAATCAGGCAGAATATCAACATATGCCTTTGAAACTGTTTCGGGATTGTTTCTGAACGCACCGCAACCAAACGCACCAAGCACAAGAATATCAATTTCATTTGCAACGGCTATACTCAAAATATGTGAGCCACGTTTTTTATGGATTTCATACAGTTCATTCTGCGGAATCCGTGCCATTGACAGATTTGGTGCGGCACAAGTAATCACATCTATATTATACCATTCATTTTCAGGGACATTTTCGGGACGTACTGCGTCCGACTTCATAACAATAATATCAGGCGTATATATACAAGCATCTGTATAGCGGATATTAAGACCTGTTCTATGTGGATTGTAGTAACCTCTCAAAAGTTCTTTTGTGTTAAGACACGGATAAAGCGTTGTACATCTGCAAATGCTTTCTTCCTGCGCATTTGCACCAAGTACCACGCCACCGCCTGCATTTACTGCTGATGCAAAATTGAGTATGCCGATTTTTTTGTCGGGATATATTTTATGCAGATTTTTTGCGGATTCAACAGTGCGTTCCCTTGTAACTTCAATTCTGCACGGACTGCCTGATTTACGCTTTATTTCAGGGTAATCATCTGCTTTGTATAGTATTGTATTTTCTATGGATTTTTTTATAGATTCCGCAAGTTTTTCATTTTCATGACACTGTTTCAGCGTGTCGTTGAATATTTTAATATTTTTAATCATGTTGTCACCTCTATCATTCATTAATTATATCACAAATTCCTGATTTTGTCCATATATTCCAAAAAATTTTTTATAATATTGTGCAAGCTGTATGGAATATAATACACAGAGGTGATATATATGCTGTTGGAATTGTTAAAAAATATGATTTTTTTTGTGCTTCATGTTGATAACGGCAATATTTTTCCGAAGCCGTTGCCAAAAGATGAGGAGGAAGAATGTTTCAGGAAAATGGCAGACGGTGACAAGTCCGCAAGAAACAAGCTTATTGAACACAACTTACGGCTTGTTGCACATATCGTGAAAAAATATTCGCAGTCCAATGCAGAGCAGGACGAACTAATCTCAATTGGCACAATCGGACTTATAAAAGCTGTATCTACTTTTGATTACAAAAAGGGGGCGAAATTTGCCACATATGCAAGCAGATGTATAGAAAATGAGATACTCATGAATTTCCGTTCACTGAAAAAATCCGCAGGAGATATATACATCAATGAGCCTGTCGAAACAGACAAGGACGGAAACACAATGACACTTATTGACCTGATTGACGACGGAACAGACATTCATGAACAGGTTGAACTGAATATTCGTTCAAAACAACTGTATAACTTTCTTGAAAAGTGCCTTGATGAGCGTGAACTTGAGATAATAATACACCGCTACGGGCTTTATTCAAGTACACCGCATACACAGAATGAAACAGCAAAAAAACTGAATATTTCAAGGTCTTATGTATCAAGAATTGAAAAAAAGGCGATTACAAAATTAAAAAATATGTATGATTCCGAACTGTAAAACAAATGCCATAGTATCTGTAACAGGTACTATGGCATTATTATCATTCATCAAAATTATCTATTGCATTTTCCACAGCATCAAGAAAACATTCACAGAATGAATCAAACTCATGAACTGCGCCGTCTTTATCGTGCTGACTCCAGCTTACTACTTCACCTGTTTCAGAGTTGATACATCTGACATATTCATCACAATTTTCAAAAACCATAAATTTATCTGGTAAACCTGACTTTCTGAATTTCAATGTTTCATCTGCAAATAATGCTTTTCCATTCTTTCCGAATCCCAGAAATTCAAAGAAAAAACCGCCATGTCCATATTTTTTCAGGAATTTTTTATAATCCTGTATAATCTCAAAACCCAGTATTTTTTCAGATAACGCAATTTCTTCATCTGAAATATCTGTAAATAAAAAAGCATCTTCAAATACTTCTTGATTTTCGTCAATTTTCTTAACAACAGTTTCAAAATTCATAATAAAGCCTCCTTAAAAATCAAGAAAAAGAAGTTTCTGAAAAAAAGAAACTTCTTTTTTCTGTATTATAATTGTTTAAAACATTTTACCATTCTTCTACTTCGCCTGGATTTTCAGGAGGTGCAATAGTAGCAGGAGGGTCAGTCCAGACTGGTTGTGGGTCTGTTGCAGGCGGATTAGTCATAGTAGTCGGCGGAGGGTCTGTCACTTCGGGAGGGTCTGTTACAACAGATGGTGCTGTAGTTACTGCAACAGCTGTTGTTGTGGAATTAGCACTTCCACTGACTGTTGTTGTAGCAATACTGTTAGTACCTGTATAAGTTGTAGTCACATAATAACTGGGGTCATATGTCGGCTGTGTCTGTACTTCTGCATTTTCAGGAAGATAATAGATTATAAGCTGTTTATCGTCCTTGTTGCTGTAATAAGTACCTGCTTTAACCTCTTTTCCATCAACCTGAAGTTGAGTTATTGTGTTCGGCGTTCCCCATAAGCTTGACGAAGCAACAAGTGAATAGTTGGAAATACCAGCTTTTTTCAGCTCATTTTCATACTGTGCAACGGTCATATCCTTATATTCCGGAATATTACCGCCAACCTTGCCTTTGCTTACCTTGACATTTACTATACAGCCCTGTGCAACCTGCGTTCCTGGTTCTATATCCTGATATGTGATAATATCTTCCTCGTTTTCGTCATCATATTCGTAAATCGCTTCAAACTGGAAATAATCTATATATTTCTTTTCAGTATATGAAAAGAACTTTCCTATAAGGTCAGGCATTTGAGTATCAGGCTTTGCTTCTGTTGCTGAAATTTCATTTGATGAAGACTCATCTGTCACAATATTTTCTGAAAGAGATGAGGAATTTCTTGATACAAACGAATCCTGTGGCGGTTCAGACGGCACGAACACACGCATTATAAATACTGCTAAAATAATGAGTATTGCAAGGAGCAGTATAGTTATTATAACAGGTACTTTAATCTTATCCACCGTACTTACTTTTTCATAGCGGTACTCCTCCGGCTCACTCTGGCGTGGTCGTCTTTGCGGAGGTAGAGGAGATGGCGGGGGAGGTGGATAATATTGTGGCTGTTCCTGATAACCTGAAAAATCAGGTCTCTGCGGATATTGTGTATAGCCTTGATTTTCATTTGCAACAGGCGGTGCAGATTTCGGCATTACTTTTTTTTCTGGTCTTACATTTGATTTCTGTCCTACAGGCTGTTCAAACAGTCTTGTAACAAGCTCTGTTATTGTCTGAATACGCTCATTGCTGTTAAGTTTCATACCGTCCATGATAGCTTTTGAAACATGAGCAGGAATATTCTTATTAAGCATGGCAGGTTCGCAGAGGTCATCATTTTTCAGTCTGCTTGCTGAATCAACAGGCATACAGCCAGTCAATGCCCTGTAAAGCAATGCACACAAACCATAAACATCAGTCCATGAACCCTGACGGCTTGAACTGTTTGCGGAATACTGTTCAGGAGCGGCATATCCCTTGAAAAGTTCGTATTCAAGACCTGCATCAACTGTTCTTACAGCGGAAATACAGAATCCCGACAATTTAAGTTCGCCTTTGCTGGTGATATATATAGTATCAGGACTTATTGCACGGTGAATAATTGCGGCATTATGTAAAATGCCGATAGTTGTAAATAATGGCGGAAACAGTTTTGAAACCTGCTCCCAGCTTAATTCGCCTGCATTATCTTTAAGATAGTCAAGTATTTTCTGTCCGTTGATATATTCAAAAACAGCATAAGTTGTATTGCTTTCTGAAAACATATCAAGAACAGGATTTATATTTGAGTTATTTCTTAATTGTGCAAGAGCCCTGTTAAGTTCTGTAAATTCAGCCATAAAGGCTTTGTATTTTGCAAGATTATTATAATTTACACTTATTGTTGATTTATTTTTAACTCTTGTGCAGAAGTTTGCAGGCATATACTCTTTTATCAGAATTTTACAGCCTGTTGAAATATCATATCCGACGTATGAAGCCCCCTCTCCGTTGTAGTTCAGCATAATTCCAACCATATATCTGTCATGCAGTACAGTTCCCGGAGTTATATACATAGGATTATGCGGAGAATTATCATCAAATCCGCAGTGGGGACAGATATGCTGATTCATATCATACTTTTCCATACATCTGTAACAGAATCTACGTTCTCCCAAAGCAGTTCCTCCTTTAAAAAAAATAATTTTAAAATTGTATCATTATTTATTTTATCAGAATATGTGAAAAAAGTCAACTATAAAAACAAATATGATACTAATTTGTAATAATTCAAAGTGAACAGTCGGGAGCAGTTATAATTTCCTGTGCGGCAAGCATAATTCCAAGTTTTCCGCTTGTATATGTTATTCCGCCCTGCAACCATACAGCAAAAGGCTCACGAATCGGAGCATCTGCCGAAAGTTCAATAGATGCACCATTTGTAAAAGCTCCTGCCGCCATAATAACCTGACTTGTATAACCTGGCATATCCCATGCTTCAGGTGTTACAAATGAATCAACAGGCGCACCTTTCTGAACACCTCTGCAAAATGCAGTGAGATTTTTTTCGTTTCCAAGTTCAATTGCTGTTATTATATCTCCTCTTGCTTCTTCTTTTCGTGGAGTACATCTGTAACCTATAAGCGAAAACAGTTCACTTGCAAAGACTGCTGTTTTCTTTGCAGATGCCACAACGTCGGGAGCAAAAAATAATCCTAACAATATTTCACGATTCATGCCAAGAGTACAGCCGACTTCTTTTCCCATTCCCACACAAGTCAGACGATATGAACACAATTCAACAAGGTCTGCACGTCCTGCAATATAACCGCCTGTTCTTGCAATTCCACCGCCTGCATTTTTGATAAGTGAGCCGATTATAATATCTGCTCCGACTGCTGACGGCTCTTGATCCTCAATAAATTCACCGTAACAGTTATCAACCATAACTATTGCATCTGGATTGCCTTTTTTTACTGCCTGAATCATTTTTTCAATATCATCAACAGTAAATGCAGGACGGAGCGAATACCCTCTTGAACGCTGAATATATGCCACTTTTGCACCCTTTACAGCTTTTGTTATACTGTCATAATCAGGCTTACCGCCGTCAAGCAAATCAACCTGACCGTATCCAACGCCATAATCCATGAGTGAGCCGTTGCCTTTTTTTCCTGATATGCCGATAACTTCCTCTAAAGTATCATAGGGCTTGCCTGTTATTGATACAATCCTGTCGCCTGTACGGAGAACGCCGAAAAGTGCGACGGAAAGTGCATGAGTACCCGAAACAAAGTTGAATCGGACAAGTGCATCTTCCGTTCCGAAAACCTGCGCAAAAACCTTGTCAATGACTTCTCTGCCAATATCTCCGTAGCCGTAGCCTGTTGAACCGTAAAAACACGGCTCACTTACTTTATTATCCGAAAAAGCTTTAAGCACCTTTGCTCCGCAGTATTCAGCTGTTTCATCTATCTTTCGGAAAGCGTCACGACAGTTGTTTTCTGCCTGCTCCGCAAGATTCATCAGTTTTTCATCAAAATTATATATATTACCAATATTCATTTATAATTCTCCTTTAGCGATATTATCCTTTTCAACGTCAAGACGTTCTAAAACTATTTCTTTTTGGACTTCTTTGAATCCTATTTCTTTATAAAAACTCACTCTTATATCAAGAGCAAGGAGAAATGCCCTTTTTCCAAGATTATTCAGAAAATATGCAAGCCATTTGAGAAATTCCCTTGCATATCCGCTTCCTCTTGCTGAAACTTTAGTTGCAACCTGACCTATAAGCACTTCATCACCTATATCAAATACAATAGAAGCTGTTGTGCAGTTTTTGTATGTGAAAACGTGACTTATACCGTGACGGCATCTATGGGAAGTATCGGTATACCATAATGAAAAATCGGCAATATTCGGAAATCCCTCACTTAATATTCTGTATACTTCAGGTAAATCAGGCTTGAAGTCAACATTGCTTTCATCAAATGACATATTATTGTCGGGAACAAGTTCAAAGACAGTGCGGTTAAGTACCTGATAATGTTCGCCGAGATTGATTTGCTGTAGTATTCTTGTATCTCCCTCAACTCTGAATGGCAGATTCATACTTATAAAGAATTGCAGTTCCTCTGTTGCATCAAGTTTTCCGTCCGTACAGATAATAAGCGTTGAATTTATAATAAACATAAACCCGATACCCGATTCATCAGTTACTTTATAGAATCGGCAGAAGTCATAGCCTGCTCCATATGCTTTCATGTATGCAATTATCTTTCTGCCTGAAAGCGACTGTATAAGTAAATCCTTATCAAGTTCACTGTCACTTTTAATAAGCTTTATCATAATTCATGCACCTTTTTTGACAGTTCTTTAACAAGAATGAATGTGTTTTCAAAATCCGACTTATTTATCACACATGATGGCGAATGTAAATATCGGCATGGAACAGATACGGCTATTGTACGCACACCACGTCCGCTTAGATGTATTGCACCGCTGTCATTTCCGCCTGCAATCATGGTTTTAGTCTGACACGGAACATTTATTTCTTTTGCTGTATCAAATGCAAGCTTATAGAGTTCCTTATCATAAACGGTACTTCTGTCCATAAATCCGACTACAGCACCTTTTCCAAGCTGGCACACTTTCTTTGCACCTGATACGCCGTCAATATCGCCTGCTGTTGTAGCCTCTAAAACAATTGCAAAATCAGGCTGAACAGCAAATGCACTTACTCTTGAACCACGCAAGCCAATTTCTTCCTGAACATTGAATACAAAATATGTATCGTATTCAGGTTTTTCCTGAATCATCTTTATCATCATTGCACAGCCTGCACGGTCGTCAATTGCTTTTGACTTTATACAGTCGCCCATTTCAATAAAATCAGAATCAAAGTAAACGCAGTCGCCGAGAGAGACATATTTTTCCGCATCTTCCCTCGAATCTGCACCAATATCAATATATAAGCTGTCTGTTTTCGGTGGGACTTCTCTTTCCTCACTGCTTAGATTATGCACTGCTGTTGAGCCGACAACTCCGCTTATACTGCCGACTTTTACTTGTCTGCCTATTATTACAGAAGTATCGATTCCGCCTACTTCACCAAAGCAGAGTGTACCGTCATCATTGATATATGTAATAATAAAGCCTACTTCGTCCATATGAGCGCAAATCATCACTTTCTTGTCAGATTTTTTTCTGCCCTTGCAAAAGCATATCAGATTGCCAAGATTATCAACTGTATATTCGCAGTAATCTTTTATTCTGCTGATTATATTTTCACGGACAGCCGTTTCGTCACCTGAAACACCGTTTATAATACATAATTCTTTCAATAGCTCTTTCATTTTGTCAGCCTCCTATATATTTTGCAAGAAGTTCTGCTGTATACCTCACGTCAGCAAGGTCAATAACTTCAACAGGCGTGTGCATATTTCTAAGAGGAATCGAAACAGTGCAGACTTCCGCACCCTCACGGCTTACTGAATACTGGTCGGCATTTGTTGATGTCAGTCCGTTCATGACTTCAGTCTGATAAGGCAGATTTGCTGATTTTGCTGTATTTATAAGCTCCATAGAAATATTGCGTGATAAGCACGGAGATATGCCAATCATTGCACCCTTTCCAAGATAACCGCATTTTTTCTCATTTTCACCATTTGCATAAGCAAAACTAACATCAACAGCTAAAGCAATATCCGCATCAAGATGATATGCTCCGATTTTTGCCCCTCTTTCGCCTAATTCCTCTTGTGTTGAGAAAATAACAGCAACATTATATTTCGTCTCACAGCCTTGTAATAACTCCAGAGCATAAAGTATAGATGCAACTCCGCATCTGTCGTCCAATGCACCGCCTGTTATACGCTCATTCAACAGACTCTTGCACTTCACATCAAAAGTAACTGAATCACCTGAAGATACAATCTTTTCAAGTTCATCTTTTGACATTCCTGCATCTATTGCAATATCATCAACAGCAAGTACTTTTCCGTCTCCCTTTGTAAGATGTGGCGGAACAGAACATATGACACCTTTTATATCCTCTTTTCCATGAATAATAACCTGTTGAGCTGGTAATAATCTTCTGTCGATACCGCCGATATTCCCTACTTTTATAAAGCCATCAGCTGTTATGTATGTTACAACAAATCCAATCTGGTCTATATGAGCATCAAGAACAAGCAGTTTTTTATTATTGCTGTATGTTCCGAACTTTCCTATAACATTTCCGTTTATGATTTCTGCATCAGGACAGTATTTTTTCAGCATGGCAAGAGCCGTTTCAGATGCTTTGTATTCATTTCCTGATGCTCCATCCAATTCTGATAATGCAAAAACAATTTCTTTAAGATTCATAAAAATAATCCTTTCCTGTAAAATTGATTCAAAGTATATTATATCACGGATATTATATTTTGTCAAACTGAAAAATCAAAAAAACCATAGCACTTATGACAAAATCATAATACTATGGCTTTTTAGTTTATTCTTTTACAGGGAGTGAAGTATATATTTTTGCCTCATATTTCTGAATTGCAATAGCATCAAGACCAGTTACACCGTCTCCCTGATTACAGCAGTCGGCATTTATAAGACCCTGTTCTGAAAGATTGTATTTGTCTCTGTTTCCGAGATACTGTATTATTGCAGTAGCATCTGCTATATTAAGTGCGCTGTCACAGTTTGCATCACCAACAATATTCTTATCTTCTGTTTTGTCAGTTGTTGTGGTTGAAACAGATGTTGTTGTCGGAGATGACGGATTGCCACTATAATAATCGGAAAGTGAAATTCCGCTGTCGGACTGTCCGAGCTTTATCTTGTGGTCGAGACTTATAAACTTGCCGTCCTCTGTCTGCCAGAGAGCAGGTTTAACAAGTGCATATTTTTCTTCGTCCCATTCTGTCCAGTTTGTATCACTTGCAATAAGTCCGCCTGTATCGCCTGAATTTTCGTTAAAGCACCAGAATGTATGGTGAATACGCTTTTCAACCATGTAATCTCTTAGAATTGTAAGCCACTTTGTATTATCGCCTGTAGGGTCTTTTTCACCAATAAATCCGCCCCATTCACCCATTAAAAGCGGAGAAATATTTTCCTCAACAAGATAAGCCCATGTATCATACCAGTAATCATCAAGAAGTGTTTCACGTGTAAAATCCTTGTTAAACCATGATTGAGCATAAACAAGCGGACCATAATCATGCGGAGAATAAACAAGCTGTGACTGATATTCACCAAGATTGACTGGAAAATCCCTTGCTCCACGGAAATTTCCGCCCCACCATGCACCATGATATGGCTGTTTGCTTTCGTCGCCATAGTGTGCATAGTCGGTTGATGGTGAATCCCAATCAAAGCCATTTTCAAACTTCGGATAGACTTCAATGCCCTCTACCATAATAAGCAGATTCGGATTTGCACTTAAAACAGCCTCTGCACCTATTTCAGCAGCATATCGCCAGTTGTTTTTGTCAGAAGACCCATCCCACTTTGCAAAATTGCCCTCATCTTTTTTGCCGTGCGGTTCGTTTTTCAGATCTATTGCGATGATTGTGTCATCATCTTTATAGTAATCGGCAAACCACGAAAGAGCCTCCAGCCAGTCATCAACGGAATACTTATCATTATACCAGAGCGGATATTGATGTCCGGCTGATGCAGTTTCCGCACTATGTATATCCATCATTATCTTGATGCCGTTTTCTCTGCACCATTCAACCGCCTGATTCCATATGTCAAAGCTGTATTTTGGTGTACCGCCGACAGTTCCGTCAACAGTAAGTTCAGGATTCGTCCATTCATTTACTTTTATAATGTCATCAGGCTCATTGTTTTTCCACTGAAGCAGAATTTGAGTTGACATAGGAACACGTAGAAGATTAAAGCCGTGTTCTGCAATGGAATTAATCGCCCAGTGCATATTCAGACTCCATACACCGTCAAAAACCTGACTTCCTACATTATAGCCGAACCAGTTACAGCCTGTAAGCCATACGGGGTTGCCGTTCATATCGACAATTTCAGCATTTTCGTTGACATGAAGCCAATCGTCGTGATATTCGTCAGGAGCTGCGTCAACTGAAAATTCAGGAACATATGCGGTTGCAGTAGTTACAAGAAGTACTGCTGAAAATACAGCTGATATTTTTTTCAATATATTCATCAAAAATCCCTCTTTTCAAAAAACTATACAAAACGTACATATTTTATTCATATTAATAATAGTATATCTCAAAAAAGCAGATTTGTCAATATGCTGAAAAAAATTTATCTGTAAAAAACAAATGAGCCTCCATTACCGGAAGCTCATCTGCCATGATATAGGGATTATTGGGGATTTATAATTTAATGTTGGGGTAAACATTAAACTATCAAGAAATAAAAGTGTATCGGTTTTCACCGACTGATATTATTATACAATAAAATTATGAATATTTTGTTAAGATTCGGCTTAAATCAGTAACGAATTTCATCAACATTTTCGTCTTAATTTTGTGTATTTTTTATATTCCTGTTTTCTATTCTGAACCAGAATACAGACCCTTTGCCGATTGTACTCCTTACACCATAATCATAGTTATGAAGTTTAAGGACAGCTTTCACAATTGAAAGACCCAAACCAGTACCGACAACTTCACGCTTATGATTTTCAGAACGATAATATTTGTCAAAAATCAGCTTTATTTTATCAGGTTCTATGCCTTCGCCCGTGTCCTCAACCTCAATGACAACACCTTCAGGGCGGTTAATCTGTCGCACAAAAACCTGCTTGTCCTCACCCGTATAGTTTATCGCATTGTTGATAAGATTATATATAACCTGCTCAATTTTTACAACGTCACAGCAGACAATCTGTTCTTTATCGGGTGTAAACTGAATATTATAGCCCATTCTTTCAGAAATCTTGTCAAATCTGTTGATTATCTCACTAAGCTTTGAACTTATTTCAAATTCGGACGGCTCAAGTTTCTGGCGACCGCTTTCAAGTTTTGACAAATCAAGAATATCATTAACCATAAGAGAAAGCCTGTCTGTTTCGTTGATTATTATTTCAAGATGTTCATTTCGTTTCACGGGATTATCGCCCGACAAATCACGTATCATCTCCGCATATGCTTTAAGCATTGTAAGCGGTGTGCGCAAATCGTGGGAGACGTTAGCAATTAAATCCCTCTGCATTGTATCAACTCTTGACAGTTCTTTTTCTGCATAAGTAAGCGTATCGGCAAGCTGTTTCACTTCTAAATAGCCTTTTCCGTCAAATTTTGTTTTGAAATTGCCTTTTGCAAGACTTTCCGCTGATACTGTTATTCTGTCGATAGGTCTTGCAATGCGTTGTGCAACAAAAAGCGAAACTACAAAAGCAATCACAATAAGAAACACTGTTATAATCATAAGCTGTTGTTTGATTATAGTAACTGTTGAGCCGACAGGCACAAGAGCTGTATTGATAAACAGATAGCCTTTTGGATTTTCAGCATCACCTAACGGACAGCCGAAAAGTACCATTGAATAATTATTATGCGGATTCGGAATTTTCTGCCATAATGGTTTATTGTCATTTTCCATAATCTTTTTCTGATAAAAATATGTACTGTTTTCCTTGCCATGTATAATGCAGTCAACGGAAAATTCCTTTGTATAAAGCGACCTGCTGTATCTGTCCACAACTTCAATGCACAAATCATTTTCAGATGCTATTGCTGTAAGTTTTTTGCTGAACTCTGATGCGCTGTCTGATTCAAACGAACTGACAATCTGTTTTGCCGCAGCATCAACATTATGGATTTTCGATTGAGTATAGAATTTTTCAAGAAACAGTATCTGAAAAAGCCACAACAGCACAAATACTACTATTGTATATCCTACAAAGTATATCCATATGGTAAATTTAAGCGGTACTGTTGTAAATCCCGAATTGATTTTTTTAATTAGCATCAAATTTATATCCCATTCCTCTCAATGTGACAATAAATTTTCGGTATTCACCAAGACTGTTTCGGAGCATCTTTATATGTGTGTCAACTGTTCTGTCGTCGCCGAAAAAGTCATATCCCCATACTTCCTCAAGAAGTCTGTCACGGGAAAGTGCAATATTTTCATTACGGACAAGAAAGAAAAGCAAATCGTATTCTTTAGGGGTCATGGACGCTTTTTCGCCGTTCACATAAACTTCTCTGCCTGCAATATCAACATGCAGACCCTCAAATGTGAATTTGTCCTGTTGAGGTATTTCAATGGGCATCTGATTTCTTTTAAGTGCAACTTTAACTCTTGCCATAAGTTCTTTCGGAGAAAACGGCTTTACAACATAATCATCAATGCCGATTTCAAAGCCGAAAAGCTTGTCATATTCCTCACCTCTTGCGGAAAGCATGATAACAGGAATATTTTTTGTTTTGCGGATTTCCTTGCAGGCTGAATAACCGTCAAGGCGTGGCATCATAACGTCCATGATAATCAAATCATAGTCATTGTCATGACAAAGATTAACCGCCTCCATGCCGTTTTCTGCCTCTGTAACTTCATAGCCCTCAAATTCGGCATATTCACGCACAACTTTTCTTATGTTGATTTCATCATCTACTATTAAAATATGTGACATTTTTTTAACCTCCACATTAATATATTTTCTCTATTATAACATAATAACTTCCAAAAGTGTATACTTTGTGATATTTTCTTGTTGATTTATAATAATTTTATAAAAAATGTTGTGATTTCAATAAAAAAATCATTGACTTTTTAGGCAATATTTGCTATAATAGAATTATCGGGTTATTCGCCTGATTCAGAAAAAACAGAAAGGAGAGATTGTTTTGAAATATGGAAATATTCTTGCAACTTCGTTTGTCATATGCCTTTGTACCGCACTTGTTGTTATTTTTGCATTTTTAAGACCTGAACAAACACTCTATATTGTTATTACATATCTTTCAACAATAATTATAATGTCAATTTTTATGTATATTGTTGAAAAAATTTATACAAAACACAAAACATCTGTTGATACAGAAGATTTTGTAAAAGTTGCTGAAAATCTGAATATTGAATTTATTCTCTGGCAGGACGATTTTGAATTTATAAGCTTTAATAAACGTCTGCGTGACGAAATGGAAATCGGCTCTGATTTTGACGAAAAAGAAGCTTTTAAAATTGCTTTCGGACTTGAAGAACTTACAAAGGACAACATAAAGCCTATTGTCGGAGGATTTGCATATGAATCTGCTTTTCAGAATCCAAGCGGAAAAATTGTAAGTATCACATGGAGTACATCAGCAGTTAAAAAAATAAAGAAAAAAACCATATATGTAAGTACAGGATTCAACCTCACTGAAATCAAGAAAATGAAAACGAATCTTGCAAGTGCAAATGACTTTTTCAATGCTTCTATGGAACTTGCTGAAATCGGTGTTATTATGAGTACCGACAGGACAAATTATATTGTATCATCAGAAATTGTGCGTATTTTTGAACTCCGAAGCAACAGAATCACTAAAAACAAATTCAAGGAACATATTCACCGTGATGACCGTATGCTGTTTGAAAGTGCAGTAAAATGTGAAAGTCAGGAGATAAAGAGTGTTGAACTGCGTATAAAGCCACTGAATAAAAACACATACCGCTGGTATTCATTCAGATACAGAACAATAAAAGGTACTGAAAACACACTTCCGCTTTTTGGCGGTGCAATCCTTGACTCAACAAAAGAACATGAAAAGGACAGCACAATTGAAAGACTTGCTTACATTGACGAAGTTACAGAAATTCCGAACAGAAACAAACTCATGAAAATCGGACAGGAAATATATGAATGTTGCGAACCTCTTGACTGTTCATATTGGATTATGATACTTGATATTGACAGATTTCATATTATAAACGATACCTGCGGATATGTCAAGGGAAATTATCTGCTCAAAAATTTTGCGCATATTCTTTATAAGTTCGTTAATTCAGGTGGAATTGCCGCAAGAATAAGCGGTGATAACTTTGCACTCATTCTTAAAGATTACGGTGATGACGATTTGCCAATCCGTACAGCAAAAATCATTCAGGAAGAATTTGCAAAACTTGCTGTAGGAGAGTTCAGCTCAATAAACCTTAGCTGTTCGGTAGGATTTTCAAAAATGCCAGATGACGGCGATTCGTTTCTTGATGTTATGGAACACGCTGAATTTGCACTCAAATCTTTAAGCGGTCAGAATATAATTTGCGGATATGAACCAAGTATGCACGATTCAATTATCGGCAATACTGAACTTGAAAAGGCTCTTGCTCTTGCTATCAATAATAATGAGTTACAGCTTTTCTATCAGCCGAAAATCGATTTGCAGACAAATAAAATCATGGGTGTTGAAGCTCTTATCCGCTGGATTAAGCCTGACGGTACAATTATAACTCCTGATGCCTTTGTGCCTATTGCAGAACGTTCACGGCTTATAGGCAAAATCAGTGAGTTTGTACTCAATGAGGGTTGCCGACAGAATATTCTCTGGCAGAAAATGGGTTATCCTAATATTGTTATGTCAATCAACTTTACATCTACCGACTTTTATCAGGCAGACCTGAAAGAGAAAGTTTTTGAAGCACTTGCAAAATCGGGGCTTGACCCTGAATGGCTTGAAATAGAACTTACAGAAACTCTTGCACTCAGTGACATTGATTATGCTGTTTCGCAGATGAATAAATTGAGAGAACTTGGCGTAAAACTTGCTATGGACGATTTCGGCACAGGTTATTCATCGTTAAGCTATTTGCAGATTCTCCCGATAACTCTGCTTAAGCTTGACCGTTCATTCATCATAAATATTCAGCATGATAATATTGATTTTGAAATAGTTTCATCTGTCATAAACATTGCAAAATCAAAGAAAATCAAGACAATTGCAGAGGGAATTGAAAATCCCGAACAGGAGGAAATCCTTAGAAAAGCGGGTTGTGACTATGGACAAGGCTATCTCTACGGAAAGCCGATGCCTGCACAGAAGCTTGAAGAATTTATGGAAAAATTTATTTAACGGAGGTATAAAAATGAAAAGAAGAATAGGAATTTTGACAAGTGGCGGAGACTGTCCGGGTCTTAACGCTACTATCAGAGGAGTTGCAAAGGCTTGCTATGAGAGATTCGGTGAAGATAATGTTGAAATCGTCGGTATCTCAAACGGCTACTATGGACTTATCAATAATCTTTGCAAGGATATGTCACCAAGTTCATTCTCTGGAATCCTTACACAAGGCGGTACTATTTTCGGCACAAAGCGTCAGCCATTCAAGATGATGCAGGTTATAGGTGAGGACAATGTTGATAAGGTTAAGAACATGACAGAGACTTACAAAAAGCAGAAACTTGATTGTCTCCTTACTCTTGGCGGAAACGGTACGCACAAAACATCAAAACTTCTTGCAGATGAGGGACTGAATGTTATCGGACTTCCAAAGACTATTGATAATGACATTTTCGGAACTGATGTTACTTTTGGTTTCCACACAGCAGTTGACATTGCTACAGATGTCATTGATCGTTTGCACACAACAGCCGCAAGTCACAGCCGTATACTTGTATGTGAAATCATGGGCAATAAAGCTGGCTGGCTTACACTCAATGCAGGTATCGCAGGAGGTGCTGATATTATCATAATCCCTGAAATTCCGTATGATATTGATAAAGTATGTGACGCTGTAATGGCAAGAAGTGCATCAGGAAAAACTTTCTCAATTCTCGCAGTTGCAGAGGGTGCATTTGATGTAAATGAGGCAAAAATGAAGAAAAAAGAACGTGCAAAGAAACGTGCAGAAGCAGGAATTACAACAGCAACAAGCAGAATTGCCGCACAGATTCAGGCTAATACAGGAATTGAAGCACGTGTATGTGTTCCGGGACATATGCTCAGAGGCGGTGCGCCAAGTGCTTATGACAGAATACTTTCAACGCAGTTCGGTGTACACGCCGCTTATCTTATTTCAAAAGAAAAGTATGGCAGAACTGTTGCGAAAATCGGTAACAAGATTACTTCCAACAAGCTTGAAGATATTGCAGGCAAGACAAAATTCGTTGACACAGAAGACCATCTTGTTATTGCCGCTAAAGATATTGGCGTTTCGTTCGGTGACTGATTAATAAATACTTTACAAGGATATTTCATTATTATACAAGAAATATCCTTGTATTTTATAATATGGAGTGTAATACATGGAAAAAATAACTTTATGTGGTGATAATTGTCTTTGTTGTCCCCGATATAACGCAAAAACAGATAAAGAATTATCAGATGTAGCAGAATTATGGTACAAAGTCGGCTGGAGAAATGAAGTTGTCTCAAATGACGAAATCAAGTGCGACGGCTGTTCGTCACATAAAAACTGTACATATCAGCTTGTTGAGTGCGTAAAGTCGCACAAAGTTGAAAAATGTAATCAATGTGCGGATTTTCCGTGCAGTAAAATAAATAATATGCTGAAACGTTCTGACGAATACAAGAAAAAATGCAAAGAAATCTGCACCGAAAAAGAGTATAATATGTTAGAAAAGGCTTTTTTCAATAAAGAAGAAAATCTGAAAAAATAAAAAATCTCCCTCTGCTTAATTGCAAAGGGAGAATATTTTTACTTAATATTTATTAGGGTCTGTTACTATAGGCTTGCCGTTTTTGTCAACAAGGACAGTAAGACCGCCTGAATATCCGGCACTATGATAAATATAATTTACGCCTGTTTTTCTGTCAACCCATATTTCCATTGGTGTAGTAAGCTTACCTTGTGAATAAACTTTTATGAATCTGTCTGTCATATCAATCAAACACATCCCTGAGCCTTCATAGCTTCAGCAACCTTGAGGAATCCTGCAATGTTAGCACCAGCCATGTAGTTGCCCTCCATGCCGTATTCCTTAGCAGCCTCGTCGCAAGCCTTGAAGATGTCTTTCATGATATTGTGGAGCTTAGCATCAACTTCCTCGAATGTCCATGAAAGTCTCTCGCTGTTCTGGCTCATTTCAAGACCTGATGTTGCAACACCGCCAGCATTTGCAGCCTTTGCAGGTCCATAGAGTACACCATTAGCAAGGTATGTTTCAATAGCCTCTGGAGTTGAAGGCATATTTGCACCCTCTGATACACAGTATGTACCGTTTTCAACAAGAATCTTTGCACTTTCGCCATCGATTTCGTTCTGTGTAGCACATGGAAGTGCAATATCACACTTGATTGTCCAGATACCCTTGCAACCCTCTGTATATGTTGCGTTCTTGTGTGAAGTTCTGTCAACATATTCCTTGATACGTCCACGCTCAACCTCTTTAATCTGCTTAACAAGGTCAAGTTCGATTCCGTCAGGGTCATGGATATAGCCGTTTGAATCAGAGAGAGCAACAACCTTTGCACCATACTGTGTAGCCTTTTCTGTAGCATAGATAGCAACGTTGCCTGAACCTGAAATAACTACTGTCTGACCCTCAAAGCTCTTGCCGTTAGCCTGAAGCATTTCATTTGTGAAGTAGCAGAGACCATAGCCTGTAGCTTCTGTTCTTGTAAGTGAACCGCCGTAAGTAAGTCCTTTACCTGTAAGAACACCTGTAAACTCGTTGCGGAGTCTCTTGTACTGACCGAACATAAAGCCGATTTCTCTTGCACCTGTTCCGATGTCACCAGCAGGAACGTCTGTATCAGCACCAATGTGCTTTGAAAGTTCTGTCATGAAGCTCTGGCAGAAACGCATAACTTCTCCGTCGCTCTTGCCCTTAGGGTCGAAGTCAGAACCACCTTTACCACCGCCCATAGGGAGTGTTGTAAGACTGTTCTTGAATACCTGCTCAAAGCCGAGGAACTTGATAATTCCAAGATATACTGATGGATGAAGTCTGATACCGCCCTTATATGGTCCGATTGCGGAGTTAAACTGTACTCTGAAACCTCTGTTTACCTGTACTTTGCCATTGTCGTCAACCCATGGTACACGGAACATAATCTGTCTTTCAGGCTCAACGATTCTTTCAAATACACCTGCATCAATTAAATCCTGTCTTTTTTCTGCAACAGGCTCAAGTGTTTCAAGAACTTCTGTAACTGCCTGAATAAATTCAGCCTCGCCCTGATTTCTTTTTTTAACTGTTTCTAATAAATCGATAAGATACTGATTTTTTAACGCCATTGTTAAAAAACCTCCTTTACAAAATTCTGCTTACGCAGTTCATGAAAAAATTATATCACTGTGAACTCTCCACTACCTACGCTCGTTTCACTTACTAAGAGGTGGAGGCTTCGTAAGAAGATTGGTATTTAAGTTTCCACCTGAAAATCAGGCAACCCTTATTCTTACAGGCGTGTCCACTTCGCCACTACCGTATAGGGCTGTGAAACCCACAACGCCACTTTTTTTATATTTGTTTTCCTGATTTCTTTTGACAGAAGACTAACTGACGCTTAAGATTTTACACATGGTACGTTTCGCCCCTGTAACTGCCTATCTTAACTGCTCAGGACATATTTATTATATCATATATGATTTGATTTGTCAACATCTTTTTTAGACGGCATTTCCATCACTTTCGCTCACTTCGTTCGCTTAGAAGTGGGGGTATTCTGCCAATAATTGGATAAAATAAAATATATTTTGCAATAGTTCACATGATATTTTGTAACATTGCACAAATATAAACAGCTATTTTTGGTGATTATTGAGATATTCACTTGCAAGATAAAGTGAACCGCATATAACAACAATGCCATTATTCTCAATTGCAAGAGTTTTTGCCTTTTCAACTGCAACGGAAAGAGAGTGGCACACCTCATTAAATGCACATTCTCCTGCGATTTCTGCAATTTTTTCAGCAGGTACAGCATTTGGTGCAAAGTCGTCAACCGTAAACATCTTTCTGGAATACCGTGCTATAGAATATACTCCGAACTCGTAATCTTTTGTATCAACCATTCCCATGATAGTATATATATTTTTATGTTCATCAACTGCATAATTTCGCAGTATCAACTCAAGATTTTCGATTCCTTCCGGATTGTGACCGCCGTCAACGATAACAGGAGGATTTCCGTCTATATACTGACATCTTGCCTTTACCTGTGTAGTTTCTATGGATTTTCTTATTGCTTCATCTGTAACCCATATATATTTTTTTCGGAGATATTCGCAGACTTCAATAGCAGTCACGGCATTTACAGGCTGACAGAATCCAAGCATAGCTGTTTTGTATTCCTCACCTTTATAGCGGAATGGATTGCCGTCTTTATCCATTTTAAAATATTTGAAATTACGCCATTCAGGCATTATAAATTCCGCATTTTTTTCCTTAGCTGTATTCTCAAAAATTTTAACAATATTATTTTTATTATTTCTTGACAGTATGACTGCTGAACCCTCTTTTATTATTCCTGCTTTCTGCTGTGCAATTTTTTTGACAGTATCACCTAAAATAGCGGTGTGGTCGAGTGAAATTGAAGTAATAACCGATACCAACGGAGGAGGTATAACATTTGTGCAGTCAAGAAGTCCGCCTATACCACATTCAAGTACAACAACATCACAATTTTCATGTTCAAACCATAAAAGTGCTATTGCCATTGTTATTTCAAACTGCGAATATGGTTGATTGTCAATTCTTTTCTTGATAAATTCACATATCTCACACAATGACTGCTCATCAATTTCATTGCCGTTTATACGGATTCTGTCTGTGTAATGCAGTACAAAAGGAGACGTAAATTGTCCGGCTTTGTACCCCGAATATATCAGCGCATTTGAAATATACTCCACAACAGAGCCTTTTCCGTTAGTGCCTGCTACATGGACGAATTTCAGCTTTTTTTCGGGATTTCCAATAATCCGCATTAAATTTTCCGCACGTGACAAATCCGTGACAGGTTTTCCCGATTTGCTGTAGGAATTAATAAACTCCATACACTCATCAAAATTCATCATATCAATATGCACTCTCCTGCAATTCAGCTTTTGCAACTGCATCTTCTAAAGTCATACCCTTGAAATCCTGTGCATTGAAGTATCTGCCCGATTTTTTATCGTCCACAAATGCACCTACAAGCAGTCCAGGGATTGCTGTTTCAGGCTCAAAAAACGCATTTTCTCCGCCCATATCAGTCTTGCACCATGCAGGATTTGACAGACTTATTATAACATCTGTATCACGGTAAGCATAAGCCAAATCCATTGTTACTTTATCAAGTGCGGATTTGCTTGCGGAATACGGTGCTTGCTGTGGCTCATGGTTAATATCGCTTGATGTGTTTATGATTCTGCCAAAACCACGTTCAAGCATTTTTGGTAAAAAGTGATAACAAATCATTATAGGTGCAATTGTGTTTATTCTGAAACTTGTTTCAAATTCAGAAACAGGAGTATCAAAAATCTCACTTCTGTATTTTGTCTGCAATCCTGCATTGTTGAAAACAACATCAACTTGTACGCCCATACTGTCAATTTCAGCAAGCATTTTTTCAAGCTGTGCCATATCATCAAGTTCTGCACCTATGGTATATGCCTGTACGCCCTTTTCTGTAACTTCAGCAAAAATTTTATTGCAGTGTTCCTTTGTTCTGCCATGAAGTATCAGATTACAGCCCTGCTCCGCCATTGCAAGTGCAATAAGTCTGCCGAGACCTCTGCTTGCACCTGTAATCAGCACCCATTTTCCTTTTAAATCTAACATAATATCTCCTCTTATAAGAAAAATCCTACATATGTTCTGTTTTCGATTGCCTTGTCAATCATATTGATTAATATTTTTATCTCATTCCTGCACCTGAATTTATTCAGTTCCTCAATTAATTCTTCATATTCAAAATAAAGATACTGATACATAATCCATTCGTCCTCAAATGTGTCTATGAAAACATTGAACTTTTTATTCAGATACTCAAATACTTCGCAATCCCATAGTGATTGAAATTCACCGTCTGATAAACTCCATTCATATAAATCTGCCGTTTCGTTGCCAAAGTAATCGGATTTCATATCCTCAACAGTTTTCGGGACATATATAAATTGTCTGTGCATTTTATAACCTCAATCAAGTTTCATTCTGTACTTTTTGCATTTGAAAGTCTTACTGCCGTCAAATTTTGAGTATTCAGAATAGCTGTCAAAAACAAGTCCACATTTTTCTATTACTCTGCCTGATGCTGAATTTTCAATGGCGTGTTCGGCAACAAATTCATGTGCATTATGTTCAGCAATGACATATTCAATCATACGCTTTGAAGCCTCTGTCGCATAGCCGTTCCCCCAGCAGTCAAATCGGAGATTATAGCCGAAACTCCACACATTTTCGTCTGCCCTGAATCTTATACCACCCGAACCAATAAGCATACTATCAGACTTACGGACAAAGCCCCATGTATACTCATTTTCGAGATTTTCAAGTGATTTCAGCCATTCTTTTGTTACTTTAATATCTTTGTGACAAGGGTAAATCATGTATTCTGCAACACATTCATCGCCTGTCCATTTAAATACATATTCTGCATCATCAACTGTAAGCGGACGAAGAATCAAGCGTTCTGTTTCAATTGTAGGAATATCAAATACCATAAAAATCACCTGTTTACAATATCATAGCTTTCATCAATAATATTGCACAATATCTTAAAATCAATATTATTATCAAGCATTATGGAAATCCAGTTTTTCTTGTTCATATGGTATGCAGGAAAGCACCTGCCCTCACTAAGCAGGCACTCTCTTGTAATCGGCTTACATCTTATATTAATAATATCAGTAAAACCCTCTGTATCAGGAATAAACATCGATTTTTTTACTTTCATAACCAAAGCATACCATTTTTTGTTTTTCGGATTTCTCAAAATAAATGCGTCAGGAGTTTTTGCCCACAAATATTCAGGCTCTGTCTTGTATTTTCTTTTTGCATAGGCAATAATCTTATCACGCATTACTTTCTGAAAGCATCAATCGACTGATTGATTTTAGCCATTTTTTCCTCTGCTGTTGCAAGTTTAGCCTTTTCTGTCTCAATAAGTTTTTCAGGTGCTTTTGCAATAAAGTTCTGATTGTTGAGTTTATTGCTAAGGAAGTCAATATCTTTCTGCACCTTCGCTTTTTCTTTTTCGAGACGTGCAATTTCTTTTTCTTTGTCAACAAGTTCGTCCATAGGAATAAAAATTCTTGCTGAATCAGTTACGGCATTTGCACAGTTTTCATGCTCAATTTTTTCACCTGCTTCAACAGTTGATGCAGATGCAAGCTTTTCAAAGAATACTGCACAACTCTTGAATAATTCAGGTTCAACCGTTTCAATGAGGAGCTTTGCTTTCACTGACGGCGGTACGTTCATTTCTGTACGTGTATTTCTTATAGCCTTGATTGCTGAAATAATCTTTTCAAAAGACTTTTCTTCTGCTGAATAGTCAATTGTACTGTCATATGACGGATATGTTTCAAGGATAATCATGGACTTTCCGTTTGTGAGTACCTGCCATATTTCCTCTGTTATGAACGGCATGAACGGGTGAAGAAGTTTAAGCATACCCTGCATTGCCCACACAAGAACGTCCTGTGCCTTTTTCATAGTTTCACCGCCTGCCTGAATACGTGGTTTAGTCAACTCAATGTACCAGTCGCAGTAAATGTCCCATATAAAGTCATAGATTTTCTGTGACGCAACACCAAGCTCATACTTTTCAAGATTTTCATTTACTTCTCTTGCAAGTTTGTTGAACTTGTTTACAAGCCACTTGTCCTCAATTTCGAGATTTTCAGGCAGTTCTTCAAATTCATAGTCGTCAGGGAGATTCATCATAATAAAGCGTGATGCGTTCCAGAGTTTGTTTGCAAAATTACGTGCAGACTTGACTTTTTCATCAATATAGCGCATATCGTTTCCGGGTGAATTTCCTGTTGCAAGCATAAATCTCAAAGCATCTGCACCATATTCGCTGATTACTTCCAATGGGTCTATGCCGTTGCCGAGTGATTTTGACATTTTGCGACCTTGAGAATCACGCACAAGACCATGTATAAGTACCGTATCAAACGGAACTTTATCCATGTTTTCAAGTCCGCTGAACATCATACGGATAACCCAGAAGAAGATGATGTCATAGCCTGTTACAAGTGTATTTGTCGGATAGAAGTATTCCAAATCCTCTGTTTTTTCGGGGAATCCGAGAGTTGAGAAAGGCCAGAGAGCAGAGCTGAACCATGTATCAAGCGTATCGGGGTCTTGTCTCATGGGCTTTCCGCACTTCGGACATACTGCTGAATCTTCCTTTGTTACAACCATTTCACCACATTCATCACAATAAAATGCAGGAATCTGATGTCCCCACCATATCTGACGGGAAATGCACCAGTCACGGATATTTTCAAGCCAGTGGAAATATATCTTGTCAAATCTTTCGGGTACAAACTTTGTATCGCCGTTCTTTACTGCATCAATAGCAGGCTTTGCAAGAGGTTTCATCTTTACAAACCATTGTGTCGAAACTTTCGGCTCAACTGTAGTTCCGCAACGGTAACAAGTGCCTACATTGTGGCTGTATTCCTCAATTTTTACTAATGCACCCTCTGCATCTAAATCTTCAACTATGGCTTTTCTTGCCTCATATCTGTCCATTCCTGCATACTTCGGATAATCTGCAACTATAGTTGCATCGTCGTTCATTACGTTGATGACAGGAAGATTATGACGTAATCCGACTTCAAAGTCGTTCGGGTCGTGAGCAGGTGTGATTTTTACAACGCCTGTTCCGAAGTCCATTTCAACATAATCATCAGCTACAACAGGTATTTCACGGTGGACAATCGGCAGAATTACAGTCTTGCCGACTAAATCTTTATAGCGTTCATCTTTCGGATTTACAGCTACAGCAGTATCACCAAGAAGTGTTTCAGGTCTTGTTGTTGCAAGTTCAAGATAGCCATCGCCGTCCTTTATTTTATAGCGAAGATGCCAGAAATGACCTGCCTGCTCCTCAAATGTAACTTCTGCATCTGAAAGAGATGTTCGACATTTCGGACACCAGTTTATAATACGCTCTCCACGATAAATCAAGCCTTTTTCATAGTACTTTACAAAAACTTCCTTGACAGCCTTTGAACAGCCTTCGTCCATTGTGAAACGCTCTCTTGACCAGTCACATGATGAGCCAAGTTTTTTAAGCTGTTCAACGATACGTCCGCCATACTGCTTTTTCCATTCCCACGCACGCTCCATAAAGCCGTCACGTCCTAAATCTTCTTTGGAAATACCCTCTTTGCGCATAGCCTCAACAATTTTAGCCTCTGTAGCAATTGCAGCATGGTCTGTTCCCGGAAGCCATAATGCAGAATATCCGCTCATTCTTTTCCAGCGGATAAGTATATCCTGCAAAGTTTCATCAAGTGCATGACCCATATGAAGCTGACCTGTTATATTCGGAGGAGGAATAACTATAGTATATGGTGTCTTTTTCGGGTCAACTTCTGCACGGAAACAGCCTTTTTCGTTCCAAGCAGAATAAATTCTGTCCTCAAAGTCTTTCGGATTATATGCTTTCGCCATTTCTTTTGCCATTTGAAAATCTCCTTTATTATACAAATATATACAAGTCTTATTATATCCCAAAAATATACTTTTGTCAAGTCGTTTGTTTGTCAATTCATTAAAAAGGAGCAGACAACAAAATCTGCTCCCATTGATATTATTCAGAACATTTTTCCTCAATCCATTTAACCATTTCAGCGAACCCCTGTTCTGTGCAGTCAAATTCTTTTTCGTTTTCGATAGTTGCTTTCATGGAACATAACCTGCCATGCCATGTAAGAACTTTCATTTTTTCTTTGGTTATTATCTTATAGGAGAAGTTGCCTACACTTCCCGAATAGTCGTTTCCACTCCTGAAATAGTAGAATTTCGGTATTTCAAATATCTGCGATACGCTTGTTTTTGACGGCATTTCAGATTCTTCCTTTGTAAAATTCTATAGATTCATCAAGACTTCCATAAACTGCACTAATCATAGGCAGAATATCATCATCAGGCGGTGTCATATCGGGTATCATTATGGCGTGACAGCCTGCACTGTATGCTGATTTTATGCCGTTTGGTGAATCTTCATAGGCGGTACACTGATTAGTTGCAAAACCAATCTGCTTACAAGCTGTGACATAAATATCAGGCTCTGGCTTGCCGTTTGTAACCATATCACCGCATATTACAGCATCAAAATAACTTAAAGCATCTATTTTTTCAAGATAAAGCAGTGTTCTGTCTCTTTGCGTAGCCGTAGCAACAGCAATTCTTATTCCGTTTGATTTCAGAAAGTCCAGCAGTTCAAAAAGACCTTTTTTTATCTCAATTCCGTGCTGTTCAATGTGTGCATTAATCAGCTCCGTACGTCTTGCACGGACTTCCTCTGTCGGAAAATCATCACCGAAAAAACCTTTGAGTTTCGGAATGGAGTATTTTCTTGCAAGACTTCTTATAGCGAAAACGTGCTTATCTTCCATTTTATAGCCAAAATCAGCCGAAGCCTGTTTCCAGTATCTAAGATACAGCTTTTCCGTGTCAATCATAAGACCGTCCATGTCAAAAACTGCACCTTTAATTATATTATCATTCATTTTCTGCCAAATAGTTGTATCAGCCATGAAAACAGTGATTTGTGATGCACTTCTGCATCAGCTTTTCACCAGTTAATCATCCAACTGTACATACCCTCATATTGTAATGCGGAGCTGTTCCATGAGTAGTCAGTTTCCATGCCACGCTTAACCATTTTGTCCCATTCTGTGCGGTGGTCATAGTAAACGCTTTTTGAATAGTTGATTACACCAAGCATTTCCTCTGCGTTATAGTTTGCAAATGAGAAGCCTGTTCCTGTTCCGTCAAATTCATTATAAGGAGCAACAGTATCTTTAAGACCGCCTGTTTCACGTACTATCGGGACAGTACCATAGCGGAGGGAGATAAGCTGTGTAAGTCCGCACGGCTCAAAGAGTGACGGCATAAGCATTGCATCAGCTGAAGCATAAAGCTTGTGAGCAAGAGCATCAGAATAAAGGATATTTGCTGATACACGTTCAGGATATTTCCATTGATAGTGGCGGAACATATCTTCGTATCTCTGTTCACCTGTTCCGACAACGACAAACTGCGTATTTTCGTCGCATATACGCTCCATAACGCAATTGATAAGGTCAAGACCTTTCTGGTCGGTGAGACGTGAGATTATACCAATCATGTACTTGTCTCTGTCAACCGGAAGTCCAAGTTCTGCCTGTAATTTTTCTTTGTTGACTGCTTTTTTCTCTTTGAAATTCTTTGCACTGTATTCAGCGAAAATCTGCTTGTCATCTGACGGATTGAACACTTTGTAGTCAATGCCGTTTACAATACCTCTTAATGATGCACTTCTTGCACGAAGCAGACCGTCAAGCTGTTCGCCAAAAAACGGATATTTGATTTCCTCTGCATAAGTTTCTGAAACGGTTGTAATATAATCAGCATAGACAAGACCGCCTTTGAGCATATTTGCATCTTTCTTAAATTCAAGCTTATCAGGTGTGAACATATAGTCAGGGAGTGCTGTATTATACTTGAAAGTATCAATATTCCATACACCCTGAAATTTGAGGTTGTGTATTGTCATAACAGACTTTGTTGAACTGTAGAATGGATTTGTTGCGAAAGTTGAGTGAAGGAATACAGGAATAAGAGAAGCCTGCCAGTCGTGACAATGAATGATGTCAGGGCGGAATCCGACAACGGGAAGTATTGCAAGAACAGCCTTACAGAAAAAAGTGAAACGCTCAATATCCCACTTCAAATCAGAGGAATAAGGACTGTCGCACTTGAAATAATACTCATTGTCAACAAAATAAATCTTGATTCCGTTGTATTCATACTCCATAATTCCGACGTGTACACCATTCTGTCTGAGACCGTAATCCATGTAGAAGTGGGTAACATATCTGAAGTTATCTCTGAACTTCGGAGGGATACAAGTGTAGTATGGCATAATAACTCTTACGTCAAATTCGTCCTTGTTGAGATACTGTGGCAAAGCTCCTACAACGTCAGCAAGACCACCTGTTTTTATAAAAGGGACACATTCAGATGCAGCAAATAAAATATTTTTCATGCTTTTTCTCCTTAATAAAAATTCTGCTTTAATAAGCAGTATATACTTGTATTTATATTATACACCAAAATTACAATTAAGT
>JAIDTI010000076.1 GCA_029060755.1 Ruminococcus sp. | reverse complement strand
TTATAATAGCTATAAGTAGTATCACACTACTAATAGTTGTTATAAAGGAGAAAAAATATGAAAGAAATTTTTAACGAAATTGCAGAATCAGAGAATCTTTCGGAGGAAGAAGTAAGAGACGGAATAGCAGAATGTATCGGGATTGCAATGCAGTCCGATTTACCACAAGCAAAAGCTTTCTGGAGTGAAATATCACTCGGCAGAAAAGAGCTGTCGACTGAAGAAATTCTTCAGAAACTGGCAGATACTTTTCAAAAAAGAAAATTTTACATGTAATAAAATATGTTCGGGGTGATATAATACTAATGCGGAAGAAATTCCGCACTCCACACAAGGAGTGATTGAGATGAGATATATTATTCCTGCAATTGTTACGGCGGCGGTTATGCCTGTTTCTGCTGTTTATGCAACAGACAACAGAGTTATCGGCTACGGACAAGGCACAAACCTTGACAGTCTTAACCGTCCTGTTGATGCAGTTCAGTTCAACGAAAGATACAGCGATTTTGATGCCTACGCAGTATCAGATGATGAAAAACGAATTGTTATAACATTTGACCAAGGATATGAAAACGGATATACTGCAAAAATTCTCGATACACTGAAAGAAAAGAATGTAAAGGCGATTTTCTTTCTTACAGGCGATTATGCCAAAAAAGAAGAATCACTTGTAAAACGCATGATTAACGAAGGTCACACTATCGGAAATCATGGCATGACACACGCAAGTCTCCCTAAACTTTCACAAAAAGAAGCAGAAGAAGAAATAATGTCACTGCATAACTTTGTAATAAATAACTACGGCTATGAGATGCAATATTTTCGGTGTCCGTGCGGTGAATATTCAGAACAGGCACTTGAAACAGTACAGAAATGCGGATATAAAACTGTATTCTGGAGTTTTGCCTATGTGGACTGGAAAACTGACAGTCAGCCATGCCCGGCAGAGGGTATCAGAAAACTTTCAGAATCAGCACACGGAGGAGAAATTCTCCTGCTCCACTCAGTATCTTCAACAAATGCTGAAATATTAGGGCAGGTTATAGATAATTTCAGAGAACAGGGATTTACAGTATAATAAACAAAAGCGGTTGATTTTTCAGTCAGCCGCTTTTTGTATTATATTTTACTTATTCTGTATGTACTCATCTATAGCAGCAGCAGCTTTTTTTCCTGCACCCATAGCAAGAATAACAGTAGCCGCACCTGTTACAGCGTCACCACCGGCATAAACGCCCTCTCTTGATGTAAGACCGTTTTCATCTGCAATAATTCCGCCCCACTTCTGCGTTTCAAGACCGTCTGTTGTGGATTTGATAAGCGGATTAGGCGAAGTACCGATTGACATGATTACACAGTCTGCCTCAATTTCAAAGTATGCGTCCTTTACAGGTACAGGCTTTGCACGACCGCTTGCATCAGGTTCTGAAAGTTCCATCTGCTGACAGATTACACCTTTTACCCAGCCTTTTTCTGTAGCTGTAATTTCAGTCGGATTTGTAAGGAATCGGAAATTGATACCCTCCTCTTTAGCGTGTTCAACTTCTTCTGCACGTGCAGGGAGTTCATTTTCTGTACGTCTGTAGACGATAGTAACATCAGCACCAAGTCTCTTTGCACAGCGTGCAGCGTCCATAGCAACATTTCCACCACCTACAATTACAGCTTTAGTGCCTGCATTTATTGGTGTTGCGGAATCAGGCTTGTAAGCTTTCATGAGATTGATTCTTGTAAGAAACTCATTTGCAGAGTATACGCCGTTAAGGTTTTCACCTGGAATTTTCATAAAGCGTGGAAGTCCCGCACCCGAGCCGATAAATACAGATTCAAAACCTTCCTCTTTCATGAGTTCATCAATTGAAACAGTCTTTCCGACAACTGTATTTGTTTCGATTGTTACACCAAGAGATTTAAGTCCCTCAATTTCTTTCTGTACAATTGTTTTCGGCAGTCTGAACTCAGGAATACCATAAGAAAGTACACCGCCGGCAAGATGAAGTGCTTCAAATACAGTTACATCATAGCCCTTTTTAGCCAAATCTCCTGCACAGGCAAGTCCCGACGGTCCAGAGCCGATTACAGCTACTTTATGACCGTTCGGAACAGGTTTTTCAACTGCGGTTTCTGCAAGTGCATTGTGTCTGTCTGCAACATATCTTTCAAGACGACCAATAGCAACAGGTTCACCCTTTTTACCTCTTACGCATTTGCTTTCGCACTGTGTTTCCTGCGGACATACTCTGCCACAGACAGCAGGGAGAGAACTTGATTTTGTGATGATTTTATAAGCCTCCTCAAAATCACCATCTGCAACTTTTG
The DNA here is from genome assembly GCA_029060755.1 of Ruminococcus sp. GTDB lineage: Bacteria > Bacillota > Clostridia > Oscillospirales > Ruminococcaceae > Ruminococcus. The sequence goes on along the minus strand of JAIDTI010000076.1, from coordinate 25,427 downwards.
CAATAAAAGCAGGTATATCAATCTGAACAGGACAGCCCGTAACACACGGCTTGTTTTTGCAGTTGAGACAGCGTTTTGCTTCATCTATAGCCTGCTCCTCTGTATATCCGAGTGCAACCTCTGAAAAGTTCTTGTTTCTCACATCAGGAGCTTGTACAGGCATTTCATTTTTCACTAAAGACATATTCGGCATTTTTATTAAACCTCCTTGAAAAGATTGCAGGCATCTTCATGAGCTTTTCTTTCAAATTCACGATAGCTTGCACCTCTTGCCATAGCTTCATCAAAATCAATAAGATGACCGTCAAATTCAGGACCATCAACACAGGCAAACTTTGTTTCTCCGCCTACAGTAAGACGACAGCCACCACACATTCCAGTACCGTCAATCATAATCGGATTCATTGATGCAACAGTCGGAATTTCATATTCTTTTGTAAGTCTGCAAACAAACTTCATCATAATAAGCGGACCTATTGTTATAACTCTGTCGTACTTCTCTCCGCTGTCGATAAGCTTTTTAAGTGCATCAGTAACAAGACCCTTTTCCCCTGCTGTACCGTCGTCAGACATAAGCACAAATTTTGATGATGCGTTTTTAAATTCATCTTCGAGTATAACTAAATCCTTGTTTCTGAATCCGACAATTGAATGAACTTCAACACCAAGTTCATGAAGTTTTTTTGCAACAGGATAAGCGATTGCACAGCCGACACCACCACCGACTACAGCAACTTTTTTAAGACCCTCTGTTTCTGTTGCACGTCCGAGAGGACCGACAAAATCGTGAAGACAGTCGCCCTCATTCATGTGATTAAGCTTTTCTGTAGTACCTCCTACAATCTGAAAAATGATTGTAACTGTACCTGCTGAACGGTCGTAGTCTGCAATAGTAAGCGGAATACGTTCGCCCTCACTGTCTGTTCTCAAGATGATAAACTGTCCGGGTTCTGCTTTTTTTGCAACTCTCGGAGCGTTTATTTTCATAAGAGTAACAGTCGGATTAAGACTTTTCTTTTCGAGAATTTCAAACATTTCTCTATACCTTCCTTAAAATTAATTATTTTATATTAACGTCATCTTTGACGAAAATAATGCTTATACATATTTCTTGAAAGCTGATTCATTTCTGACCTCATAAAACTTATTGACAAGCGCAATCTCATTTTGCGAAAGTTTTCGTCCCGCCGTGTATATTATGCAGTCCATAAAGCAATTATCTGAAAAACTGCATTTTCTCTGTACAAGTCCATACTTTCTACAAAGACTTTCAGGCACAGGCGAATCAAGCATGAACGCTTCAGGAACAGTGAGCAGAAAATCCAGTGTGCTCCCTCTGTCGTACATACATATGCGCTTTGTCTTTGCATTTTCAGGACGATTTTCAGAAAACAGCTTTTCAACTGCATCAGGTACATACGGTACAGCATCATCACCTTGTGTAAGTTCTGTATAATTGGCTGAAAGTTCGCCGTATGTGAGATTTTCTTTTTCAGCTACAGGGTGTTCGGCAGACATAATTGCCAATATTTCATACTTCCACAAAAGCTGACTTTCAAGATTTTTTTCAGCAAGAAAATCCGAAAAATATTTCTCATGAGCCTTGTTGAATCTTATAATACCAAAATTATAGCCGTTTTCCCTGACGTTTTCAATCGTACGCATGGAATTTGTCTCACAGAAATAAATTTCCATATCTTCTGACGAATCAGAGAGGGCAATATAATCGGAAAAAGCTTTGGAAATATAAGCCGTGCGTGGAACTGATATGCGAATTCTGCGTTTTTCGTGTTTATTTGGTGATGCTATCGACTCCATATTATCAATCTGCATAAGAATCTGTTTTGCACAGTTCAGAAACTTCATACCCTGTTCGGTAGGGATAACACCTTTTGAAGTACGGCGAAAAATCACGATACCCAAAGAGCTTTCAAGTTCTTTTATTGCCTTGCTTAAATTAGGTTGAGCCATGTACAGATTTTCGGCAGCCTGAGTTATTGAGCGTGTTTTTTCAATTTCAACTGCATATTTAAAATGTAGAGTATTCATGGCTCATCTCCTTTCTTTACTTCTTTTTGTCGGCTTCTGTAATCTTGCGGATAACCTTGCATGGATTTCCCACTGCAACAGTATCTGACGAAATATCATTTACGACCACACTTCCTCCGCCGATAACAACATTATCACCGATAGTTACCCCTGGCATCACACACACATTTCCGCCAATCCATACATTACTGCCCACTTTAATCGGCTTTGCATATTCAAGACCGCTGTTTCTCTGTTCAACGTCAATCGGGTGACCTGCTGTATAGAATCCGCAGTTCGGACCGATAAAAACATTGTCTCCGAATGTAACTTCTGCACAGTCCAGAATAACAAGATTGTGATTTGCATAGAAATTATCTCCGATAATTATATTGTATCCGTAATCGCAGAAAAAGTTAGCTTCAATCCACGTATTTTCGCCCCTGAACGTCAGAAGTCTGTCAAGCAGACGGTTTTTTTTCTGATAATCATTGTAAGTTGCGGCATTGTATTCCGCACAAAGTTTTTTTGCATTAACTCTTTCTGCAACAAGTTCAGGGTCATTGCCGTTGTAGAGTTCCCCAGCCTGTTGTTTTTCCTTTTCAGTCATTTTAATTCTCCTTTTCTGTAAGTCCCTTAATGGTTATATAATCGGTTGTAAAAGTTTCTCCTACATCACCGTCCGGAGACACAATAAATTTTACTTCTGTCTTGCTGTATTCGCTTATATCCTCATAGGCAAGATATATCGTCATGAATTTCACAGCTTCCTTGCCTTTTTTGACTGCAACATCATTGACATCTGAAATATCTGTTTCTTTGCCGTCAATTCTCATTTTACTAAGACAGATATTTGCATCTTCTCTGTCATTTTTTATATAAATCGGGAGCAAATAACCTGCCATAAAATTCTTATCATCAAGAAGTGCTGATATTTGCAAACCTTTCTTATCGTAGAGAAGTTCGCCGTCAGGGATTTTCTTATTTTCTTTCCAGTCGGTCTTATCAGTATTTATAATAATTTCATCTGAATATTTATATAAATTATTCAAATCAAGTGATTCAGGGTCACTGGACATAAGTCGAAAAGATACCTGCCCGATTTCGTCAATACCTGCATTTTCCGCTGCACCGTCAAGAACACTCAATTCAAGTTCTGCTGTTTCGCCTGCTTCTATGCCTTTCGCTGCTAAAGCCACCATATATCTGTCATTCACATAGAAATCATCAGCAAACAAAGATGTATGCTTATCAGACTTATTTTCTGCTTTCAGCTTTACAACCGGAGCAAGAGGATTGCTTGCATCGTAATCCTCAAAAGTCACGGTAAGATAATCAGTGTCCCATATTACATCACCTTTGTCATTGACATAATCAAAAGTTGTTTTTGATTTTTTGTCACCGCATGAAACAAGTCCCATTGCAAGCATGGCAAACAAAGCAACTGCAAACAATTTTTTCATTTAAAATTTGCTCCCTTTACTTCCCTTTGCACCAAAACTTCCGCCCATTGAAAGTATGTTGTTATCGAAAGTATAGTTTATTTTTTCACCCTGTCTGTGACGTTTCATAGCAAGCTGAATCATTTTTTCAAGAAGTGCGGGATATTTCACACCTTTTGCCTCCCAGAGATAGAAAGCAAGTGAGCCAGGTATTGTGTTTATCTCATTGATATAGATTTTATCCGTTTCCATATCAATCATAAAGTCGATACGTGTAACGCCGTTACAACCGAGATACCTGAAAGCATCAACAGCAAGTGTACGGATAGTTTCTTCCTGTTCCTTTGAAATTTCAGCAGGGATTTTTCTTTTAAGAGATGCCATACCCTTACTTCCGCCCGATTTTCCACCGCCGACATATTTCTGCTCAAAACTCAAAATATCTTCATCAGTTGCCTGCACAGGTTCTTCACATACAGATGCTTCCGCACTTTCGCTGTCGCCGACAACAGAGCAGTTGATTTCCTTAAGCTTTACAACAGCAGGCTCAACAAGTATTCTGTCGGAAAAAGCAAAAGCATCTTCCATTGATTTTATAAGTCCGTCCCTGTCTTTTGCCTTTGAAATGCCGACACTTGAACCAAGATTTATCGGCTTTACAATTACAGGATAGCCGAATTTCTTTTCAACCTTATCTGCACATTCGTCTATTTTATCAAGTTCAAATGCAGAAAAACGACAGCAGTCAAGTACAGGAAAACCAGCCTCTTTGAGCAATATTTTCATGATGTATTTATCCATACCAACAGCAGATGCAAGAACATCACAACCAACATACGGCAAATCAAGTGTCTGTAAATATCCCTGTAATGCACCGTCCTCAACGTTTGTACCGTGAACTATAGGGAACGCTATATCAACATCAGAAATAAGGTTTGAGCCGAATTTTTTCATCTTCTGACGGATAAGCTGTACTTTGCCTTCACTTCTTACAAATACACACTCTGTACACTCTTTAAGAAGTGCCGAAATATCTTTGTAACTGTTAATATCCATGAGTTTTTCGCCTGTAAAGAACTCACTCTTTTTTGTCATATAAACAGGGATAATATTGTATTTCTCCTTGTTCATACTTGCCATAGCCTGAACAGCTGAAATAACAGATACTTCATGTTCAACGCTTCTTCCACCGAATAATACAGCTAAATTTATCTTCATAAATATCAGTCTCCTTTATTAATAATTGTCGGGCAGGTCATTTTCAAGAAGTACGATTTTTTTCTTGTCTGTATGATATGCCTGAACTTTTGCAAGTGCATCATTAAGATTATCCGCAACATAAACCTGCTCCATGTTGTAGCCTGAATCTTTTATACCATTATATATTGGTACTGTCTGATTTTTTCCGACAAGCACAATATAATCACAAGCCTTTGACGCTTCCTGTCCGAACTCATAGTTAAGCTCCTCCTGTTTTTCACCAAGTTCAACCATACCAGGAGTAACAAGTATACGGCAGGCATCAAACAATCCCAGAACAGCAAGTGCAGCACGGCAGCCGCTTGGATTTGAGTTATAAGCATCATCTATAAATGTAACGCCGTTACCCTTGTCAAGCAGTTGAAGACGGTGCGGAACTGATGCAATACGCTTTACAGGAAGTACAAGTTTTTCCATTGGTATACCAGTACCTACAGCATAAGCAATTGCGCCTGTGAGATTAAGCACACTATGTTCACCAAGCAATTTTGTTGTATATCTGCATGATTTGCCGTCAGGAGAATTTACAGTAAACTCTGTACCCTTATCCGATACAGATATATCAGTCGCTCTCCAGTTGTTGCCCTCATTCATTCCATAAGTAATGGCAGTCGGATAATCCTTAATCTTATTGCGGATAAGTTCATTATCACCGTTCACATATATTTTTCCGCCCGATTTTACAACACTGTCCGCAAGTTCAAACTTTGTATTCACAACATTTTCAATTGAGTTAAAAGTTTCAAGATGTTGAGGACCGACAGAAGTAATAATTCCGTCATAAGGATTTGCAATATCACACAGTTCCTTGATTTCATGAACACGTCTTGCACCCATTTCACAGATAAAATATTCGTGAGTTGGTTTCATGTCACGGCGTACTGTAATTGTAACACCCATTGGAGTATTGAAACTTTCGGGAGTTTTCAATGTTTCATATTGTGAAGCAAGCAGTTCGCTCAAATAGAATTTCATTGATGTTTTGCCGTAACTTCCTGTTATGCCGACTTTGTGCAAATCGGGCATTTCAGATAAAATTCTTTTAGCATCATTGATATACCAATGCTGAATAGCTGTTTCAATCGGCTTATTTATTATATTTGCAAGCGGTACAAGTATGGGAGTGAGATATAATGCACTTCCAATCATTACATATGCTTCAGCATGAAAGTAATAAATATCAGTCACCCAATAACGACCCCAAAAGTACGCACAGGCAAAAATTATCGCAATCAGTATAAAGAAAGTCGTAAGCATACGTTTTACTCTTGCTGTATATACAAACGGTTTCTTGAATTTCTTTCCAGGCTTGTTTGCTATGGCTATACTGATATTGAACAATGAAAATGCAATTACCATAGGAAGTGAAAAATCCGTCCAGAATGATGCAAACTGCATTACAAAGCAAAGTGCAGGAAAAATATATCGCTTGTAATTTTTCTTAATCCACCATGTATGTTCAGGAGTTTTATAGCCGTTAAGCTGTAACATATGAAATTCCCTTAAAGAGAGGAATATAATTGAAATCAGCGTAATAACTGCATAAATCACAAATAGTATTATACTCAACTTTATATCCTCCTTTAGTCAAGTTTCATAAATGAACTCATAACACGGTTGAACGTGAACTGTTGTTCCAGAAATGAGTAGTGACCTGCATTTTCAAGCTTTACAAGTCCTGCATCGGGAATGAGTTTTTCCATTTTTTCGCCGTCAGAAAGCGGTGTTGCAGTATCGTTCACACCCCATACAAGAAGTGTAGGGCATTTTATATTCGGGAGCAGGGGTTCTAAATCTTCGTTTACTACTTTTACAAGTACCTGTCGCATAAGAGGTGATGCCGCCGCATAGTCCGCACTTCCCATTTTTTTACGGAAATTTTCCAGTGCATCAGGTGCAATTTTCTTTGCAATTCCTGTTGAAAGAACTGCTTTTCCTGCCTTGTAATAATAAGTGCGAAAACTTTTCTTGTTGGATTTCGGCGGAAGTATTCCTGCACTGTCCACAAGTATTACTTTTGTAATTTTTAATGGCAGATTTTTTCTGCTGTTGAGCTTTATTATTACACGTCCACCGAAAGAGTGACCTAACAGCATCACTTTATCTGTACTGTAGTCTTTGAGAAAATCAATTACAAAATTCACATAGTCATCTACACACCATGCGGACGGCGGTTCAGCACTTTCGCCAAAACCTGGCATATCCATTGCAACAACCATGTATTTCTTTGAAAGCAGGTCAATAAGATTTGCAAAAAGCTTTATATTACTGCCCCACCCATGAAGCAGGACAATCAAATCGCCTTCACCTTTCTGCTCATAATTTATCTTTATTCCATTAACTGTTTTTACCATTATGCTATCTCCATTTTTTCTGATGTATATGCGTATACATCTTTATTATATCATGACAATAAAACATTGTCAATTATTTTTGCTCTATATGCTGATTTGCACAAAAAAATCATGTCATAAGCATACATTATTTGACGATTAAATATTTGACATCATATCAATTTATGAGATATAATAATAATAAAGAAATCTGAAAGGACTTTTTTATTATGAATACTTCTCTTTTTGCTGATATAGAATGCCTTAAAGGAGTCGGAAAGGCTACAGGTGAAAAATACCATAAAATTGGCATATCGTCTCCGTATGAGCTTATTTACCATATTCCCCGAAATTACCTCGATTTTCGTGCATATATCCCAATAGCACAAGCAGAAATCAACACTTACTGCGTTTTAAAGCTGAAAATCATTTCAAAAGGTACTCCGAAACAGATAAGAAAGGGTCTTGTGATATGCCGTGCAAATGCTACCGACGGCACAGACAACATCACTGTAACCATATTCAATAATGTGTATACTTTCCATGCACTGCAAACAGGCGAAACTTATTATATGTACGGCAAAATCAACGGAAATATGCTTCAACGTGAAATAACGTCGCCTGTTTATGTCAAAATCGGTGATACCGCACTTATTCAACCGATATACAGGCTTACACAAGGTCTTACTGTAAATACAGTCCGTGCAAATATGCGTGACGCTCTTGATATGATGCACGAATATCCTTTTGAGACACTCTCATTTGATATTCTGCAAAAGTATCAGCTTACTACTCTTATGTCCGCACTGGAAAATATTCACTTTCCGCAAAGTTCCTTTACTGCTGAACAGGCTAAACGCCGTCTTTCATTTGATGAACTTCTTAAACTACAGCTTGGTATGCTCATAATGAAAGCACAAAGACAGCATCACATGTCTTTCCGCATGGACAAAAATATCAAGACAGATGAATTTACTGAAAATCTTCCGTTCAAGCTGACTGACGGACAAGCAGATGCTATAGCAGAAATTATTGACGATATGTGCAGAGATATACCAATGAACAGACTTTTGCAAGGTGATGTCGGAAGCGGAAAAACTGCTGTTGCATCAGCTATATGTTATTTTACTGCAAAAAATGGCTTTCAGTCTGCTGTCATGGCTCCGACAAGTATTTTAGCAATACAGCACGCTAAAACATTCACATCTTTCCTTGAACCGCTTGGAATAAAAGTTGCAGTGCTTACAAGTGCGACAACTGCAAAAAACAGAACTCAGATTCTCAAAGAACTTGCAGGCGGTGAAATTGATGTGCTTGTCGGTACTCATGCAATTATACAGAAAGATGTTGAATACAAATCACTTGGACTTGTTATTACTGACGAACAACACCGTTTCGGAGTTTCACAGCGTACAGCACTTGCCGAAAAAAGTGATTTTCCGCATAAGCTTGTAATGTCAGCTACTCCTATCCCACGCACTCTTGCACTTAATATCTATGGCGAACTTGATATTTCAAGTATAAAACAGCTTCCAAATGGCAGAACTCCCATAAAAACCTATGCTGTAACAGGAAAAAAGCGTGACGGTGCTTTCGGCTTTATCCGTGACAGACTTAATGAGGGCAGGCAGGCTTATATTGTATGTCCCATGATTGAGGATAACGAAAATGATTTATTCGCTGTAAAAACTTATGCGGAAAATGCCAAAAAAAGTACACTGAACGGATATACAACAGCACTTTTACATGGAAAAATGAAATCTGCTGAAAAAGAGGAAATTATGGAAAAGTTCAGCAACGGTGAAATTCAGGTGCTTATCTGTACAACTGTTGTTGAAGTTGGTGTTGATGTTCCGAATGCTGTTGTTATATTGATAGAAAATGCCGAAAGATTCGGTCTGTCACAGCTTCATCAGCTTCGTGGACGTGTAGGACGTGGAAAATATGAGAGTTCCTGCATTCTTATCACGGACAATAAAAATGATGAATGTATCAACCGCATGAAAATTATGTGCAGAACTACTGACGGATTTGAGATTGCGGAGGAAGATTTGAAAATGCGTGGTCCAGGTGACTTTTTCGGAAATGCACAACATGGACTTCCACCACTTAAAATTGCTGATGCTTTCTGCTCTATGGAACTTTCGGAAACTGCAAAAAAATGTGCGGAAGAAATACTTGCTGATGACCCGAAACTTGAAAAATCTGAAAATCATGCACTGAAAATGGAAACTATCAAATTATTCAACAAGGATTTTACAGGTTAAAATAATTTTATTAAAGGAGATACAATATTGAAAATTATCAACAAAAATATAGACAGCGGAAAGCCTTTTGACTGGGGCGAAACATCAAGAGATTATGCAAAATTCCGTGACATATATCCACAGGAATTTTATGAAAAAATTATTCGTCGTAAATTATGTATAAATGGACAGAATGTTCTTGATATAGGAACAGGAACAGGCGTTCTTCCAAGAAATATGTATCATTATGGAGCAAAGTGGACAGCTACAGATATTTCAGAAAATCAGATTGAACAGGCAAAAATATTGTCAAAAGGTATGGATATTGATTATTTTGCTATTGCTACAGAAGATATAAATTTTAATGATAATTCTTTTGACATAATAACTGCCTGTCAATGCTTTTGGTACTTCAATCATGAAGCCGTTATGCCTAATCTCTGCCGTATGCTTAAACAAGATGGAAATATTCTTGTTTTGTATATGGCATGGCTGCCGTTTGAAGATAAAATTGCAGGTGCAAGCGAAAATCTGGTATTGAAATATAATCCCGACTGGAGCGGCTGCGGTGAAACAATACATCAAATTTATATACCAGACTGCTACAAAGAAAGATTTGACCTTGTTTATCATGAGGAATACCCAATAAAAGTTCCTTTTACCCGTGAAAGCTGGCACGGACGAATCAAGGCTTGCAGAGGAATCGGAGCATCACTCACTGAAACTGAAATCGCCTTGTGGGAGAAAGAACATAAAAAAATGCTTGCTGAAATTGCTCCTGCTGAATTTGAAATCCTGCATTATGGTGCTATTGCCCAACTTAAAAAGAAATAATAGAATTATTCAGCAAAGATATTTATTTTTAACTTATTATGGAGGTACAAAAAAATGATTGGTGACATAGTTACAGTAACTGTTGACAGACCTCTTGGAAGTTATCACCCAAAGTATAAAGATATGTATTACCCAATCAACTATGGATATATTGAGGGAATTATTGCACCTGACGGAGAAGAACAAGACGCATACATTTTAGGTATCAATAAACCTGTTGAGAAATTTACAGGTAAAATAATTGCGATAATTCATAGATTTGATGATGTAGAAGAAAAATGGGTAGTTTGTCCTGAAAATATCTCTTTCAACAAGGAAGAAATAATGGAACAAATAAAATTTCAAGAACAATATTATCAATCGGAAATTATTATGTAAATTCTAATTGATAACAGCAACATTTTTAAAGGAGTAAAAAAAAAGAAAATATAAGAAAGGTTGAAAAATGTATACATTATTTTACCCTCCACGAGGAAAAACAATAAAAAACATTGACTTGTCTCAAATGAAAACATATATTATTGATGAATTTGAAAATTATTGGTTTGATAGTACCAGTGATGCTTCAATTCAGTGTTTTCTAAAAGACAAACATATATCTGATATGATAATAGGAACAAATATTGAATATGGAATATTTATTCACTATACAAGCGATACAGAGGATAAACTGTCATTATATGATGAAACAAAATTAAATGAAGTTGTAGATGGTGCTAATTGTGAACTCTGGGCTTCAACTGGACTTTTTTTACCAAAAGAATTAGCATGGGAAGTTATAAAAGAATTTTTAGAAACTGGTAAAGCTTCAGATAAAATCAAATGGATTTCACCAGACGATATACCAAAGGACGGAAATTACTTCTAAAATATAAGAAAAATATTATCAATCGGAAATTATTATGTAAATTCTGGATTGATAACAGCAACATTTATTGAAAACAATTAAGGAGTAAAAAAATATGAAAAAATCAGAACGTACAAAATGTTACACATATTTTCGTATAGTCGGCACTTTTAATCCTGATATAGTATCAGAAATGCTTTGTCTTATTCCCGAACATTCTCATAAAATTGGTGACATCAGAAAGAACGGCACAAAATATGATTTTGCTGTATGGCATTATGGATATTGCGAAGACTATGATATATATGTTACTAATCAAATGCAGAAAACTATTTCTCATCTTCTGTCAAAAACTGATATACTAAAAGAAATCAGGCAGAAATATGATGTGAATTTTTATCTGGAAGTAGTGCCTACAATTGTATGTGATGAGACTATGCCTTGTTTAGCACCTTCATTAGATGTAATGAAATTCTGCTGTGATACACAAACTGAAATTGATATAGATTTATATGCTGATTTTTAAGTCAACAATATTTATTGAAATCAAAATAAAAAATTATAATCAGCTATTGTAAAATCATAAATAATATGATATAATATAATATATTTTTTAATAAGGAAGTGTGCTTATATGGTCACTGTTGAAAATCATATCGGAAAAATTTCCGTTTCAGAAAGCTATCTTACCGAACTTATCCGCCATGCTGTCTGCGACTGTTTCGGTGTTGCTGATGTATGTAATGTAAATACATTCCGTTCTGCTGTTTCCTCCCTGACAAGAGGACGACTTTTCAAACGCAAGGGCGTTGTTGTACATGAAGATAAAAACGGCGGTCTTACAATTGACCTGCATATTAAAGTAACCTATGGCACAAACATTTCTGCCGCTGTATCAAGTATCACACACAAAGTAGTGTTTACTGTTGAAGAAGCTGTAAATGTGCCTGTAAATAATGTCAATGTATATGTTGATGATATGAATTATTGATTTTTTGGAGGTTTTATGATTAACGGTGCTATGTTCAGAGATGCTGTTATCTCTGCCGCTATTACTATAAATAACAGAAAAAGAGAAGTAGATGAACTTAATGTCTATCCTGTTCCTGACGGAGATACGGGTACTAATATGTCAATGACTATAGGAAATGCAGTAGATGAACTGAAAAGAATGTCCGATTCTGTTGATATTTCTGAAGTTGCATCTGTTACAGCATCTGCTCTTTTAAGAGGTGCAAGAGGAAATTCGGGTGTTATTCTTTCACTTATTTTTCGTGGAATCTCAAAAGGTCTGTCAGGTCTTTCAGAGGCATCATGCGAAAATTTTGCAGATGCTCTTGATTTAGGTGTACAGGCGGCATACAAGGCTGTTATGAAGCCTGTTGAGGGTACTATTCTTACTGTTTCAAAGGCTGCTGCCAGAAAAGCAAATGACACCGCCAAATCTGTAAGCAGTGATGTTATTTTCTGGAATGATATATGCAAAGAGGCAGAAGACGTTCTTGCAAAAACAACAGATATGCTCTCACAGCTGAAAAAAGCTGGTGTTGTTGATGCTGGCGGTATGGGTTTTACTATTATTATCCGTGAAATGAGCAATATTTTTGCAGGCGGAAAAATAGCTGAACCTGCTGAAAAAGCAGTTACAGAAAAATCAGAGGACTCTTTCAAATCAGCTGTAAGCCAGTATGACGACAATATAACATACACCTACTGTACAGAATTTATGCTCCGCAAAAAAGAAAACTGTCCCGACCCGTTCACGCTCCGTGCTTATCTTGAAACAATCGGAGACTGCGTTGTACTTGTTGACGACGAAAAAATAATAAAAGTCCATGTACATACTGACAATCCCGGAAATGCACTGCAAAAAGCACTTGAGTTCGGCTGTTTTGTAAATGACCCACGTCCGAAAATCGAAAATATGCGTATACAGCATGAAGATAAAGTAAAAGAGGCAAAAGAAATTGAGGCAGGATTTACTCCTGCTGAACCTGAAAAAGATTTCGGATTTGTTTCTGTTGCCACTGGTCATGGTATTGCATCACTTTTCAGTGATTTGGGTGCAGATATTGTTGTAAAAGGCGGACAGACTATGAACCCATCAACAGATGATATTTTAAGGGCTATTCTTTCTGTTCCTGCACGCACTGTTTTTGTACTTCCGAATAATAAAAATATAATAATGGCGGCTGAACAGGCTGTAAAGCTGACTGATAAAAACGTATGCGTATTGCAGACAAGAACTATTCCGCAAGGTATATCAGCTATGATGTCTTTTGACGAAAGTGCAGAACTGTCTGAAAACAGAATCAACATGACAAAGGCTTTTGAAAAAGTCTCAACAGGTCTCATTACATTTGCTGCAAGAAATTCAGAGTTTGAGGGTCACTCAATAAAAGAAGGTGAAATCCTTGCACTTGATAACGGTAAGCTTTCATTTACTGAAAAAGACATAAACAAAGCAGCTTATAAGCTTATTAAAAAACTTGCCAAAAATAACGCAAATTACATTACTGTCATATATGGCTCTGATGTTACAGAAGAAAGTGCAGAAGCACTTCAGCAGACTTTGCAGTCAAAAATTGGCGACAAGGCAGAAATAATGTTTATAAACGGCGGTCAGCCTGTATATTATTACATAATTTCAGTTGAATAAATAAATAAAAGTCCTGTGATTTTTACAGGACTTTTAATGTTTCCGCATAATCGGGATATTTATCTTTTATCAATTCGCATACATCATGTGCATATTTCTGATGATTCATAAGAAAATTACTGTAAATTTCTGTACTTTTTTCATGAGATAATTGTGTACTTCTCAAAATATCTATTGCAATCAGAACTTTTGCTTTATTACTTATTCTTATTCTTCGTGTATGGTAGTAATAATACTTACATTCATAGAATTTTGATGTAAAAATATCGTCAATGATTTCACGGTTGAAAAAATACCGCTTGTATCTTCCATTTACCTGAGCCGAAACAGGTGCAAAGGCTTTCAGCAGTTCATTGTGCAGAAAATAGCCAATCAGACTGCTCGGCGGTATGTACTTGCAGTTGTTGCGTTCCCATGTAAGTTTATGAAGATTAGGGCAGTAAGGCGAAAAAATTTCACCCTCTGCATTTATATAATCTATGTGAATCGTTTCAGCATTAATGCAGTTTATAGCGTGTTTCTCTATATTGTTGTATGATGTTCCTATTTCTATATGTTTATCAGGCAGTTTCAGCGTCCATGACGGCATATAGCTTGTTATAACTTCAACTTTCGCTGTATCACCATTTGTATGTAAAATATACGGCGACGGCTGTCTGCCCGCATCACCATAATAATAATTTTTAACCGTAACATAATCGGGAAAATAATAGCCGTATTTTGCACCATAGCCCTCTGGCAGAATTACAGTCTGATTCTTACTGAACATTCTCCCGCCCCAATAACTTCTGTGGTCGTCGAAAGCGTTACGGTAGAAGTGTATTCTACTGCACGATTTGAGATTGATTTTGCTTGCACAGATTAATGAGTTTGGCAGAAATGTTATATATTTCTCATTAAATTTAAAACTGCCACATTTTACATAGGCAACTTTCAGCAGATTTCCTGCAAAACTTGTACAGATAACATCATATTCATTCGCAATTGCTGAACTACGAAATATTCTTCCGTTGAGGATAAAATTATTATCTGTTTCAATTGCAAATCTTTTAAGTCCTGAATCCAAAAAAACAAAGTCACCAATATCTCTTATACTTTGCGGAAAAGCAATAAATTCAAGTGAAGCACAATCTTCAAATGCCGATTTTCCTATACTTTTTACAGTTGGTGGAATATTTATCTCCGCAAGATTTTTGCAGTCACGAAACATTCTTTCAGGTATTCTTTTTATACCGTCTGCTATCACAACTGTTTGCACGTTACTGTTGCTGAATGCACCTTTGCCGATTTTTTTGATTTTTCCATGAATATAAAGTTTAGTAAATTTGGCATTTTCAAATGCTTTATCACAAATCTCATCTACTGTCATTCCGTCAATTTTATACGGAATAACAAGTTTTTTCGTTGATTTACCGTGATAATTCGTTATCTTGATACTGTAATCCTTTTTCCTGAAAGAATATCCGCAAGCAACTGCCTGTTCTGATGATAAGTCAATTTCAGGTACTGAATATGATACACAATTATATTTTTCGGGAAAATATATATTAGGATTTTTGAAAAAAGTGAAAGTCACGGAAATCACCTGCTTATAAAAAAATAAGTCTGCTGACGGAGTCGAACCGTCGTCGTTCTGCTTGATAGGCAGACCGTTCTTGCGTTGAACTATGCAGACTGTCGGACGGCAAGCCGTTTCTGCTTCATGAGGAAAGCCGTTTTCAAATAAACTACCGATATGTACATTATAGCATATACAAATAAAAAAGTCAAGTACAAAAAATGCTGTCTCTTTTTCAGGAGACAGCTATTTTTATTCTTGATGTGTCATTTTTTCGGAGAGCGATAACTGTCCCTTTTACAAAATATGCAGTCGGGTCGCCTGAAAAACTTCTTTGCAGGCAAGTCACATATGAACCGCTTATAAATCCAAGTTCATTTAACCTATATCGCATTGAGTCACTTATTTCAAGGCTCTTTATTATACAGCTTTCACCCTCTTTAAGCTGACTAAGATAAATTTCACTCATATTTCCTCTTTAGCTTTTTTTATTATTATATTCAGGAAATATTTATGGTGTGAATAAATCTTCATATACGGACAATTCCGTCTGTATGCCGTTCTTGTCGCCTGTAACTTTTATTGCCCTTATACGTCCGTTTACTATATTTCCAAAAGAAACAGCATCAAACAAATCCTCTTTATTAGTACCATTATATGCTATAAAATACCTTTTCCATGCCCTTGACTGCATTGTATTACGGAAATGAAGTGCTTTTTCAGGTTCATAAAGAAAACGTTGGTCCAAATCAAAATATCTGTTGCGGATAATTTTTTTCTGCTTTGCCTGAATATTTTCATGGTAAAAATTTCCATAGGTATCATCAATATCAGCCATATAAAAATCACTCACCAGTCGCCTTGTGTTGATTTCAGAACCTTTGAAAAAAATCCTGCTTTCATCAAATTCAAGTGTTTTTTCGGGTGCATCTATAGTCATTTTAACCATGTTCTGCCCTTTTATATATGGATAAGTTCCATAAAGTTTATACGACAGATTTACAACAGCGTCCCACATTGACGAATTTGGCTTTACATAAATATAGCTTGTATCTGTACTTGGTTCATGTTCCACAAACGGAAGATTATAACAATCAATAAGATTATCGATTGATATATTTGTATGCATTCCCGGTTCATAATGATTGTCAAGTAACAGCGATGTAAAACCTCTTGATTTCAGTATACCAATTTTCACACCTGATTCATCAGTAAGCTTGAAATCGTCAATTATCCCCTTATGCACACATTCATCATTAAGATAAAACATTACATATGAATAATCAAAAGGACTGTCAAAAGAATTAAATAAAGCTTCATTTGCAGAAAATGTCATACTTAATTTAGTATATGGCATATATGATTCTTTTTCAAATGAAAAATTCAGAACTCTTATTGTCTTGCTTTCTTCTCCGTCGGGACGAACGAAAATTGCAGAAACTGATGTCATTATATCACCTCATTCGTCCTGACTTACATAATGCGGAGAAGATACAATAACAGAAATATAAACAAAATCTTCGTTCTTATCCTCAATTGTAAAGTTTGTTATAATACATTTTTCAATTTTCATTCCACGATAATTAATTGTAAAATCTGAAAAACTACCCATGCTGTTAAATAAAGTCAGAAGTGAAAACGGTTCATCTGTATTATTGTAGATTCTGCCTGTAAATGTAAACTTCATTGTTTTTCTGAATCTGTTTGTTATCTGTGCCACGCCGTCAACTGTGGGCTGTTCATGAAGTTCAACAGAAGATAGTGCCTTGAATTTTTCACAATAAAGAGTCAGTCCGTTTATAACTACTGGTATCGCCTCACGGTTGCAAAACTCATTCATCAGCATCCTCCTGCTCACGTTCAATTTTTCTTATGCCGTCTGCTGATACAGTGACTTTCAGTACAAAGTGACTGATATTTTTATCCTGCTTTACAGATATATCAGAAATACAAGTGTTAAGTCCTGCCATATTCTGTATTGAGTCTCTCACTTTGGACTTATAATAACTGTACATCTTATCAATCGAAGTGCTTAATGGTGCAAGAATACTTATTTCAATTTCAGTTCTGAACGGCATATATATTGTAAATTCAGAATAAACAGGCTTGCTGTATTCAAGCTTTTTTATGCCTATTACTGTAAAAAACCTGCCTTTTGCTTCTATCGGGAGCGAATCAAACGAACTGTATACATTTTCTGCACCATTATTTACAAGCACCTGCTTTATTGTGTTAATAATATCAGTCATTCAAATCACTCTCCTTTGAAAAACCCCTGAACACAAAATTCTTAGGTATCATGATGTCACTGCACATATTAAAGTAATCTCTCATCATACTTTCTGCAAATGCAAGAGGTGTATAATCTGAATCTGCATTTTTCTCCATACCGCCTGCATATGTATATGTTGTCCTGTTACTTGCTGCCTTTGCCTGCTGATAACGGTAATTCGCTATTGCCGCACAAAGAAAATTCACCCTTTCATCTGCATTAAATGCAGCGGGCTTAACATATTTTTCAACTTCGTCCATTGCAAGAATAACAAAACCCTCATTCTTTGCAATTTCCTGACCTGAAAAAAGTTCAAACAATGATATAACCGTATCTACTTTGAACATATCATTCACTTCCTTAAATTTTATATACTGCGGACTGTTCTTTCCTGTTTTCAGGCATCAGCTGAACTTCTGCACATTTTCCTGATAAAAGTCGCTCATACGATTTTTTCAGGTTGATAAGTTGAGATGTTGACATTCCTTTCGTGGAAATTTCTGCTGTTTCAGCCGCAGACTTGCCACCCTTGAAAAATGCAAGTCGTCGAATATCTCTGCGAAGTTCCTCATCAGCTTCATTTATATCAGCATAAGCAGATTTTTCTGTTGTTTCATCTGAAAACTTCTTTGTAACTCCTGCATTAACCTGCGCCGGAACTGCAACAAAACTCCACTCATAAGCGTCTGATATATCATCAAGAACTACATGACATATTCTGCCGTTATAGCTTTTTCCTTTAATATGACTGCAACTTCCCGACGTTTTTTCATTTCCGCATATTGAACAAATCTTTCGTGGAACTGAACATGATATGCTTACTTCCTTTTTGATACCGCCGTCAATCTCTGCTATAAGTGTCTTGTTTTCGTCCGTACGCACCATATAAGCCATAGCTTTTATATATCTATATGGCTCACCATTTTTTGTTGTACGTTCTGTATCAGTGATAATCTCTGTATCAAAAATACGTGCGTTCTGATTCGCTGTACTTGTGTTATGGTCAAAAATGCCTGTTCTGCCGATAAAAAGCGACTTTATTTTTTCAAGTGCATTATCCGAAAAACATTCATAATCCCTGTCAATTTCGTTATCACAAAGAATAACAGAAAATGTATACAGTTCGTCGTCTGTAAACTCACGACGTGTAAATTTATTGATTTTTGCAAGTGTATTATTGTCCATAAAAAACGCTCCTTTTTATAATACTCCTCCGGAAAAACCGGAGGAGCATATTTATTATAATCAATCTGTGTCAATTGTGATGATATTTACTGCATCAGGTGTGATTTTTCTGAATCCGCATGAAATAGATACAGTAATCTGATCAAGCTGTCTGTCAATAAGTTTATCTGTTTCAAGAACAAGTCCTGAACTTGTAATAAATTCAAGTGCAAAATTCTTGTCGATACCTATAATTGTATTTTCGTCAACAGATGATGTTTTAATCAACTCTGAACCACATGGGAGAATCATACGTCCGTCGGCATTTGTCTTGCTGTCGGAAAGCTGTTCCATTGCAGCAATTTTAGATGCGATTGACGGATTTGCAATTACTGTTGTCATATCAAAGCAATCAAAACTTCCATAAAGTTCAGCAAGATTTGCATATGTGAGAGAACTTACAGAAATACTCTCTGCATCTTCAATAAGAGTATCCATAGCCTTTGTCAATATCGCATTTGCAAGCTTTACACCAATACTTCTGAGCATTACACCGAATACATCAAGTCGCTGTTTTCTTACTGCCTCATATGAGGCATTGATAAGTCTGCCGAATTTTTCAAGAACAACAGCTGTTGTACCTTCTTTAACAAATGAAACAGGGAACTTACTCATCTGTTGTGTTGTTGTATATTCGCTTGTATCGTCCATTACGCAACCAAGATACTGTCCGCTTTCACATACGGTTTTTACCGCTGTAACAGATGAGAGAACTGTATTATCAAATCCCTTTAAAATACATCTCTTTACATATTCAGGGAAAAGCACTGCTGTTTCTGTTGAGTTAAAGAATTTTTCAACTCTGTCACATTCTGTTCCGCAAACTTTGATGTTATAGCGTTTAAGCTGTCTCTCAAATGCGTCAAGTGATTCAAGTTCAGTTCCGATATATGCGGAAGACGGGTCAAGCTCCTCAAGAGCTGATGTGAAAGACTTTCCGCTGAGGTTGTACATACCCTTTTCAAGTTTGATTTCATTATACATAATTATTTCCTCCATAAAATTAATTTTTGTTATTTGCAAGACGTGCTTCAATTTCAGCTGCTTGTGCATTTTTAAGCCTTGCTTCAGCAAGTTCTGTTTCGTCCTGTAAATTTATATTATTCCATTCAATTCGACATACCGCATTTGCACCGATTGAACAGAGATAAGCATTTCCTATTTCACACAGAACTGGTGAAAGAAGTCGGCGGTAATATTCAAGTTCTGATGTTAAAATATCCGCCTGCTGTGATGACATTCGTTCAGTTGAACTCCATGAAAGTCCGAGCAGAAATGGTGGTATTGAAAGTTTTGCAACAATCTGTTCCATAAGCTGTCTTACTGGTACATTTGTATCAAAAAGCTTGTTTTCTGCACCTATAACCTTTATGTCAACATCTCCGACTGCAATAAAATCCTTAACTTGTCCATATTTTGCACTGTTCATGCCGTCTGCCCATTCTTTTGCAATCTGCATGGCTCTTTCCTTGCTGTAAACAAAGTCGCCTGTTTCGTCGGGCTTATAAGTAACGGCATATCGTACATTTCCGGCACGGTCAAAATTTTGTCCGATACACTGATATATTCTTAAAAGAATACTGCTTAATGACGGAAGTCCTCGCAGAACTGAATGACCGCCCGTAAGAGAAGCATATACTATTCTTTCGGGGTGACTGATTTTTTTCAGTGAACCGTCTGTACATTTTACAGCGTATCTTCTTTCAAAGGGATTTGCTCCTGCTGATACCACTGTTTTTGACGCATCACCGTTCCACAAGCCTGCAATTTCCTGCTGTTCGCTGTCGATGACAATCTCACCGACTGCACTGCCATATGTAAGCATACTGTCAAGAAATGTATCAGCAAAACAATTCAAGGATTTTCCTGTAAGTCCGACTGATACATTATTACAGAAATTTTCAAGCTGTTCCTGAAAGTGTTCATCTGAACTCATAAGCCTGAAACCGCCTGCAAGACGTATTATTTTCATAATAGCTGCATCAATTATAGGCACAGTATACCTCAACTTATCAAAAAGTTCCTTTTCAAAAGACTCTGCAACAGTCGGCAAAGTCAATATTGAATCTGCTGAACGTTCTGCTTGATAAAGTTCAGGTGCGGCTCGTGGTGTTTTCTTTTTCTGAAATAACTTCATTGGTTTTTCCTCCTTTTATCTTGCAACTGAAACAGCAAAAAAGCTGTCTCCGCTGTTTTTGAGCATATCAGATACAAAGTACCTCATATCGTCCATAGCGTGGTCATTTTCTTTTATAGGAACGTCCTCCCCTGCTTTGTCATTCCAGCGGTAAAGACTAAACTCCCGAATAATATCCACGCATGATTCATGAAACATAATCTTATTCTCTTTCAACGCTGTACTTACACGTCTTATTCCTGCAACAACATCATTATTTGCTTTTACAGTCCTGAATTTTCCGTGACGCTTTATACATTCAATAAAACTTGATGCCGACGGGTCAATAATAACTTTGCTTATATTTTTTCCATCAGCAAGTTTTTCAAGAGATTTATAATGTTCCTCGTCTGTCCGTGACATTCCCTCTTTTTTTGATGAATAATAATACTCTTTAAGCCTGTACCATATTCCGTCATGAAATCCCCATAAGCCCATAGAAGTCGGGTTTACTGTACCATAATCACATGAAATAACATACTTTTCACAATCGGGAACATATTTGCAGATATGATTTTCACTGCTGAACATTGAATATACTACACCTTCTGATGCAGTCCATTTTCCAAGTACAAATCTGTCATAAAATGCACCTGAATAAAGTCTTTTATAGCGGTTTTTCACTTCATCTGAAAGTGACGGATTATCATCCATTGTAAAATGCAGATAAAGAGCATTTTTTTCCTTTGTTTTCTTAATCCACTCATTATAAAACCAATGAGCAGGATTATCGGGATTGCAGTTGAACCACATTTTTGAACCGCTTACAGAACATCTTGCAAGAGCCTGCTCCACAAATGAACGTGGCATAAGTGCGACCTCATCAAGAAATACGCCCGAAAGTGTTATGCCCTGAATCAATGATGCTGAACTCTCATCTTTTCCGCCAAAGAGATAAAAACGATTTGTCCGGTTATTGAAAGTTATGTCAATAAAATTACTGCTTACTTTTTCAGTGCAGGTAAAACCGTAACTTTTCAGCATTGACAAAAGTGGAGTTACAACATTCCGTCTTAATGATGTGACAGTTTTTCCGCATATCGCAAAAGCTGAATTTTCAAACATCATATTTGCCCAGAATGAAAATCCAAGCGACATTGACATTGTTTTACCACTTCTGACTGCTCCGTCACATATGATTGCATCATATCTGCTGTATTTTTCATCAAGCCACCAGTTGACAGTTATAAGCTGTTTTTCTGAAAATATCAAGTTTCCTCACCTCCTTTCGCTGATATAGTAAGAGCCTTGATAAGTTCTGAAGCTTTATCGTGATTATCAAAAGCATTTTCAAGCTCATAAAGTTTTTCAAGTGCCTTTAGCCTGTCAAAAAACTTTATTTCAACTCCCCCGCCCTTTACCCGCTTAATTTCTGAAACATTGTATAAATCAAGCTTTTCAATAATTTCAGATGGTGGAAGTTCCTCTGCAAATGCAAGCACTACAGCATCATTACAGCTTCCGAAAGCAAGCTTTTCAAGACCTTTTTTTATTGAATCATTCCCATGCAACAAAACACCCCCTTGAAAGACTTTTTGTAATCGCCTTTCATAAGGGGGCATTTTTCGAGTATTTTTCAATGCAAAAACATTGATTATTGAAAAAATTTTTTTTAAGTTTGTATATATGCACAAATTTCACATCAAAAATCATAGCATATGCACAAAAAAAGTCCATGCTTTTCAGCACGGACTTTTCTGTATTATTCTATATCAATATCATCAAAATTGTTGTTTGTCTGATTTTTTATTGTTTCAGGTTCTGAAAAAAGTGTACTGCTGTTAAATTCAGCAACTCTTGCCCTGTCACCATAACAGTCTATTTCAATTTCCTCTCTCATTCTAAGATAATGTATCATTCCAAACATTACACAAAATCCCATTGCACTTGTTATGATACTAAAATATACTCTTATTCCAAGAATATTTCCAAGCATACCTGCTAAAATCAATGCTATACAGATTACAATTGCAACTTCGTATTTAGTATTATCAGGGTCAAGCTGTAAAAATGCGAAGCAAGCCATTGCACATACTATTGCATGAGCTATTGCAAGTGCAAGCGAATAGGGTTTATAAAACTCAAAGTTATAAGAGTTTAATTCAAGAAACATCATGACAGATTCAAGAACTATATATGCAGAAAAACAGACTTTCAACATTCTGCGCAATCGCAGACTTACAATAAGCAGATAATCGGCATATATAAGCAATCCGAATCCCATAAATTCAGTGAGGTAAGCAATAAATTCCATAATTTTAGAAAAAATACTTTCCGCATCATAAGTATAATAATAAATCAGACATATCAGACCGAATACAACAAATAAGATATTGCCGACAAGTCCGAAAAATATGCCTTTAGTCAGTTTTTCCTGCATGGTTTTCTCCTTAATTATTTTTCAAGGGCTTTCAATGCACGCTGTCCTATATCTTTTCTGTAGTGTGCATTTTCAAAGCTGATTTTTTCAACTCCTGAATAAGCCGTATCAAGTGCGGACTGTAAATTCTCACCCTTTGCGGTTACACCTATCACACGTCCGCCATTTGTAAGAAATTCGCCGTTTTCACTCAATTTTGTACCTGCATGATATACAAAACAGTTGTCAACCTGTCCTTTTTCGTCCATACCGTTCATTACAAGTCCTTTCGGATAGCTTTCAGGATAACCACCGCTTGCCATTACTACACAAGCACAAGAGCCGTCATGCCACTTTATATCAACCTTATCAAGTTCGTGATTATAGATTGCTTCAAAAATTTCATACAAGTCAGCATCAAGCATAGGAAGTACAACCTGTGTTTCAGGGTCGCCGAAACGACAGTTATACTCAATAACCTTTGCGCCCTTTGGAGTAATCATCAATCCAAAATACAAACAGCCCTCAAAAGTACGTCCCTCTGCGTTCATAGCGTTCATAGTAGGCATGAATATTTTTTCCATGCACTCTTTTGCAACTTCCTCTGTATAGTACGGATTTGGTGAGACTGTACCCATACCGCCCGTATTAAGTCCATTGTCGCCGTCCAATGCACGCTTATGGTCCATAGATGAAATCATCGGCACAAGTGTTTTGCCGTCCGTGAATGACAATACAGACACTTCAGGACCTGTTAAAAATTCCTCAATAACAATTCTTGCAGAACTCTTGCCGAACTTGAGTTCGTCTATCATGTCATGTACTGCCTGAACTGCTTCTTCCTCATTCTGTGCAATGATTACGCCTTTACCAAGTGCAAGACCGTCAGCCTTGATTACAGCGGGATAGCTGTTCTGTTCTTTGAGATATGCAATAGCCTTGTCGCTCTCTGTAAACACTTCATAGAACGCTGTCGGGATATTGTATTTCTTCATAAGTTCTTTGGAAAATACCTTAGAACCCTCTATAATAGCCGCATTTGCCTTTGGACCGAATGTCATGAATCCTTCTGCCTGCAAAGCGTCAACCATACCCATAACAAGCGGGTCATCAGGTGCGACTACTACCATATCAGGTTTTATTTCCTTTGCAAGTGCGACAACGCCATCAATATCAGTTGCGCCTACATTGAAACAATCTGCATACTTTGAAATTCCTGCATTTCCCGGTGTACAATACAACTTTCCGACGTGCTTGCTTTCTGCAAGTTTCATGATGATAGCGTGTTCACGTCCGCCACCGCCTACTACTAAAACATTTTTCATTTTTATCACCTCATAATTAATTTTTTCTTCTTACTTACCACGAATACAGCAGTAACAGCTATAAACGCCGTAAAAATTAAACCTAAACAACCTGTCTGCATTTATGTCACCTCATGTTATATTTTATCAGCCTTGACTGATGCGTAAATCTCAATAGATGCCACACTTATTAAGAGAATCATAGCAAAAAAGTTGAGATAATTTATCATTGTAAGTGCCGAATTTACTACGTTTAATACTGTTACTGTATCCATACTTTCTCGCACGCATAAATTTAATGAACGTCTCCATATCCAAACATATGCAAATGTTCTGATAATACTGTATAAAACAGTCAATACAGCCGATACAATGCCCTTTGTACACGTCATAGTACCTGATACTGCACTGAATACAGCAAGTACAGTAAGCAAAAGCGGAAACAATGCCACTATCATCATAAAAGGCACAGCCGGACCTATCGACCAGTTTGCTAAATCCACATCTCCGAAAAACAGTCCTCCACATGACTGCGGAAAAATAACAACTATACAGCCAAAAATTACAGAAACCCCTGAAAGTATGGCAGAAATAACAGCCATAATTTTTAATGCCTTATCTTTTTGCATAATAAAATCCTCCTATATCATTATTATTAAATAATTGCTTTTTTCTATATGTTCTCTGTTATAATTTTTTTATTTATTTTTGCCATACGCATTTCAATAACAGCCGTACAGCAAATAAGTAAAAATGATGCTATATTAAGCCACATAAGAATATTCTGCAATCTTGAAACAAGTTCAAGCATTACCCAGTTATCAGAACAAGTTTCTTGATAAATTTCGTCCATGTTTATATAATTTGAAAACAGAAATACAAGAA
>JAIDTI010000075.1 GCA_029060755.1 Ruminococcus sp. | reverse complement strand
TCTGAATTGCAAGAGCGTCAAGACCTGTTACGCCGTCGCCGACATTACAGCAGTCTGCATTGATTAAGCCCTGTTCTGAAAGTCCGTACTTGTCTTTGTTTCCAAGATGCTGAATGATAGCTGTAGCATCAGCAATATTCAATTCGTTGTCGCAGTTTGCATCACCAAGAAGTGTACTTTCTGATTCTGTAGTTGTTGTAGATGTTGTCGGTGCTGTAGTAGTAGTGGTTACATCTGTTTTTCCGCCTGATGTATACAAATCTTCGGGGAGTTCGTCAAGTGTTATGCAATATTCGCTCTGATACATCTTTTTCAGTTCGTCATGGTCCTGATAAGCTTCACCAAGAAATGCTGTACCGCCGTCTTCTCCTCCGTCGTACCATGGACAGAAGTAGAGCCAGTTTGCGTCCTCAATTATCATGTTGTCCATTGCCGGAACAGTATCATTTTCTGCCATAGCTATCATCTTTTTGCCGTCTGTAAGTTTAAAGAGATAGTCGAACTTGCCCGAAATTGCAAGAAGATTCGGTCCACTGCTTTTTCCGTCACCTCTGTTATACTCAACATTGTACTTGTCATATGCTACAATGTCAACATAATCATCACCAGGATACCATGTATGCGAATTGGAATAGTCATAGCTGTTGAACTCCCATATAATATTATGGAGTTCGTATTCCTCTGTAAGCTTTGTGTAGAGAAGTTTCCAGAGTTCCTTGTAAACTTCCGCACCTCTGTCGCCCCACCAGAACCATGATGTACCGTCGCCATAGTTGCCCTCATTGCCTTGTGCTTCATGAAGCGGACGGAATATAATCGGTACATTTTCGTCCTGAAGTTTCTGCAACTGTTCAGCAAGCATCTTTACTGCTTCGTTGAAATAAGCACGTTCTTTTGAATCTTCTTCAAGTACCTTTGCGGTATTGAATGTACTTCCTGATGCCTGATAGTTTTTGTATGTACATTCTTTCCAGTCAACCTCGTCACCAAGTTCATAGTTATCAAAGTCAATCGGTACATTTATATGCCATGATGCTGTAATGATGCCGTTTCTTTCCTTTACCCATGCAATTGCACGTTCAGTTGAGCCGTCGTCCCAACCATAAAGCGGATTGTAATTCATGAAATCCAGACCACGTATAGCAGGAACTTTTCCTGTCAGTTTTTCAAGAAATTCATTCTCCCACTCATAATTATCCTTATGACCTCCGCCATATATTTCCTGCTGACCTGCAATTGTGTGCTTGCCGTAAACGCTCTTGAGATACTTCATAAGAGATTTTGTTTCAGCAGTTGCCTTTGCATCACAAAGTACATCAGTAGCAAGAGAATAGTCTTTTTTATCGGCAACTTTAACTGTAACTGTATCTATAGCCATATAGCCATATTTATTAAGAAATGAAATAGTATTCTTGCCTTTATTAAGACGTACAACGCCGAAGTCAACATCAGTCCATTTGTCATAATATGGTACTTGTTTTATGTATTCTGTACCGTTTACTGCCATAGTCTGCTGTCTCTGGTCTTTATCAAGAATCTGCGCACATCTTACATTAACCTGATACATTGCATCCTCCGGAACAGTAACTTCAAAGCTAAGTTCTCCGCCAGTAAGATAAACAAAGCCCTCGCCTGAATAATCTGGTATCTGATTTTCATAAATAGATGTCCAAAGTTCAGCACCCTCCAAATCTTCGCCCTCAATAGTATAAGGGAAAGACGTAAGCTTATCATCTACCGCCATAACAGGTGTAACGCAAGGCATGGAAACAGCTGTTACAGCTACAGCAGAAAATGCAGTAAATAATTTTCTAAATAAATTTTTCATTTAAATCATTCCCCCTGATTTCTGAATTTTTTGTGATTTTCATTCAATTGTTGCTCTCTTTATAATCTGCGGAGTTAACGGCTTGTCGTTGTAGTCTGTATCAACTAATGCAATTTCGTCTACAACGTCCATACCCTCAACAACCTTGCCAAATGCTGCATACTGTCCATCAAGATAAGGTGCATCATCGTGCATGATAAAGAACTGTGAACCTGCTGAATCGGGAGCAGAAGCACGAGCCATTGAAAGAACTCCTCTTGTGTGTTTAAGGTCATTTTTTACGCCGTTTGCAGAAAACTCACCCTTGATATGCCAGCCCGGACCGCCAGTGCCTGTTCCGTTCGGACAACCGCCCTGAATCATAAATCCGTTGATAACTCTATGAAATGTAAGACCGTCATAAAATCCATTGTTTACAAGCTTTTCAAAGTTTTCACATGAAATAGGTGCGATTTCGGGGTAAAGTTCAATTTTTATCTTCTTTCCGTTTTCCATTTCAATTACTACCATTTTTTTATCCTCCGTTTATTCAATTACTATAGCAAAACCAGGTGGAAGTGTCGGTATCGGATTTCCCTCGTCATCATACTTATTATGATTGAATCCGCCGATTGAATTAGGGTCATTCAAACTCTCCTGATATTGCTCAAAAGGTGAAAGAGTTGTAGTTTCCATTGGTGTATCGTCTGTTGCCTGCGTTGTCGTTTCAATTGTATCAGTTAAAACAGGATTGCCGAAAACGTCAGTTTCAAAAGCAACTGTTGTTGTGACAGTGTTGCCGAAAACATCAGTTTCAAAAATTTCTGCGGTTGTAACAGAATTACCGAAAACATCAGTTTCAAAAGCAACTGTTGTTGTAACAGGATTGCCGAAAATATCAGTTTCAATAATTGTTGTTTCTGTTGTAACTTCAGTTACTGGTACAGTTGATGTAGTTATAATGGGTTTACCGAAAATATCGTATTCAGGCGGTTGAGTATGTACAGGTTCTGTCCTTATATTTATATCAATTGACGAATCGTTCTTTGATTTCTTATTTTTTTTCAGTCCGCTTGTATCTGGTTCACCCATACAGCCTTTGCCGATTAAAATTATGCTAAGTGTTACAATTACACCAATCAACCATGCAGTAGCACTGTTTTTATCCATATCCTACTCCTTTCACCATTATAATTCTAATTATACAACCTTTTTATTACATTGTCAAGCATTTTTTTACAAGTCAGCATAATATTGCAAAAATCACTGCTATAACAATTGCTGAAATTATGACAATAGCAATGATATTAAAAGAAGATTTTTTTCTTTTGTAACCGACGTTTTCTATATATTTGTCTATCTCACGGCTTGAAATTTCATCGGGAAGTATATTGACACCTGATTTAAGATAAAACACAACTTTTTCAAAATAAACACTGTCGGGATTTTTCACTTCTATAATCTGTTTGTTGACACCTTTAACCATAAAATCAATCCTCCGAAAATTATTTTCATGGTTATTATTGGCTGTATTTTACTTTTTATTCCGCATATAGTGAAAAAGATACTGTTGAGCTATGCCAGTATTGGAAAATTTAGGAAAGCCATTCGGATAGTATTCTTCAAGTACACGCTTTATCCATACATCAACAGGAAAAGCCTCTGTACGATACATACCAAAAAGAAGTACACAATCAGCAACCTTGTTTCCTACTCCTTTTATAATTTTGAGTGCGTTTCTTGCGTCATTTATGGGCATCTCTGCAATCTCCGCAAGATTCACTGTTCCGTTATTAACCTGCTCCACGGCATCACATATATACTTATCACGGAATCCGCAACGGAGATATTTCAGACTTTCGGGAGTTATCCCCCTCATCTGTTCAAGCTTTGGAAAACCGCCATAATTATTGCAGAGACGGTCAATAATGCCCTTTATTCGTGGTATGTTATTATTCTGCGAAAGAATAAAACTTATAAGACATTCCCAACTGTCCTGACGGAGAAGTCTTATTCCGCCTGCAAACTTACAAGCTTCGGCTAGTGTCTTATCTTGTGAGAACTCTTTTTTCAGTTCACTGTAATCTGTTTC
Source organism: Ruminococcus sp. (assembly GCA_029060755.1). Classification (GTDB taxonomy): domain Bacteria; phylum Bacillota; class Clostridia; order Oscillospirales; family Ruminococcaceae; genus Ruminococcus. The sequence continues at coordinate 23,512 of JAIDTI010000075.1, read as the reverse complement.
AAAGTCGAAGTAATTTACCCATTTTTCAAGAAAATCACTTTCTGTTGTATCATGAAAAATAAATTCGCCGTCTACAACTTCCGATATTGTGAGACCATTATCAAGAAAACTGCCTGTATATGTGCATCTGTAGTCGCTCTGAATCTTTTTCCAGCGGAAAGCCTGACCGCAGTCAAGTGTATCATCAAGACCAAAATCACACTCATACACTATTATGTTATTATTTTTTACAATATAATCCATAATTTTCACTCCTTTTTCAGAAAAAACACTTGATTTTTCTATTAAATTATACTAAAATATAATAAAGAATACAAGTGTTTTTCTTTAAAAAAATATTTTAACTTGAAAGGGGTCAATATTATGACTGATATAGATTTTTATATTGAGGGTATTCAACAGCTTCCGGCTATTGTTGAAAAAGGAAAAAACGCACAAGAAAAATTCGCTGAAACTTTTATGGAGTTCGTCCGTCTCGGACATCTCTATGAATCAGCAATTGAAGTTGTAAAAACTTATCTTAATATTCTTGACAGCGAATTTAACATAAAGTTTCAGCGCAATCCTATTCATAATATTGACAGCCGTCTGAAATCTGCTGAATCAATAATAAACAAGCTTAGAAAAAAAGGTCTTGAAGTTTCACCCGATTCGGCAAGAAAAAATCTGCTTGACATTGCCGGAATACGTGTAACCTGTTGTTATATAAGCGATATTTATGTACTTGCGGAGATGCTTGCAAGACGTGATGACTTTATCGTAATAAAGCAGAAAGACTACATAAAAAATCCGAAGCAAAGCGGTTACAGAAGTTATCATCTTATTATAAATGTTCCTGTGCATCTTGCATCAAAGAAAGTTTATGCTCCTGTTGAAATTCAGATAAGAACTATTGCTATGGATTTCTGGGCAAGTCTTGAACATCAGCTTAAATATAAGCCTTCTGCCATGATAACTCCTGAAATTTCAGAGGAACTGAAAGAATGTGCAGAGAGAATCGCTGAAACAGATATGCAGATGCAGAAAATATATTCTCAGATTAACGGCATAGATTAGACAGTTTTCGTTCATAATCTACATAAAAATGTATAACAAACCTATTCACATTTTTCTTATTGTGTGTTATAATAATACACACAAATAAGAAAAGGAGAATTGATTATGTTCGGAATGGTCAGAAAAGTAAAACATGAGGTACGTGACCGTACAATATATATGGAAGTTTTCGGAGATAATAAAGTTTCTTATCGTGTAACAGCCGGAAAAATCTATCTCAATGGCGAAGATGTTATTACATACGGCGTTGAAGTTGAGGACATAAAAAAGGGAGAATATGAATCAATTGCAGATTTTTCCCGTGATATTGAAGATGCTGTTGATTTTGCAGAGATGCTTATTGCAAGCAAGACAAGACCTGCCCAGATTTACACAAAAGCACTGAATTATCTCTGGATTTCCATATGAATAAAGGAGTAAAAAAATGAAAAACTATAACAACAATAAAAATCCTGAATTTCTGAATGAATACCTTGTGCATATAAAAGTTGTAAAAATGCACTCTGAAAGAACTGTTCAGGAATACTATCTTGATATAAGACTTTTTCTTAAATATATTTACAATATTCTTCATGATACCGGAAAAAGCATTGATGATACAGATATTTCAAAAATGACAACAGAAGATTTACAGAAAATCACCCTGACTGATATATACAACTTTGTTTTCTATACGGCTGACGAACGAAACAACTCCGACAGAGCAAGATACAGAAAAATATCTTCTTTAAGGAGTTTTTTCAAGTATCTTACAAAAGTTGCACATCTTGTAAAAGATGACCCGACAAAAGATATTGAAGTTCCCTCACCAAAAAGCAGTATGCCGAAATATCTCTCACTCAATGAAAGCATGAGACTTTTAGAAGCATCAAGCGACAGCGAATCCGTCAGAAACTTCTGTATAATCACACTTTTTTTAAACTGCGGTATGCGTTTGAGTGAACTTATAGGGATAAATATTTCCGACATTGATTTCCTGGAAAATAAAATGCGTGTTCTTGGAAAAGGCAAAAAGGAGCGTATGGTATATCTGAATCCTGCCTGCATCAGTGCATTGAAAAATTATCTTGAAATACGTACAAGAAACCGCAAGGCAGAGGACGAGCCTGCTCTTTTCATAAGCAATCAAAATAGGCGCATATCAAAAAGACGTGTTCAGCAGATTGTTGAGGAAACACTCAAACTTGCAGGGCTTGACGGTAAAGGTCTTACCACGCACAAATTACGCCATACAGCCGCAACTCTCATGTATCAGTATGGTGATGCCGATATTCTGACATTAAAAGAACTGCTTGGACATTCCAATACCGCAACAACAGAGATATATACACATCTTGATAACGAAAGTGTGAGACAAGCTGTTGAAGAAAATCCGCTTGCAAATATCACAATGAAAAAATTCTGAATTATTATCGGACAAGAGGTTTTTTATGCAGAAATTAACCAAAAAAATGTGTTTCTATTTATTCAAATTCGCATTGAGATTAATCCTATTCGGCATAATGATTGTACTTTATATAAAAGATAAAGTCAGATTCTATCAGTATACTATTACTTCCATAAAAGACGGTATAAACTTCATGCACTTAATGTGGGCAGTTTTTATGTGCCTTATGATTTCCCACATTTTTCCGACAAAAGTAATATCAATGGGGTGTGGAAAACTAGTAAAATCAAACTTTGTACCTGTTCCGAACTATTCAGAAACAAAACTTATGCAGTTTGTACATGAAAGAAATATAAAAGCGTGGAAATCAATGATAGTATGGCTTTCTGGAAATTTTGTTATCGGCATACTTTATTTCCTGAAAATTATCGGAAATGCTGAAATTCTGTTTATATCAGGATTTTATTTTATAAGCGACTATATATGTATACTCATTTTCTGTCCGTTTCAGACTTTCATACAGAAAAATAAGTGCTGTGTTAATTGCAGAATCTACGACTGGGGACATTTTATGATGTTCACGCCAATGATTTTACTCCGTACTTTCTATGGCTGGACACTGTTTTTCATGGGTGCAGTAGTTATAATACGCTGGGAGTATATGCTTGCAAAATATCCAGAACGCTTCTGGGAAGGCTCAAATCAGACACTAAGATGTGAAAACTGCAAGGACAAGACCTGCTATACAAAAAAAGAAACAGCTAAAAATTTTGCAAAGGTATTTAAAATAAAATAATATAAAAAAGCAGTCCGAAACAATTTCAGACTGCCTTTTTATTTGCATTAATAATCGTGACCAGACCGATAAGCCGAGTTCTGTCGAGTGTGACAATTTATCTAGACTTATCGTCGCCGATAAGTTCAAGCCGTCATTACTGAATATCCGCCGAGCAGACGTTATAATATTCAGCACCAATAGACGTTGCATCAGGTAGGGTTTACATAGCAATGCAGTCTCCTGCACTCTGGTGAGCTTTTACCTCGCCTTTCCACCATCACCCGTAAAAACAGGCAGTTTATTTCTGTTGCACTTGCCCTAAGGTCGCCCTCGGCTGCCGTTAGCAGTTACCTTGCTCTGTGATGCTCGGACTTTCCTCATAAACTAAAGCGTTCACGCTGTCACATAGTCTGCTCACAAGATTATTATATCATATTTTTTATTGGTTGTCAATTCTTTTTTTGAATTTTATTTTGCTTTAAGCGGAAGGTCTGACTGTTTTATCATTTTTGCCTCCACCTGCTGAATTATTACAGCATCAAGACCTGTTACACCAACAGAGCCGTCAACATCTGCATTTACAGCTCCCTGCGGAGAAAGTGCATATTTATCCTTGTTTCCTAATGCCTGTATTATTGCTGTTGCATCTGCAATATTGACTGCGCCGTCGCAGTTTGCATCACCCCAGAGAGTTTTTTCTGTTCCTGATGACGTGTCTGCTCCTGCTGATGTTCCGTCAGGTTCAGTTCCCCATATAAGAACATCATCTGCATAAAGTGTGATTTTATCGGTAATTGCTGAAGCATCGTTGTCATCTTCAAAACTTACAAGGTCTGCATAACTGTAGTCATTTGCTGAATCCCATACAGTATCATAAGTTTCAGGATTCATTTTATTAAGCAAGCCGAACTGATATACACGGCTTCCATAGAAATCGCAGTTCTGCCATGAAATCTCAACATAATATGTGCCTTTATCGTCATATTTTACAGGTTCAGAAATTGTTGCTTCATTTTTGCCGTCAGTAAAACTTTTCTCCTGGTCGTAGTCAACACGTGTTTCAATAAAGCTTATATCCTCACCGATTTTCTGCTGTTCTGATATGTTGAAATAGTATCTTGCTTTAAGATTGCTCTCAAATTTCGGCGGATTTACTGTTCTGTTGTGAACAACAATTTTAATCTGAATGCCTGCATCTGTTTCCTGATTTTTACCGCCTGAAATATAAAGTCCTGTTGGTATCGGATTTCCGTCTGCATCAATCTGCTCATATCCGTTTGCATTTTCCGACATATCAAAATCAGGTCTTATATAATTTTCTTTTTCATATTTCTTACCCTTTGCACCATAAAAATGGTAAAGACCTGCTAAATCTCCGCATATTCCTGCATTATAATCATCTGTTACTTCGTTGTAGATGTAGTCTTTTGTAATATCGCTGTGGAAATCCTTTAAATCCGGACCGCCAACCAATGCACCCCATAATGTGTGTACCTGAGTTGTTGGGTCGTCCATACTTTGAGTAGGCGAGCAGTGTGAGGAACGGTGGTGCGGTTGTGAAGCGTAGTTATTGCCATATCCTACAATATATGAATATCCCATAGGGTTATCGCCGAGAATATATGACATCTGTGCTTCTGCCCATGGAAGAAATGTTTCGTCACCTGTAGTTTTTGCGTAAACACAAGCGCAAAGTCCTGCTGCTGTATTGTAACGTGCAGAGCCGTAACCTGAAACTACTGCCCAGCCGTTCGGTGATTTTGCAATAAAGTCACTGCTTGTATCGCTGTCTTTGAGAACAGGAATTTCATCATAAGTCATAGGGGTATTCCAGATAAGGTCGTCCATACCAAAATATTTGTGACCGTGAACAGGCTCATAACCCCATTTTGATGTATCTGTATTTTCGGGACAGCCTGACCAGAACTCAAGATTATAACGGAATATATACCAGTCACGGGCAGTATTTGTAACAGGTGCAAGCTTTGCAAATACTCCGCCCCATACAGTGTCCCAGCAGTGTACCCATATATTCTGCCAGCAGTTGCCCGTATCAGTAATAATGCGTTTCATATAGCCAGTGTACGGGTGTGCGCCTTTTTCGGTTGTGATTGTTTCATCTACTGCGATAATATCATTGATATAGTCATAGTCTTCTGTACAGTAATAAAGCCATACAGCCGCCCATGCAAGTTCGTCATAGTCATAACTTGATGTATAGAATCCGCCGTCATATCCAAGACTTGTTGCTGTCGGAGTTGTGCCGATTTCCCATTCCTCCGTATGAGTTTCAACAGCAAAATCATACAGTGCAAGTGCATAATCAAGACATTTCTTTGCATATTCAGAGTCAGTATCTTTGAAGTTGAGATAATTTACAGCAAGTGAAGCCGCTGCTCCTGCACACTGGTCTGATGCCGGCATTTCAGTAGTTGCAAAATATGCAGGTCGCTTTACTCCGCATGATGAAGATGCAACAAATGTTCCGTCAACCTGAAGTTCAGGCGGACACCAGTAGTTATGGTCGTTGTTGCCCTCGCCTACCTGATAGCAGTAAGCAACAACTTTTCCGTCGTCATCAAGGAATGTTGCTTTCATGAAATAATCGTTAATCCAGCGGAGTTCGTCCTCAACGTGCTTGTCAAGACCCATTTCCTTATAAGCATCACGGAACTCATAATATCCCCAGCCTACAGTAGATGCAGAATAACTTCCGGGGAGTCCGAATTTTACATGGTCGCCCGCATCATGCCAGCCACCAGTCAGGTCAATTGTGCCGTTGCCGTCGGGGTCAAGATATTTTTTGTTTGCCTTGATGAAATCTTCGGACATATTAACTCCGACATAAAGCCCTTCTGCTTCACTTTCTCCGCCGTCGCCTTCACCTTCGTATGAGCCAAGTCCATTGTCTTTGCCGTCGTCATCTTTGTCGCCGTTACCAGTATTTACAGTCGGCATAGGTGTCATGGGCTGTAGAGGGATTTCAGCATCTTTTACATGACAGTTTCCACGCCATGAATAATAGCCGTCATCTGCAACTTCATCACCGCATTTATTCGCATCATAAAAGCAGAGTGTAAGCTGTAAAGCCTCTGCATAGTTGTGATAGTTATTCGGCTCATCAGTAACAACAGCAGCATTTGCCGTAAACGCACTGTTTGTAAGCAACATTGCTGATGCCGAAATACAAGCTATTGATTTTTTAAAATTCATAACATTTCCTTTCTTAATCAATGATTTCTTTTTCTCTTAATCTTTCAAAAACAAGATTATATCCGTCATTTCCGTCTCTTAGAGAGCGATTTACTCTGCTTATAGTTGCCGTGCTTGCACCTGTTTCATTTACAATGCTGTTATATACACGGTGTTCGTCAAGCTGTTTTGCAACCTGCAATCTTTGTGCAAATGCTTTTAATTCGATATGTGTACAGAGGTCATCAAAAAACTTATAGCAGTCGTCAACTGTTTCAAGTGTAAGAATAGCTTCAAATAATAAATCCATATTTTCACTTTTGATTTTTTCAATCATAATTTCAAACTCCTGTTCAGAAAATAATTGCTTATAATCATTTTAGCACATTAATTCATAAAAGTAAAGAGGTATTTGAATTTTTTGTAAATTTTTCTACACCTTTAGTATATGATAACACAAAATAAACAATTTGTAAATACAAGATATGAAAAAATTGTAAATTTATGCATTGTAAACAACTGCACGCTTGATTTACTGTAGCATCTTACAAACAGCAGTTCTTGATTTTTTTTGTGAATTGTGCTATAATTAACAGAAAGAATCTTTTTAATACCGAAAGGACAAAAACCATGAAAAAAGAGTATGTTATGGGAAACGGTGCTATCGCTTTAGGAGCATTGACAGCAGGTGTAAAGCTTGTTTCAGGTTATCCGGGTACGCCGTCATCTGAAATTATTGAAACTATTGCAAAATATAAGCATAATGATGTATATGTTGAGTGGTCGGTAAATGAAAAAGCTGCTATGGAAGTGGCGGCAGGTGCAGTTTATTCAGGTGCAAGAGCTTTGGTGACAATGAAACAGGTAGGGCTTAATGTTGCATCTGACCCACTTATGTCTCTTGCTTATGTCGGAGTAAAGGGCGGTATGGTTATAGTTTCGGCTGACGACCCAGGACCTATATCCTCTCAAACAGAACAGGATACAAGAATGTTTGCGGAATTTGCAAGAATACCTGTTTTTGACCCGACATCTCCTGAAGAAGCTTTTCAGATGATTCAGGACGCTTTTGACTACTCCGAAAAATATAAAACTCCCGTGCTTTTCCGTCCGACAACAAGAGTTTGTCACGCCTACGCATCAATCGAATGGGACGAAAATACACAGCCAAAACAATATGAGGGCTTTGTAAAGGATTCTAAAAAATGGGTTATTTTTCCACAGCTTTCATTTAAAAATCATGCTATGATTGAAAAACGTAATCTGCAAATCGGAGATAACTTTTCAGAATATAAAATGAATACCGTAAGCGGTTACGGAAAAAAAGCTGTATTTGCATCAGGTGTAAGCTATGCCTATGTCAAGGAGTATTTGCAGGACAGAACAAATGTTGTGCTTGTGAAAATTGCAACGCCTTATCCGTTTCCAGAAAAACTTGCTTTATCAGTAATGAAAAATGTTGATGAAATACTTTGTGTTGAGGAATTGAGTGCATATCTTGAAATGCAGTTGCAGAGAATAGCAGGTGTTCACCATTTACCCGTGAAAATATTCGGCAAAACAACAGGCAACGGCAGACTTTCGGGTGAAAATTCAGCGGATTATGTAGCTGAAATTATCGGCGCATTTCTTGGAGATTCAACAGAAGAACATATAAATTTATCAGATATTCCTGAACTTCCGAAACGTCCGCCGGTATTGTGTGCAGGCTGTCCACACCGTGCATCATTCTACGCTGTAAAAAAAGCAATGCAGGGCAGGAAAGCATATTTCTGCGGTGATATTGGCTGCTATACGCTTGGAAATGCAATGCCTCTTGATATGACTGATACTTGTCTCTGTATGGGTGCAGGAATTACAATCGCACAAGGATTCAGCCATACAAATAAAGATGCTGTTTCATTTGCTTTTGTCGGTGATTCAACTTTCTTTGCATCAGGTATGACAGGAACTGTAAATGCGGTTTATAATGGAGCTGATATGATACTTTGTATTCTTGATAACTCCACAACAGCTATGACAGGTCACCAGCCACACCCCGGAACAGGTAAAAACATGATGAGCGATATTATTCAGAAAGTTGATATTGTGAAAATTCTTGAGGGTATCGGCATAAATAATATTGCTGTAGTAAATCCCTTTGAACTTGAAAAAGCCGTTGATACTGTCAGGGAATTTGCCGATATATCAGGAGTTAAGGCAATGATTTTCAAGTCTCCGTGTATTGCACTGAAAAAGCCCGATAGCTGTATGAAAATATCAGAAAAGTGTATTCAATGCAAAAAGTGCATCAGGGAAATAGGCTGTCCTGCAATTATAATCAGTGACGGCAAAGTTACAATTGATTCTGCACTATGCAACGGCTGTAAACTTTGTAGTAAGATATGTCCTGTAGGTGCGATTGGAGGTGCTGAAAATGAATAAGGATATTTTATTGTGCGGTGTAGGCGGTCAGGGAACTGTCCTTGCATCAAAACTTATAGCATCTGCTTTTATGAACTGCGGTGAAACAGTTCACTCTGCCGAAACTATTGGTATGGCACAGCGTGGCGGTTCTGTTACAAGTCATGTAAGAATCGGCGAAAAAGCGTACTCTCCTCTTATTCCGTTTCATTCTGCTGACATTATTCTTGCGTTTGAACCTGCGGAAGCTGTAAGAAATCTGCCGTATCTCAAAAATAATGGCGTTGTAATAGTAAACAGCGTACCTGTAAAGCCTGTTACGGAATCTCTTGTAAATACTGGATATGACGGAAAAGAAATGCTGGAATATCTGCAAAAAAAGTGCAGAAATACTGTTATTGTAGATGCAGAGGAGATATGCAGGGAAATCGGTTCGGCAAAAGTGTTCAATGTTGCAATACTTGGTGTTGCTGTCGGTATAGGAAAACTCGGACTTTCAGAAGATGCTGTACTTGCTGAAATTGAAAAAAGTGTAAAAGAACGTTTCAGAGAAATGAATTACAAGGCTTTCACAAAAGGAAAGCAGATTGGAGAAGATTATGAAATTAAATCAGTCACAGATTGAACAGATTGACAGACAAGTCAAGAGACTTATTGCATCAGGAAGTTACTATGGAGAAGTATATAAAAGTCTCGGCATAACAGGTATAAACTCACAGAAAGATTTTGAAAAACTTCCGTTTTCAGAGAAAAAACAACTGAGAAATGCTTATCCGCTTGGCATTATGGCTTGCAACGAAAGTGAGATTGTAAGAATACATTCATCATCAGGCACAACCGGTCAGCCTGTTATTATTCCATATACTGCAAAAGATGTTGATGACTGGGCAATTATGTTCGCAAGATGCTATGAAATGGCTGGAATCACAAACAAGGACAGAATACAGATTACACCAGGTTACGGCTTATGGACGGCAGGAATCGGATTTCAGGCAGGTTGTGAAAAACTCGGTGCTATGGCTGTTCCAATGGGCCCTGGAAACACAGAAAAACAGCTTAAAATGATGATTGATTTACAGACAACTGTTATAACTGCAACTTCTTCTTATGCACTTCTGCTTGCGGAGGAAATTCAGAAACAAGGTCTGCGTGACAAAATAAATCTCAAAAAAGGTGTATTCGGCTCGGAACGCTGGAGCGATACAATGAGAAAGCGTATTCATGATGAGCTTGGCATCGAACTTTATGACATCTACGGACTTACTGAAATTTATGGTCCGGGTATCGGCATAAACTGTCAGTATGATTCAGGTATTCACTACTGGGACGACTATATATACATAGAAATCATCGACCCTGTAACGTGCGAGCCTGTTCCTGACGGTTGTGAGGGTGAAATTGTAATAACAACTCTTGTAAAAGAGGGCGCACCGCTTCTCCGATTCAGAACTCACGACCTTTCAAGAATTATCCCCGACGAATGTCAGTGTGGAAGTAAATATCCACGAATCGACATAATAAAGGGCAGAAGTGACGATATGTTCAAGGTACGTGGTGTAAATATGTTTCCAAGTCAGGTTGAGGACTTGCTCAAAAAGATTGAGGGTACATCAAGCGAATATAACATCACAATTGCACGTGACGAGAAGGATAACAAAGATGTTATGATTCTTACTGTTGAGGGCGACGGAAACTACAGCTTTGATGATATGACAAAGAAAATACAGGGTGTTTTCAAGTCGCTTATCGGCGTATCACCAAAAGTTATTGTTGTCCCTGTAGGAACACTTCCAAGAAGTGAAAAAAAGACAAAACGTGTAATCGACTACAGAAACGTATAAAAATCCCACAAAAAACTACTCCCGAAGTACATATTTTTTCGGGAGTATTATTTTTGTTAGTATATACTTACATAATATCCTTGATTTTTTCTTATTTATATGATATAATTATAACGTTGGAAACGTATCGAAGTGGTCATAACGAGCCTGACTCGAAATCAGGTTGCCCCTCAAAAGGCACGTGGGTTCAAATCCCACCGTTTCCGCCAGAATAAAACAGCGGTATATCAAAATCTGATACACCGCTGTTTTTTATGTTAAGCAAGTTATTTTCAGTTTTAATCAACTCTTGATTCCTGACTTATGTAAAGCCGATTAATCAAGAAAATCTTTGACTTTTTTACTACGGCTCGGGTGACGGAGTTTTCTGAGTGCCTTTGCCTCAATCTGTCTGATACGCTCACGGGTAACATCAAAACGCTGTCCAACTTCTTCAAGCGTACGTGCCTTGCCGTCCTCAAGACCGAAACGGAGTTTGAGAACTTTCGCTTCTCTGTCTGTCAATGTTGCAAGAACTTCATTAAGCTGTTCCTTAAGGAGTGTATGAGATGCAGCTTCGGCGGGAGCAGGAGCGTCATCATCAGGAATAAAGTCACCAAGGTGACTGTCTTCTTCTTCACCTATAGGAGTTTCAAGCGAAACAGGGTCTTGTGCCACACGCATAATCTCACGGACTTTATCAACAGGCAGATTGAGTTTTTCTGCAATTTCTTCGGGGCTTGGGTCGTGACCGTTTTCGTGGAGCAACTGGCTTGATACTTTCTTGACTTTTGTAATAGTTTCAACCATATGAACAGGAATACGTATAGTTCTTGCCTGGTCTGCAATTGCACGTGTAATAGCCTGACGAATCCACCATGTAGCATATGTTGAGAACTTGAATCCCTTTGTATAGTCGAATTTGTCAACAGCTTTGATAAGTCCGAGATTGCCCTCCTGAATAAGGTCGAGGAACTGCATACCTCTGCCAACATATTTTTTTGCAATACTTACAACAAGACGCAGATTTGCTTCTGAAAGACGTTTTTTAGCATATCTGTCGCCTTTCTGCATACGTTGTGCAAGTTCAATTTCTTCCTCTGTTGTGAGAAGCGGTACACGTCCGATTTCTTTAAGGTAGATTTTTACAGGGTCATCAATAGCAATTCCCTCTGTTGAGAGTGCTATCTCTAAATCTTCTGTCATATTGGAATCCATGCCGATTTGATATTCATCGTCTATGATTTCAATATTGTTTGCCTCACACTTGTCATAAAAGCTGTTGAGCAATTCCACATCAAAATCAAATTCTTCAAGTGCATCAGAAATTTCTTTTGAATGGAGACTGCCTCTTGCTATTCCACGTTCTAAAAGGGTATCAATAGTATTTTTCTTTAAATCCATTGTTTTTTCCTCCTGTTATTGCTTTTTAATCTTATATCTGTTCAGCAAATCTTCGTTGGAAATTTCATCATTTCCAATAGATTTTGTCTGATTTTTAAGAGTTTCTATACTTTCGGCAAAAGTTATGCTGTCATTTAAGTTTTTGTTTTTTACCATTATGCCGATTATTTTTCCCATTTCATTATCAGAAAATTCACTGTTGAGAAGTGAAACTGAAAAAAAGTTGTTGTTTTTGATTATGCTTAATATGGTGCTGTATACTCTTTTGTTAAATTCAGTTATGAAAATATCTGTTGGAGCATCAGTTTCAATTTTTTCATAATCTTCGGAATTTTCAATAAGATAACTGATTATCCGTTCTTCTGACTGTATTTCCTTTGATGCGAAAATACTTTTTTTTTCATCTTCCCACTGCTGTTTTTTTTTACTGTTCTCATTCTGCCTTATAATATTATCTATATATTCTCTCAAAACATTGACAGGAAAATTATATTTATTTGCTATGCGAGAAATATACAGCTCACGTTCAATCGGTGACTTCATTTCAGCAATATATCTTGATGCTTTATTAAGCAACTGGTTTTTTTCGTCATCTGAATTAATATCAACACCATTTTCAAAGCTGTCAAGCACAAAAACATTTGAATCCTTTGCATTATCAATAAGCCTGCGGAAACGTTCTGCGCCGAACTTTTTTATAAATTCGTCAGGGTCTTTTGCACCATTTATCTGTAATATCTTTGTTGTGGCATCAACATCTGAAAAAATATTTATTGCTTTTCGTGTAGCATTTTGTCCTGCACTGTCGCTGTCATATGATAGTATTATTTCACTTGTGTAGCTTTTTAAAATACGAGCCTGCGACGGAGTTAATGCCGTTCCAAGAGTTGCAACAGCAGTTTCAAATCCTGCCTGATTCAGAGAAATAACGTCCATATATCCCTCACACAAGATAAATTTCTGATTTCTGAAAGATTTTGCATGATTAAGTGAAAAAAGATTGCTTCCCTTGTCAAACACCGGAGTTGCACCAGTATTAAGATATTTCGGCTTTGAATCATCAAGAACACGTCCGCCGAATCCTATCACATTTCCACGCAAATCAACTATTGGAAATATAACTCTGTTGCGGAATATATCGTATAATCTGCCACTGTTGGAGCGTTTTCCAAGCCACGCATCAACAATTTCATCTTCCTTATATCCTTTTGAAAGAAGAAAATCTGTAAGTTCATTCCATGAATCAGAGGCAAATCCAAGACCATATTTTTTTATTGTTTTTGCGGAAATTCCTCTGCTGATAAAGTAATTCAGACCTGCTTTATTACTTCCTCTTAAAAGATTATTATAGAAAAAATTTGCTGAAAGACGATTCATTTCATAAATTCTTGTTTTATTTTTAGTTTTTTCAGTATTTTTTTCAGGAAATGGTATATTGCTTTTTTCAGCAAGAAATTTTAGTGCCTCAATAAATTCAAGATTTTCCATTTTCATAGTAAATGTTATAACATCACCGCCAGCATGACAACCGAAACAGTAAAAACTTTGTGTATCAGTAAAAACCGTAAAAGACGGTGTTCTTTCGGAATGAAAAGGACAGTTGCCGACATAATTTCTGCTACTTTTTTTCAGTGATATATATGAGCTGATAAAATTTTCAAGGGGATTTGCATTTCTGATTTCTGAAATAAAATCTTCAAATTCTGCCATATATAAACCTCATTTCCAGAATTTAGGTACAAAAAGTTCTGTATAAATATCAACAGCATATTTGTCACTCATGCCTGAAATATAATCGCACACGGCACGGTCGGAGTCTTTTATTTCTGCAATGTGTCTGTACTGTTCAGGAAGTTTTTCGATATTTTTTTTGAAATAGTCATAAAGTGTTCTTACGACAATTTCAGCCTTTGAATTTTCCTGCTTTGCATCGGGATTTGTATAAACTTTTCTGAACATAAATGCTTTGAGATTATCATGTGCTTTTCTTATTTCAGGCTCAAAATCAATTTCCTTTGCACCATGTTTCACAACAGAGTCAATAAGCGTTGTTATTCTTTGTGATTTTGTATTGCCAAGAATTTTTACACATTCTGACGGAAGTTCCGCTATATTAAGAACACCTGCACGGATTGAATCTTCAATATCATGATTTATATATGCGATAGTATCGGCAAGTCGCACAATACAGCCCTCTTTTGTGTCGGCAGTCATATTTGTGTGACATAATATGCCGTTTCGGACTGCTTTTGTAAGGTTAAGTCCATGACCATTGTTTTCAAGCTCCTCAACAACTCTCACGCTCTGGAGATAATGCTTGAAACCATGCGGACAGATTTCATCAAGAACAGCTTCACCGCAATGACCGAAAGGAGAGTGACCTAAATCATGACCAAGTGCAATAGCTTCTGACAAGTCTTCATTAAGTCGCAGACAGCGGGAAATAGTTCGGGCAATCTGCGAAACCTCCAACGTGTGAGTAAGTCGTGTGCGGTAGTGGTCGCCAACAGGAGAAAGAAAAACCTGAGTTTTACGTTTTAACCTGCGGAATGAATTGCAATGGAGTATTCTGTCTCTGTCACGCTGAAAATCTGTTCTGTAAGGACATTTTTCTTCTGCTCTGTCACGTTTTGTCATATTTTCGTCCATACTTGTGCAGGCATATTTGCTGAGAATTGTTGATTCCGTAATCTCATACTGTTCACGCAAAGTCATAAAATTCCCCCTTAAAAAATACAAAAATTGCTTCTATTATACTTATACTTGAAAAACTAAAAAATCCCTTTATTTTTTTATGATATTTGAAAAATCCTCATAAAGTTCACCGCAGTCTGTTATTTCTGCTGAACCGTTTGTTATTTCTGTGATTTCTTTTTGCAATGCTGAAAATTTTTCGCTCATGACAAGAATTTCAAGTGTAACCGTATCGGCAAAATCAGAGTTTACATTTATTATGTCAAAATTCCGCAGAATATAGCTTATTTTGCCGTACATATTATAGTCGGTTGTAATTTTCAGGCGGTGGCATAGTCTCATATCCATTATATGTGCGGAATCGCAGGCAAGAGATGCTGTATGCGAATACGCACGGACAAGTCCACCGCCACCAAGCAGAATACCGCCGAAATATCTTGTAACAACTATACAGACATCTGTAAGTCCACGCTTTTGCAGAACATCAAGAACAGGCACTCCTGCTGTTCCCTGCGGTTCACCGTCGTCGGAATATCGGGAGATATTGTCTTGTCGGAGAATATAGGCATAGATGTTATGCTTTGCTTTGCGGTGCATGGATTTTATTTTATTGATAAACTCAACAGCTTCATCATTCGTTCTGACGGGTGCAATATAGCCAATAAATTCAGATTTTTTTTCAATAAACGAATCGGAAGCCTGTTCTGAAACAGTAAAATAATTCATATAAAAAGTCCTTATCTATGTAGGAAAAAGCCGCCCATATAGGAGCGGCTTATAAAGTTCACTATCAATATTTGTGCATTAAGCAAATTACTTGCCCATATTGAAACGCTTCTTGAATCTCTCAACACGTCCGCCTGTATCAACAAGCTTCTGCTTTCCTGTGTAGAAAGGGTGGCACTTTGAGCAGATTTCAACCTTGATATTCTCTTTTGTAGACATTGTTTCGATTACGTTACCGCAGTGGCAAGTAATAGTAGTCTTAACAAAATTTGGGTGGATTCCCTCTTTCACGATTTTCACCTCTTTAAAATATATTTTTCTGTAAATCGTGCAGCCCATCAGTTCCCTTAGACAGTAGTGCAAGCATATCAGGATTATATTATAACATACATTTCTGAATTTGTCAAGTATTTCCGATATATTTTTTTATTTTAACTTATGTAACTGTGTTTGTTGTGAATATTTTTACTGAAAATTCTTTGAAAACTCATCATGAAGTTTCTTTTCAAGAACTTCTGCATCTGCCTTTGTAGGCTGTTTTGCAGTAAGATAAGTCTTGATTTTTGGTTCTGTTCCTGAGGGACGTACAATCACCTTTGAGCCGCCATCAAGGAAAAATGCAAGTACATTCGATTTTGGAAGTGTGATTTCTGTAACTTCACCACTTGCGATGTTCTTTGAGGTGCTTGCTTTGTAGTCATCAAACTTGACAACAGGTATTCCTGCGATTTCCGTCGGCGGATTTTCACGGAGTTCAGTCATGATAGAGTCCATTTTCTTCATACCGCTTTCGCCCTCAAAAGTGAAGCTGTAGAGTGTCTGATAGAACATTCCGTATTTGTTATACATATTTTCACGAGCCTGAATTAATGAGATTCCTTTTGTGCGGTAGTATGAAGCCATTTCGCAGATAAGCATTGACGCATTTACAGCATCTTTGTCACGCACATAAGAGCCGGAGAGATAGCCATAGCTTTCCTCAAATCCGAATATGTAGCGGTTTTCCTCACCTTTTTTCTCAAGCAAGCCAATCTGTTCACCAATAAACTTGAAACCTGTGAGAACGTCAATAATCTCAACTCCGTATTCCTTGCCGATTGAATTGACAATATCAGTTGTAACAATCGTTTTTACTGCAATCGGATTTGCTGGCATTGTACCCTTTTCGATGCGCTGACTTGCAATGTATTCAAGAAGCATTGCACCAACTTCATTTCCGCTGAAAAGTGCATAGCCGTCACCATCGGGAACAGCAATTCCCACACGGTCGCAGTCGGGATCAGTTGCAAGAAGTAAATCGGGCTTGACTTCATTGCAGTATCTTAATCCTACTTCAAGTGCTTCACGGATTTCAGGATTTGGATATGGGCAGGTTGTAAAGTTGCCGTCGGGATTTTCCTGCTCTTTTACAACTGTGACATCATTTATGCCAATACGCTTCAGAATTTCACGTACAGGCTTATTTCCTGTACCGTTAAGCGGAGTGTAAACCACTTTAAGTCCGCTTGATGCACAAAGTTCCGTATTTATTCCCTCTGCAAGCACTTTTTCATAGAATTTTTCAATAACATCATTGCCGATATAACAGATATTTCCTTTTTCAACTTCTTCGTCAAAATCAGCCGATTTTACATCATTGAAAATATCAAGTGAGTTGATTTTGTTGAGGATTATCTCTGCTCCACGCAATGTAATCTGACAACCGTCTTCACCATATACCTTATATCCGTTGTATTTTGCTGGATTGTGGCTTGCTGTAACCATGATACCGCCCTGACAGTTGAGCTGACGTACAGCGAATGAAAGGCACGGAGTAGGCATAAGCTCTGTATAGATGTGAACTTTTATTCCGTTTGCTGCGAGAACTTCAGCAGCTGCCTTTGAAAAAACGTTACTCTTGATTCTGCTGTCGTATGAAACGGCAACAGACGGATTTTTATACTCCTGATTAAGATAATCAGCAAAACCTTGTGTAGCACGTTTTACCGTGTAAATGTTCATACGGTTAGTGCCTGCACCAATAACTCCACGAAGTCCGCCTGTTCCAAATTCTAAGTCCCTGTAAAATCTATCTTTAATAGCTTCAACGTCATTCTCAATATTTTTAAGTTCAGTCTGTAAATCGGGGTCTGCCTGTGCATTTTCGAGCCAAAGGCTGTAAAGTTCCTTTTCCCTCATAAAAAAACCTCCTGAAAAAAATTATATCCTATAGATACATACATAATTATAACATATTTTACATTATTTGAAAAGATGTTTTTTTTATTTTTTTATTTTAACTAAATCACTGTTCATCTGTAGCTATAGCCATGAGAACTTCAACAGCTTTATTGAATTGTGAGTCAACATCTTCTTCATCATTTTCTATCTGTACATCAGGAGTTATGCCGATACCATTGAAACATTGTGAAGGTGCTGTTCTGTATTCTGCTATGGTAAGCACCAATGCACCGCCGTCATCAAGTTCTGTTGTTGACTGTATAACACCTTTGCCGTAAGTTTGACTTCCGACAAGAGGAGCTTTATTGAAGTCACGAAGAGAAGCTGCAAAAAGTTCAGCCGCACTTGCTGTATTTTCGTTCACAATTACAACCATAGGGAGCATGAGTTCTTCTTCGTCCGAATAAACAAGCGTTTCTGAACTGCCGTCCTTGTAATCAGCAACAGCAATGATACCTTCGGGTAAAAGAGGGTCAAGACATTCTTCGAGAGCTGAAACAAGTCCGCCTGTATTATCACGCAAATCAAAAATAAGAGCCACTGCGCCATTGACAGTAAGACCCTCCAGAGCGTTCATGAACTGTTCAGGAGTATTTTGCTTGAATCCTGTTATTTTTATATAGCCGATATAGTTGCTCATCATTTGTGCCTCAACTGTTTTGAGTTCAATTGAACGGCGTGTAAATTTATACTCTGTATCTTTTCCGTTACGTCTTATAGTAAGTGAGATTTCAGAACCCTCTGTTCCTTTCATGGCATCAGCAGCTTCAGCAAATCCTATTTCTTTAACGTCCATGCCGTCCACAAAAGTAATAATATCATCTTCCTGTATTCCTGAATCATATGCAGGAGAGTTTGTTATAATTTCGGATATTCTGATATAACCGCTTTCGTCCTGTGCAAGAGTAAGACCCAATCCCACAAGATTTCCTGAATTATCATTTTTTTCTGTAATATATTCTTCCTCTGTCAGATAGCGTGAGTATTTATCATTAACTCCTGCAACATATCCTTTCAGTATGCCATTATTAAGGACTGATTCGTCAATTTCACCAAAATAATTTTCACGGACGTAATTGTCAAGCGACTGCAAAGCGGTGTATTTTTTTGCTTTTTCGTTTACATCAACAACTTTTTCATTGAAACTCTGCAAGGAAAAAAAAGAAGTCAGAATGAAAGTAACTGCAACAGATACAGCTATAAGGCTTAAAGCAAGTCCGAGACTTATTTTCTTATTCATATATTATCATCACTTTCTGAAAAAAATCGGGCAGAAGTAAATCTGCCCTATGTAGTTAATTTTTTTGTTACGGACTGACATAATTCAACGGATTCTGCTTTACACCGTTTTCCCATACTTCAAAATGAAGATGTGCGCCTGTAGAAAATCCTGTACAGCCGATATAGCCGATAACATCATTCTGATTTACATAGTCACCGACAGAAACAGCGGCACTTGTAAGATGTCCATAAAGGGTTGAATATGTGCCATCATGTGAAATTACAACGTAGTTGCCGTATCCACCTCCGCAACCACAACTTGATGATTTTGCATAGTTATGTGTGCATGAGTTGTTTACAGTTATGACAATTCCTGATTGAGATGCAACGGCAGAACCGCCCATGATTCCGGCATCACCTATATCAATTCCTTTGTGGGTAGTACCCCAGCGATAGCCGAAATAACTTGATATATAGCTAAATTTTGGAGCAGGCCATATAAAACCGCTTTCATTTGCATTAGGAATAGGAGGTTCAGTTGTTGTAACAGGTGCTTGTGTTGTTTCTGCTACAGTTGTAACAGCAACTGTGACAGTAGTATTTGCAGAAGTCTGAACTGTATTGGCAGAAGTTGTCTGCTGATTTTTCAGTTCTTCCTGACGCTTTCTTTCATCTTCTTCCTGTTGCTTTTTGAGTTCTTCCTGACGTTTTTTCTCTGCTTCTTCCTGTTGTCTTTTAAGTTCTTCCTGACGTTTTCTTTCAGCTTCTTCTGCCTCTTTTTTCTTGCGCTGTTCTTCTTCCCAGCGTCTTTGAGCTTCTTCTGCTTTTCGCTGAATTTCTGCAAGAATGTCTGCTTCTTCCTGTTCAAGTTCGGCATCTTGTTGTTCTATTGTTTCCTTGTCAAGTTCAAGTGATGCCTGTTCCATTGCAAGACGTTCAATTTCCGTCTGTGATTTCTGCATCTTTTCATCATAAAGTGCAAGTTCGGATTTTTTATCTTCCTTGCGTTTTTCCTGTTCTTCAAGTTTTAACTGAAGATTATTTTTTTCAACTTCAAGGTCTTTTTTTGACTGCTCCATTGTTTGAATTTCAGTAAGAATTTCATCAATAAGCTTGTCATCATATTCTGCAATACTGTTAATCATCTGCACTCTTGACATCATATCATAAAAACTTGATGTGCCAAGCATAACAGATGCAGCAGATTCATTTCTGTTCATGTACATAAGACATAAACGCTGTTTGAATTTTTCGATATTTTCATCAATGGATTTCTGCTGATTTTCAATATCAATATCAAGATTCTGAATATTTATTTCAGTTGTTTCAATGTCTTTTCCTATGCTTTCCAGTTCGGCATTGAGAAAAGTGATATTTTCCTGAATATAGCCGATCTGCTCATTAAGATAGTTCTGTTGCTGCTGTTCGGAATTTTTGTCACCTTCCAGACCGTTTATCTGCAATTCAAGTTCTTCAATTTTAGCCTGATTTGCTTTTCTCTGCTCCTGAATTTCAGCAATAGTTTTAGCTTCGGCATTGTTATTGTCTGTTGACATTGGATATAATGCAATCAAACCCATAGACATAACTGAACAGGTCAGAAATGTCAGGACTTTTTTTGCAATTCTTAATTTGTACATTGGAAAAATTTTCTCCTTTCGGCATTAAACATCAAGATGACGGTGTGTGCTTATTGAACTTCCCAAAGCTCCGACAACTGAACCTATTATAAGGTAAACAACTGCTGTATAATTTATTATACTTTCAAATGGGATAATACTGCCCACACCAAATGCGTTCATAAGTGTTCGCTGTTCCATAAGAATATCATAAACAGAGTTATAAACAGCCAATGTTATAAAAAATGCTCCTGCACCTGCAAAAAAGCCTGTTACCATGCCTTCCACAAAAAATGGCGTTCTTATAAATGCATTTGTCGCACCTACATATTTCATAATCTGAATTTCTTCACGTCTTGCATAAACACTTGCTTTTGTCGTGTTTGAAATCATAATCATAGAAACGGCAGACAATGCTATTATAACTGCACTTGCAATAAGCGTTACAACTCTCCTCAATTCACGGAGAAATTCCGCAACCTGCGGATATGAGCTTGCACTTTCAACGCTTTCAATCTGCATAATCAATGCTGTGGTTTCTTCTATTTTGTCATTGTCCATGACAATAACGCTGAATCCATCAGGCATAAACTGTGCATCATCAATATATTGAAAAATTTCTTGTCCTTGCTGTGTAATCTGACTTTGCATACGTCTAAATGCTTCCTCTTTTGGAATAAAAACAACACTGTTTACGTTGTCAAGCATATTCAGCTGTGCTTCAACTTCCTGCACACGCTCCTGATTGGTTGAGGGAGAAAGATAAACTGCAATTTCGTTCTGATTTCCAAGTCCACGAATCATTGAGTTCATATTTATATAGAATAATCCTGCACTACCAACAAGAAGAAGTGAAATAAGAAGTACACAAAATGTTGCAAAAGCCATCATTTTATTTTTCCATATGTTTTCAATTCCCTGATTTGTAAGGTATCTTATTCCGCTTAATTTCATTCTGCACCACCTTCTTCATCTTTTTCTATCGTTTCATCAGGTGCAGAGTCCATTATTGACGCTATTATGTCATCAATATAAGGATCATCATATATCGGACTGCTTTCATCTGTGGGCGGTTCATACTGTGGCATTTCACTAAACCCGTTTCCTATTGGCAGAAGTTCATTTCCAGAACCCATTATAACTTCATCGTATGAAACTTCTCCGTCTGTTATGTTGATTATACGTCCACCAAAATGACGGACTAAACTATGCTCATGCGTAACCATGAGAACAGTCGTTCCTTGGTCGTTTATCAGCTTAAGAAGTTCAACAATTTCATATGAAAGCTCGGGGTCGATATTTCCTGTAGGCTCATCAGCGATAATAAGCTGTGGGTCATTAACCAAAGCCCTTGCAATTGCTACACGCTGTTGCTCACCGCCCGAAAGTTCTTCGGGATATGAACTTGCTTTTGATTCAAGTCCCACAAGACTTATAACATAAGGTACTCTTTTTCTTATGTATTTCTGCGGTGCATCAAGTACACGCAGTACAAAGGCTATATTTTCGTATACTGTCATTGACGGTATAAGACGGAAATCCTGAAATACAAAGCCGAGAGTTCGGCGAAATTCAGGAATCTTTCTTTTTTTGAGTTTGTTGAGGTTGTAGCCGTTTACTTTAACGACACCACTTGTTGCATCTATTTCTTTAAGCAAAAGTTTAATCATGGTACTCTTTCCCGCACCTGATGAACCTACAACAAAAGCAAAATCGCCGTCATTGATTTTCAGGCTTACATTATTCAGAGCATCTACACCGCTTGAATATGTAACAGACACGTTCTGAAGTTCAACCAAAATTTACACCTTCCTTTCGTTCTGAAACAGGCATACAGCCTGTTTTTATCAGAACTTAACCGGATTTGCAGACAGATATTTCTTAACCATAAGTGCAATTTTGAAGATGATAGCATGATCAAATTCACGCAGGTCAAGTCCTGTCAGTTTCTTTATCTTCTCAAGTCTGTATACAAGTGTATTTCTGTGTACAAAAAGTTTTCTTGACGTTTCCGAAACATTAAGGTTGTTTTCAAAGAATTTCTGAATCGTGAATAATGTTTCGTGGTCAAGTGAATCAATACTTCCTACTTTGAAAACTTCATGTAAAAATGTTTCACAAAGAATTGTCGGGAGATGATAGATAAGGCGTGCAATACCGAGATTTTCATAGCTTACGATAACCTTGTCCGTATCGAAAACTTTGCCGACTTCAAGAGCCATTTGAGCTTCTTTAAATGAGCGTGCAAGGTCTTTTACGCCTACAACTGCTGTTCCTATGCCGACATTAACTCTTGTGTAAAATTCACTTGAAAGAGTATCAGCAATAGAACGTGCAAGCTTTTCAAGGTCTTTTGAATCAACTGTGCTTTTGAGTTCCTTGACAAGTACAATGTCTGTTTCTGTGATATTGAAAACAAAATCCTTGTTTTTGTCGGGGAATAAGTTCTGAATAACGTCATATGCGGAAATATCATTTGCAGATACAATTCTTACAAGAAATACAGCACGGCTTATTTCTGCATTGAAATGAAGTTCACGAGCCTTTATAACAATATCACCCGGCAGAACGTTGTCAAGAATAACGTTCTTGATGAAGTTGTTGCGATCGTACTTTTCATCATAATACTGCTTGATATTTGAAAGAGTAATTGAAAGAATACTTGCATATTTTGCAGCAGAATCATCAACACCCTCTACAAATACGGCGTAATCAGGCTTTACACGTGAGCCGAAAGGCTTGTATGTGTAGCCGTCACGAATAAAAATATCATGTGAATCACTTAAATCAAGTGAAACAAATTCGTTTGTTGTTCCTACTTTTGTGAGGTCGCTGCAAGCAATTATAGTAGCTGTTTCGTCAACTACACCGATTGTAGCGTCGATAGTATCTCTCATCTGATGAACTAAACCCTGAAATAATCTGTTGGACATAAGTATAAATCCCTTTCTTACATAAAAATATTTTGACAGTTTTCAGAGAACCGTTTAAC
>JAIDTI010000074.1 GCA_029060755.1 Ruminococcus sp. | reverse complement strand
ATAAAAAATAGATGTGTTATAATATTAATTAATAAAATAAAATTTCAATATAAAACTATCTGTAGAAATGTAATTGAAAAAGGAGTGTGATAAAGTTTATGAAAAATCTTAAAATTAAAAAAATCAAATCTGATGTTAAATTTGATATGTTCTTTGAGAAACTTAACAGGGGTGATTTGAAATGAATATACAGCTTTCAGACCACTTTACATATAATAAGTTAATTCGTTTTACTCTGCCGTCTATCATGATGATGATATTCACTTCCATTTATGGTGTTGTTGATGGTTTCTTTGTATCAAATTTCGTGGGAAAAACTCCATTTGCGGCTGTCAATTTTATAATGCCTTTTCTGATGATACTTGGTTCTCTTGGTTTTATGTTTGGAACAGGTGGAAGTGCATTGATTTCAATGAAAATGGGAATGGAAAGAAAACAGGAAGCCAATGAGATTTTCTCAATGCTGATATACACATCTCTGATACTTGGAACATTTATTGCTGTTTTGGGAATAATTTTTGTCCGTCCCATTGCAATTTTACTTGGAGCAAAGGGAGAAATGCTTAATAACTGTGTGCTTTATGCAAGGATAATATTGATTGCCCTTCCTTTTTTTATTTTACAATACAGCTTTCAAAGTTTCTTTGTAACAGCAGAAAAACCAAAGCTGGGACTTGCTGTAACAGTGGCTTCGGGTTTGACAAATATAGTGCTTGATGCTCTGTTGGTCGGTGTGTTTAGATTTGAATTAGTTGGAGCTGCTGCGGCTACGGCAGCAAGTCAGTTTATTGGCGGTTTTGTTCCGCTGATTTATTTTGCACGAAAAAACAGTTCACTGCTTCGTCTTGGAAAAACAAAGTTTAACATAAAGGCATTTCTCCGAACATGTTCAAATGGTTCGTCTGAACTTATGTCAAATATCTCTATGTCGGTAGTAAGTATGCTTTACAATTCACAGCTTATGAAATATGCTGGCGAAAACGGTGTTGCAGCTTATGGTGTGCTGATGTATGTCAATCTAATCTTTCTTGCGGCTTTTATCGGCTATGCTGTGGGAACTGCTCCTGTCATCAGCTATCATTATGGTGCAAAGAATACTGATGAACTAAAAGGACTGCTAAAAAAGAGTATTCACATTATAGGTTGTTTTGCGATTTGTATGCTTATTGCAGGAGAACTTCTCGCTTATCCTTTAGCAAAAATATTTGTCGGATATGATAATGAACTTATGGAACTTACTCTCGGAGCATTCAGAATATTCTCATTCTCATTCCTGTTTGCAGGTTTTGCGATACTTGGTTCATCATTCTTCACTGCACTCAATGATGGTTTGACATCAGCAATTATTTCATTTCTAAGAACACTGATTTTTCAGGTTATTGCTCTTATTTTTCTGCCGATGATATTTGGTATCAGTGGAATCTGGTTTTCCATTGTATTTGCAGAAATAACTGCTGTTGTAGTTACGGTGATATTCATAGTCAGAAAGCGTAATATATATCATTATTATTAAGTTATGTCATTAAATAAAACAAATTCAGCAGTTTATTGTTGAATCTGTTTTTTTGTTGTCTGAATTTTATATTGAAATTTACAGAAAAATTTTTATATATTTTTCTACAGCATATACAAAAGTTAAATAAAAAAACTGAATAAATTATTTTTTTATCTATTGACATATTTATCAAGATGTGTTATAATATTATTTAACGGAATAGAATTTCAAAGGGGAGCTGTCTGTAGAAGGTAGCTCCTTTTGTGTATATTAGTTCCGAATTGATGATAAAAGGGGGGATTGGCATGGCATCTGAAGCAGTTAAAAAGATACTTTCGGCTGAATCTGAAGCAGACAGGCTTAATGCTGAAGCACGAAAAAAAGCGGAGGAGATTATAAATTCAGCTGAACAGCAAGCGGTTGTTGCCATACAGAAAAAACTTGCGGAAGCTAAAACAGAAGCTGAAAAAATCAGAAAGTCAAATAATGCGAAGATTGCAGAGTATACCGAAAATGCAGAAAAAGAATGTGCAGGGATTCTTGAAAATATACACAGGGATTCCGCAAAAAATGCAGATAAGGCTGTAGATGCAGTTATAAGCAGTTTTTTCAGCTGATGTAAAAGAGCTTTGAAAAAGGAGTGTGATAAAATTTATGGCAAAGCTCAAAATGAAAAAAATCGAACTCATTGCACCACTCACTGACGGCAAGGCTGTTGTTGAACTTCTGCAACGCCGTGGAGTTATTGAGATATGCGAAAATACAGACGCAGAACTTGAGCAGACAAATGTGACGGCTATAATGGGTGAATTTGAAAAGTTCAGAAGTACCGTTTCATATGCTCTTGATATTCTTGAAAAATACGTGCCTGAAAAAGTTGCTGTAGCTTATATGTTTGGCAGTCGTTCGGAGATTGAAAAGCATGATTTTGGTGAACAGTCAAAACAGCTTGAAAAAATCCTGAACTGTGCAAATGAGATTATAAGAAGCAGTAAGACAATTTCAGATGCAAAGGCGGAATATGCACAGCTTGATGTGAAATCCGATATGCTGAGACAATGGAAAAATCTTGATGTACCGCTTAATTTCAAAGGTACAGCAACTACAACGGCTTTTATAGGTTCATTTTCGGGACAGCTGTCAGCAGAAGAAGTTGAAGAAAAACTCCCCGACGGCTGTTCAGCAGAAGTTATTTCAGGCTCAAAGGAGCAAACGAATTTTTTCATAATTTGCAGTAAAGATGTTGCAGATGAAGCAGAAGATATACTGCGAAAAAATTCTTTTGTGCCGATTTCAGAAAATCCACCGCTTACACCTATGGAAATCATTGTAAAAAATGAAACACAGCAGAAAAAGCTTGCAAGTGACATTGATTCAGCAGAGAGAACTATAAATTCACTTGCTGATATGCGTGACAAGTTGAAATTTGCAGTTGATTTTCTTACTA
This sequence comes from Ruminococcus sp., assembly GCA_029060755.1. GTDB lineage: Bacteria > Bacillota > Clostridia > Oscillospirales > Ruminococcaceae > Ruminococcus. The sequence goes on along the minus strand of JAIDTI010000074.1, from coordinate 29,009 downwards.
TGAGAAAAGATAAATATGATGCTGTAAGCAAATTAGGCATAACAAAAAGTGCGTTTGTCCTAAATGGATATATCCCCGAAAAATACTGCGAATCGATTGAAAAGGAAATCAGCAGGAAATTTACAGCAGTTGTTGATTTTTATGACCCTGATGAAGATGAAGATGTTCCCGTACTTCTTGAAAACGGCAGTTTCTCATCACCTGTTGAAAGCATAACAAAAATGTATGCAATGCCGTCCAAATCGGACGTTGACCCAACTTCTGTAATGTCATTTTTCTATTATCTTTTCTTCGGAATGATGCTTTCAGATGCAGGATATGGCTTGCTTATGGTGATTGGTACAGTTATAGCTTTGAAAAAGTTCAATCTTGAAAAAAGCATGAAAAAAACGCTGATAATGTTCCGGAACTGCGGTATTTCTACAGTTATATGGGGGGCATTATTCGGCAGTTGGTTTGGTGATATAGTTCAGGTTGTGGCACGTGAATTTTTTGATAAGGAAATAGACAGCATAGCATTGTGGTTTCAACCGCTTGATAATCCGATAAAACTGCTTCTTTTCTCATTTCTTCTTGGAATAATACATCTCTTTGTCGGTGTCGGAGTATCGTTTAAGATGTCGTGGGATAACGGCAGAAAACTTGATGCTTTTCTTGATACAGTACCTGTATACCTTACAATTATCGGTGTTGCACCGCTTGCATCAAGTATTCTGACAGACGTTCCGGAGATACTTAAATCAATAGGAATGTATGTCATGCTGACAGGAATAGTTCTGCTTATACTTACAGCAGGCAGAACTTCAAAATCAATCTTCGGAAAGTTTTTCGGCGGACTTTATGCCCTTTACAATACGGCTACAGGCTGGCTCGGTGACATTCTTTCATATTCAAGACTTCTTGCACTCGGTCTTGCAACAGGCTGTATTGCAAGCGTTATAAACTTAATAGGCACTATGCCTGAAAATAAAATAATAAAGCTGATTCTGCTTATAGTTGTCTTTATTGTAGGACACATAGCAAATCTCGCAATAAATTTACTTGGTGCTTACGTCCATACAGACAGACTTCAGTTTGTTGAACTTTTCAGCAAGTTCTATACTGGCGGCGGCAGAGAGTTTAACCCATTCACAGTAAATACAAAATATATCAAATTCAAGGAGGAAAATTCAAAATGAATAGTTTAGGAATTACATTAGCAATCACAGGTGCAGTATGTGCCGCACTTTTTGCAGGAATAGGCTCGGCAAAAGCAGTAGGACTTGTTGGTGAAGCTGCTGCCGGCGTAGTATCGGTTGACCCGTCAAAATTCAGCAAGGTGCTTATTTTACAGCTCCTTCCAGGTACACAGGGACTTTACGGACTTCTTATTGCAATTCTCTTGTTAAGCCGTGTAGGAGTACTTGGCGGAAATGTTGCCGACCTTACAACAGCACAAGGTCTGATGTTTCTTGCCGCATCACTTCCAATGGCAGTTGTGGGATATTTTTCAGCTATGGCACAGGGAAAAGCCGCTGTTGCAGGTGTAGGAATTACAGCAAAGAAACCTGAACATAACGGAAAAGGTATCATCATGGCAGCTATGGTTGAAACTTATGCTATCCTTGCACTTCTTGTTTCTATCCTCCTCATTTATAATATTGCAATCTGACGGAGGTGTGAAAATGGCAGGACTTGAAAATATCCTGAACATAATATCATCACAGCAGAAACAGACTGAAAATGCTATAATTTCATCTGCCGAAAAAAAGGCAGAAACTATTATAGCTGACGGAAATGAAAAAGCTGTAAAGGAATATGATGAATATCTAAGAAAAGCTGAAATCCAGCTTGCACTTGACTACAACAACGCCTTGTCATCAGTTGATGCGCAGATGAAAAGAAAAGCTCTTGCATATAAAGTAAAGTGTATTGACGAAATCATTGAAAAAACTGTCAATAAGCTTAATAATCTTCCTGATGATGAATATTTTGATATACTCGAAAAACTCATTTTATGCAGAGCTGATTCTGAAAAAGGTGTGCTGTATCTTAATAAAAAGGACTATGCAAGAATTACCGAAAAATTCAGAAAAACCGTTCAGAAACTTGATATAGCAATCTCTGACGAATATGCAGATATTGAAAACGGCTTTATTTTAAGCTATGGACTTATCTCTGAAAACTGCTGTTTCCGTGCGATAATTGAGGCAGAACGTGAAAGCGTGAGGGATATTGTTGCAAGAGAATTATTCGGGCAGGTGAAAAAATGAGTACGATTAAATATGCAAATGCAGTTGCGGCTGTAAAGGCTATGGAAAATACTCTCCTCACAAGAAACGATATGGAACAGCTTATAAATGCAACAAGCAAGGCTGAAATGAATTCGTTCATATCAGCAAAAAAGGGCGGTGCATCAATCTCATCTGAAAATGTATGGGAGATGATTCATGAATACGCTCCCGACAGCAAAGAACTTGAAATTCTGCTCTATAAAAATGACTTTCATAATCTGAAAGCAGTTCTTAAATCCATGATTTCGGGCAGAAGTCCTGAAAAGTACTATATCCGCCCTACTAATCTTGATTTGATTCATCTTTCTGAAATTATTTCAGCAAAGGATTATGACAGTCTACCCGAATTTATCAGAGACACAGCGGAGCAGGCATACAGACTTATTGTTGATACGTCCGACGGACAGCTTACCGACTCTTTTATAGACTCCGCAACACTGAAAGCAATGCAAAAAAGTTCAGCAGAGTTCGGCAGTGAGTTTATGAAAAAGTATGCAAATCTTATAACGGTATGTTGTGATATGAAAACGGCTTACAGATTAAGCAAGATGAAAAAGCAGAAAAATTTTCTTGAGACAGCAATATGCGGAAGTTCGGAACTTGACAAGGATTCACTGATAAGAGAAACCCTGAACGGTACGGAAAGTCTTATGAATTTTCTTGAAAGTTCGTCATATGGTGATGCTGTACGACTTCTTAATGAATCACCTGCACAGTTTGAAAAATGGTGTGATGATGTCATCATGGAGCTTGCTGAAACGGCAAGAATGAAGTCATTTGGTACTGAACCGCTGATAGCTTACTATATTGCATCTGAAGCAGAGGAAAAAAATATGCGTATTATCATGGTATGCTGTGAATCTGGTGCAGACAGGGCTACAATTACAGAAAGAATGAGGAAACTTTATGTTTGAATTATTGAAAACCGCTGTAATCGGTGATTCTGCGAGTGTTTCGGGATTTGCGGCTCTTGGACTTTCAGTATTCCATGAAACAGAAGCGGAGAAGGTTGCAAAGCTGATAAACAGACTTGCATCAAGTGGCTTCGGGGTGATTTATATAACCGAACCCGTTGCAGTACTTGTCAGTGATACGATAAAAAAATACAGAAGTCAGAAACTTCCGTCAATCGTGCTTATACCAGCAATTGAGGGCAATACGGGTGAGGGAATGAGAGGAGTACACGAAACTGTTGAAAAAGCAGTCGGCTCTGATATTCTTAATTAGGAGTGCGGAACTCATGACTAAATAAAAGGAGATGTAATTTTTGAGCAGTATTGGAAAAATAGTAAAAATTTCAGGTCCTCTTGTTGTTGCAGAGGGAATGAGAGATTCAAATATGTTCGACGTTGTTCGTGTAAGTAAGAAGCGACTTATCGGTGAGATTATCGAAATGCATGGCGACAGGGCATCTGTTCAGGTATATGAGGAAACAGCAGGTCTTGGAACAGGTGAGGAGGTTGAATCAACAGGCGAGCCAATGAGTGCAGAACTTGGACCGGGACTTATCGGCAGTATATATGACGGCATACAGCGTCCGCTTGATGCTATCCGTCAGGTATGTGGAAACAATCTTGCAAGAGGTGTTGAAGTAACATCGCTTAACCGTGACAGAAAGTGGGCATTTACTCCGACAGTAAAAATCGGTGATGAAGTTGAGGGCAGTGACATTATAGGAACTGTCCCCGAAACTGATATTGTTCTGCATAAAATCATGATACCAAACGGAATAAAAGGTAAAGTCAAGTCAATCAAAGAGGGTGAATTTTCAGTTGATGAAACTATATGTGTTCTTGAAACTGAAAAAGGTGACAAAGAGATAAATTTAATGCAGAAATGGGCTGTACGTCGTGGCAGACCATATAAAAAGAAACTTTCTCCCGATATGCCGCTTGTAACAGGTCAGAGAGTTGTTGACTGTCTTTTTCCGATTGCAAAGGGCGGTGTTGCTGCAATTCCAGGACCTTTCGGAAGTGGTAAGACTGTTACTCAACATCAGCTTGCAAAATGGGCAGAGGCAGATATTATCGTATATATTGGCTGTGGCGAACGTGGAAACGAAATGACAGACGTTCTTAATGAGTTTCCCGAACTTATTGACCCGAAAACAGGCAAATCACTTATGGAACGTACAGTTCTCATTGCAAATACATCTGATATGCCAGTTGCCGCACGTGAAGCATCAGTATATACAGGTATAACAATCGCCGAATATTATCGGGATATGGGCTATTCCGTTGCACTTATGGCAGACTCAACTTCACGCTGGGCAGAGGCTTTACGTGAGATGTCAGGTCGTCTTGAGGAAATGCCTGGTGATGAGGGCTATCCCGCATATCTTGGTAGCCGTCTGGCACAGTTCTATGAACGTGCAGGACGTGTAATTTCAACAGGAACAGAGGGCAGAGAGGGTGCTTTATCGGTTATAGGAGCAGTTTCTCCGCCTGGTGGTGACATATCCGAACCGGTTTCACAAGCTACTTTGCGTATTGTTAAAGTTTTCTGGGGACTTGATGCAAATCTTGCTTATCAGCGTCATTTTCCTGCTATAAACTGGCTTACAAGCTATTCGCTTTATGTTGATTCGCTTGCAGACTGGTATAATAACAATGTCTCTGCTGACTGGATTAAACTCCGTGCAAGATTTATGGCTATACTCAATGATGAGGCTGAACTTAAAGAAATCGTAAAGCTTATCGGTATGGACGCACTTTCAGCAAATGACCGACTTAAAATGGAAACGGCACGCTCAATTCGTGAAGACTTTCTGCATCAGCTTGCTTTCCATGAAATTGATACCTATACAAGTCTTAAAAAACAGCTTTACATGATGAAACTTATTCTGAATTTCCATGATGAAGCTGAATCAGCTGTTGCAAAGGGTGCAGACGTGGAGCAGATTGCAGAACTTGCTGTCCGTGAAAAAATCGGACGTTTCAAATATATCAAAGAGGAAGATACAGATGCAGAGTTTAATCATCTTTCAACTGAAATTTCCGCTGAAATTGATAAATGTAAGGAGACTGTTGAATAATGCCGAAAGAATACAGAACTATTGAAGAAGCAGCAGGACCTTTACTTCTTGTAAAGGGAGTTGAAAACTGCACATATGGAGAACTTGCTGACATTCGCCTGAAAAACGGTGAAAAAAGAAGATGCAGAGTACTTGAAATAAATGGAAATAATGCGCTTGTACAGCTTTTTGAAAATTCCGCAGGAATAAACCTACAGGACAGCGCAGTAGTATTTACAGGTCATCAGATGGAACTTGGCGTATCAGAGGATATGCTCGGCAGAGTTTTTGACGGCATGGGAAATCCTATTGATGACGGTTGTGAAATCATACCTGAAATGCGTATGGACGTAAACGGCTTGCCTATGAATCCTGTTGCAAGAAAATATCCGCAGGAATTTATACAAACTGGTGTTTCAGCAATCGACGGACTTAACACACTTGTAAGAGGTCAGAAACTCCCGATTTTTTCGGCAAGCGGACTCCCTCATGCACAGCTTGCCGCACAGATTGCAAGACAAGCACGTGTTCTTGGCGATAATGAACAGTTTGCCGTTGTATTTGCCGCTATGGGCATTACATTTGAGGAATCAGAATACTTTATAAAAAGTTTCAAGGAAACAGGCGCACTTGACAGAACGGTACTATTTATAAATCTTGCAAATGATTCAGCTATAGAACGTCTTGCAACTCCCAAAATGGCACTTACAGCCGCTGAATATCTTGCGTTTGAAAAGGGTATGCATGTACTTGTTATATTAACGGACATCACAAACTATGCAGATGCTTTGCGTGAAGTTTCAGCCGCAAGAAAAGAAGTTCCGGGCAGACGTGGTTATCCCGGATATATGTATACCGACCTTGCATCACTCTATGAACGTGCTGGCAGGCAGGACAACAAAGATGGCAGTATAACAATGATACCGATTTTAACCATGCCTGAAGATGACAAAACACACCCTATTCCTGACCTTACCGGATATATCACAGAGGGACAGATTATTCTGTCACGTGAACTTTACAGAAAGGGTATTAATCCGCCTGTTGACGTATTACCGTCACTTTCACGTCTCAAAGATAAAGGTATCGGCAAGGGAAAAACACGTGCAGACCATTCCGACACAATGAATCAGCTTTTCTCCGCTTATGCACGTGGCAAAGATGCAAAGGAGCTTATGGTTGTACTTGGTGAAGCAGCACTTACTCCGACAGACCTGCTCTATGCAAAATTTGCTGATGAATTTGAAAAGCGTTATGTTTCACAAGGTTTTGAGAATAACAGAAGTATTGAGGAAACTTTGTCAATCGGCTGGGAACTTCTTAAACTTCTCCCACGCAGTGAATTAAGACGTATCAGAGAGGAATACCTTGCACAATATTATGATGAACAGAATTGAGGTGAGTTTTTTTGGCAAGACTTAATGTAAATCCGACACGAATGGAGTTAAGCAGTCTTAAAAAAAAGCTTGCTTCCGCACAAAGAGGTCATAAACTTCTAAAAGACAAAAGAGACGAATTAATGCGACAGTTCATGAATCTTATCAGAGAAAACAAGCAGTTACGCAGTGAAGTTGAGGCAGGAATTGCAGAAGCAAATAAATATATGGCGGTTGCAGGTTCAGTAATGCAGAGAGAAGTACTTGAAACAGCATTAATGATTCCGAAACAGGAAGTTGAACTGGAAGTATCAGAAAAAAACGTCATGAGCGTGTATATTCCCGTATTCAATCCGAAATACAGAACAGGTGATGCGGACGATATTTATTCATATGGTACAGCATTTACTTCTGTTGACCTTGATGGTGCTATAAGTGCATTGAGTGATATTTTTCCTAAAATGATAAGACTTGCTGAGATAGAAAAGGCTTGTCAGCTTCTGGCAGATGAAATAGAAAAAACACGTCGCCGTGTAAATGCACTTGAACACATAATGATACCTGACTATCAGGAAACAATAAAATATATCACTATGAAATTATCTGAAAATGAGAGAAGCACAACAACTTCCCTTATGAAAGTAAAAGATATGGTGCTTAAACAAAGTCACAATTTTAACTGATGTTGCAGAAAAAGTCCTGTAATGCGTATTATTGCATTTCAGGACTTTTTGTTATAAGGAGGTGTATTGGAGATTACTTTGATAAAACAGCTTTGAACTGATTTTCTGATGATGATATTGTAAATTTCAGCTTATTCAGGTCGGCTACACTCTGAACTATTGCAAGTCCGATACCGCTTGAATTTTCATTTCGTGCTTTGTCACCCTTTACAAAAGGCATAATCAAATCTGTTGTATCAACCTGCTCCGCTGTTGTATTTGTAATTGTGAGGGAATTTTTTTCAGCTGTAATCAGGATTCTGCCATTTTTAGCAGTATATTTTACAGCATTGGATATAAGATTTTCTATTGCAGATTCAATAGTAGTTCTGTCTGCCATTAATTCACATTTGCCATTTAATTCGACAGTAATATTTTTTTCGTCAAGTATGAGATTATATTTTTCAACTGACGTTTCAGCAATTTCATATATCTTGACAAGTTCTTTTTTTACTTCCTGAATCTTATTGAGATGATTCAATTCAAGAGTACGATTTATAATTGTATCAATATGGAATACATTTTCTGTAATTGCATCAAGGAATGATACTATATCTTCAGACTTGCCGTTTTCAAGTTGCTTTTTTGCATTTTCAGCATAACCGCCGATAGCAGTCATGGGAGTTTTAAGGTCGTGGGAGAGATTATTTATAAGTGCTTTCTGATAGTCCTCAAAGGCATAGCGTGTTTTATTTATGATATGCTGTGCAAGACTGAGAATAAATGCAAGGACAAGTGCAGTAAGTGAGAATATTATTGTATACTTCCAGTAAAAATCCGATATGGATTTACAGTTTTCATCAAGTACGAAAAGCATACGAAGTGTATAGGTTTTGCCGTCGATATACACTTTATTTGTTGCATGTACATCAAGCAGATTATTATTATAAAACCAGCCTGCTGATGTTGAATCATCAAAAGGGAAATTTGAAGTTTCTAACCTTGAATCTGTTAATGCAGTATAATCAAATTTATTGCAACCTTGAAAACTATCCAAAAAAGTGTACGGAGCTTTTTTCTCTGAACTTTCATTGAGATTGACAATCTGATAATTTTCGTCATCAAAATCTATAACAATTTCTTTTGTCTCCGTGACTTCTACCAGATGTAAAGCATCATCATTATCTTGCAATTTTTCGATTATGATGGTATGCGGTACAAACGAATAGTCGTCCTCATTTACATAAATGCTGTTAAAATTGATATTATAGCTGTAACTGGAATAATTGTCAAAAAGTTCGTCAAGCTGAGGAAGATTGAAACGCTCTCTGTCACAACTGTACATAAAAGTTCTTTCGCCGTCTTTGAGTTTAAGAAAAGTAATAAGTTTCTGCTTGTTTGATGCTATAATTGTATCTGTTTCTTCGTCGATTATGGCGGATACTGCATAGCAGTTCTCATCAAAACCCGAATTAACTGTAGTATAGCCTGTATAAACAGCATAATAAGTATATGCTGTCATAAAAGCGTCAAGTTGTTTTATGGGATTTGGGCTTGTTTCATTAAATTCACTTACTTTTGACTGTATCTGTGACATTTTCTCCATAATTTCCCTGCTAATCTCACTTCGTATCTCCCTTATAAGAATTTCATGGAATAAATTAGCAAATATAAGTGACAAAAATACAGCAATTGCGAAAAAAGATGCAAAAAGCCTGATAAAAGTAACACGTTTTTTTCTCCTGATTTTTGATTTCATAAAAAGTCCTCCTTTTGTTTAATTTTTTGTCAGTCTGTAACCTCTGCCCACAACAGTTTTTATCTGTCTGCCCGATTTTCCTAATGACTTCCTTAACAGTCGGATATGATTATCAACAACTCTGTCACTGCCGAAATAATCATAGCCCCATATATTATTCAGCAGAGTATCACGGTCAACAGTCCAGTCAATGTGATTCATAAGATAATGCAGAATTGCAAAAGCCTTTGGAGTAAGTTCAATTTCACTGCCGTCCACAAAGCACTGCAATGTATTCGGATTTATTGATATACTTCCACATTCCATAATATCAGATAGCACTCTGCCTTCTGCACGTCTCATAAATGCCATACATTTTGCATAGAGTTCCGCAAGTGAAAACGGTTTTACTATATAGTCATCACAGCCCAATGTATAGCCGTACAGAATGTCTTCTTCACGTCCTCTTGCAGTAATGAATATTACGGGAATATCACTTGTCATGCGGATTTTTCTGCATATAGTGAAACCGTCTGTATTCGGGAGCATAATATCAAGCAGAATAAGTCCGATACCGTTCAATCCTTTGTCAATAAAATCAAGAGCCTTTTGTCCGTCCTGTATTATGACAGTCTCCGCACCCTCATTATTAAAATAAATCCGTATCACATCACAAATCTGTTGTGTATCTTCAATTACAAGTATCTTTTTCATGTTCTCCTCCTTTCTTGATATTATAATACCATGCTGATATGTTTTTTATATGTTTTTACAATATTATTTTAATGTTTTTCTGGTTTTATGTCAATAAAAAAACACCGTCTTCACAAAAAAGACGGTGGATTTATTTTATTTGATTAATTCGCCGATGATGTCCTGTTCACGCTTGATTTTCTTTGAAGTTGTCTTGTTGAACTCAACATCACGTATACGCATACGTCTTATAGCTTTCGGAGTGGAAACTGTTTTATTGACCTCTGCAACATGACTTGTAAAAAGCTCTTTTATCTTGTCAATGCCGTTGTTTGCAAGAAATTCCTGATTAGGATAGATTTCTGCTGTAATCTGTCCGTCCTCTGCATATACAAGAACTTCTGAAAGCCAGTCAAGACCCGAAAACTTGTTTTCAAGTTCTTCCGGAGAAACATTTTCGCCGTTGCTTAAAATAATGAGATTCTTTTTTCTGCCGGTGATATAGAGATGATTTGTGTTGTCCACATAGCCTAAATCACCTGTTCTAAGCCAGCCGTCTTCTGTAAGTGATTCTGCTGTAGCATCAGGATTTTTATAATATCCTGCCATTACAGACGGACTTTTTGCCCATATTTCACCATCAACAATTTTAACCTGACAGCCGTTAACAATTGTACCGACACTTTCCATATTTGTATCATCAAGATGAGCTGTTGATATTCGTGGCGAACATTCTGTCATGCCATAGCCTTGAGCTATCGGTATATTGAAACTGCGGTAAGCTTCGGCAAGTGTAGGATTGAGATATGCACCGCCACTGTAGATTCCTCTGAGACGACCGCCGAATGTTGCAGTTGCAACGGCGTTTATATCTGCATCAGGGTGAGCATCTGTGAAAGCCTTGATTTTTCTGTATATTGTTTCTGCAATCATAGGGACAAGAAGTATAATTGTAGGCTGGAAAAGCTTGAGATTCTGCGCAATGTGCATCATTGAATCATTTACACAAACCTGCGTGCCGTATCTGAGAGAGAGAAGTATATCGCAGGTAAAGCAGTATACATGGTGAACGGGGAGAACAGACAGAAGCACATCACTTTCATCACTTTCATTGTCCTGACACATTGTATTGTCGATAAAATTGCTGTGAAGGAGCATAACACCTTTGCTTAATCCCGTTGTGCCTGATGTGAAAAGAATAGCTGCCAGACTATCAGGAGCAAGCGGCGTCCATTCCATAGGCTCATACGATTCAAGCACCTGCGCAAGACTTGTTTCGCCGTCAGTTTCCTGCAATGATACAAAAGTCTTTACCATAGGGCAGTTTTTGCGGACTGCATCAAGCATTGGTATAAACTTCTTGTCAAAAAAGAATACTTCTGAATCAGAACGGCGGAGGTGGTCGCATAAATCGTCCTCTTTCATCTGCGCATCAAGCGGTACAATGACATTTCCACTGCACGCCGTACCAAAATATGCTGTAAGGTATGCACTGCTTGTTGCGCCGATTAATGAAGCATGAACTTTCTTTCCCTGTGTTTCAGCAAGAAACTTTCCTACACGCTTGCTGTTTTCGCAAAGCTGATTGAATGACGTTTCAACAATATTCTTTCCGATTTTTTCTTTGAGGAAAGTTTTGTCTCCATAACATTTTGCGGATTCTGCAATTAAATCCTGCAATGTTTTTACTGTTGACTTATCCATAAAAATACTCCTTATTTAAGACTTTCAATATACTTGACTGCTTCGCCTACAGTTGTAATTTTGAGAACGTCTTCTTCCTCAACTGTAATTTCAAAAGTCTCCTCAACTTCTCCTAAAAAACTCATGAAATCGTATGAGTTGAAGCCTAAATCTTCAATAAAACGTGAGTTTTCTGTAACTGCGCTTTCCTCAACATCAACATAATTTACAATGATTTCTTTAATCTGCTCAAACATAGTAAAATCTCCTTTATATATTATTATCTGTTTATATCATATCAAGAATTTCGCCGATTGTGCGGTTGCTGTTCTCAATTCCTCTGAATATTACACGGCAGAGATAGTAATAGAAATATTCCATTTCATAATCGGTAACAGCAGCTTTCTGATATTCAAAGTTAAAGTTAAGTCCGCCGTCTTCTACACGGTGCATAACTGTAAGATAAAGTGGCTGTGCGGCAACACCATTTGTATACCAGAAACTCTTATATGGAATATCAGGAATATCATCTGATGTCTGCTTCATTGACATTGGCTGATAGGTAAGACTAAGACTTTCATAAGTCTTGCCTTGAGTATTCCAATGATTAGCTGACATCATCATCTGTGCGACTGAATCGTAATTGGCATGGCGGAAGATAGCGTTCTGTTTTTCCTGATACATTTTAAGACCATCCATAAAAGTCATATCGGGACTCATGATTGTACGAATCGGGAAAAAGTGTATTCTTGTACCGCCTGAACGCTTTTCAAGAAGTGTGCCACGTCTTGCAACGCAGGTTCTTACAGAAACATCTTTTTCATTGTTGTTAAACTTTGAAAGAACTGTTCTCAATCCCATAAGGAGCAGGCAAACAACAGGAACATGATTTTCCTCACAGAATTTCAGCAAACGGTCGGACGGTTCTTTTTCAAGCTGAAAAACAGATATTGAAGCACGGGTATCTGTCTTTTTGTTACTTGCAGCTCTTAAATCAGGATTTCCTTCTTCACGTCTTTGAGTAATCAGCTTGCCCATACCATTGAAATCAGTATACATAGGCTCACTTTCCATTGTTATATCTTTCCAGAACTTCTCATCTTTCTGACGTGCCGGAGAATTTGCTTCATATGCAAGGTCTTTTTCAAGACACTTGATATATGACTGCATAGGCTTCGGATATTCAGTGCCGTAACGTTTGTTGCAGTAAATCTGGAGAACATCAGAATAAAAAGTGATGATAGAACTTGAATCCATTGTCATATGGTCAACTTTGCTGTAGATGCCGTTATAGCCGTCGGGGAGTTTAATCATTTTAATAAGATTCATTGGTGAGTTGAATCTTTCAAAAGGTACAGCAGTCCATTTACGCATTTCATTATGTGCATCTTCTTCATTCCAGTTGGAAAAATCGACAAGTTCAATATCTCTGTCATCGAATGGCACAAGATACTGTAAAACGTCACCATTTTCCTCTTGATAGAAACGGAGACGCATTGAATCAAGACGATTATATGCCTCCTTTATAGCACTTTTCAGAAGATTGAAGTCCGTATCCTGCTTAATATACAAACCGGTTCCTATATTAAGAAGCTGATGAAACGGACAGGAAAGTCTTGAAAAATTGTGAATACGCTGTGCGGCTGTAAGCGGATAAGCCTCAACCTTAACGCTGTTGATGATTAATTCTTTCATGCTTAAAACTCCTTTATTTTTCAGACGTTTTCGGAAATCCAGTTATTTATAAACTCAATTTCCTTGCTTTCGTATTGCTCTGTATTTTCATACGCACTTGCACCATGACCCGCATTTTCCACAACAAGTATATCTTTCGGGGCAATGCAGGCATCATAATTTTCATACACCATTCTTGTCGGTACAAAATTGTCCAAAGCTCCATGAATGAACAGGACAGGGCGGTCATTTGTTTTCATAGCTGTGATTGTTGAGTAGTCATCAAAGCCATAGCCTGCTTTTTTTCTGCACATCACTGAATTTATCTTCATAACAGGAAATTCAGGTATATGATAATCACGTTTCAGAATATGTGCAAAGACATCATGCGGAGAAGTAAATGCGCAGTCGCTTATGATACACTTCACATTCTCCGGAAAATCGGGAAGTCCAGATGCCATAAGAACTGTTGTTCCACCCATTGATGTTCCGTGCAGAAGTATTCTCACATCTTCACCGAAACGCTTTACAACATAGTTAATCCATGAAATGCAGTCGAATCTGTCAAGAATACCGAAACCGATATAATCGCCCTCACTGTCTCCGTGCGCTCTGTGGTCGGGCATAATGCAGTCAAAACCTTGTCTGTGGAAAAAATATGCGTGAGCAGACGAATCAAGCCCTTTACTTGTGTAGCCGTGTTCTATAATTGCAACTCTACCGGTCGGCTTTTCAGCAGGCAGATACCATGCATGAAGTCTGATACCGTCACGGGCTGTAATATATATTTCCTCAAGATTTTGAGAGCGTACCCACTCACCACGTGGAGTAAGAGTTTTTTTATATTCCTCCCACTTTTCCATATCTGCCATTTCATTCAGGTCAACTTTAACGCCGTCTTGTCTTGGTATTACCTTATTAAAAAGGGTGTATGCGGCATATACTGAAACAGCTCCGACAACAGTAACAGTTCCAATTATAGCATTGAATAATTTCATTTGATAAAAGCACCAGCTTTCTGAATTTTGACTATCGGTCAAATTTCTGTTTTTTATATTCTATCACGTATTTGACCGACGGTCAAGTGTTTTTCAAAAAAAATATTGCATTTTTCAAAAATTTGTGATATAATTAAAAAAAATCCATGAAGGAGGACGATATTATATGAAAATTGATAAGAGAGAACAGATACTTGAATCGGCGCAGGAACTTATGTGCCAGATGCCTGACAAGGATATTTCCGTAAATCTTATTGCCCGACAAGCAGGAATTGCAAAAGGTGGAGTTTACTATTATTTCAAGAGCAAAGACGAAATACTTGACGCTGTAATCGAAAAATGCTATAAAAATGCGATACATGAGTTTTTCAGGGGTTTTGACTATGAGGGAACATCATTGCAGAAGATAAAGCTGTTGTTTCAGTCAATAATAAAAAGTGAGTTCAGCAACAAGGAAAAAAATCTTATTTTAAATCTGCATCTTAGCGAAAATATACAGCTTCACAACAAAATGAAAATGATTGCCGTTCAGGAAATTTCACCCATTCTGACAGCACTGCTCCAGCAAGGTTGTGCAGAGGGAAGTATACAAACGGAATATCCGAAAGAAAGTGCGGAAATGATTGTAGCAGTCATCACATTTTTTCTTGATACCAGTCTTTTTCCGTCTGACAATATTTCAACATACCATAGGCTGAAAATATTTGCTCATGTTCTTGAAACAAGTCTCCATGCTGTTCCCGGAAGTTTCAACTTTCTTTTTGAGCCGATTCCGTGAAAAAACAGTAACAAAGTTCCATTATACAGCATATACTGTAAATAATGCTGAATAAAGGGGCTTTTTGTTATGGACGGAATTATTATCACTGTTGCTGTTGTTCTTGGTGTTATAGCTTTTATTGAAATTATATCGCTGTTTTTCACGATACCGCTTGAAAATTCTCCGCCATATGTTACAGTTCTCCCTGTTTTTTCAGAGGACGAACAGTTTCAGCAGAGACTTGAATATATCATGCAGAAAAGCTGTGGCAGAATCAATATAATTATTGTGGATTATTCTGCAAATCCGCTTCAAAAGGAGCTTTGCAGGCAGTTTACAGAGGATAATCCTGACGCTGTTTTTATTTCCAGCAATGAACTTGAAAAATATTTTGCTGAAACATTTGCAATTTCCGAAAAAATATAGTATAATGATATATGAAGTGAAAAATAAAAGAGGTGGAATTATGGGTAATGAAGATTTGCGAATTGAAGGTATCGTTGAAAAAGTTATATTTTTTAACGAAAACAACGGCTATACTGTTATAAAACTTGATACAGATGATGGACTATTTACTGTTGTCGGAAATCTTGGCAAGATTGATGAGGGCGAAAGCCTTATTCTTGACGGAAAATTTATTGTCAATCAGAAATACGGTATGCAGTTTTCGGCTGAATATTGTGAGAGAAAACTTCCTGATACATCTGTAAATATCGAAAAATTTCTTGCATCGGGAGCGATACAAAGTATAACAAAATCAATTGCAAAGAAGATTATAAATGCTTTTGGTGATGATACACTGAATATCATGGAGAAAACACCTGAAAAACTTGCGGAAATAAAAGGAATCTCACAGAAAAGGTGCGATATGATAATTGAGGAGGCTGGAAAGCTTTTTTCGTTAAAAGAAATTACAACTTTTCTTTCGGGATTTGACATAAAAAGTCTTTATGCCATGCGCTTCTATCAGCATTACGGCACAAATTCTCTTGATATTATAAAGAAAAATCCGTATATACTATGTGAAAACGGTATAGACCTTGATTTTAAACAAGCTGATATAATTGCAGAGGATTTGAAAATCAGGAAAAATTCCAGTTGCAGAATAACAGCAGGAATAGAATATGTTCTGAATAAAAGCGCATTGGACGGACATTCCTGTCTGCCGATTGAACTTTTATGGAGAAAGTCATATGAACTTATGCAGATTTCTGAAGATGATTTTACAGATTCATACGAAAAGGCAGTTGAGGAAAATTCCCTGATTTCATACATAAAAAACGGTACAGAATATGTATATCTTCCTGAATATTATGAGGCTGAAAGCTTTATTGCTGATAAAATGTATGATTTATGTATGATTTCCGATACGGCAAGAGCAGATGCAGACAAGCTTATAGATGCAGAGGAATCAGACAATTATATAAAATATGCAGAGAATCAGCGTTCAGCTATCCGCACAGCAATATCAAAAAAAGTAATGGTTCTTACAGGAGGTCCAGGAACGGGCAAAACAACTACTCTCAATGCAATTATATCAATTCTTAACAAGAAAAAAGAAAAAGTCTTTCTGGCTGCTCCTACAGGACGTGCCGCAAAGCGTATGTCGGAGCTTACGGGCTATGAGGCAAAAACTATTCACAGACTTCTTGAAATGCAGTATGATGAAAGCAGTAATCTTGTATTTTTTCATAATGAAGATAATCCCTTGCAATGTGATACAGTGGTTATTGATGAGATGTCAATGGTTGACAGCATCATATTTCAAAGACTTCTTGAAGCACTTAAACCCAATTGCAGACTTGTTATAGTAGGGGACTTTCATCAGCTTCCCTCCGTCGGAGCAGGAAATGTATTGCATGATATTATTGACAGCGGTATTGTGCCAGTTGTTGAACTTACAGAAATTTTCCGTCAGGCACAGCAAAGCTGTATAATCACAAATGCACATAAGATAGTATCGGGCGAATATCCTGATTTAACGCAGAAACACAGCGATTTTTTCTTTTTTGGTGCTGAATATTATGAGCCTGCTGTTAATTTTATTGCAAGCCTGGCAAAAAAGAGACTTCCTGATGCTTATGGCTATTCGTCTTTTGATGATATTCAGATACTCACCCCATCACGTGGCGGAAATGTCGGTTCAGACGAACTTAACAGCAGATTACAGTATGAACTTAATCCGCCCGCAGATGACAAAAATGAGTATAAAACAGAACGACTTACTCTCCGGACTGGCGATAAAGTTATGCAGATTCAGAATAATTATAGTATAGAGTGGAAAAAAGGCAACTTTGAAAGTTCGGGGATATTCAATGGCGATATAGGCAGAATTACAAGCATAGACAATTCAAAGCAGATTGCTGTAATCGATTTTGACGGACGAATCGCTGAATATTCATTTGAACTTTTACAGCAGATTGAGCTTGCATATGCGATAACGGTACATAAAAGTCAGGGTTGTGAGTTTGAGGCAGTTATTATGCCTGTTATGGACGGTTATGAAAAGCTTAGTTACAGAAGTCTGCTTTATACAGCCGTTACAAGAGCAAAAAAAATTCTTATTCTTGTCGGTTCAGAAAGCAAAATACGCAGAATGGTTGACGATAATACTCATACTGAACGTTATACCTGTCTTATGGATATGCTTAGAAAGAAAGGATAATAGAAAATGGCTAATACAGATATAGGCATAGATTTAGGAACGTCAAATATAGTTATAACAATGGGTAACAAGGGGGTCATTTTAAATGAGCCGTCTGTTATTGCTTATAATACAAGAACAGACAAAGTTCTTGCTGTAGGAAAAAAGGCTTATGAGATGATTGGCAGAAATCCAGACTATATATGCGTTGCAAGACCAATAATAAACGGCGTTATTTCAGATGACGACCTTGCACATAGTATGATACGTGAATTTATTCTGAAAGTAAACAAACATCAGCTTGTAAAGCCACGAATTATAATATGCGTTCCGTCATTCATAACTGATATTGAAAGCCGTGCAGTTGTTGAAGCGGCAAAGAGTGCTGGTTCAAGACAGGTTTACCTTATACAAGAGCCTGTTGCCGCAATGATTGGAGCAGGTGTGAATATTGCAAAGGCAAGAGGTCACATGATTGTTGATATAGGCGGAGGAACTACAGATGTAGCTATTGTTTCAATGAACGGCGTTGTAACCTGCCACACAATAAAAACAGCCGGAAATGCAATTGACCGCTCTATAATAAAATACATACAGAATAAGTATAAACTTCTGATAGGGGAGAGGACTGCCGAAAAAGTTAAAATAGAACTCTGCAATCTTTATGACCCTAATGACGAAGTTACATATACAGTAAAAGGCAGAAGCCTTATAAAAGGACTGCCATATCAGATTGATTTGAGTGAAATTGAACTTTTCAAGGCAATTGAAGATGATACTTTTGAAATAATGGAAGCTATAAGAAAAGTTCTGGAAGATGCACCGCCTGAACTTGTTGGGGATATTTATGATAATGGTGTACTTCTCACTGGCGGAGGTGCATTGCTTGGCGGTCTTATCCAGCTTATAAAGCGTACTCTTGGTATAAGATGCAGAATTGCAAAAGATGCTGTAAACTGCGTTGCAAAGGGAACGGGAATGGCTTTCAAGAGTATGACAACTCTGCTTGACGGATTTGAGGCGGTAACAGTATATAAATACAGATAACGAAAAAGCAGGTCAAGAAAAATGACCTGCTTTCTGCTTTCTGTCTGTTTCAAGCGGATTCTGTTCTGCTTAATCTATGATTATGTCCTCTTGTGTCCATTCTGATTCAAGTTGTTTTTCTTTTTCAAGTTCTATCAGTCTTCTTTGATGTTCCATTTCTGCCAGCTCCATATCTTCCTCATTTTCTTTGAGTGAATACAGCTTTATAAGACCGTTTTTCTCCGACATTACAGCTATGGAATAATCAAAAGAAATCGGTGAGAAATAGAGTTTTGTTGTTGACAGTGCAGACTGTTCGCATGGCAGAATAATTGTGCTTATTCTTTTTCCCACGTCATCTGCATTGATATAGACTGTTTCACCCTGTTCTGCATTGTATTCCTCAAAAGGCAAGACATATGGACAAGTTGCATTTATGAAGTCAACATTTTCTGTAAAAAGTTCTGTCCTTGTGAAATTTGAGTTGTTTTCAGTGGGATTTGCGGGATTGTCATTGAAGTATACAGATTTTTTCCACATTGCCATGTTGTCATTGAATGTCATTTTTTCATAGTCGGGGTATGATGTCAGCATTATGTCATAGAAATAGTCATCTGATTCTGTCTTGTGCCCGTAGAGGATTTCGCTTGTCACGGGTATGATGTCATTTCCGTCTTTGAAAAGTAAATTATACGTGAATGAAGCAAGTGATACATTTTCGTTGTTGTCAGAGATCCCGTTGTTGTCCATGCTGAAATTGTACTGTACAGCAGATGGTGAATATGATGAATATACCGTATCATAGAAATCAACATCAATATTCTGTGCCTGTTCTGCATCATAGTCACTGAACTTATATTGCGGTTCTGCAACAGCTATAATGCTGTTTTCGCTGTATTCTCCGATATACTGTACAGCATATGTCTGATTTGTATTTATGCCGTTAATCTGTCTGGTGTAGATTCTCACATTTGCATTTTCCTTGTTTTTACTCTCAAACGGACACGAAAAAAGTGGAGTGATAAGCACATCATTTTTTATATAGTAGTCAAGCGGATAGTCTGATATAAGATAGTCGTTGTTTTCGGTCTGATAGTCGATTTCCTCAAGTATTTTTGTGAATGAATTTTTAGCAGAGCCGATATTGCAGAATATGTTCTGAACTAAATTTGTGCGTGGTATTACTGCAATACATACAGCAGCAGCAACGGCAACAGAAACCCATTTCACAAAGTTAATTCGTCTTGCCTTATCGGTAACATTTTCAAGGTCGCTTATTGTGAATCCGCTTTCGTAAAAATCCTGACTTTTTTCAGGAAAAGCTCTTGCGGAAATTCTGTCAAAGCAGTCAACAGAGTCAGAAAGCCTGTTCATTTTGTCTTTGATAGTTTCTTCTATGTCATTATTTTTTTTCACTGTCAACACCTGCCTTTTCCTGTAATATAGCGATTGCCCTTTTGTAGCGTGATTTTATAGTGGATTCAGGGCATTTCATAATTTTAGCAATTTCCTTGAAAGTGAGTTCGCTACAGCATTTCATAACAACAATCTGTCTTTGTTTGTCATTAAGATGTGCAAGCAGTTCTGTAAGAAAAATGCTGTTTTCGATTGTATTGTCCGATTCGCCATAGTTTGATACATAGATATTTTCTATATCACGCTTATAGCTTCGGTTAAATTCAAGTGCAACGTTGCGGGCGATTTTGTGTATAAAACCTTTGCCGTCACCCTTTTTCGGGTTGAAGTTTCTGACCTGCGTTAATCGGACAAAGGTTTCTGCAACGCAGTCTTCTGATAGATGATAGTCTGATGTTATACTGAACGCAACAGCAAATACGCTTTTTTTGAACATATTGTAAAGTACAGCAAGACTTTCTTTTGATTGGGAGCAGGTAGAAATAAGATTATTGACTGTGCCGTAGTCCTGTTCTTCAGTTTCGGTTTGATTTTGTGTAAATATATTAAGAATAGCATCTGCACCTCCGTCATAGGTATTAGAATTAATCATGTCAGACACTCCTTTCAGCAATTTTTTGAAGACCTTCATATATAAGTGATTTTTAATGCCAGAAAAGACGAAATTATTTTCAAAAAGCTGTTAGTATAAGCTAAATATCTGTAAATAGCCGGAAATCAGTGTTAACCATGATTAACAAATATCAATCTATATCTATTATACCACTAAAAAAAATTTTTTTCAATATTTTTTCAGAAAATACTTGACAAATTCAGAAAAATATGATATGATAATATCAACACATGAACAAGTGTTCATATGTAATCTGAATTTACAGGAGTAATGATATGGAAAAGGTTTACGAAATACACAATCTTGGCTGTGCGCATTGTGGCGGTAAGATTGAGGAGGCAATCAAAAAACTTGACGGCATAGAAGATGCAAGTCTGAATTTTCCTATGAGAAAAATAAAAATCAAAGGCAATATGACTGATGAACTTCTTTCGGAGATAAACAGGCTTGCCGGAAAAATTGAAGCAGGAGTTACAATAGCAGTTCCCGACGAAGAACCTCACGAACATCATCATCACGAACACGAACATCATCACCATGACAAAGATTGCTGTTGCGGTCACGAACATACACACGAGCATAGTCATGAACACGGCGAAAGCGGAAAAGGTGAGCTGATTTCTCTTGTTATAGGTGTCATTGTATTTGCATCTGCTCTTATTCTGCATCATAAAAATGAAAATGATATAGTTTCAATTGTTCTTTTTGCATTGTCATACTTAATTCTTGGATATAATATAATAATCTCAACATTCAAAAATCTTAGAAAAGGCAATTTTTTTGACGAAAATTTCCTTATGACTGTTGCAACTGTCGGAGCATTTGCGCTTGGCGAATATTCGGAAGCAGTCGGAGTTGTACTCTTTTTCAAGATAGGTGAACTTTTTGAAGATTATGCAGTATCAAAGAGCCGTAAAGCTATAACAGATGTATCAAAACTGCGTGTAGACGAAGCGGAAGTTTTAAGAAACGGTGAGTTTGTACGTATAGATGCAGATGAAATTGAAATCGGTGATATATTGAGAATAAGGGCAGGGGAGAGAATTGCAACAGACGGTATTGTCGAAACGGGCGAATCAAGAATTGATACATCAGCCGTAAACGGTGAGCCTGTACCTGTTACAGTCCGCAAGGGTGATGCGGTAATGTCGGGTTGTATCAATCTGTCAGATACGTTTACACTGAAAGCAACTACATCTGCAAAAGATTCAATGATTTCAAAAATTGCACAGGCTGTTGAAGATGCGTCAGCAGAAAAACCAAAGATTGACCGTTTTATCACACGTTTTTCAAAAGTATATACCCCGATAGTGATTGCAATTGCTGTACTTACAGCTGTTCTTGGTTCGCTTATAACTCACAACTGGCATAAATGGGTATACTCCGCATTGACATTTCTTGTAATAAGCTGTCCTTGTGCATTGGTACTTAGTGTACCGCTTGCATACTTTTCGGGAATCGGTGCATCATCAAAACTTGGCATACTGTTTAAGGGCGGTAACTCAATAGAGGCACTTGCAAAAGTCAAGGCAATCATATTTGATAAAACAGGCACTCTCACAAACGGCAGTTTTACAGTAACAGATATAACGACCTGCGGAGAACTTACAGAAAATGAACTTATGCAGATTTGTGGTAGTTGTGAGCAGATTTCCTCACACCCTGTAGCAGAAAGTATCACGGCAGACTGCAAAGCAAAAGAAATACATCTTGATGAGCCTGATAAATCAAGTGAGTTGTCAGGACGTGGAGTATATGCAGAACTGAATGGAAAAAAGATACTTTGCGGAAATGAAAAGCTCATGCAGGAAAAAAATATTGCAGTTCCCGATATGCCCGATTCAACAGGCAGTGTTGTATATGTTGCTGTAAACGGCAGGGCAGAGGGCAGAATCATAGTTTCAGATTCAATTAAAAGAACATCTGAAAATGCTGTTGCAGAACTTAAAAATATGGGAATATATACAGCAATGCTTACTGGAGATAAAGCGGAAAATGCGAAAATTGTCGGTAACAAAATAGGCATTGACTATGCAGTCGGCGGACTTATGCCCGATGAAAAACTTAAGGAACTCAATAATATAAGAGCCGAAAAAGGTGCTGTAATGTTTGTCGGGGACGGAATAAATGATGCTCCAGTACTTGCCGGTGCTGATATAGGCGGAGCAATGCAGACTGGTGCAGATATTGCACTTGAAGCATCTGATGCTGTATTTATGAACAGTGAGCCTGAAACAATTGTATATGCAAAGAAAATCGCCGATAAGACATTGCGCATATCATATCAGAATATCATCTTTGCACTTGCAATAAAAGCACTTGTGCTTGTGCTTGGCTTATTAGGTCACCCTGATATGTGGCTTGCTGTCTTTGCTGATTCAGGAACAGCAATGCTTCTGATACTCAATTCCATAAGAGCATTGAGCGTAAAACAGTACCAAAAGAATTAAGATTTATAAAGCCGTCCCTGATATGTGTCACGGACGGCTAATTCTTTATCTATACCGCCAATTACAGCTATCTTGTTCCTGCTCCAGTCGGGAGCAATGAGTTTGTTTTTGTCGCCGTCACCTGTTATACGCTCAATAACAGTTTCAGGCGGTATAAGTTCAAGCTGTTTTACAACTATATCAATATATTCCTCACGACTCATGAGTGATATTCTGCCGTCTTTGTACATTTCAGCAAGTCTTGTTCCTTTTATCACATGAAGCATCTGTATTTTCAAGCCGTCGGGACGAAGCATGGCAGTCTGCCTTGCTGTTTCAGTCATCATTTCAGATGTTTCAAAAGGGAGACTGTTTATTATATGCAGGCACACACGTATATTATTTTGTTTCAGCTTATTATATCCTCTGATAAATTCGTCATGCGTACAGCATCTGTTGATTAGTTTTATTGTTGATTCATGTACTGTCTGCATACCAAGTTCAACAGTAAGATTCGTAAGTGAATTAATTTCGCATAACAGGTCTATAATATCATCAGAAAGACAATCTGCTCTTGTGCCGATTGAAATACCCTCTATATGCGGAAAATCAAGTGCTTTATAGTAAATATCCCTTAATTTTTCTGCCGAAGCATATGTGTTTGTATTTGCCTGAAAATATGCGATAATCGGGACAGTGCCGTTTTTGCGGAATATTCTTTCGGATTCAGCTTTAAGCTGTTCTGCTATATCAAGTTCACCTTTTGTAAAATATCCGCTTCCACCGTCGCAGAAGATACAACCGCCATAACCTTTTGAGCCGTCGATATTCGGGCAGGTGAAACCGCAGTCAATTACGGCTTTATATAGTTTATGCCCATAGTTTTTTTTGAAATAATAGTTAAGTGTGTGATACCTTTTGTTATTAGATGTGTATTCAAACATACAAAATCACCTCACATAACATAGTAACATAAACTGAAATAAATGTCAAATTTTATATATTTGTGCATAATATACAATATTATCATGTTTAAAGTATCGGATTGCACAATTTTACGTAGTATACAAAAAAGTCTTTGACAAATCGTTGATTTTGTGATATAATGTATATTAGAGTTACGATATTATCGGATATTAAACAAAATCTTGTATATCTGTGAACAGGCTATTCAATAATGGAGGGAAATTTTTATGTCTAAAATAATTGCTGTAACATCAGGTAAAGGCGGTACAGGTAAATCAACAGTATGTTCAGGTCTTGGATATACACTTGCAAAACAAGGACACAGAACATTGCTTATAGAACTTGACTTTGGTCTTAGATGCCTTGATATTATTTTTGGTATTGAAAAGAAAATAGAATATGATTTGG
Organism: Ruminococcus sp.; assembly: GCA_029060755.1. Taxonomy (GTDB): domain Bacteria; phylum Bacillota; class Clostridia; order Oscillospirales; family Ruminococcaceae; genus Ruminococcus. The sequence goes on along the minus strand of JAIDTI010000074.1, from coordinate 4,637 downwards.
GAGATGTTCTCAATGGCAGAAAACAGCCTCTTGATGCAGTTACACAAGTTCCTATGGCTGCTAATCTGAATCTTCTCTGTGCGCCGAAAACTCTTACACACGTAACAGCTGAACAGATTGTAGATATATGCCGTTCTGTAAAAAAATATTTTGACTATATAATTATAGATACTGGAGCAGGTATCAACTCTCATGTATTTGATATTGTGGAGCAGGCTAACCTTATTCTGATTATTTCTACTCCCGACCCTGTATGTATAAGAGATGCAAGTCTTATGTCAGATGAGTTCTATAACAGAGGAAATAAAAGTCAGCGTCTTATAATCAACAAAATAAGCAAAAAGGTTATAGGTGATGCACTTGTCAATAATCTTGATGAAATTATCGACAGAATAGGCGTTCAGCTTATAGGTGTAATTCCGGACGATTTCAAAATGACTGTTGCAACAGGAAAAGGAAATCCTATTCCTACTGATTCAGCTGCCTTGAAAGCGTTTGATGCAATATCAAAACGACTTGTAGGTGATTTCGTTCCACTTACAGTCAAAACTTCATAATAACCAATATATCCGCAATTAAGCGGGGAAAGGACAGAAAAAATGAAAATCGCAATAATTGCTCATGATGCAAAAAAAGAACTTATGGTTCAGTTCTGTAGTGCATACTGCGGAATATTATCGAAACATTCACTTATTGCTACAAATATTACAGGCAGACAGGTTTCAGAAGCAACAGGTCTTCCAATCAGATGTTATCTTAGCGGAGAGGGTGGAGCAGAACAGATTTTAGCACTTCTCTCATGCAATGAAGTTGATGTTCTCTTATTTTTCAAAGACCCTATCAATCCAAATGCAAGCAGTGCAAATGACATGAATCTGCTCAGACTTTGTGATGTGCATAATGTTCCGGTTGCTACAAACATAGCTACAGCAGAAGCACTCATTCTTGCATTGGAAAGAGGCGACCTTGACTGGAGACAGGCAGGAAATATTTCCATTTAAGTGGAGTAATACCGCATTATGCTTTATTGTCCCTTATGAAAAGGGACAATTTTCATCTTTATTAAAAAAGAAAGGTTGATATTATGGCTTTAGATATTAAACGACCAAACGGAACAGAAGATATTCTTCCAAAGGATATTCACAAATGGTATACTGTTGAAAAAATTGCACGTGAAGTTGCCGAAACATACGGTTTCAGCGAAATAAGAATACCTACTTTTGAAAACACGAACTTATTTCAGCGTTCTGTTGGTGAAACTACTGATGTAGTGCAGAAAGAAATGTACACTGTAAAAGCAAAGGAATCTGAATTTACACTTCGTCCGGAGGGTACAGCAGGAACTATAAGAGCATTGTTGCAGAATGGTTTGCTTAACGAAGCACTTCCGCAGAGAGTGTTCTATATGCTTTCATGTTTCCGTCACGAACGTCCGCAGGCTGGCAGATTAAGAGAATTTCATCAGTTCGGACTTGAAATGGCTGGCAGTGCATCTCCTTCGGCTGATGCAGAAGTCATTTCTCTTGCAAAGTCAATACTTGATAAGCTTGAAATAAAAAATATTGAACTTTATATAAATTCAATAGGCTGTCCTGTCTGCCGTGCAAAGTATCATGAAGCACTTAGAAATTACTTTGAAGCACGCAAAGATGATTTGTGTGATACCTGTAAGGACAGACTTGTCAAGAATCCTATGAGAATACTTGACTGCAAAAGTGAAATCTGTCAGGAAATCGGCAAAGATGCTCCGGTTATTCTTGATTATCTCTGCGACGAATGTAATAATCACTTTGAAACACTTAAAAAATATCTTACAAGCATGGAGATTGAGTATAAGGTTAATCCCCGAATTGTGCGTGGTCTTGATTACTACACAAAAACAGTATTTGAGTTTGTTACAACTGAAATCGGCGCACAAGGTACTGTATGTGGTGGTGGGCGTTATGACGGTCTCATTGAACAGCTTGGAGGTCAGAAAATCCCCGCACTTGGTTTTGCTATGGGAATTGAACGTCTGCTTATTGTAATGGACAAGCAGAATTGCGACTATATTCAGCCGAAAACCTGTGATGTTTATTTTGCAACTATGGGTGACAACGCACTTAATCAGGCAATGATTCTTTCTCAACAACTACGTAAAGATGGTATAGTTGCCGAATTTGACGTAATGGGCAGAGGTATTAAAGCACAGATGAAATATGCAAATAAGATAGGTGCATTGTTTACAATCGTTATCGGCGATAACGAACTTGAAAATAATATTGTTAAGGTTAAGGATATGGAAACAGGTGCAGAAACAGTTATATGCATTAATGATAAGTTCAAAAATTCATTTACTGATATTTATCTTGATAAAGTTCTTAACAAAATGGACGAAGATGATAACAGCGATTTGTTGTTTTCATTTTTAGGAGGGGAAAATAATGGCTGATAGTATGAAAGGTTTAAAGAGAACACATTATTGTGGAGATGTTACAGAAATCGGACAGAAAGTTGTTGTAGGCGGATTTGTTGAGCATATCAGAAACAAGGGCGGTGTAATATTCATTGTCCTGCGTGACAGAACAGGAGTTGTACAGCTTACTTTCAATGACCAGTCAGACCCGGAAATATTTGAAAAAGCATCTTCATGCAAAAGCGAATATGTATTAATGGCAAAAGGTGAAGTAATGGGTCGTGAAATTATTGAGGGCAAGAACGACAAGCAGAAAACAGGTCACGTTGAAATATTCGTAAATGATTTGCGTATACTTTCAAAGGCACAGACTACGCCGTTTGAAATTACAAATGAAACAAAAGTAAATGAGGAACTCCGTTTAAAGTACCGTTATCTTGATTTGAGACGTTCACCGTTACAGCAGAATTTAATCATGCGTCATAATATAGCAAAAGTTACAAGAGAGTATTTTTATGAAAACGGATTTCTTGAAATTGAAACTCCGATGATGATGAAGTCAACACCTGAAGGTGCAAGAGACTATCTCATACCATCAAGAGTACATCAGGGCAAGTTTTATGCGCTTCCGCAGTCTCCGCAGATTTATAAACAGCTTCTTATGATTGCAGGATATGACCGATATATACAGCTTGCACGCTGTTTCAGAGATGAGGATTTGCGTGCAGACAGACAGCCTGAATTTACACAGATTGACCTTGAAATGTCATTTGTTGATGCAGAGGATATTCAGGAATGTGTTGAGGGATTTATCCAGCGTGTATTCAAAGAGGTAATAAATGTTGACATACCTTTACCGCTTCCGAGAATTACTTTTGCTGATGCTATGAATCGTTTCGGCTCTGATAAGCCTGATACACGCTTCGGCTTTGAAATTCAAGATATTACAGATACAGTTAAAGATATAGACTTTGTTGTATTCAGAAATGCAATAGAGGAGGGCGGTTCTGTCCGTGCAATCAACGTAAAGAACGGAGCAGAAACATATACAAGAAAAGAAATAGACAAGCTTGTTGAACACGCAAAGGGTATCGGAGCAAAAGGTCTTGCATATATCCGCTGGGCAGGTGAGCCGAATTGCAGTTTCAAAAAATTCCTGAAAGACGGCGAACTTGAAACTATCTGCAATGCAGTCGGAGCAGAGGAAGGTGACCTGATTCTTATATGTGCAGACAAAACAAAGACTGTTCTTTCAACTCTTGGTGCAATCCGTCTCATATGCGGAAAAAGACTTGATGTTATTGACGAAAACAAGTACAATTTCCTCTGGATTACTGAAATGCCGTTCTTTGAATTTGACGAAGAAAGCAATACATGGGTTGCCGCACATCACCCATTCACAATGCCTATGGAGGAATGTATTGAATACCTTGATACAGACCCTGCAAATGTACGTGCAAAAGCCTGGGATTTGGTTCTCAATGGTACAGAACTTTCAAGCGGTTCTATGCGTATCACTGATTTTGAGTTACAGCAGAGAATGTTTGAGGCTCTTGGCATGACAGATGAAGAAATACAGGCAAAATTCGGATTCCTTGTTGATGCTTACCGCTATGCAGCTCCTCCGCATGGTGGCATGGGTATCGGACTTGACCGTCTTGCTATGATTATGTGCAAGGCTGACAGTCTGCGTGATGTTACAGCATTTCCAAAAGTACAGAATGCAAGTGAACTTATGTCGGAATGTCCGTCTACGGTCGATAAAGCAAGTCTTGATGTGCTTGGCATAAGCGTTATAGAAAAAGAATCAGATTAAAATATATGATAAAAATAGTCTCCTTTATCAAGAGACTATTTTTTATATTCGATCAGCAATATACACAAAAAAATATAACGATACAACAAAAAATAAGGAACTATTTAACAAATATTCAGGAATAATTCACAATTGACATCTGGATAATATTATGATATAATACTATTCTATTGCCGCTGGATTGCATATTTCTGGATTTTATGACCCTAACATTGACAACTATGACTGAGGAGAAATATGTTTCACAGTTGAAATTGCTGACCCATCTATCGTATACGTTAATTATAATTCGTCTACAGGATGTTATATAGATATCGAAGCATTATCACCTGGAGAAAGTGAATTATCTGGCATTACCAGGAGAACGCTTTCAAGGTGGGTAAAAACAGTTGATGAAGAAGGATTTGAAGCATTGAGAGGAAAAAC
>JAIDTI010000073.1 GCA_029060755.1 Ruminococcus sp. | reverse complement strand
AAATGGAAATTAAAACATCAGCTTAATGCTTCTGTCTGTCATTGGAACGCCCACTTTTTACAACTGTAATACTAGAGTAGCATAATCGTATTATCAAAGCTGATAACAAACTGATAACAGAGCGATGATAGCGAGACCAACAAAGGCTAATACAGATAATCAGAAACAATATTGTATATATTTTCTAAACAAAAAAGTTTGGAATTTACGAATCTATGTGGAGTGGGAATAATAAAAACCCCGAAAAACATGGCTGTATATAGCCAAAATCTGTTATCATTCCGTTATAATGGCAACGATTTGGTAACAATTTCTGAATTACTCAAAAATAAAGAGTTATCTGAATTTTTTATTTTATCGGATAACTCTTTTTTGTTTATTCATTTTCTTTCTATCGGAACAGGCTTCATTATACCAATTTTTTATCGGTATACAACATATGGAATTGAGTTAAAACAAAAAATTATATTTAAATATGTCCCTTTTCGTCATGTTCGGCGAATGTATTTAATGAAGCGCATTTTACCTGATATTAAAGCAATGGGGGTGAGTTAAAATAAAAAATTATATTTGAATATGTCCATTTTCATAATGTCGGACGAATGTATTATATGAAACGTGTTTCACTTATTATTAAACAGAAATGAAGGAGATGAAAGAATGACAGATTTGGAATGGGAGCAGTTGCTACACAATTCCCCTGCAAAAGCTTATGAAACCCTTATTGAACAGTATGGAAATCTTATATATGCCATAGTTTTCAATAAAATCGGCAGTTGTGGTTCAAAAGAAGATGTTGAGGATTGTGTAAGTGATATTATGGTTGAGTTTTTCAAGAATATTGAAAATTTTTCGGCAAGAAACGGAAGTCTGAAATCATATATAAGCACAATTGCCAAACGCAGAGCTATTGATGCTTTCAGACGAATTTCAGGAAAAAATAATATGTGTCTGGATATAGAAGATGAGGATATTGTTATTCCTCCTGCTTCTGATGATACCGAAAAAGAAGTTGAAAAACGTATATTCAAGCAGAATCTCTGGAATATAGTAAAATCACTTGGAGAGCCTGACAGTTCAATAATAGTGTATCAGTATTTTTACAATTATAAAGTACGTGAAATTGCAAAAGTACTTGAAATGACAACAGATGCTGTGAAGAAAAGAAGTATACGTGCAAGAAAAAAAATAGGTACAATCCTTAGAAATGGAGGCTATTATGAATAAAAATGAAAAAGATTTTATGAATCAGCTTAGCAATCTTGATGACTTTTCAGTTGAGGAAATAGCAGAAAATTATCCTGCGCTTGACGAAAATACTAAAAAACGTATTTTAAAGAAATGCATGAAAAAGAACAGTCTTTCTGCTGAAACTGATTATGAGGGAGATAAAAAGATTACTGTTTCAGGCATTGAACATTATAACCGTGCATCGTGGCATAAATACGCTTCTTCTGCCGCCGCATTTATTTTAGCATTTGTCGGAATTGCAAGTGTTGTTATAATAAACAGAAATCTCAGCGGAAACAGTAATATTGAAAAAGACCCTACACACGCTACAAACATCTACTCAGCAACCGTTAATACATCAGAAACTACAGTTACAACATCTTATGAGTTAACTTCAGAATACACAACAACAAGTGAAAATACTTCTGTTGTAAGCAATAATACAACTGTACATTCTGCAACACAATCACCTTTTACATCTCCTACTGCAACACAAGCTCCTGCTACGTCTCCTCACACAACAAAAACACCTGTTACATCTTCTGTAACAACGTCGGTTACAAATGCTGTTCAAACAGAACCACAGAAATCTCCTCTGAACGGACTGTATTATGTTGAAATAGAAGGCGTTAGTTATTATTGTGAGGAAATAGCAGGTGTTCGTGGATATATGAGCTTTGAGTTCTGGCCAGACGGTAGACTCACCAAATGCGAATTGAACGATTTTGGCGATCCAATCTATAGTTCAATGATAACAGATGACTATGAAATTGTAGAAAATCAGTTTTCTTTCGGTAGCATTCACAAAAAAGTTGGAACTATTGTAAATGCGAATGACAATGGAAATTTCAGTATACAATTTGAAGATGGTTTATATAATTTAAGTACCGAACGCCCAAAATTCAGAAATCCCAGCCATGTAGCAACAGAACCCGATACTTTGAACGGAACAATCTTTAGCTGGTATGGTAATATAGACGAAAATTATAATTTTATTGATAAAAAACAACTTGAATTCAAAGAAGACGGTGTCAGCGGAACTGAATATATAATATTCTATCCAAATGATGCAGCAAAAAGAGTGATTACAGAAATACCTTTCACATACGAACAAAATGATGGTGAATTTACTTTCTATATGGAAGATTCTGATTACAATATACTTAAGGCAACATTGAGGGTTACTGAATCATCAGAAAAATTGTTATTTGACATTGAATATCAGAATGGAGACAGAAACTTTTTTGCTCTGACAGGCTACCTTAACAATTAAAATTACTAAAGTCTGTTAAAATATTATAATGCAATCTACAATATAAAAACCCTCCTTAAATTATCTCCCTGCAAGATTTATTTTTGCGGGGAGAAAACAAAACATTGAATGTGAGGTGATATGAACAAAAAATATAATTCACTATCAGCTAAAAATACTATCCGAATCATGAAGGGAGAAAAACATGAAAAACAAATTATTTATTACTGCTTTATCTGCTGTTATGCTCAGCTTATCAACTGGATTAATTCCATTTCAGGCAAAAGCTGATGTCAGCATCAAAGGTGATGTAAACCTTGACGGAGATTTCAATATTTCTGATGTTGTCTTACTGCAAAAGTGGATTTTAGATGTTCCAAATGTTAAACTTGCTAATCAGTCTGGTGCTGACTTGTGTAATGACGGCAAAATTGACATATTTGATTTATGTCTTATGAAAAAGATGCTCAAAGAAAAGGCATATTCAAGAGAACAAGCACAAAAAACTTTCCTGAATGGATTGTATTATGTTAAAACATCAGGCAAAGACGGATATATGGGCTTTGAGTTCTGGTCAGACGGCAGGTTTACCAAATATGATTTTGATGATTTTGGCGATGTAATCTATGGTACAATGATAACAACAGACTATGAAATTGCAGGAAATAAGTTTTCTTTCGGTGATGTTAACAAAAAATCAGCAACTATTGTAAATCAGAATGACACCGGAAATTTCAGTGTACAATTTGACGATGGCTCTGTATTTAATTTCAGTACTGAAAAACCAAAATTCAGAAAGACCAGCCATGTATCAACGAAACCTGATACTTTGAACGGAACAATCTGGAGCTGGTACGGTGATTGGGATATGGATTACAATTTTTCTGAATATATTGAAAAACGAAAAATTGAGTTCAAAGAAGATGGTGTCAGCGGAACCGTATATATAGCATTATATCCACATGATGCAGCAAAAAGGAAGATTACAGAAATACCTTTCACATACGAACAAAATGGTGATGAAGTTACTTTCTATATGGAAGATTCCGCTTATACTATACTCAATGCAAGAATATCTGTTTTTGACGCAGATAAAAAACTTTCATTAGATATTGAATATCAGAATGGAGACAGAAACTTTTTTGCTCTGTCAGGCTACCTTAACAATTAAAATTACTAAAGTCTGTTAAAATATTATAATGCAATCTACAATATAAAAACCCTCCTTAAATTATCTCCCTGCAAGATTTATTTTTGCGGGGAGAAAACAAAAGTTTATTGTATATCAGTTGATGAAATCAATGATATTGCAGGCTGTCTTATATAAAAATTATCCCGATAAGTTTAAAAAGCTTTATCGGGATTTTTTGTTACTATAAAGAGACTGCTGAAATATGGTGGGAGAGAGAAATCAAGTTTCAACCTGAAATTTCTTTGAGTTCCTGCATAAATAATTCCGCAACAGGTGTAAAGACCTGATATTTTTTCCATATAATAAATATTCTGGTTTCAAGAAGTGGCTCAAGCGGACGAAAACACAGTTCACTGTCTGCACCTGTATCAGCAAGTTTATCAAAAGTCAGCATATAGCCCAATCCCTCTTTGACGAATACTGAACCGTTGTAAAACAGATTCAGAGTGCCTGAAAAATTCAGCTCGTCAGCCTTTTCACCGCACCATCTCGGAATATCTGTTTTTATTGCCTGTGCTGAACATAAAAGTGACAGACCAATTAAATCTTCAACTTTTATTGTCTTTTTTTCAGCAAGCGGACTGTCTTTTTTCATTACAACTCCCCATTTATCCGCCTCCGGAAGTTCAATATAATTGTATTTTGATAAATCCGGCGGTTCAGCAATAATTGCAAAATCCATTAGTCCTTTGTCAAGTTTTTCGGCAACCTGTTCAGTATTTCCGCTTGAAAGATGATAGCGTAAAAGTGGATATTTTTTTCTGAAATTTTTGATTGCTTGTGCTAAACAGCGTATCTGCCACGATTCCGCACAGCCAATATAAATATCACCGCCATTGATTTCGTCAAGAGAATGAAATTCCGCAATCGTCTTATCGGTCATTTCAAGAATATCTTCCGCACGTTTCCGCAAAAGCATACCTTCATCTGTCAGCTTCATGCAGGTACTTCCACGACGGAATAACTTTTTCCCTAATTCATCTTCAAGTTTTTTCATTTCTTTTGACAAAGAGGGCTGGGATATGTGCAGACTTTCCGCAGCTCTTGTCATATTTTCCTCCCTTGCAATTTCAAGAAAATAGCGTAATACTCGGATTTCCATATAAACATCTCCTTTTTATTTTATTATAGCACATTCGTGTTATTCCTGTCAAGAATAACATGCTATTCAAACTGGATATTTGACATTTCACAAAAGTTGTGATATACTGAAAACATCAAAGGAGGAAAAAATAATGGCACAGGCAAATGACAGATATAGTGTAATTATTCAGAATCTCATTGACAGTGGTATTAATGAAACAATTGCTGAAAAATATACACAGCAACTACTTGACGGCAATTTTTCAGAGACAATAGGTTTCCTTAGAAAACACCGTAAAACTCTGCTTGATGAGGTACACAAAAATCAACAACAGATTGATTGTCTTGATTTTCTTCTGTATCAGCTTGGAAAGGAGTTGAATTATGTTTAAAAAAATTCTGACTCTTACAGCTTCACTTCTGACGTTTTATGGCTGTACAACTAAAGAAAGCATCTCCGATTATGCAGTTTCAACTGCAAAAACAACATCATATGCAACTGATAATTCAGAATCTTACACAGTTGAAGATTTAGAAGTCTTGCAGGATTTTCTGCTCGGCAGACGTACGAACAGCAATGGCAAGGACTTTGATTTGTGCAAAGACGGACAACTAGATGTTTTTGATATGTGTCTGTTAAGAAATGAAGTTATCAAAAATACGCAGGAAAATACAGACAGCGATATTCTTGTGACGTACTTTTCATGTACTGGCAATACTGAACAGATTGCGGAATATGCGATTGATTACCTCAAAGCTGACAGTTATGAGATTATCCCCGAAATCCCATATACTGAAGACGATTTGAAATATTACACCGATTGTAGAGCAGACAAAGAACAGAGTGACCCTACAGTACGTCCTGAAATATCGGGAAGTATTGAGAATATGGACGACTATGAAGTGATATTTGTCGGCTATCCTATATGGCACGGTCAAGCCCCGAAAATAATTTATACATTTCTTGAAAGTTACGATTTTTCTGATAAAATTATCGTTCCGTTCTGCACTTCACATTCAAGCGGAATCGGTACAAGTGCGGAAAGTCTGCATAATCTTGCAGAAAATGCAACCTGGTATGACGGTATGAGGTTTTCGGGAAATTCTGCTGAAACAGATGTTACAGAATGGATTGACAGTCTTGGATTAAAAGAGAGTGAAAAGGTAGATATGGAACATTTTTATATTACAGCAGGCAGTACAACTTTTACAGCTGAATTTGCAGAAAATTCAAGTGCAGATGCTTTCCGTGAACTGATTTCAGAGAAAAGTCTTACAATACAAATGAGTGATTATGGAAGTTTTGAAAAAGTAGGCAGTCTTGGCACAACACTTCCCCGAAACGATGAAAAAATTACTACCGAAGCAGGTGATGTAATTCTTTATCAGGGAAATTCAATTACAGTCTATTATGATGTAAATACATGGAATTTCACAAAACTTGGAAAAATACAGAATACAACCAAAGAACAGTTGCTTGAAGCTTTCGGAAATGGTGACGTTGAAATCACTTTTTCACTGAATAAATCTGAATCAGCAGATTTTTCTGTAGCTGAATTTTAAAAGCACGACTGGTATTAATATGTATAAATATGGCATTTCTTTTGAAAATGCTTATAAATAGGAGGAATTTACAATGAACGATTTTATTTTTCACAATCCCGATAAGGTATATTTCGGCAGAAATATCATGGAAAATCTCCCGAAAGAACTGCTGAAATTCGGCAAGAAAGTACTCATGATGTATGGCGGAGGTTCAATCAAGAAAAACGGTCTTTATGAGCTTGTTAAAAATCTCTGCAATGACAATGGCATTGAACTTTTTGAACTAAGTGGAGTTGAGCCTAATCCACGCCACACAACAGCAAACAAAGGCGCAGAAATATGCAAAAAAGAAGGTATTGATGTTGTGCTTGCTGTAGGTGGAGGCTCAACAATCGACTGCGCAAAGGGAGTGGCTGCTGCTGCTGTCATTGAGTCGGGCAACGTATGGGATTTAGTAAGCACTGGAACATGGGTTACAAATGCACTTCCAGTAGTTGCTGTACTCACAAATGCCGCAACAGGTTCAGAAATGGACGGCTGGGCTGTTATTTCAAATATGGAAACTAACGAAAAAATAGGTCTTGGCGGTTCTGCATTGATTCCGAAAGTTGCATTTGAAAATCCCGAATACAGTTACACTCTCCCGACTTATCAGACAGCTTGCGGTGCTTTCGACATTTTCAATCATGTTCTTGACAATTATTATCTTGCAGGAGATGCAACTTTTGATATGGTGCTTGAAATGCAGGAAGCTGTAATGCGTTCGGTTGTGAAATGGACTCCGATTGCAATGGCTGAACCTGAAAATTATGAGGCAAGAGCAAATCTGATGTGGGCATCATCTATGGCACTTAACACAATTCTTGATGCCGGTACTGTTCACGGCTGCGCCTGTCACGCTATGGAACACGAATTATCAGCTTATTACGACATCACACACGGTCATGGTCTTGCAATTCTCACTCCTCGCTGGCTCGAATATATTCTTGATAAAACAACTGCTCCTGCAATTGCAAGATTTGGTGTAAAAGTGTTCAGACTTCCTGAAAATGAAAACGCTATGGACGGCGCAAAATCTGCAATAAATGCTGTTTCAGACTTCTGTTTCAATACACTTGGACTTCAGTCAACTCTCACGGAACTGAAAATTGATAAAACGCATTTTAAGGCTATGGCTGAACATTCATGCAATGGCGGAGTTATTACAGGACTTAAAAATCTCACTTCTGCTGATGTTGAAAAAATATACGAAATGTGCCTTTGATTAATCTTTAAAGAAAAATAATCTGAAATAATACTAAAACGCTCATGAAATACTGTTTAAATGGTATTTCAAGAGCGTTTTTCTTTTTCAGACTTCTTTATTTCAGAATATTTTTGAGAGTTTCCATTAACTTTTCTATATTGATAGGTTTTGCAACATATCCATTCATTCCTGCATCTATAGCCTCTTGTCTGTCCTCCTCAAAAGCATTGGCTGTCATTGCTACAATAGGAATTTTCGATTTTACGGGATTATTCAATGCACGAATAGCCCTTGTCGCCTGATAGCCATTCATAATAGGCATCTGAATGTCCATCAGAATCAGTTCATACGTATTTTCAGGATTATTTTTCATCATCTCTACAGCTACAGTTCCGTCGTCAGCCGTATCAATGATAAGTCCGATATTTTCCAGAATAGCTTGTGCAATTTCCTGATTCAGTTCATTATCCTCCACAAGCAGAATTTTTCTGCCGTCAAAACGTAATTCAGGTTCTTTTGTTTCCTCTGATTTTTCCTGCTCCATATAAGGCGCAGCAAGAATTCCACGCAGTTCCGTAAGGAAAATTGGTTTAGAGCAAAATGCCGTAACACCTGCCTCTTTAGCCTCCTCCTCAATATCTGCCCAATCATATGCTGTAATTATAATAATCGGTGTCATATCTCCTATTATCTTGCGGATTCGACGGACAAGTTCAATTCCGTTCATATCAGGCATAAGCCAGTCAATTATATATGCACTGTAAGGCTCATTCTGGTCAAGTGCAAACTTTATACGGATAAGAGCCTCTTTTCCTAAAGTATTCCAATCGGGGTGCATACCGATAGCAGAAAGCATTTTGCTGACACTGACACAAGTATTTACATCATCATCTACAACCAATGCTCTAAGGTCTGCCAGTTGCTCCAGTCGCTGAACTTTTGCAGGACTGTCTGCAACTCTGAAACGGAAATTTACAATAAATTCTGACCCTTTTCCTTCTTCACTTTCAACTGTAATAATACCGTCCATCATATCCACAATATTTTTGGTAATGGCGAGACCTAGACCAGTTCCCTGAATACCGCTTACAGTAGCAGTCTGTTCTCTCTCAAACGGTTCGAAAACGTGTTTCAGAAATTCAGGACTCATGCCGATACCGGTATCTTTAATCCGAAACTCATACGAAGCATAATTATCTTGTTCTTGTGATGTCTGAATGACACGAACACTGACCATACCGCCGGGCTTTGTGTATTTCATGGCATTACTTAAAATATTCAGAAGCACCTGATTCAAACGGAGTTTATCGCAGATAATTATTTCATTTGTCACATCTAAAGTATCTATATAAAATTCCAGCTGTTTTGATTTTACGTCTGCCTGAACAATAGTTTTAAGGTCGTGCATGATGTCAGGGAGACTTACTTCTTTTTCTTCAATCTTGACTTTTCCGCTCTCAATTCTGCTCATATCAAGAACATCATTAATCAGACTTAACAAGTGATTGCTGGAAGTCAGAATCTTACTCAGATAGTCCTGCACTTGTATTTTATTGTCAATATGAGTTACTGCTAATGATGTAAAGCCGATAATAGCGTTCATAGGTGTGCGAATATCATGTGACATATTGTTAAGGAATGTAGTTTTAGCGTTATTGGCATACTGCGCCTGAGCGAGTGCTTCTGCCAGGACTTCTTTCTGTTCCTGCTCTTTGCGAATCATTTCATCAATATTTCGAAATCCTGCAAGTATAAAACCATTTTTCTCAAGAGTGTTTTTGCCAACTTTTACGTAAGTATATTGAAAATTATGACTTTCTCCGTCTGCTCGTATACGATAAATTCCATTATATTCATTGTTAGTCTTTAACTGCTCACTGACTTTTTCCAGTGAAAGAGTTTCAGCAAGATACTGTTGGTCATCAGGGTGAACACGGTCATGGATATACTTATTCAGAATCGGGGTATACGGCAGTTCTTCTTTAGAATCCTTTTTCATACCTTCCGTCACATAACCTTCCAGTTTTACGATTTTAGCCGTACCCTTTTCTTCATTTATTGCAAAAATATTTGTATAGTCACGGCTCAGTGCTTCAACAATAGCAAGCTGTTTACTCATCTCCCTGTTTGACTGCTCTGTAGCATTAAGTAGTTTTTTATTCCAGCGTCCTTTCAGATAGAGTATTAGCATAATACAGATAATCAGTGCAACAACAAAGGCAACAGCAAGCATAATTTCCGGCTTAGCTTGCAGATACTGAATGAAATTCATATCTTTTATAGTATAAGTTGTATATTTTGAGGCAAACTGGTTCAGCATATCATTAGAAACCTGCTGAATACACTTATTCAGTATGGTTATCAGTTCATGGTCTGCACTGTCACGGACATACATTCTGAAACTCATGTTCATATTATTTGCAATGCTGTAATAGAGGGAATTAGTGGTATCATTATTTACAAACAGTTGTGCAGCATAGGAATACACATATGCAGCATCAGCCTTTTTTTCCAAAACAGCCTGCATAGCTTCTTCTCTTGTAGGATAGCTCAGAAACTCAATATCACCATGAAGCTCCTCAATAATCATATTTCTGCTTTGAGAATCAGATACTGCAACTTTTTTTATTTCTCCTGAAAAATCCTGTCGTATTACCCTTGCAATTCCCGTTGTCATGTAAGTATTTGTATTGAATCCACGATAAGCGGATTCCTCCATAATGGGACTTGAACTAAGCCTGTCAATGACAATATCCACACTATTGGTACTTGCTATATTGTAATAGTCATGTTTGTCCTCCGGAATTACAACTTCATAAGGCAGTCCTGCTATTTCCATAACATATGCAAAATAATCCGGAAGAATACCTTTTAATTCTCCATCTTCTACATATGAATATGGATTTCTGTCTCCGAGAGCAGTAATAGTAATTTTCTTTTCTCCTGAGACGATTTTATGAATATATTCCTTTTCACGCTCAGTAAAAATGAGTTCAGAGGAATAAACCGGACCATAGTACTGATAAAACAGAACATTTTTCCAGTCGCCCTCATTCAAATCCATCTGTTCAATAGCATAATTGATTTCATTAAGCAGTGCTGCATCTTCTTTTCTTACGATAGCATAGAAGTTGTCTTCTGCAATGATGTCCAGTGTTTTTTCTTTTTCTGTTTTTCTCAGGTCGCTTGAAAGTATTGCATCAACCTCGCCATTCATCAAAGCGGAAGTAAGCACATTTGAATCATTGTACTCTTTTACTATGTAAGAAAAGCCCTTTTTTTCAGCAAAATCCACTAAACTCTGATTCTGACTGCTTCCTGTCAGCTGACCTATAACCATTCCGTCATAGGTTTTGTAATCGCTGTTATGGAGTTTTGTATTATCATATCGGATTGAAAGAATGGTGTTGTTTCTGCCAATAGGGTATGAAAAAGCAAATGCCTCTTCACGTTCTGAAGTTCTTCGGGCAGAAGTTACCACATCAATTTCACCGTTTTCCAGCATGGTAAGCATTTCGTTCCATGATTTGTCATATCCGGTATATTGGAAATTCAGATGTGAATATTCAGAAATAAGATTCAGAAGTTCAATTCCATAACCCGACAGACTGCCATTTTCGTCTTTCATATGATAACCTTCAAAGTAAAAGATACCAGCTTTGATTGTCTTGTTATCAAACTGTTCATCAGCCAATGCTGTTATGCAGTTGGATATGGTGAAGATTAAACATACTATAAAAGAGAAAATTATTTTTATATATATTTTATTTTTAGCCTGCATTGTCACCCTCCTGATTGTCATTAGTGATTGATAAAATTATATCATATTTCATATGAAAAATCCATTCGCAGAATACCCAAAAATTATTGATAAATAATTTAAAAATCTGATTTTGTTATCTGTATTTAAAAAACTCCTGTAATGATTTTTTTACAGGAGTTTTTGTTTTAGTCTGCGATAAATGTAGCAAAAGCTTTGTAAGCCATGTATAAATCAAGTTTTGAGATAACCTCATAAGGAGCGTGCATGGAAAGAACAGGTACACCCATGTCAATTGTATCAACATTAAGATTTGCGATATATGCGGCAACAGTACCTCCGCCACCTTCATCAACCTTGCCAAGTTCGCCGGTCTGCCATATAACATTGTTGCTGTCCATAAGTCTGCGGATACGTCCTGTAAACTCTGCTGAAGCATCAGAAGTGCCTGATTTTCCTCTTGCACCTGTATATTTTGTGATGCACACGCCTTTATTTACATATGCACAGTTGTTTCTTTCGTTTACTTCTGCAAAAGTCGGGTCAAAAGCTGCATTTACGTCAGCTGAAAGACATTCAGATACAGAAAGAACGTCTCTGCCACATGAACCTGAATCCTCTGCAATATCAGCAATGAAGTATCGGAGATAATCGGAGCATAAACCCGTATTTCCGTCGCTTCCTGTTTCTTCTTTATCTGTAAGAACAGTTACAGCAGTGTGAACAGGTGTTTTGCAATCAAGAGTTGCTTTAAGTGCAGGGAAAGCACAGCATCTGTCATCATGACCATAACCGCCTATAAGACTTCTGTCAAAACCAATGTCTCTTGCTTTAAATGCAGGTACAGCTTCTAACTCTGCTGAAATGAAGTCGGATTCTGTAATGCCGTATTTTTCAAAGAGAATGTTCATAATATTAAGCTTTACAGCCTCACTTGTTTCATCTTCCCTGAACGGAATTGAGCCGATAAGAAGATTAAGGTCTTCGCCTCTGATTATTTTTGCTGCTGTACGTGACATCTGTTCAGTTGCAAGATGCGGGAGCAAATCAGTAACACAGAAAACAGGGTCATTTTCGTCCTCACCGATATTTACAGTAACAGTTTCACCGTCTGCCCTGATTATAACGCCATGAAGTGCAAGCGGAATTGTCGTCCACTGGTATTTCTTGATACCGCCGTAATAGTGCGTTTTGAAAAGTGCAAGTTCGTTATCTTCATAAAGCGGATTTTGTTTAAGGTCAAGTCGTGGTGAATCAATATGAGCTGCACAAAGACGCACACCCTCTGCAACAGGAGCAGTGCCGATTACAGCCATAATAACAGCTTTTCCTCTGTTATTGCGGAAAATTTTGTCGCCTGCTTTGAGTTCCATACCTTTTTTGTATTCAACAAATCCATTTTTTTCAAGAACTTCCAATGCAAATTTTACGGCTTCACGTTCTGTTTTTGCATTATCAAGAAAATTTTTGTATTCTTCGGCAAAATCAGATATTGCTTTTTCTTCATCGGCATCAATTATCTTGTAACCGTTTTTTTGCTGTCGGAACAGCTTTTCTTTAAGTTCTTTGGCAAGATTTTTTTCTTCCATTTATAAAAACCCCTTTCAAAATTCTGTCATAGCAACAGAACGAATATCATAATAATAGTATTTGATTTTATCGGCAACTTCTTTTGATATGCCGTTTAAAACATCAACAGAATCATTGTTTTCTATTATAAAATCGGAATGTTCAATAAAAAATTCCGTGCTTAACTGTAAGTTCATGCGGTTTTGTGCCTGCTCCGCCGTTATATTGTCACGCTGAATAATACGCTTTTTTCTTGTTTCAGGTTCAGCAACAACGGAAATGATAATCTCGCAGAAATCATCTGAATGACTTTCAAAAAGCGTCGGAGCATCAAGCAGTATCAGCTTTTTTCCGTTTTCAGAAAAATGCTTGATTTGTGAGATAATCTCCGTTGTTATATATGGGTAGATTATGGAGTTGAGCATTTCAAGCTTTGTTTTATCCACAAATACGATTTTTGCAAGTTCTTTTCTGTTAAGAGTTTCATCAGGATTAAGAATATTCAGACCGAATATTTCAGTAATTTCTTTAAGGCACTCGCTTCCTTTTTCCACAACTTTTCTTGATATATGGTCAGCATTTATAATTGCATAGCCGTTTTCGGCAAAAACTCTTGAAACAGTGCTTTTTCCTGCTCCTGTCTGCCCTGTAAGCCCTATAACCATTGTATCAGTCAGATTTTTCACAATCGTATCACCTCAAATCCTGCCGCCCTTATAAGACGGTTGTAAACTGCCAGTCCCACACCGTCAGTAGACGGGGAACGGACGTACACTTTTTCTGCACCTATATCATCAAGTTCTCTTAGTCTCTGAAAAATATAGTGTGCCTGTTCGGAACTGTCCGCACCGTATGTCATGTATTTATATGGGAAATTTTCTTTGTCACTGTCAAAAATAAGCGACCATGTGTTTTCCTTGTCATTTTCTGCAACAAGTTTAACAAAATCATCAAAAGAAGATTCAACCATTATAACATCTGCTTTCGGGGAATAATGCTTGTATTTCATTCCCGGAGAAGATGCAACAGCCCCCTCTGCCAGTTCGTTCAGAATAGCAGGGTCGATAATCACATTATCACATATTTCAAGAAGCATTTCCCTTGTTACAGCTCCCGGACGTAAAATTCTTGCTGTATTTTCATCGTCAAAAGAAATAACAGTTGATTCAACACCAAATTCTGATGAACCGCCGTCAATAACTGCTAATATTCTGCCATTCATGTCACGCATAACGTGTTCGGCACAAGTAGGACTAGGTAATCCCGAAATATTTGCAGACGGCGCAGCAATTGGACAGCCTGAAATCTCAATTATCTTGTGCATTACAGGGTGAGACGGCACACGTATTCCTACCGTATCAAGTCCGCCTGATGTTACAAGTGGTATGCGGTTATTTTTCGGCAGAATCATTGTCAAAGCTCCCGGACAGAATTTTTCAGCAAGTCTGTATGCAAGCTGTGGGATATATGATGTATAATCTACAGCCTGTGAGAAGTCGGCAAGATGTACAATAAGCGGATTGTCGGCAGGTCTGCCCTTTGCCTGAAAAATCATTCTTACAGCATCTTCATTCAAAGCATCTGCACCAAGTCCATATACTGTTTCTGTCGGTATTCCGACAACATGACCGCTTTTTATAAGTTCAGCGACAAAAACTATATTTTTTTCGTTATTTTCAAGTAAAACTGTATTCATAATTATTCTTCCTGACTTGCTAATTTTTCAGCCTGGTCTGCCGTTGCAAGAGCATCAAAAACTTCATCAAGGTTGCCATTGAGCATATCTTCCAGACGATATATAGTCAAGCCGATTCTGTGGTCGGTTAATCTGCCTTGCGGATAGTTATATGTGCGGATTCTTTCTGAACGGTCGCCAGTACCTACCTGCATTTTTCTTTCTGATGCAACTTTAGCTTCTGCCTCCTCCTGCATAGCCTCATATATGCGTGAGCGGAGTATCTTCATAGCCTTATCTTTATTTTTGTGCTGACTTCTTTCGTCCTGACACTCAACAACAACATTAGTCGGCAGATATGTTATTCTTACAGCGGATTCAGTCTTGTTGATATGCTGACCGCCTGCTCCGCTTGCACGGAAATAGTCGATTTTAAGGTCTGTCGGATTTATTTCAAATTCAACTTCATCAGCTTCAACAAGAACTGCAACAGTTACTGTTGATGTGTGTATGCGTCCCTGCGATTCCGTTTCAGGAACTCTCTGAACTCTATGCACACCACTTTCATATTTAAGACGTGAATACGCTCCGTCTCCCTCAATTAAAAAGCTGATTTCTTTAAATCCACCTAATTCTGTCGGTTGAGCATTGAGTATTTCCTGTTTCCAGCCTTTTGATTCAGCGTACATTGTGTACATTCTGTAAAGAGAATTTGCAAAAAGTGATGCCTCCTCACCGCCTGCACCGCCACGAATTTCAATAATAACATTCTTATCATCATTCGGGTCTTTTGGTAAAAGCAGAATTTTAAGTTCCTGTGTGATTCTTTCAACATCTTCTTTTGATTCCTCATATTCCGACTGTGCAAGTTCTTTTAGTTCCTTGTCTGCACTTCCGTCATCAAGAAGTTCCCTTGCATCTACAAAAGATGTGTGTGCTTTCAGATATTCACGGTATTTCTCAATAATCGGAGTCATATTCTTGTATTCACGCATAAGCTGTGCATAAAGCTTATTGTCATTGATTATTTCAGGGTCGGAGAGTTTCAGACTGATTTCCTCATACTTTTTTTCCATTAATTCAAGTTTTTCAAACATAATAAAAAAATCCTTTCATGATTAAATATATTGATTTTTTATTAATATCTGCTATCCCTTTATCTTATACACATCTGAATCTTCAGACGAATACCA
>JAIDTI010000072.1 GCA_029060755.1 Ruminococcus sp. | reverse complement strand
AAAATAATGTGATATAATATAAAGAAAAAACAAATTTAAAGTCAGGAGTTGAAATCAAATGATGAAAATAATCTGCTTAACAACTTATATAAGCATAAAAATTCTTTCTTTAGACTACAATTCCCGACTTTTTTACTCCGAACTCCTAACTTTATAGGGGTTATTTTTCTGTAAAAATGGAGGTATTATGGAATCAATTCTTATAAAAAATATCCGTGCTGTTGATTCCGAAAAAGATTTTGTTTCGGATATTCTCATAAGCAACGGAAAAATAACATCAATTGAAAAAAATATAGCTGAATCTGCTGATATTGTAATTGACGGAACAAATCTTGTGCTTATGCCGTCTCTTTTTGATATGCACGTTCATTTCCGTGACCCTGGACTTACCCATAAAGAAGATGTACTGACAGGCTGTTCAGCAGCTCTTGCCGGAGGTGTTACAGGTGTTCTTGCTATGCCGAATACGAAACCGCCGTGCGATAATCCCGATACAATCCGCTATATAATTGAAAAAGCAAAGGGAACTGGTGTTGAAGTATATCCCGTTGGCTGTATAACAAAAGGCATGAACGGCAGTATATTGTGTGATTATGATGAACTCAAAAAAGCAGGCTGTATATGTATTTCCGACGACGGCAGACCTGTAGAAAATGCTGAAATGATGCGCAAGACTCTTGAACTTTCAAAAGAAAACGGCTTGCTTGTTGCGTCCCACTGCGAAGATTTGAGCATAATTGACGGCGGTATCATGAACAAGGGTGAAACTTCTGAAAAAATGGGTGTAAAGGGCATGGACAGAGCTTCAGAGGACTATATAACAGCACGTGAAATGATTCTTGCAAAGTCTGCCGATGCACGTATTCATATATGTCACGTCTCAACGGAGGGCAGTACGGCAATGATACGCTTTGCAAAAACCAGAGGAGTTAAAGTAACCTGCGAAACTGCTCCGCATTATTTCATGCTTACAGATAAACTTCTTGAAAAGCGTGATGCAGATTACAGAATGAATCCGCCATTGAGAACTGAAAACGACCTGAAAGCTATTATAGAGGGCATCAAGGACGGCACTATCGACTGCATCATTACTGACCATGCACCTCATACAGCGGAAGAAAAAACTGATTTTGAGAAAGCACCTAATGGTGTAGTAGGTCTTGAAACTTCACTTGCGGTAACTCTTACAGCACTCTATCATACAGGCGAAATTACGCTTAATAAAGTAGTTGAACTTATGTGCGTGAATCCACGAAAAATACTAGGTCTTGACATTCCTGCAATAGAAATCGGCAAAAAGGCTGATTTAGTTATTGCGGATATTGACAGAAAGTGGACTGTTGAGCCTGAAAAACTTCACTCAAAATCGCATAATACAGTATTCAAGGGCTTGACTCTTACAGGAAAGCCGATTGTTACAATATCAGACGGAATTATCCGATATGATGAAAGAAATTAACGGAGGTATAAAACTATGTCATTTGACAGACTTATTGAGAAAATAATTGAACTTAAAAATCCTACTGTTGTAGGTCTTGACCCGAAGCTTGAATATGTTCCGAAATACATTCAGAGACGTTATCTTGAAAAGGACGGTTTAACTCTGAAAGCTGCCGCAAAAGCAATCTATGACTTCAATCAGGCTATTATTGATGAAATTCATGATGTTGTACCAGCAATCAAACCGCAGGCGGCTTATTATGAAATGTACGGTCATTACGGCATACGCACACTGGAAAAAACTATCCGTTATGCTAAACTTAACGGAATGTTCGTTATCACTGACGGCAAGCGCAATGATATAGGTGCAACAATGGAGGCTTATACAAATGCACATCTTGGTACAACTTTAGTTGGCGAAAACTCAATGGAAGCTTTCGGCGCAGATGCACTTACAGTAAATGGCTATCTTGGTACAGACGGTATTGAACCGCTTTTAAAGGTATGTAGGAAGCAGGATAAGGGAATATATGTTCTTGTAAAGACTTCAAATAAATCAAGCGGTGAATTGCAGGACTTAAAGCTTGAGGACGGTACACCAATCTATGCAAAAATGGGTGACTTATGCGAAAAATGGGGAGCTGATACAATCGGAAAGTACGGCTATTCAGCAGTAGGAGCAGTAGTCGGTGCTACATATCCGGAAATGCTTGCTGAACTCCGACAGAGACTGCCACACACAATGTTCCTCGTACCCGGATATGGTGCGCAGGGTGGCGGTGCAGAGGGGCTCAAAGGCGGATTTGATGCAAACGGTCTCGGAGCTATAGTAAATTCAAGTCGTGCTGTAATGTGCGCATATAAAAAAGAGGAATGTGATGAGCGTGATTTTGCAAAGGCTGCACGCCGTGAAGTTATCCGCATGAGAGATGACATCACACAGTATATTAATCTTAAATAAATCAACTAACTCATTGTCACAAAGGCGTGACGGTGTTTTATAAATCTTCAAAAATTGAAAGGATTGGTAAAATGTCTTTGTTTAATCAATCAGAAAAAGCGTATCTGATGCTCGCAGACGGTCAGATATTTGAGGGCAGAAGTTTTGGTGCAAAAGGTACAGTTATAGGCGAGGTAATTTTTACTACAGGTTTAACAGGCTATCAGGAAACTTTGACAGACCCGAGTTACTATGGACAGATTGTCACTCAGACTTTTCCGCTTATCGGAAATTATGGTGTAAACAGTGCTGACAATGAATCCGCAAAATCTTATGTAAGCGGATATATCGTGCGTGAATGGTGTAATATGCCGTCAAATTTCAGATGTGAGGGCAATATAAACGACTTCCTTATTAATCACAATATTATTGGTATCTGTAATATTGATACACGTCGTCTTACACGTACAATCCGTGAGACAGGTGTTATGAATGGTATTATTACTACTGAAAATGTTCACGAAAATAAAGATGTATTTCTTGAAAAAATCCGTACATTCAGTATAAAAGATGCTGTTAAGAATGTTACTATTCCAGAAATACGCACATATGAATCCGAACATAAAAAGTACAGAGTTGTTTTGTTTGATTTCGGCTATAAACGTAATATCCGTCAGGAGCTTATAAATCGTGACTGTGAGGTTATTGTTGTACCTGCAAATACAACAGCGGAGCAGGTGAGGGGACTTAATCCCGACGGCATTATGTTCTCCAACGGACCTGGCGACCCGTCTGAAAATGTTGAGATAATCGCAAATATACGTGAAATCCAGACCCTCGGCATACCGATTTTCGGAATATGTCTCGGTCATCAGCTTATGGCTCTTGCAAATGGTGGACGTACTGAAAAACTCAAATACGGTCATAGGGGAGCAAATCAGCCTGTTATCGACCTTGAAAGCGGTCTTACTTATGTAACAAGCCAGAATCACGGATATGCAGTTATCGGCGACAGTATCAACAGTTCAGTCGGTAAAGTCTCACACATCAATGCAAATGACAAGACTTGTGAGGGTATCAGATATACTGCCGTCAATGCACGTACAGTTCAGTTTCACCCCGAAGCTCATGGCGGTCCTCTTGACACCGCATATCTTTTTGATGAATTTATAGAGACTATGGAAAGGTTTGGTGAATGATATGCCGTTGAGAAGTGATATAAAGAAAGTTCTTGTAATTGGTTCAGGTCCTATTGTTATCGGACAGGCTGCCGAATTTGACTATGCAGGTACACAGGCTTGCCGTGCATTGAAACAGGAAGGTCTTGAAGTTGTTCTTATAAACTCCAATCCTGCAACGATTATGACTGATAAGGCTATGGCTGATAAAGTGTATATTGAACCGCTTACACTTGATGTTGTAAAGCGTATTATTGAAATTGAACAGCCTGACAGTCTCCTTTCAACTCTTGGCGGACAGACAGGTCTTACTCTTTCAATGCAGCTTGCGGAGGAGGGTTTTCTTGAATCCCACAATGTGAAACTGCTCGGCGCAGACCCTGAAACAATCCACAAAGCAGAGGACAGACAGGCTTTCAAAGATACTATGGAAAAAATCGGCGAACCATGTATTCCGTCCAAAGTTGTTGAGACTATTGATGATGCTATGGATTTTGCACAGGTTATCGGATATCCTGTAATTGTCCGTCCTGCATTTACACTTGGCGGAACTGGTGGCGGTATTGCATATACAGAAGAAGAACTGCACGAAATTGCAACAAACGGACTCCGACTTTCTCCGATAACTCAAATACTTGTTGAAAAGTGTATAAGTGGCTGGAAAGAAATAGAGTTTGAGGTAATCCGTGACGGCAAAGGCAATGTTATAACAGTATGTTCAATGGAAAACTTCGACCCTGTAGGCGTTCACACTGGTGACAGCATAGTTATTGCACCTGCCGTAACATTAAGCGACAGAGAGTATCAGATGCTCCGTACATCAGCAATCAACATAATAAAAGAACTTAAAGTTGAGGGAGGCTGTAACTGTCAGTTTGCACTTCACCCGACAAGCTTTGAATATGCTGTTATTGAAGTAAATCCACGTGTTTCACGTTCATCAGCACTTGCATCAAAGGCTACAGGCTATCCAATTGCAAAGACAGCCGCAAAAATTGCTGTCGGCTATACTCTTGATGAAATTATAAATCAGGTTACCGGAAAGACATATGCCTGCTTTGAGCCTGCTCTTGACTATGTTGTAATAAAGTTTCCGAAGTGGGCATTTGATAAGTTTGTGTATGCAAAGAGAACTCTTGGTACGCAGATGAAAGCAACTGGTGAAGTTATGGCAATCGGCACAAGCTTTGAACAGGCTATCATGAAAGCTGTTCGCTCAATTGAACTTGGACTTGATACAATGAGTATGAAAAAATTTGCCGATATGACAGCAGATGAACTGAAAACAAAGCTCCATGATATAGATGACGAACGTTCATTCGTTATATTTGAGTCACTCAAAAAGGGTATAACTCCCGAAGAAATTCACAAAATAACAATGGTTGACAACTGGTTCTTATATAAACTCTTGAATCTCGTTGAACTTGAAAAATGGCTTGCTGACGGTGAACTTACAGAGGAAAAGTATGATATTGCCAAACAGTATGGCTATCTTGACAGCACAATTGAACATCTTTCGGGTCAGAAATGTCCAAAGCATAAATCAGCTGTATTTAAAATGGTTGATACCTGCGCAGGTGAGTTCAAGGCTGAAACTCCATATTTTTACTCAACATTTGATGAGGAAAATGAAGCAGAGCAGTTTATTGAACGTCAGAACACAGGCAAAAAGAAAGTTGTCGTATTCGGTTCAGGTCCTATAAGAATAGGGCAGGGTATTGAATTTGACTACTGCTCTGTGCATTGTGTCTGGACACTCAAAGAACTTGGATTTGAAGCTGTAATATGCAACAATAACCCCGAAACCGTCTCAACAGATTTTGATACAGGCGACAGACTTTACTTTGACCCCCTTACAAAAGAGGACGTTGAAGCTATTATTGAAACTGAAAAACCTTACGGAGTTGTTGTACAGTTCGGCGGACAGACTGCAATCAAGCTTACACGTCATCTTGCTGATATGGGAGTTAATATTCTTGGTACATCAGCAGATATGATTGACGCAGCAGAGGACAGGGAGCGTTTTGACGAAGTACTTGAAAAATGCGGAATCCCACGTCCTGCCGGTCACACAGTAATGACAACGGAAGAAGCTGTTGAAGCTGCTGAACTTCTTGGTTACCCCGTTCTGCTTCGTCCGTCATACGTTCTTGGCGGTCAGAATATGATTATTGCACACTCAAAAGAAGATGTCATTGAATATATGGGAATCATCACAAGTCACATGATTGAAAATCCTGTACTTATCGACAAATATATGATGGGTACAGAAGTTGAAGTTGATGCAATATGTGATGGTGAAGATTTCCTGATACCTGGTATTATGGAGCATATCGAACGTGCCGGAGTTCATTCGGGTGACTCTATCTCTATTTATCCCGCACAACATCTTTCTGACAGAATAAAGCGTATTATCGTTGAATATACACGAAAGCTTGCTAAAGAACTTAACGTAATCGGACTTGTAAATATTCAGTATGTTGTATATAATCATGAAGTATTTGTTATTGAGGTAAACCCACGTTCGTCAAGAACAGTGCCATATATAAGCAAGGTTACAGGTATACCAATGGTTGATATTGCAACGAAAATCATGTTCGGTGCAAAACTGAAAGATATGGGCTACGAAAGCGGACTTTATCCGTCAGGCGATTATGTTGCAGTTAAAGTTCCTGTTTTCTCATTTGAAAAGCTGACAGACGTTGATACAATGTTAGGACCTGAAATGAAATCAACAGGAGAATGTCTCGGAATAGGCAGAAATCTTGAGGACGCATTGTTAAAAGGTCTTATCGGAGCAGGTTTCGACCTTAAAAAAGAGGGCGGTGTGCTCATTTCCGTCCGTGATTCTGATAAGCGTGAGATTCTGCCGATTGCTGATAAGTTTGAGCAGATGGGCTTTGAACTTTATGCTACATCAGGCACACAAAGCTCTCTTACAAGAAATATGATTGCATCACATCTTGTACGCAAGATTTCAGACGGTGAACCAAACGTCGTTACACTTCTTGAAAGCGGAAAGATTCACTATGTTATTTCCACATCTGCAAAAGGCAGACTTCCTGAACGTGACAGCGTTAAAATGAGACGTAAATCAATTGAACGCTCAATATGCAGTCTTACAGCTATCGATACAGCAAAATCACTTGTGAAAGTGCTTGAATCAGGCAGGACTATAAAAGATGTTGAGTTAATTGATATAACTAAAATATAATAAAAAGGAGAATTTTAAAAATGAACGAATGTACTCACGATTGTTCAAGTTGCGGAAGCGATTGCTCAAGCAGAAAAGAAGCACAAAGCTTTATCGAAAAACCGAATCAGATGAGTAAAATTGGAAAAGTTATTGGCATTGTAAGCGGTAAAGGCGGTGTTGGAAAAACTATGGTTTCATCTATGCTTGCTGTTTCAATGCAGAGAGCAGGAAAAAATGTCGGACTTCTTGATGCTGACATTACAGGACCTTCCGTTCCTAAAGCATTTGGTATTCACGGAAAAGCAGATGCCTGCGAATTTGGTATAATTCCGACAAAAAGCAAAATGGGCATTGATGTTATGTCAATTAATCTGCTTCTTGAAAATGAGTCAGACCCGGTAGTCTGGCGTGGTCCTGTTATTGCAGGAGTTGTAAAACAGTTCTGGACTGATGTAATATGGAAAGATGTTGATTATCTTTTTGTTGATATGCCACCTGGAACAGGAGATGTTCCGCTTACAGTATTTCAGTCGCTCCCGATTGATGGCATTGTTATTGTGACATCTCCACAGGAACTTGTCTCCATGATTGTTGAAAAAGCTGTAAAAATGGCAAAGCTTATGAATATTCCCATAATCGGAATTGTTGAGAATATGAGTTATTTTGAATGTCCCGACTGTAAAAAGAAACACAAAATTTTCGGCGACAGTCACATTGAAGATATTGCAAGGGAATATGGTATTCCTGTTCTTGCACAGATTCCTATGAATACGGAACTTGCTAAACACTGCGATAATGGTACAATTGAACTCTATGAAGGCGACTGGATAGACCCCGCAACAAATCAGATACTCAACTTATAAAAAATGAAAGGTTGTATAATCAAGCGGTTATACAACCTTTTCTAACAATTAATGAAAACCCTCCATATTTTTCTTTGTAAAAGTTTCACCAAACTTACATTTGGTGCAGTTTTACTAAACGAGATTTCAACAGATTTCAACGGGAATTTGTGGAAAAATCGCAGTTTACGGCTGTTCGTCCTCTGCAAGATTCAGGAGTATCAGAATATTTTCTGTAATTTCGTGGACTGTTTCGGCACGGGTAATGGCTGATGCGAGTTCTGAACAGTCAACGACATCAACTCTGCTGTACCTGATATTTGATTGAAGCTGTCTTAATTCACATTCAGCCTGATTTCTGATGTTGTATATGTAGCTCATGAGTATGAGCGTTTCTTTCTTCGTCATATAGTCACCTCCTCACGTTTCGACTAATGATGAAAAAAGCTCTGTTTTTTGCCATTTCCAGCCATTCAGTTTGTTTTAAACGTATAAACCATTGAAAGAAAAAAACTGAATGGCTATTTTGGATATGCTGATTTTTGGCTATTTATAGCCATTTTTTGACTATAAAATATGATGTTGCTCTGGAACTGTCTTAATTCACCTGCTGAAATCGGGCTTTTCAAATGAATCAGGGTGCTTGTAGCCGTTCATGCTGTAGTAGTAGTCAATGGATTTGACGATTGCATCAACAAGGGCTGTAGTCTGATTGCCGATACTGTCAGGGTCGTTGACATCATAAACAAGCGTACTGTACTTTGTATATGGTGATTTTCCAGGTGCAGGCTGACAGAACGCAAATGAATCACGGCTGTTGAAGTGCTTATCAAGTACAAGAATTGTGGCAAATCCTTTTTCAATCTGAATCTGAATCGGGATTCTGCGACGAATTTGCAGGATTTTATCATCATTCTGCGGAAGATATTGCTGATAAGCATTGAGCCATTGAAATTCTCCGACACCAGCTTTGATAAGATTGTTTCTGACATTGACAGGAATCTTTGAATTTTGCTTGGCATAAGGAAGCCAGAGATTGTATATGAACATCTCTAAAGGAACAGAAGTTGTAAAGATACTGTAATTGGCAAAATACAACTTATCAGAGTTACGAGAGTTTACGGGCATAGCGTTCAGAGGGTCGAAAATTGAGAGGAACTGTTCTACAGGGAAAGCTGATGAGAACTCATTGAAAATTGAGACACGCTCTCCCCTGTAATTTCCTGCAAAGTCAAATGTTGTATTCCGTCCAGGTGATGCAACCTGATGAATACCATGAGAATCAGCGAATTTTCGGGCGATAGCATTAGCGAGACTTGTTTTACCAGTACCGCCACCGCCTGATATGTAGATTGAAGTCAGAGGGCAGGCATGGTCCTGATAAAATTCCGTTATACGTTCGAGCCATTCTACAGAAGCTTCCCTGTAAATATACTTGTCCTTGATATAGTCTGAAGAAGTCAGACCGACATTGCAGGTATCGTTCTCATAGACACAACGTACATCAGAAATGATTGAATCACCACTCATCACAGCAATAACGCAGGAATCCTTGACCTTTTTCTGCTCTTTACGTGATTTTTTAGTATTCTTGCGTGACATTGCCTCCTTGAAGTCCTGAACAGTAACAGAAATAACGTTGCCATCCTCATCAAGTTTCCAGCCGTGAACATCATTAACGCTGTAGATATGCTTCATTTCGTTCAGGGCAGTTTCGGATACATGAATCAGGTATCGGAGCGAATCAACGTAGCTGTCGCATGGTGTGCAGTTGTGGACAGAACTTGCAAGCAAGAGCTTTACTACTGCTGTCTGTGTATGAGCTTCTTTAAAAGTGACAACTAAATGAACGTGCAGACCTTTACTTGTGCCATCATCGTTAATATCGCTGTCATGGAATATATAGAAAACTTCTGTAATATTGGAATTTTCAAAAAGGGAACGTATTTCAGAAGTAACTTTGTTGCACCATTCGTTTTCGGTAATATCGCTTATCTGATTTCCGTCAGCATCATGAGTTTCAAACTGATAGTTACGCTGAACATCAAATCTGCGATATTTTTTATCAGATTTTTTCATAAAAAAACCGCCTAACTTTAATTAAAATAAATAAATAATATCAAGTTAAAAATTATTGTGTTATTAACAATTTATCCATTGTTAGTTATCGCTAAAATTTCACAAATGAAACATTGTGCAATTCAATTGTGCAATTTTTTCAGGCTTTACGCAGGGCTATTTCTCGCGCCGGACGAAGTTAATCGTACTATTCTAAAACGTGCAAGCCCCCTGCTGATATGGGGGAAGGGTGTCCCTCCCCCCATACCCCCCGACAATTTATCCGATTCAACTGTAAACGATAAAATTGTACACAATCTTACATTTGGTGCAGTTTTACTAAACGAGATTTCAACAGATTTCAACGGGAATTTGTGGAAAAATCGCAGTTTACGGCTGTTCGTCCTCTGCAAGATTCAGGAGTATCAGAATATTTTCTGTAATTTCGTGGACTGTTTCGGCACGGGTAATGGCTGATGCGAGTTCTGAACAGTCAACAACGTCGATACGGCTGTATCTGATGTTGCTCTGGAGCTGTCGGACTTCGTATTCAGTCTGACTTCTGATGTTGTATATGTAACTCATCAGTATCAGGGTTTCTTTCTTCGTCATCTGGATTCCTTTCTTATGAGCAATTACAGAGAGTGGCTACTTGCTCACCTGTAAAAGAGTATCAGTCCTATCAGAACTTCAACATTTCATATGATTAGTTTCGTTTCACTCCCGGCATCTGATTACCCTGACTTTTCAATAGTATTTTAAATCATTTAATCTTTTAAAAAACTAAATAGATTTCGTTGCTTTTTTGGAAAGACATTTTCTTGAAATCATTACTTTTTTGAAATAATATCGGGAGAAGTTGAGAATTTCATCAGCTCTTTCCCCTACCCTACTTGCTTTATTCCCCTATTCCAAAGAAAAAAATTTTTTAATATTCTTTGATAAATGTCTTGTGTTCGTAGCTGTCAACCCACTTATAATAAGACGGACAGAAAAAGATACTGAACAATCTTTAAAATATATTTTATTTTCAGACATAAAAAACCGCTATAAATCGTTGAACAACGAAATACAGCGGTTTTTCTTTGGAATGGAGACGATAAGAATTATTTTCCCGTATTCCTCCCCTGATTTTTTATTTTGAGGACATATCCAACAATAAAGATGATACTTATTGAAGCAAGTATAACCGAATATTTCAGCAATGTATCAGTTGCAGAAGTCATAACGCTTGTATAAGCAGTATAAATCTGAGGCTGTTTGATTGTAAACGAACTGAAATAATCAGTAGCTTTCAGGTAAATGCAAGGTATAGCACATATAATCCCTGAAATAAGGGAGCATATGCCAATCCAGTATAAAGTTGCAGATGTTGACTTTATATTTACAAGAATCATCAGGAGCATCAGCATAACAGTTGCACCATATACAATAAGCTGAACTGTCGGTAGTTTATTATAGAATGGCGAAAGCTTTTTCATAATGCCATGACTTATCATAGCATCAAACTTGAAAACATCGCAGTAATCAGCAATAACTTTTTCTGCATTTTTCTGCGCTTCACTTAGTTTCTCATCATACTTTGCATCTTTTTCATAGCCAATACTTTCGGCATAGTCGCTGTAGAAATCGCTTAGAGCCTTGTCAACACTGTTATCTTTCCTGACAAAAGAGGAATACAGCTCCGTTTCTGCCTGAGTGCCATTTCTGAGACAGCTAAAGCCGTCGTTTATTTCCATATACATGACATAATCAATCAGTTCATCATCAATTGCAGTCATATACACGTCAGCAGGTATTCCGGTATCATTCTGTCTTGACGTGAAATATTTTTCGAGTTCGCTATATACAATACCACTGATGTTTTCCTGCTCCATAAGTGATACGATATTGTCGGGCTTTGCAAAGATGCTTACAACAGTTACAGCAAGAGATGCAATAAGTGCAAAAATCAACAGAACTGACAGAATAAATGAGCCTATATATGAGCCGATACTTTTCATTTCTGCACCTCCTCATAGAATAAGCTTTCTTTAAGGTCGCATATTACACCTATTCGCTGACTTGATGCACCGAGTAAATCTTTTTTGCAGGTGTAAATTGTAAGTCTGGTATCATCTTTCGGAGTGATGTATTTTCTGTCTGAACCTGAAAACTCAATCAGACTGCGGACACTATATGTAAATTGTCCGTAATTTGTATTGATTGTAATAGCATCACCCTCTTTAAGTTTATCAAGGTCTGCAAAGTACGTATCAACATGAGCCGATATAACTGCATTTCCCTCTGTTCCGACAATTGCAGAGCTTGACGACTGACAAGCACCATGCTCCAGAAGTTCGGCATTGCTTCCCCAGTAAACAGGAATGTCAATGCCTATAGCATCACACGAAAGAACGGCATACATCTCCGCAAATGCAGGACGTATAACGTCACCCTCAGATGAAGTCTGTCCGCTGTAATTCCTGATGATGTCATTGTCACGTATAACAAGTCCGCTGTTGTTGTCTGTCGGATTGGATTTCAGGCTGTCCATAAATGCAATATTGACAAACACTTTCAGCTTGTCCGCAGGCTTAATCATAGCGACAGCAAGAATCCCGATACAGACAGATGCAAGCAAAAAAGGGGTTGCAAGATGCAGTATAAGATTTTTTTTATTCATTCTCATTCTCCGCTTTCAGACAATTTTTTACCAGCATGAAAAGTCCGACAATACCAGTCATAACAAATGCGCCAGCAACAGCAAAAATCCCTCTGCGGTCGTAGCCGGTGTTTTCGACAGTCTCCCTTACAGATGCAACAGCAACAATTTCTCCGCTGTCGTTTTTCATGGAGTAGGAAAGGTTGTCGTTTGATATTTCATCTACAGATACATTCAGACCCATGCTTTCGCCTACATCTGCAAGACTGTCCACAACATTCAGTTTGTCTTCCATAGGCAGTTGTTTAAGCATACTCTTGTATTCTTCGGGTGATAAGTTACTGATTATAACTGCCTGCTGTTCTTCTGTAAAAGTACTTAAATACGTCATTTTTTCTTCATATGAGAGAGCGATAAACTGCTCTTTGCTGATACGTGTAATTACAGAGCCGTCGGGCATAGTGAGAGTGATTGAGCCGTCTGAAACAGGAGTATCAGTTACTGTTGTCGGTGTATCGGGATTTTCGGGAACTGTTACAGCTGATGTTGTATCAATCGGGACTTGCGCATCAGGATTGTATGGTACAGTGGGAGCAACCATGTTTTTTGTAGCGTATAATTCTGCAATCATCTGGTCAATTACTTCCGGTGTATATTTTTCTGGATTTGTATAATATTCATTCCAGAAATATTGAATCATTTCTTCAGACATACCACAAGCTCTTGCTGCTGCTTCTGCCTCCTCAGGAGTTGCGCCATAAGATGTAATAGGAACAGCACAAAGACTGATAATAATTGCCGTACCTGCAAATATTTTTATTAAATGTTTTTTCATAAAAACTCCTCCAGATGTCGATAATTTTGTACATATAATATTATAGCTTCTTTTATGTGATATGTCAAGAACTTTTTGTGATAGAAATATTATCATTTCATGAAAAAAATTACAGAGTATTGAAAAGCTGTATAATATATTCTCTTTTTGCAAGATTATCAGAAAAAGCTGTTGCTCCGCCTGATGCTGTTCCAAATTTAAGAGCATAATCGTAACCCCTGCTACTCTGACAGCCTGCAATAAATCCGGCAATCATTGAATCACCTGCTCCGACAGAATTTTTTACAGTTCCCTTGCATACTCCGCATATATGAATATTTTCATTTTCATCAACAAGAATAGCACCCTTTTCCGCTCTTGAAACAAGAACATTTACAGCACCAAGTTTTTTCAGTTTCAGTGCATATTCTGTAACGTCTTCTGTCGTTTCAATAGTTCTGCCGAATATGTCGCCAAGTTCAGAATCATTCGGCTTTATAAGAAACGGCTTGTATTTCAGTACTTTCATAAGAAGATTTTTTTCTGCATCAACAACAGTCCTGATATTTTTGCCGTTGACATATTCAAGTATTTTCTGATACATATCAGACGGCAGAGAAGCAGGAACACTTCCGGCAAGAATCAGCATATCTCCGTCTTTAAGCCTGTCAAGTTTATGAAAAAGTTCCTTTATTTTATAATCGGGAATATCTGCTCCCCTGCCGTTTATTTCTGTTTCCTGTCCGGACTTTATTTTTATGTTTATTCTTGAAAAACCGTCCTCAAGATGTACAAAATCCGTTTCTATTCCTGCATTTTTCACTGCATTTTCAATTGCTGTTCCTGTAAATCCTGCAACAAATCCAAGTGCGACGGATTTTATTCCAAGTTCCGCAAGTACAAATGAAACATTTATTCCTTTACCTCCGAAATATATTTCCTCCGACTTTGTGCGGTTAACACAACCTGTCTTTATTTCATCAGTATGAATCACATAATCAACAGCAGGATTAAAAGTAACTGTATAAATCATAGTTTATGCCCTCCATTATTTGTAATATATTATAATCTATTGATGAATTTTTGTCAAGAGTTTAATTAGTCTTCATTTGCCGATATATATTCATATAAAAAAAGTCCAGCTTTTTACCGGACTTTTTTACAAGTTTTTTGTTATTCAATACCAATTACTTCATAACCTGCATCTGTTACAGCATTTTTAAGCACATCATCGGAAACGTCCTTTGAAAGCTCAATATATGCACATTTTTCCTCAAGGGAAACTTCGGCAGATACACCATCAATAGCATTGAGAATTTTTGTCACCATGCCTGTACAATGGCTACACATCATACCTTCAATTTTCATAGTCTTTGTCATTTTATTCACCTCCTTTTGCGGAATATCCTCTGTAATATGTGGAATTTCCTGTTCGTCTTTACTTTTTGCTGTTCTGAAAAAGTTAAGGCGAAGTGCATTTGTTACCACACAAACAGAACTAAGACTCATTGCGGCTGCTCCGAACATGGGATTCAACTGCCAGTGGAAAACAGGATAGAATAAACCTGCCGCAAGAGGTATTCCAAGAGCATTATAGAATAATGCCCAGAAAAGATTCTGCTTGATATTGCGTATTGTTGCCTTGCTTAATCGGATTGCCTCTGCGGAATCACGCAAATCATTTTTCATAAGCACAATATCAGCGGATTCTATTGCAATATCCTGACCTGCTCCGACAGCAATCCCTACATCTGCAACAGCAAGTGCAGGAGCGTCATTTATACCATCACCAATCATTGCAACACATTCACCGTTCTGCTGTAAATCCTGAATTATAGTTGTTTTGTTCTGCGGAAGAAGTTCAGCGTGTACTTCATCAATGCCAAGCTGTCGAAGAATTGTCTCTGCTGTTTTTGCGTTATCTCCAGTAAGCATTATTGTCTTTATGCCCATTGACTTTATCATGTCAATTGCTTCTTTTGAAGTTTTCTTAATCGGGTCGGCTATGGCAATTATACCGACTGCTTTTCCGTTTACAGCAGTATACAGCGGAATTGCACCATTTTCAGCAAGATTTGCAGATTTATCAGCAAGTGCAGAAATATTGATGCTGTTCTGCTCCATTAACCGACTGTTGCCGATTAATATATTGTCTCCGTTTACTTTTCCCGATATTCCTCCTCCCTCTGTTTCAGTATATTCATCACATGAAACAAGATTTATCTTTTTGTCCTCACAATATTTTACAATCGATTTTGCAAGCGGGTGAGAGGAGTTTTTTTCTGCTGAACCTATAAGCATAAGAAACTTTTTTTCGTCAATTCCGTTCAGTATTACTTCCTGCACTGACGGTTTACCCTCTGTACAAGTACCGGTTTTATCAAGTACAACTGCACTTACATGATGTGCTGTTTCAAGACTTTCAGCAGATTTTATTAAAATACCGTCTGATGCGCCTTTTCCAGTACCTACCATAATAGCTGTAGGTGTAGCAAGTCCCAGAGAGCATGGGCATGAAATTACAAGAACGGATATGCCTGCTTTTAATGCTGCTGAAAAGTCATTTGTTATAAGAATCCACACAACAGCAGAAACAACAGCAATCACAATCACAACAGGAACGAATATTCCGCTTATTTTGTCGGCAAGTCTTGCTATAGGTGCTTTTGATGCTGATGCTTCCTCAACAAGACTTATTATCTGCGACAATGTAGAATCTTTTTCTGCCTTGTCGCATCTGCATTTAACAAATCCGCCAGTTGAAACGCTTGCACTCATAAGTGTATCGCCAGTCACTTTTTCTACTGGTATGCTTTCACCTGTCAGAGCCGACTGGTCAACGGAGCATTTTCCCTCAATGACAGTCGCATCACAAGGAACGGAATTTCCTGCTCTAAGCAGAAAAATATCACCTACTGCTATTTCAGATGCAGGAATTTCAACTTCTTTGCCGTCACGAACAACAACAGCTGTTTTCGGTGCAAGATTTACAAGCTTGCTGACAGCATCAGACGTTTTGCGTTTGCTTTTTGCTTCAAGATATTTTCCGACTGTTATAAGCGTCAGAATCATTCCGCACGATTCAAAATAAAGATTCATCATATAGTCATGTGCCGTTGAGAGTTCTCCCCTGCCCATGTAATAAGCAGTCATATATATTCCATATAGACTGTATACTAAAGCGGAAGATGCTCCAAGAGCAATAAGACTGTCCATATTAGGTGAACGGTGAACAAGATTTCTGAAACCGTTACGGAAAAAATGGAAATTGAGTGCAACAATGGGTAAAGTCAGGAGCAGTTGAGTTAATGCGTAAATCATCATATTTTCCTGACCGCTGATTATCGACGGAACAGGCATACCGAACATATGTCCCATACATATATAGAAAAGCGGTATAAGAAAACACACTGACAATATAAGCCGTTTTTTCATTTTATTCAGTTCATCTGTAGAACTGTCGGCTTTCTGAACTGATTCAGCCCCCTTTTCAGATGCTCCATAGCCTGCATTTTCAACAGCTGAAATAATTTTTGCTGAATCTGCTGAATTTTCATCATATTCCACCTGCATAAAATTCTGCAAAAGATTTACATTGACAGTTGCAACACCATTTACACTCCTTACAGCTTTTTCAACATGAGCCTGACAAGAGGAGCAGGTCATGCCCGTTACATTGAATTTTGATTTTTTCAACTGAAAGTCACTCCTATTTAAGTTTTTTCATAAGATTTAAAGCTTCGTTTACAATATCATTATTGCCGTTTTTGATTTCCTCAATCACACAAGTCTGCATATGTTCCTCAAGGACAATATACCCGATACTCTGCAATGCACTTTCAACAGCCGAAATCTGATTTATAATGTCTCCGCAATATCTGTTCTCATCAATCATTTTCTGTATGCCGTTAAGCTGTCCGATTATACGGTTTATGCGGTTTTTGATTTGCTTTGAGTTTTCCTCACTTCGTGGCGTTTTCTTGAAATGACAACAGCATTTTTCTGAATCATTCATAAAATCCTCCTCAATATACTCCCCCGGGGTATCTTTGTAATATTATTATATACCATAAATTTTTATTTGTCAAGTACTTTTTACAAAAAAAAACGTATGAACTTTTTAAGAACATACGTTAATTTTTTTAATTTTTTTCCTTTGCGATTGCTTTTTTGAGTTCGTTTAAAAGTTCAACATCATTATCATTAATGAGAATATTTGTTTTCATTAACTGTCCGTCTGAAGATTTGAGCGAAATTTCAAGAACGCTGTCTTTATCAACCGAACCTGCAACAGCAGCAAAAAACATAAGCATTTTCGGGTGGTCCTGTGTAAATCTCTCAAAAAGCGGTTTTAATTTTAATAGTCCTAATGGATTCATTTTAACAACTCCTTAAATTAATATGATATTATTATATCACATAATCAACAAAAAAGCAAGTAGTTTTTTTATAGTCACACGGAAATCAATTTTCATTAAGAATCCTCAAAATCATGTTCGAATCCAGTAAGCATTCGAACATGAGATGAGAAA
>JAIDTI010000071.1 GCA_029060755.1 Ruminococcus sp. | reverse complement strand
TGCTTTGAGTCTGTGGTTATTCTCATTATAACAGATTTCGGCGGTTTTTTCTATATTTTTTTCATCGAACTCACGTGAGTATTAATTCTGTAAATGTTTCATGTGGAACAATTTTTGTGAAGTATTGATTCTGCAAAATGTTTCACGTGGAACAATTTTTGTGAAGTATTGATTCTGCAAAATGTTACACGTGAAACATTTTTTGTAAAAAAAATATGATTATGTATTTACAAATATAAAAAAAAGTGCTATAATAAAAATATCTTGTAATAGAAAGGAAGAATAAACCTTATGGGAAAAATTATAGCAGTCGCTAACCAAAAGGGTGGTGTTGGAAAATCTACTACAGTTGTAAATCTTGCTGCTTATCTTGGTTCACGCAATAGAAAAGTTCTTTGTGTAGATTCAGACCCTCAAGGAAATGCAACAACAGCTTTTGGTGTAAAAAAGAAATCGGCAAATGCTACTACATATGATATTCTTATTGGAAAGGCAAGAGTACAAGAGGCTGTTATTGTAACTGAGTTTAAGAATGTTTCTATAGTTCCTGCAACAGAAGCATTGGCAGGAGTAGAGATTGAACTTTTGAATCTTGAAAACCGTGTGAACAGACTTAAAATGCAGCTGCTTACAATAAAAGATGAATATGATTATATATTAATAGACTGTCCGCCTGCACTTGGCTCACTTACAATAAATGCACTTGTTGCGAGTGACAGTATTATTGTTCCTATGCTTGCAGAATTTTTTGCACTTGAAGGTCTTTCGCAACTTGTAAATACTATAAAGATTGTTAAAACAAATTACAACCCTACTCTTGAAATTGAGGGTATATTATTTACAATGTTTGACAGCAGACTTAATATAGCAAATGATGTTATTGCAGAAGTTGAAAAGTATTTTCCAAATAAGGTATTTGAAACAAAGATACCAAGAAATGTACGTATTTCAGAAGCACCAAGTCATGGAAAGCCTATAATGTACTATGACAAAAATTCAAAGGGAACGGATTCTTATACACTTCTTGGACTTGAAATTTTAGGTGAACCACTTGAACTTCCACAAAAAAAACGCAGAGGTATTTTTTCATTCAATAAGAAAAAAGATAAATAATGAAAGGTGGAAAAACTATGGCTAAAAGTGGTTTAGGTGCTGGACTTGATTCGCTTTTCAGTGATAATTCAAATACAGTTCAGGTTAAAACTACATTGAGAGTTTCTGATATTGAGCCGAACCGTAATCAGCCCCGAAAGTATTTTAGTGAAGAAGCTATATCTGCTCTTGCTGATTCAATCCGTGAGCATGGTATATTACAGCCAATTCTTGTTCGTCCTCTTTCTACAGGTAATTATCAGATTGTAGCAGGAGAGAGACGCTGGAGAGCTGCACGAAGGCTTGGATTAGATGAAGTTCCTGTTAATATAAAGGAAATTTCAGATATTGAAACGGCTCAGATTGCAATCATTGAGAATTTACAGCGTGAAAATCTCAATCCTATTGAAGAAGCAAAGGGTTACAGTGAACTTATTGAAAAATATGGTATGACACAAGAAAAAGTTGCAAAAATGGTGGGAAAATCACGTTCAGTTATTGCAAACGCTATAAGAATACTCTCACTTCCTGAAGCAGTTCACAGAATGATTGAGGCTGGAGATTTATCAACAGGTCACGCAAAAGCTCTGCTTGCTTTTGATGATACAGTAAAAATTATAAATATTGCTGAAAAAGCCTGCAACGGTAGAATGACAGTAAGGCAGATTGAAAATCTTGCACAAAAAGAAAATGTTCCACGTGAAACAAAATTAGACAAGAAAACTGGTAATTATTTTACTGAAATGGAAATTGCACTTAGAGAACTTCTTAAACGTAAAGTTAAAGTTGAGTGTGGAAAAAACAGAGGGGCTTTAGTTATTGAGTTTTATAATGAGGAAGATTTAGGAAATCTTGTAAAAAAATTACTTGAAGGTTAAAAATGTTCCACGTGGAACAATGGGGAAAAAAATATTGAAAGACGTATTTTTTAAGTCAACTGAATGGGATAATATTTCTGAACTTATAGAGGAATATTTTACAGAACTTGGATATTATAATGATGCTTTTCATAATAGTATGATGATTGGTGGAACTCCACATATCATATTTATTGATAATGAGTTAAGTGGATTTTTTCAGTTGCTGATTCGTGGGAGGGTGGTAAAATGATTACTTCATTTTACATATGCCACAAAAAGAAAAGGTATTCTGCTGATATTCTTGATTTTGTATGCAGCGAGTATGATATTATAGCAGTACTTGTCGCAAGCAATGATTCTCACTTGATAAGTATTGCTTTTGAAAAAATGAAAGTACTTGGAACGTCTTTTGAAATGCAGGCTTATAATTTTACATATGGTGAGCCTGATGTAAAAGCAGATTATGGAATGGAGTACATGGAAAAAGTATCAGATGATGAGTTTGGCAAAATGAATGAACTTACGGAAAAGCAATGGGACGGCTGTTTTGATTCAGATGATTTTTAATTCTGGAAAATTGTGAAAAATAGTATTACACTTGGTTATGGTGCTATATGTAGAATGTCATATAATAAGAAAAATGTTGATGTAAGAAATTTCACGCTTCTTGAATACCGCAGAAAAGGTGTTGGCAGAAGTATGATAATAAATCTTAGTCAGATTGCTTTAAGTCAGGGATTTATACCTGTTGCTGGCTATTGATACTATAATAAAGAGAGTATTCCTACTCTTAAAAGCAGTGGTTATATCCCACAAAACAGGATATTTTACATAAAATTCAAATAAAGGAGTTTTAAAAATGATTGATATTAAATTTCTTAGAGAAAATCCTGATACAGTAAAAGAAAATATCAGGAAAAAGTTTCAGGACGAAAAACTTGTACTTGTTGACAAGGTGATTGAACTTGATGAACAGTACAGAAAAACAAAGCTTGAATGTGATACACTTCGTGGCGAAAGAAACAGCAAGAGTAAATCTATAGGCGGATTTATGGCTAAGGGTCAGAAAGACGAAGCTGAAAAGATAAAAGCAGAAGTCGGCAAAGTAAATACAAGACTTGCTGAACTTGAACAACTTGAAGTAAAGCTTGAGGCTGATATTCGTGAGATT
This sequence comes from Ruminococcus sp., assembly GCA_029060755.1. Lineage (GTDB taxonomy): Bacteria > Bacillota > Clostridia > Oscillospirales > Ruminococcaceae > Ruminococcus. The sequence goes on along the minus strand of JAIDTI010000071.1, from coordinate 6,383 downwards.
ATGCTTGTTATACCAAACATTATTGATGACAGTGTGCCGATTGGCAAGGACGATAGTGAAAATGTAGAAGTTGAGAAATTTGGTGAGCCTGCTGTTCCTGATTTTGAGGTACCTTATCATGTTGACATCATGGAAAGAGTAAACGGTATTGACCTTGATAGTGCAAGGAAAACAAGCGGAAACGGTTTTTACTATCTTTGCGGTGATATTGCTCAGCTTCAGTCCTGCATACTTTCTTATGCCCGTGATTTTATGATTGATAAAGGCTTTATTTATTACATTCCGCCTTTTATGATTAGAAGTAATGTTGTTACAGGCGTTATGAGTTTTGATGATATGGAAAACATGATGTACAAGATTGAAGGTGAGGATTTATATCTTATTGGTACAAGTGAACATTCTATGATTGGCAAGTTTATTGATGCTATTATCCCTGAAAGTGAACTTCCAAAAACTCTTACAAGCTATTCACCTTGTTTTCGTAAAGAAGTAGGTTCACGTGGTATTGAAGAACGTGGTGTTTACCGTATTCATCAGTTTGAAAAGCAGGAAATGATTGTTGTATGTAAACCCGAAGAAAGTATGGAATGGTTTCACAAACTCTACAGCTATACGGTTGAATTTTTCAGAACACTTGATATTCCTGTTCGCACACTTGAATGTTGTTCGGGTGATTTAGCTGACCTTAAAGTAAAAAGCATTGATGTTGAAGCATGGTCTCCACGTCAGAAAAAATACTTTGAAGTAGGAAGCTGTTCAAATCTTGGTGATGCTCAGGCAAGACGACTTCAGATTCGTGTAAAAGGTGAGGACGGCAAGAAGTACTTACCACATACACTCAATAATACTGTTGTTGCTCCGCCGAGAATGCTTATAGCATTCCTTGAAAATAATGTAAATGAGGACGGCACTATCAGAATTCCAGAGGCTCTCAGACCTTATATGCGTAAGGATATTATTACTGTTCCGAAAAAATAAACTATGAATAATTACAATGAACAGCTTGTATGTCTTTTAGAAAATGCTGCTGAATCAACTTTTAAGGCATTGCTTGAAAAAAATGAAGATTTCTATTATTTCGCTTTACTTATTGATGAGGGTGCATCTCCATATGTTTCGGCATGGTCTTATGAAGCACTTGAAAATTTGTTTTCAGAACTTAAATCAGATGATGAAACAGAAAAGTTAATGTACAAATGGGCAATATGTGATTCAATATATGTAGGATATGAACATGATGTATATTTCAAGTTGGTTGATGAATTTCTGCAAAAAAATGATATATGGTCACTATCAGATGATGATTTTTATTCGGAATTTGATATGCGGTTAAATTCAATGGAAGAAGCACTAAGGAGACTTGATAAAAAAGGAATTTTCGGAACAGGTGATGACAGGAAAAAAATTGTTATAACTGCGGAAGTTGTTCCTCCTGATTATACAAATACAGCAAGAGTACAAAGGCTTAATCCTGATGATATAATTCAGGAATGGCTTGAATTTTGCTCTGAACCTGAATCAGAATGAAGAAAGATTAATCTATATGGAATATATAAAAGAAGTTTTTGCACAGTATGACAGACAATGTATTCGGGTTTATCAGGCATACAATTCTACAATTGCAAAAGAAGCAATCGCTTTGCAAACATTTGGAAAAAATTTTAATGTAAATCGTATGACATGGATAAAGCCGTCTTTTCTTTGGCTTATGTATCGTTCTAACTGGGGAACTAAGAAAAATCAAGAATGTATCCTGTCTATAGACATATATCAGTCAAAGTTTAATGAAATACTGCAAAAAGCAGTGCTGACATCGCCTGACTCTACAAGTTATACAGGTTTGCAATGGGAAAAAGCTTTTGATGAAACAACCGTATACTGCCAATGGGACCCAGATAGAAACATAAGTGGAAATGCAATTAATCGTGCAGCAATCCAGCTGGGATTAAAGGGAATCACATTAAGAGATTTTCTGGATACAGGCATTTGTCGTATAGAGGATTTAACTCCGCAGGTCATAAAATGGAACGAGCAAAGGAAAAACGGAAAACTAAGTTCCAAAAATCTGCCAGTGGAAAGACTATATCCAATCAAAGATAAAGCAATTAGAAATAGGCTTAATATGAAATAACAGTTTCAGTTTATCAGTCGCTTATCTATTATAGATAGCTATATGTCTTGGCACTTTGACTAAGAATAAAATAAAGGCTGTCGGAAAAAATCCGTCAGCCTTTGTTATTTATTCAGAATAATCTCTCCATTTTGCTGCTGTACACATACACATTGCAAAAACTCCGATTGTACCGCCAAACATACTGCCTAAAATAAAATTAACCATAAAAAACACCTCCCTTTATAGTATGCACATAAAAGAAAGGTGTTAAACATTTTTTTACGCTTCAATCATCTTGATTATATCTTTCTTCTCATGGTAGCCGACTGTTATGTTATGGACTGTACCGTCCTTGACAAGAACAAGCATTGGAATGTTTTCACAACGAAATGCTGCGGCAAGTTCAGGCTGTTCGTCTACATTGATTTTGCCGACTTTTACAGTGTCTTTATATTCCTCTGCAATTTCCTCTATAATCGGTGCAAGCATCATACATGGTCCACACCATGATGCCCATAAATCAAGTAAAACAGTTCCTTTATAATTCCTTACTTCATCATCAAAATTTTCTTTTGTTATTGTCAGTTCCATTTTATCCGCCCTCTCTTATAATTGTTCCACATGAAACATTTTTCTGATATGACAGATTGTTTCACGTGGAACATTTTTTATTTTGATTTGTAATAAAGCATACAATGACAGAATCCCTCAAAATCAGGATTTTCAATCTGCTCACGAAATTCCTTACACATACATTTATTTTCGGGTATCTTTGCAAGTTTACACGGGCAATAACCGTCTTTCTGTTTTAATCCCTCCTGCAATCTTGCAACAACTTCCTTATCAGGATTGAGAGTTACTTTTATATCAATCATTCCTTTCATTTCATAAGTTCGTCCGCCATAGCTTCAATCTGCTTAATATTTTCAGCTTTTACAGCAGATTTGATTGAAACAGTTGTGTCAAGCCATGTGATATTCTTTGACTTATCAAACTTATTTTTTATGTATTTTCCTGCTGTAGCTGCCCATGCACCATTTTCAATGATTCCGATTGTACGGTTCTGATAATTTCTTTCGATAAGTTCAGAAATAAAGCGATTCATGAATGGGAAAACTTCGCCGTTATATGTAATTGTTGCAAGGACAATTTTTCCATAGCGGAAAGCATCTTCCACACATTCTGCCATATCTTCACGGGCAAGGTCTGATATTGCAACTTTCGGACAGCCTTTTTCTATAAGCTTATCTTTTAAAAGTTCAGCAGCTTTTCTTGTGTTGCCATATACAGATGAGTATGCAATAAATACTCCCTTTGATTCTACTTCATAGCTTGACCATGTATTATATAAGTTAATATAATATTCAAGGTTCTCTTTGAGTATTACACCATGTAATGGACATATTATCTGTATATCAAGTGCTGACGCTTTTTTCAGAAGTGCCTGCACCTGTACACCATATTTGCCGACAATACCAAAATAGTAACGGCGTGCTTCACAAGCCCAGTCTTCTTCAACGTCCAATGCTCCGAATTTTCCAAAGCCATCGGCAGAAAAAAGTACTTTATCTGTACTGTCATATGTTACCATTACTTCAGGCCAGTGTACCATTGGAGCAAATACAAATGTGAGTTCGTGATTTCCGAGTGAAAGAGTGTCACCGTTTTTTACTATCAGTTTATCTGCTATTTCAAGTTCAGGAAAAAATGCATCTATCATTGTAAAGGTCTTTGCATTTCCTACAACAGTAGTTTCAGGATATTCAGCAATAAACTTATCAATGTTTGCAGAGTGGTCTGGTTCTACGTGCTGAACTATGAGGTAGTCAGGTTTTTTGTTTCCAAGTACTTCTTTGATATTTGCAAGCCATTCATCACCGAAATTCACATCAACCGTATCAAATACAGCTGTTTTATCGTCCATGATTACATATGAATTGTAAGCCATTCCGTTTGGTACAATATACTGTCCTTCAAAAAGGTCAACTTTGTGGTCGTTTACACCGATATAAAAAATATCTTTTGTTACATTCTTCATTTTTTGTTTTCCTCATTTCTTATTATATTATAAAAAAGTATTATTATACTTTATATAACTTATTATATCAATAGTATATCATATTATTTTTTATTTGTCAATAAATTTGTTCACTGTCTATTGACATAGTTTTGGAATTGTGATAAAATACTATATACAATAAATTTGTTTTTAAGGTAAAAATTATGAGATATATATTTTATATTATGGGAAAAAGTTCTTCAGGAAAAGATACTATTTACAAACATCTTATTGATGAATTGAATCTTAAACCGATTGTAATATATACTACACGCCCTATGCGTGAAGATGAACAGAACGGCAGAGAATATTTTTTTGTAAACAAGGATTGTTTTGAGAAAATGCTCTCGGACGGAAAAATTATTGAAAAACGTGTTTACAATACTGTTCATGGTGAATGGATTTACTTCACTGCATACAATTCAATTGATATATCAGAAAAAAACTGCATTGGTATTGGTACTCCTGAATCTTTCATGAAAGTACGTGAGCATTTTGGTGATGCTGTAGTTCCTATTTATATTGAAGTTGATGATGGTATCAGACTTTCCCGTGCAGTTGAGCGTGAAAGAAATGAAATCAATCCAAAATATAAGGAGCTTTGCAGACGTTTTCTTGCTGATTGTGATGATTTTTCAGCGGAAAATTTATTATCGGCTGGAATTATAAAGCGTTTTCAAAATAACAGTGATATTGATTCATGTATTGTTGAAATAAAAAGATATATAGTTAATAATTTTTTATAAGTTTGTCTGCTGGAGTAATTTAAAATGGAAAAAATTATCAAATTTATTAAGGCACAGCCTGTTCTTGTGACTGCTTTTACTATAGCTCTTATAACAGTTTTTATCGTTCCGCCTGATTCACAATATATTGAATACTGCAACAGAACAGTGCTTATTCAGCTTTTCTGTCTTATGACAGCCGTGGGCGGTTTTCGTAGTATAGGAGTATTTGAGAATATAGCAGGTTTTCTATTGAAAAAAGCAGGCAATATACGCTATCTTGGTATTATTTTTACTCTGATTTGCTTTTTTATATCAATGCTTGTTACAAATGATGTTGCGTTGCTTACTTTTGTTCCGCTTACACTTATGGTGTACAGCAAAATTAATGACGAAAAAAGCAGAATACTTACAATAGTTCTTGAAACTGTGTCAGCTAATCTCGGAAGTATGATTACACCTTTCGGCAATCCTCAAAATCTATACATATATGATATGTACAGGCTTTCAATAAGAGATTTTTTCAGGACAATGCTGCCGTCAGGGTTTGCAAGTTTTGTGATATTGATGTTATTATGTCTGCTACTTCCAAAAACGTCATGTACGGCTGAAACTTCTGCAAAAACAGATGTGTCAAAACTTCATTTATTGGCTTATCTTATTCTGTTTGTGATGTGTCTGCTTACAGTTTTTCGTGTTGTACCTGATTGGGTATGTTTTATTATTGCTGTTGTCTCGACTCTTGCACTTGACAGAAAATTATTGCTGAAAGTTGATTATTGTCTTCTCGCTACTTTTCTATGCTTTTTTGTATTCGTCGGAAATATTGCAAGAATTGATGTAATAAGCAATTTCTTTTCGGGTATTTTAGAAGGCAAAGAACTTATTATATCTGTTCTGCTTTCACAAGTTATAAGCAATGTGCCTGCGTCTGTTATGCTTTCAGGTTTTACTGAAAATGGTACAGCTCTTTTGCTTGGTGTGAATATCGGCGGTCTTGGTACTATTATTGCTTCGCTTGCAAGTCTTATTTCCTTTCAGTTTTACAGAGGTTCGAACGGTGCAAAGTCGGGAAAATATATGCTCATATTCAGTATTGTGAATTTTGGTATGCTTGCTATTCTTCTTCCGTTTGCACTTTTAATATGATTGTTCCACGTGGAACAAAAAAACTTTCGGTGATTAAGTTTGCCAAAAGTTTTTTTATTAATAAATATAGTAATCCTATTTTAAAATAGAACATCAAGGATAGCGAAAAACATAATGAATAGCATCATCTAAAGAAATATTGATACGTAAAAAAGATTTTATTCTGTGTTTTAATACAAACCAGTATTTTTCAATAGGATTGAGTTCAGGAGAGTATGGTGGAAGAAAAATAAGATTGACCTTATATTTCTTACATATTTCATAAAGCTGATTTTTACGGTGAAAAGATGCATTGTCCATAACAATTGTCATATCTTTTTCAAGGCATGGCAACAGA
>JAIDTI010000070.1 GCA_029060755.1 Ruminococcus sp. | reverse complement strand
TCTGTTGCCATGCCTTGAAAAAGATATGACAATTGTTATGGACAATGCATCTTTTCACCGTAAAAATCAGCTTTATGTATTCTCAGCAGAAAAAGAAAAGTGAACTTGAATAGGATATAATAACGAGTCAATCTCTGCTTGAATATGTCCTTAACGTTGTCTGAACTTGTTAAACAAAAACCTCCTTGCTGATGAAAAAACACCCTCTCAGAAATGCTCTGAGAGAGTGTTGTGCAGTTAATATATATGTTTATTGTGATATTCTCCATAATGCTAATTTGAAGTTGTACAGAATAGAAAAGAAAAAGAGTATGCCAACAGGCTGTATGGAATTAAGATTCACTTGTAGACAATTCAGCATATTTCTGGAGAACAAAAGAAGCATCTGAGGAGTCTATCATACCATTATCGTCATAATCGGCAAGACTCTGATTCAGATATGTAGTTTGTTCTGTAGAAAGAGCAGAATATGCCTGTAATATAAGCGAAGCATCACTTGCGTCAATCGTTCCGTCGCAGTTTACATCTCCGGTTTCCACCATATGCTCAAACTTACCATCTTTGTTCTTATCAATGAAAAAGCCTGAAATACCGTTTTCATCATATCTGACTTCTGTTTTTTCGGAAACGAAGATATTTCCCATGTCCTTTGAACCGCTGACGAATCTGACACCTGTAACCGCATCAACAAAAAAACTGTCGTCCGCAGACTCGAAATAAAAACCGTCTATTACTCTGCCATAAAAATCACATTCCGTTTTACTGTTATGATAGGAAAAATAATTGTCGCTTTCAGAACCGACAGGAAATACATATTCTGTATTATAAGTGCCAGTGATATGATATGCTTTACCATCAAAGGTTAATATACTATTGCTTGGACTAAGCATTGTTTCAACATATGTATCATCATTTGTTATTCTCACACTGTTGACCCCATAGCCATATTTTTCACAGTCTATCTTAAAGCTGTCAGCCTTCAAATAGAAGTCTCCGTTATAAGCATTATGGCAATAGTCAAGATATTCATTTTCCTTGTTTCGTACTGTTTCAATGCCGTCTTTTTGTGAAGTGATTGTATAAATAGCATTAGTGTTCTTATCTGTAACTCTAATATTGAACAAATCAGAAGTATCGCCGTTGACCATTGTATCGCTGTCAATTGCGATTATATGTATATCGTCTGTAGCTGAATCCGAGTATTTTGGAATATAGTAATCATTTGTTTCGGAATTTACATAAATACATGTATCTTCTGAAAAGGCACTTTTTCCGTCAGCTGTATTTGCGGTATCCAAAGTCAAAATACACTTATCAAATTTTTTTCCTTTGAACGTCCATGAGCCGTCTGTTATGCCTATACCTGTCACATGATGACCTGTCTGCTGCTCCGATACTGTTTCCGATTTAAATTCAGGATCAAGACCACGATACCCAATATGAAAATACTCATTATTTGCATATGCTTTTTCCGCCGTAGAGAGAAGTGCAGGTATCTTATCCTTTGCAGAAGCATTTTTGAATGCGTAACTGTAAAGGGACGGGTCAACAAGCTTCTGACTTTCACTTCTTATTCTTTCACGTAAAGCGGAACTATCAGATATATCGGACATTTTTGAAGCATCTGCCTGTAAATCGCTGATTTCCAGTTCACCATTGTGTATAAGCACTTCCATTATTGTGATATAGTAACTTTCATCGCCATAGTTTGTTTTGCCATCAGAATCAACCGATATTTCCCACATATACGGAATGTTCAAATAATTGGTATCTGCACCGAGAGATGAAGCTAATATTCCTAAATCCTCTGCTGCATTTGCTAAGCAGCTTAAATTTCCTGATAATGCTAAAACAATTGCACTTAAAACAGAAATCATTTTTTTCTTTACCATAAAATCACCTCTTTATAAACATTTGTAAAACTCAATTTTTTCCTTTAAAATACAACGTTCTGCCACAGAATCCGTCAGACTGATTTGGATAATCTTTAAGTTGTTTTGTTGCAGCTAATCCATAATAAACAAGAATGTCATCAGCATCACGTTTATTAATGGAATCTTTCACAAGACCTTCCATTAATTCCTTATCTTCCACTTCGCCGCTCCCGTCGTCATCTTGCGCTCCACAAAGTGGATTTGCAGCCTGAGCACACACGATATTGTATTCGTCAGGAAAGTAATAACTAAGATTATCATTTGCAACATCAACAAAAATTTTATTCCCTTGGTTTATTTGTACTGCTCCAAGTATAGCAGAAGCATCTGAGGCATTAATATAACCATCATTATTAACGTCGCCTACACAAAACCAACCGCTTGCTAAACTCATAGTTGAAGCAGCATTTCTCATAGTAGTTGCAATATCTTCTGATTCTGTATTAACAATCTCAATTGTTTTATCACCTGATGATGTATTACTTGAAACATAGAAAGTAAACATATCACCGTTGTAAAGATTATCTTCTCCCGAAGCAGTTGAAACAAATACAAGACCACCGTTAGTAACACCACATATACATGAATCACCGATTACATTTCCGCTTTGGACAGCAAGCATACCGTTTTCATCAGTAATGGGAGCGTAAGCATCTCCGAGAACGATTTTTGTTGATGATGAACTGAAACCAGTATTATTAGAAATATTGACAGTTACAGCGAGTGAACCTGCAGGAACAGTGATGTCATCAACCACAATGTCACTTACAACGGTGCTTGTGGAGAGAGAGTATTCGTTTAAAACAGGAATACTTACTGCTGAGACAGCGGTAGAAGCTAGTGAAGTTGCAGTCATCATAACTGCTGCAAGAGTTGAAATAATTTTTTTCATTTTAAATTCCTTTCTGATTGGTTAAACCAGTCATAAAAATTTTATTATACAATTTTTCATAGAAAAAAGTGTCTGATACTTATTTGATAATACTGCATAATGTGGTAATCTAATCAGGAAACCCATACAGAGTTCGATATAGCTTCTACAGTCTGAGTTTCAGGAAACCACCATGTATTTTCTTTGGCGTAGTTGTCAAGCACAACACGATAATAATAACGGCCATCAACTGAAACAGCATATTCTGACAGTTTTTTTTGCATAGCATTTTCTGAAATCTGGTCAGGAATTTCTTTTTCTTCTGTCCAGTTAATATTATCAGAGCTTTTCTGAATTTTAATATTCTTGAAGCCGATTTTTGCCAAAGTATAATTGCCATATACAGCTGCATTTATGTATACAGTTTTTGAACCGCCTGAACATGAAAGTGTATAATTTGAAATTAATCCTTCTGAATAGACACTTACAACATTTGCAGTTGATAAAGAGTCTGTACTCTTATCTTCTGTAGCATTTGCATACATCTGAATCGGCATTGAAACAAACATCAATCCTGAAAGTACTACTAAGAGAAATTTATTTTTCATTTTAATCCTCCTAAAGTTTATATCCAATATTTACATATATATAGTAATGTCTCAAAATATGTAAAAAGTGACATAAAAAAATTAATTTTGTATACCTGCACAAAATACATATTGTTTTACTATGCAATTTAAGTTAAATAAGCCAAAATTTTTTGGCACTCATCATAATCTAAATTTTCAGCAAACACTCCATATTGAATTCGCTTATCAAGAAAATCAGCTGTAAACTGAAAATCCTCCTTAAGAATATGTATTGTATGCCCGTTTATCTGTTCTTCTGTAATGTTATATGTATCAGTAGGAATACCAATCGGAGGTATTTCATCATTTGTTTTATAATTTACAAATAAGAAATTTAAGATTACATTTTCTTTCGTGTACGCAAAAATTATTGAATCAGAATAATCATCACTCTCCACACTTATATCTTTCAAAACAAATCCATCTGGAATATAAGAAGGAGTATCAGGAAAGAATCCATATTCGGCACATTTGGCTTTCATTCCATATGGATCACTTTCTGAAAAAATATTGCCATTATCATCGGATTGATTTGTCGATATGGTGATTCCGCCTTTAGTAAGCTGATATGCTGCTGAAAACATATTCTGTCCAAATGTTTTCATAGAAACTGTATTCAATCCTAAAACAACCAAAAAACAGGCTACGGCAGCCGAAAGCCACTTGTAAAGCTTTGGGCGTTCAGGCTCTTTATATTCGTCCAGTATTTTCATAACAGATTCAAATGAACGTTTTTTGCTTGCACTTATAATTTCTTTCCCTGTTTGTGAAATCATTTCTTCAAGCTCAGAAATCAACTTCTCATCACGTTCATCAGCCGTCTTACTCATTTCTTCAGCAAGATTCTGTTTCATATCAGACAGAATTTCCATATCAATATCCAACAGCTGTTTTTCAATTTTTTCTTTGTTCATATCGATTTGCCTTTCTATACACTTCTATATAATAATTGCTTATTTTTAGTAAAAAGTGACACATAAAATTAAATTTTGTATAACTACACAAATTTACTATTCATATATATGAATTATCTGTGAGATTTTGCTGAATCATGCACTTTATTCTTTTAATACGTTTGCACAATGCATTAGATGTAATTCCCATACGTTCAGCCATCTTTTTTCTTTGATTGCTGTCAGCGTTTATGTATTCCAGAAGTATATCGGCATCTTCTTTGTCAATCAATTCATAAATTTTGTCGTACAATGGTTTTTCAGCTGAAGCATTGACATCAGCAATGACTTCAGCATAATTGTCAACGTCAGCCGATATAATCGGATTCTTTTTAATATATTGCTTACATACCCTTTTTGCAGTTTCATAAAACCATGATGAGAGATTTTCAATTAAAATAATTTTATTCTTCTTTTTCAGCATTATTATAAAAACTTCCTGTGTGCAGTCTTCAGCAGCGTGAATGTTTTTCAGATAATTTAAGCAGAAGTCATAAACTCTGTCATGATATTTCTGAAACAAAATCCCACACATTTCTTTATCTATCAATATCAACGCCTCACTATAAATTTTTCATAATTATAACACAAAAGCAACTTAAAAGTCAATAGCATTACAAAACTTTATTGTGTTTTAATCGTCAGCAGTTTGAAATCGGTTTTATATTGTAAAACCAACCGTCCAAACTTTACCTTTTTATTGTTGTTAAAGTGCTGCGTAAGGCATACCCTTGAGCAACTCCGTAACAGAGTTGCATACTATGATGATATACCTTGAATATGACTTTCTTAAATCAAAAGGCTTATATCACTTTGATAATTGAGTATCTGTTGTCACCCGACCAAATGGGCAACTATTTTTTATTTGTTGATTTTCACGTTATTCTGCGGTAAATAGAGGTTTCTGCCGTCCACAAGATGATTGTCAATGAACTTATAGTATATGTCAATCTTACGAGGCGCACCGTATTTTTCAGGACGTTCATAGACCACGATATACTCAATAAGTTCAAGGCACATTTCAAGGGTAAGCTCCTGCACATCAACGTACTTTTTCAGTCGTTGAATGAACATTTCAACATCGTGTGTTTCTTTGTTGAACTGCTGTTTTCTGTTTTTGATTTCGTCTACCTGTGTCACAAGTTCCTTATGTTCAGCAAGATATTTTTCGAGCATCTTTGTACTGAGTTCTTCTGGAAGTCGTCCGAGCATACGTTCCTCATAAGTCCTGCTGATTATTGTATCAAGTTCTTTGATGTGGTTTTCTGCTGTTATCAGAAGTTTCATATTATCGGCACTCTGCTTTTCGTACAATGAATTTTTCTGCTGTAAGTACATCTGTCTTGCTGTATCTTCATCTTCAACAACAAGTTTCACTCTTGCACGAATATCCGCAAGAACAAGGCTTTCAATAAGTTCACGCATAATATGGTGCGACGTGCAGACTGATTTGCCGTGATTTGCGTAGTAATTGCAGGAATATGAAACAACTGCATATCTGCCATGCTTTTTTGACGTATGATAAGTTGTACACTTCTTGAGTTTTGAACCACAGTCCGAGCAGTACATCAAGCCACAAAGCGGCAGAATTTCACCATTTCTTGTAACCTTGCCATGACTGTTGGAATTGTTGACTTACTGCACTTTATCCCAGAGTTCCTGTGAAATAATGCCCTCAAAGACATTTTCTTTTACTATCCATTCAGACTTGTCACAGACGTATTTTTTGTGATTCTTGTATGAAATTGTTGTGTACTTCTGTCCCACTATCGTTCCTACATAAAGTTATCGGATACGGATTAGGCTTGCCGAGCCGCTGATATACCACGGAAATCAATTTTCAAAATTTTTACAAGCATGGTATAATAAAAATATGAAAAATAACGGAATAACAGAGTATTTTGAAGAAGTAGAATTATACGAAGAAT
>JAIDTI010000007.1:16350-41851 GCA_029060755.1 Ruminococcus sp. | reverse complement strand
ATATACTTGACATAATCCGTTTGATATGATATAATGAAAATATCAATAAGTGAAACAGAACTTCTATTTAAGATTAAACGTAGTATTATAAGTAATTTTTTTTACAAAGTAAATTATGTTTGTTTTTTAAATAGGAGTTTTTTGTCAATTTATTGAAACAATTCCGCTGTCAAAAAAGCCTGATGACAGCGGAATAAGGAAAATGGCTTAATAAAAAAATAAATTCTGAAAGGAAAAATAAGTATGAAAAAAGCGTATGTTATTTGCAGGGACACACAAACCAAAGGTTATATTCAGTTTATTCTGACTTTTGAACAGAAAGAATATTATCTGTTCACAACAAAATATCGCCACAGCACCTACAACCATTTCAAAAATGGTATACTCCTTGACAAAGCACTGAATTTTAGTAAAATCTACTATGACAGTGCAATAGAAAACGTGACAGAAAGAATATACAAGCTTATTCCGTTCATAGAAAAGGAATACAGCATAAGTGTAAGGAGAAAAAGCAGGAGAATAAAAATAATCACACAAAATACATATCGTGCTGAACTTGCATCATAAATTCAAAAATCACTGTAGAATCTGTATTTCTACAGTGATTTTTCTATTGACATTTTGTGGGTTATGTGTTAAAATGGATTAAATAAGTTATATTAGGAGGATTATATGAATTTACCATTTACAGTAACACAAAGTGAACTATCAGATTTATTGCTCAATATATCACCGATAAGACCTGTTTTTATATGGGGTGCGCCCGGAATCGGCAAATCGGCACTTGTACAGAAATTTGCTGATGATGTAGGCTTGCCATGCGTTTCACTTCTTGGCAGTCAGCTTGCGCCGGAAGATATTATTGGTATTCCGAAAATTGACGGTGAAACATCATGCTTTATGCCTCCGAAAATGATTGCACGAAAAGAACCATACGTTCTTTTTCTTGACGAACTGAACGCCTGTTCGCAGGAAGTACAGAAAGCTTTTTACAGTCTTATTCACGAACGCAGAATCGGAGAATACCACTTGCCAAAAGGCAGTGTTGTAATCGGAGCAGGCAATCGCTCTCAAGACGGTGCAATCGTAAAAACCATGTCTACAGCACTTGTAAACAGAATGTTTCATGTACAGCTTGTGGCAAATCCTGAACAGTGGCTTGACTGGGCGTACAATGAAAACCTGCACAAGTGGGTTATCGACTACATAACGCAACGTCCAGACCATCTTTTCTCCGAACCGCCGAAAAATGAAGAACCTTACTCAACTCCACGCTCATGGCATATGCTTAGTGATGCGCTGAAAGAATATGGAGCAGGAGAAAAGGAAGTTCCTGAAAGTATACTGAAAGTGCTTGCATATGGATCTGTTTCGTCACGTCATGCAGGACAGTTTCTTGCATTTGTAAAGCAGTTGAGTAATAAAAATCTGCTTTCAGATATAATAAAAGGTGAGGCAAGATTTCCGTCCGACCCTAGCGAAAGAGATGTGCTTTATTTTATCGCACAAAGTTTCCGTGCAAAGCTTCTTATGGAACTGCCGAAAAACAGACAACAGCTTGACCATACAACGCAACAGCTTACACACCGTGCAAAAGCTCTGATAAAAGAATTATCACATATAAATCTTGAAATTGCACAAATGGTTGTATCATCTGAGGGTGATAGAACACTGCCTGAATGGTTTATGATTGAGATTGTCCGAGATTTGCCGAGACTTATCAGGAATGACAGGTGATTTTCTATGGCAAAAAAGAAAGCTGATAATCAGTTAAGCCCGAATGAGTTAAAACTCAATGCAGGAATTGACATAATAAGAAAACATCCTCTTTTTCACAGACTTGATATAAGTATCACCACAGCCCGAAAAGACCAGTTAAAAAAGGAAACAAGTGCTGTATGCTATTCGGACGGATATGTGCTTGTAAATCCATATATAAGCAATGAGCCGAAAGAATGGGCATATATCATAGCGCATTGTATGCTTCATTTGTGTTTCGGACATTTTGAATCCGAAAATATGCCGGGTTATTTTGAAGATGACGTTGACAGCAAGCAGAAATGGGTTGAGAAGTGCGACCGCAATATCTGGAATTTTGCTTGTGATTTGTTTGTCACAAAGTTTCTTATGGATATAAAGTTCGGCACGCCTACCTGTATGATTAATGATTACTCACTGTTTGCATCAGATGAAAGAAAAATATATGAAAATCTGCTTCAAAAGGGAATTTCAGTATATTCAAATAACTATGGAACAGCAAAAGTCGGCGAATCTGATATGTATTGGAGAGAATCACGCTATTATCGTTTCGGCAGTCAGAAAAACTCATATGCAACAGAATTTGCATATGCTGTTTCAGACTCCGTGCATGATGTTATTAATGAGGCAGGCGGAGGAAGTGTTGAAAGAAAAAGTATTCAGAATAAGTCGGCAGAATGGTTTATAAATCACTATCCATTGCTTGGCGGACTTGCTTCAGGATTTAAAATTATAGAAGTCGGCTATGGCAGTAAATCCGCACTCAACAATGATATTTCCATTGCCGCTATAGACGTGACAGAGCGTGAAATATACGTCAATTCATCAGCAAATTTATCTTCGGAGGAATGGAAGTTTGTACTTGCACATGAATATCTCCATGCAGGATTACAGCATCATGAACGCTGTCAGGGGCGTGAGCCGTATCTGTGGAATGTTGCGTGTGATTTTGTCATAAACAGCTGGCTGAAAGAAATGCAGGTGGGAGTTATGCCGAGTAGTGTGCTTTATGATGAGACACTTAGAGATTATTCCGCAGAAGAAATTTATGATGTGATTGTAAAAAATCTGAAAAAGAAATCAAAGTATGAGACTTTGCGAGGATACGGCAAGGGCGATATTCTTGACAAAGGCTTTGCGGAATCAAGAATAAAGCCCGTTTCACTTGATGACTTCTGCAAAAACGCATTAAGAAGTGGACTTGAATATCATGTCAGAAACGGCAGAGGACTTATTCCGTCGGGACTGATAGAGGAAATCAGGGCATTATCAATTCCCCCGATACCTTGGGATGTACAGCTTGCGGAGTGGTTCAATATACATTTTGCACCGATTGAAAAAAGACGCAGTTATGCAAGACCAAGCCGTCGGCAGAACAGCACTCCCGACATACCACGTCC
This sequence comes from Ruminococcus sp., assembly GCA_029060755.1. Taxonomy (GTDB): domain Bacteria; phylum Bacillota; class Clostridia; order Oscillospirales; family Ruminococcaceae; genus Ruminococcus. Next base: position 38,693 of record JAIDTI010000007.1, on the reverse strand, counting down.
AAGCTGGATAACTGCGGAAATCCCCGAAAACAGCCGTACATATGGAGTTATAATTGATACATCAGGTTCAATGAGTGCAAAAATGATTGGTATAGCACTTGGGGCAACAGCAAGTTACTCTGTTGAAAAAGATGTTCCGCTTGTGAGAGTTGTTTTCTGTGATGCTATGCCGTATGATATTGGCTATGTGTCGCCCGAAGATATTGCAGGGCGTGTTGAAGTAAAGGGCAGGGGAGGAACAGTTCTGCAACCTGCTGTTGAACTTCTTGAAAATGCAGAGGATTTCCCGAAAAATGCCCCGATACTTATAATAACGGACGGATATATTGAGGATAATCTTTCAGTACATCGTGAACACGCTTTCCTGATACCGTCGGGAAACTATCTGCCTTTCCGTGCAAAAGGCAAAGTGTTTTATTTCAAGGAATAATTATTTGTTCTGAAGCCACATCTGAATATCTGTTTCTTCTGTCTGCGTTGAAGCATAGGCGTAAAATTCAAGTATTTCAGAAGCGTCAGAAGAATCAATAGCACCGTCTTTATTTATATCGCCTGTTTCTTTTAATCTGTCATTGAAAGTGCCTTTTTTGCCTATGGAGAGAGTAGCATACTCCTCAAGAACGCATGAAGCATCAGAAGCATCTACAATATTATCAAGATTTACATCTCCGAGCAGTATATCTTCGGGCATTTCAGCAAGCTTTTTCTCATTGAAATACTCAAAAATAACACTTGCTTCTTCTTTTGCAAGCTTTTTGAGATTATTATCATCATAAAGCCATAAAGTAGACCTGTAATTTGTATGGAACGAATGTTCAAGCAATATACCTGGAGTGCCAACAAATCGTGAGCCAAAAAGAACGCTGTACCATTCATCATCAAGCACTCCGTTTCTGTCCCAGTCCTCCGTGCCTTTTCTCTGATAAATAATGCCTTTCTGATTTGTTTCCATTACTTTTTCAACAGTAGTAGCAAGAAGCTGACCGATTTCCTTACTTGTATCATCAATAGTTGTCCATTCTAAATCCTGATAAACTATAGCAAGCGGTTGGTCTGAAGATGAACTGCCTGCATTGCTGTGCATGGATACAAAAAAATCATAACCCTTTGAGGCAAAACCTCTGTCATTCAGTTCAGGGTCTTCGTCAAGAGAATGTTTTGTCAAATCGGCGTGTACTCCGAGTTCCTGCAATTCTGTCTGTAAGTAGTTTGATAACTTCCATGTCATTTCACTTTCCCAGTATGGTGCATATACCGGCGACTGATTATATTTTCCATAATGACCGGGGTCAATCATAACTTTTATAACATTTCTGCTAAGATTCTGTATGCTGTCATTTACGGGTATTTCGTCAGGTGATTTTATATCTGTACCCTGATAAAGCTGACTTTCCATAATATCAAAATCCGATATATTAAAATCGACTGCATTTGAGGTCAGTGTGTTGCATAATACGACTGAACAGACTGCCGATAATGTAATAATTTTTTTAATCATAATAAACTCCTTTGTTTTTGATGATAAAATAATTGTATCACAAAACAAATTATTTGTCAATATTCCAATAATTTGTAAAATTCTGTTGATAATTTCAGCAGGATTTTTTGATGCGGAAAAAATTGCAAAAAATTCTTGACAAAAAAGAAAAAAAGTGATATAGTATTCTATGGAGTATACAACTGTACTCCTATGGCGGACTATTTTAGAAAAGCAGGTGATTGATTATGGAACAGAAACAGCAGTTGATTGTTGTTGATTCAAAGATACTTCCTGATGTTTTTACAAAAGTTCTGGACGTAAAAAAACTTATGGCACAAAAAGGTGAAAAAAGTTTTGCCTCTGCCTGTAAAAGAGTAGGCATTTCAAGAAGTGCATACTATAAGTACAAAGACAGCGTTTTTTCTTATGATGAGCTTTTTAATCGGAAAATAGTCAATCTGTACTTGCTTTTAAGCGACAGACCCGGAGTTCTTTCAAGTGTTCTGATATTTCTCAATGGACTTGATGCAAATATAATGACTGTTAATCAGAGTGTACCTATAGACAGTGTTGCAACAGTCAATATATCGCTCCGTCTCACTGCTGAACTATCAAAAGAATTTGCTTCTCTTAATGCAATTGCAGAACTTGATGGCGTACTTGAAGCAAAAATTATTTCTGCCGAATGAAAATAATGGAGGTTTATAAATTATGTCAATTAAAATAGCGGTTTTAGGTCATGGTGTTGTTGGTTCAGGAGTGGTAGAACTTTTTTTCAAGAATCAGAAAAGCATTGAAAAACACGCAGGTTGTGAAATGGATATAAAGTATATTCTTGATTTGCGTGATTTCCCTGATTTGCCGTACAGCGACAGATTTACAAAAAATTTTGATGATATTCTTAATGATGATGAAGTAACAGCTGTTGCGGAGTGTATGGGCGGAGTTGAGCCTGCATATACTTTTGTAAAGTCATGTCTTGAAAAAGGAAAGAGCGTTTCAACATCAAATAAGGAACTTGTCGCAAAAAAAGGCGATATTCTTCTTGCAATTGCAAAAGAACACAACTGCAACTTCTTCTTTGAAGCAAGTGTAGGTGGGGCAATCCCGATAATCAGACCTCTGCATCGTTGTCTTGCCGCAAATGATATTGATAGGGTTGCAGGTATTCTTAACGGTACAACAAATTTTATCCTCACAAAAATGTACAATGACAATATGAGTTTTGAAGATGCACTTAAACTTGCGCAGGAACTCGGCTACGCTGAAAAAGACCCGACAGCAGACGTTGAGGGTCATGATGCCTGCCGTAAAATCTGCATTATATCATCACTTGTATTCGGCAAGCACGTTTATCCCGAAAATGTATATACAAAAGGTATTTCCGAAATTCAGCTTTGTGATGTTGCAAATGCTGATGTTCTCGGTCACGCTGTAAAGCTTGTTGCATCTGTAAGGAGACTTGCGGACGGTCATATACTTCCTTGTGTTATGCCTATGCTTGTATCTCATGAAAACATAATGGCAGGAGTAAATGATGTATTCAATGCAGTTCTTGTATATGCCGATGGTATCGACAAAGCTATGTTCTATGGACGTGGAGCAGGAAAACTTCCGACAGCAAGTGCCGTTCTCGGTGATGTTATTGAAGCTGTAAAGCACAATGTTACTGTATTCTCTCAAACGTGGGAATCATCAGCAGACAACAACTTTGTTGCGTCTATTGATGAACTTTCTGCAAAGTGGTATTTCAGAGTACCTGTTGACTGCAATGCAGTTGGTGAGGGTGCATACAGAGATGACAACGGTACATCATTCATAACAGCAGAGGAGCTTACTTTCACACAAGCTAAAGCAAAAGCAGAGGAACTTAATGCAATGGCTTGTATTCCTGTACTTGAATAATGAATCTTGAAAATAAAGTTTTTACAATAAAAAACGGTGTACTTCTGAAATTCAAGGACACAAAAGCTGATAAGGTTGTTATTCCTGATGGCGTTGTATCAATCGGAGAACGGGCATTTTTCACAAGCCGTATAAGATATATAAAACTTCCGGAAAGTCTCATTAATATAGAAAAAAAGGCGTTCTGGGGCTGTAACTGCCTTAAAAGTATTGTTATTCCCGACAGCGTTAAAACTATCGGGAATGATGCTTTTGCAATGTGTGAGAGACTTGAACAGCTTGTTATTGGCAGCGGTGTTGAAAAAATCGGTTGCAGAACATTCTTATATTGTAAGAGTATTGTAGGAAACGTATCGGGCAAAAACGTAAAAAGTATCGGTGATAGTGCATTTGCAGACTGTCGCTATGTCAACAGATTTGAATTTCCAAACTGTACAAATATTGGTGATAGTGCTTTCTATTTCTGTTATAATATGGAATCCATAGAATTGGGGGAAATCAGCAGAATAGGAAACAGAACTTTCTGTATCTGTCATAATCTTGAAAATTTCACAGTAACGGAAAGTGTTCAGCAGATTTGTCAGCAGGCTTTCTGGAGTTGCAGAAATCTTACATTAAGAGTACCCGAAAAACTCAAAGAATCTGGAAAAATCGGCAAAGATGCTTTTTATGAATGTAAAAAAGTAATTTATATATAATTTGGAGTGATAGTATTAGTGGAAACATTTAACGAAATCACAAAACAAATTGATGATATAGTCTGGGGATTACCGCTTATTCTGTTGATTCTCGGTTGCGGAATATTCCTCACGATACGGCTTAAAGGCGTACAGATACGGCGGTTATGGCTTGCACTGAAATATATGTTCTCCAAAGAAAACGGCGGAGAGGGAGAAATCTCAAGTTTCGGCGCATTATGCACGGCTCTTTCCGCAACTATCGGCACAGGAAATATTGTCGGTGTCGCAACAGCAATCTCTACAGGCGGAGCAGGTGCATTATTCTGGATGGAAATAGCGGCACTTTTCGGTATGGCTACAAAGTATTCAGAGGGTCTGCTTGCAATAAAATACAGAGTTACCGACAAAAACGGAAAAATGCTCGGAGGACCTTTCTATTACATTGAAAACGGTATGGGCAGAAAATGGAAATGGCTTGCACAATTATTCGCATTTTTTGGTGTATTTGTCGGACTTATGGGCATAGGTACATTTACGCAGGTAAACAGTATAACTTCTGCCGCAAACAGCTTTTTTGACCCTGAAAAAGCCCATGCAGTTACCATTTTCGGCATAGAATACACATTCACACAAATAATTACTGGAGTTGCAGTAACAATTCTTACAGCACTTATAATAATCGGCGGTATACAGTCCATATCAAAAATATCAGAAGTTTTCATTCCTTTTATGATTGTTATATATGTATCATGCTGTCTGATTATAATTTTTACTCATTTAAGTGAAATTCCGTCGGCTGTTGTACTGGTATTCAAAAGCGCATTTGGAGTTAATGCTGTTGCAGGAGGTCTTTTGGGATACGGCATAAAAACAGCAATGCAGAAAGGTGTTGCAAGAGGAATTTTCTCCAATGAAGCAGGTCTCGGCTCTGCACCTATTGCAGCCGCAGCAGCAAAGACAAATGAACCTGCAAGGCAAGGACTTGTAACAATGACAGGTACTTTTATTGATACAATTATTGTCTGCACAATGACAGGTCTTTCAATTATAATATCAGGTTGTATTGAGCAGAATCCTGAATTTGAAGGAGTTGCAATTACAGATGCAGCTTTCAGATATGGCTTGCCGTTCCCTGAAAAAGTGTCATCATTTCTGCTTATGATTTGTCTTATGTTCTTTGCTTTTACCACAATTCTAGGCTGGAATTACTATTCGGAGCGTTGTTTGTCGTATCTTACAGGCTCAAACAAAACAATAACAATAGTATTCAGAGTACTTTATATACTGGCAGTTTTTATTGCTCCGTACCTTGCTGTTTCGGCAGTATGGAATATTTCTGATATATTCAACGGACTTATGGCACTTCCGAATATTACAGCACTGATAGCATTATCAGGTGTAACAGTAAAAGAAACAGAATCGTATTTCAGAAAATTAAAGTAACAGTTATAAAATTAAGCCGTCAGATTTCTTGCTGACGGCTTTTTTATATAGAAATATCTGGGTAATTAATCTACTGTCTTTCTGATTATAGCACCCTCCGGAAAAATATAATCAGAATCAAAAGAAAATCTCATCATAGCATGATTTGCTGTAGAAATTTCATTGCCGTTCTCATCAAAAAGTCTGTCGAGAACCATAGAAACAGGCTTTTGCATTGGTGAAAGAATTTCCACTTCATCTCCTGCAAAGAATCTGTTTCGCTGTGTGCAGTAAACAGTGCCGTTTTCACATCTTTCCACTATTGCAACTACGTCATAATTACGTATATATCCGCTGTTTTCGTAGTATTGTGAGTTTTCGGGAGTTCCAAAGAAAAATCCGTTGCAATATTGTCTATGACTTACTTTGTAGACTTCGTCACGAATCCAGTCAGGCAGTCTGAAATTATACGGGTCTTTGCAATATTCATCAACCGCCATTCTGTAAGCATTCGTCACAACAGATACATAATAAGCCGATTTTGCACGTCCCTCAATTTTCAGGCTTGTAACACCTGCTTCGGCGAGCTTGTCAATATGTTCAATCATGCACATATCTTTTGCGTTGAGAATATACGTTCCTTTTTCGTCTTCAAATATGGGAAAATATTGTCCGGGTCGTTTTTCCTCCATGAGATGATAGCCCCAGCGACATGGTTGAGCGCACTCTCCACGATTCGCATCACGGTTTACAAGATACTGAGATAATAAACATCTTCCCGAAAATGATACGCACATAGCACCATGCACAAAGCACTCAATATCCATATCAGGATTTGTCTTTGCCCTTATTTCTGCAATTTCATCTAATGTAAGTTCTCTTGCAAGTACAACTCTTTTAGCACCAAGATTGTATAATTCTCTTGCTGTAGCATAGTTTACGATTCCTGTTTGTGTTGAGATGTGTATCTCCATATCAGGAGCGTATTTTTTTATAAGCATAAGCAAGCCAATATCAGCAACTATAAGTGCATCAACATCGGCTTCAACAGCTTCTTTCACGAACTTTTCAAAAAATGCCAGTTCATTATTTCTTGGCAGGGTGTTGCAGGTAAGATATACATTAACACCCTTTGAATGAGCCGATTTTACAGCATTTACAAGCTGTTCAAAATCAAAATTCATGGGAGATGCTCTCATGCCGAACTGCTGTCGTCCAAGATAAACAGCATCAGCACCATAATTAAGTGCCGCTGTTAGACGTTCCTCATCACCTGCGGGTGCAAGCACTTCAAGATTAACCATTTTCCTGCATTTCCTCCTCTGCATACTGTTGTTCAATTAATGCCTGATATTCTTCATGCTGTTCAAGAGTTTCGGAGAAATAAGTAACATTTGTATGAATATTAGCAATGAAATAGAAGTAGTCTGTCTCTTTTGCAGCAAGTACAGCATCAATCGCCTCTATACCCGGATTACATATTGCTCCCGGCGGCAGTCCCGGACTCTTATAGGTATCATAGGCATCAATAATAGTCTGATTATAATATTCCATATTCGGACGTATAACATTTTTTGAATAGTTTGAAGTCGGGTCGGACTGGAGCAACGGGAATATATCTGAATTATTAAGACGATTCCAGAATACAGATGCTACGTTATCCATATCATTTGTAGTTGCAGCTTCTTTCTGTACAATTGAAGCAAATGTTACAAGTCTGTCAAGAGTGAGATTGAGACTTTCCATTTTTTCAAGTCTGCCGTTTTCGCTCATCTTTTTGTCGAAGTTATAGTAAATCTTCTGACATACTGCTTCAACATCACTGTTTTCATAGAAAATATAGGTATCAGGGAATAAATAACCCTCCATACGCTGAAATTTAAATGATGTATCAACAGGGAGCTGATTTTCAAAATCAAGACCGAAACCGCCTGAATTGAAATAAAAAACAAAATCTTCTGCATCACATATATTATTTTCCTCAAGAATATATCCAGCGTCAATAAGTGTAACACCTTCAGGGAATGTAACTGAAACTGAGTCGCCAAATTCTTCTGTCGGGAGTTGAGTAAGTTCATTTATAAGCGTTTCATAAGCCATATTCGGACGGATAAAATGTTCGCCTGCAATATAGCTGATGTCTTTATTTCGGAGGTCTGCAAACATCTTGAAAGCTTTTGAAGACCTTATTATATTATCATTTTCAAGCATAAGTGCTATTTCTTCAGTTGTAGCACCGTCAGGCACAACAATAACGTGTGTATCTTCGCTTTTTCCTATTCCAAGCATATCTTTTCCATAACCGATAATTACAAGAGAAGATACTATAGAAACACCAAAAATAAGTGTTACAAGAATAAGAACTCCCGGCACTTTGCTGTGCTTTTTCTTTTTCTTCTTCTTCTTTTTATTTTTGGATTTGGATTGATTTTTTTTCGTCTGTCTTATAGGAAATTCCTGTTCTGTCTGTACATTCTGAAATGATTTGTCATTGTCAGGCAAATCACTTTCAACAGAATCATCTTTGTGATTTTTTTCAAGTTCTTCTATAATTTCGTCACTCTGATTTTTCATGTCATTGATAATGTCATTTACAACATCATGATTTTCATTTTTATCATTCATTACAAATTATTGTCCTTTCCTCTGTAATAATAGATTTAACTTTTATGTCATGCTTTTCAGCTGGCAGATTTTCAGCAATACACTTTTCATATGCAAGTGCTGTTGTGTATATATGCGGATATTCAGCAAGAAATCTGTCATAAAATCCTCCGCCATAGCCCAGTCTTTCACCGTGTTCTGTAAATGCAATCCCCGGAACTATACAGACGGTTTTTTCTGTTATTTCAGGTACAGCATCAGGATTTTCAGCCGGTTCAGAAATACCATATTTTCCTTTTGAAAGTCCTGCACTGCCTTTTACAATATAAAAAGTCATTGTACCGTCGTCATTGCATTTCGGAAACGCTGTTTTTATATGATGTACATTACATTCTGACAGCAGAAGCCATGTATCAGGCTCACTTTTATATGATGCGTACATAAGGACTATATCGGCATTGACAAACCTGTCCGAAAGAAAAAGTCTCTTTAATATTTGTGAATCTTTTTCTATACTATGCGCCGATTTTCGTACAGCTGAAAAATGCTTTCTGAGTTCTTTCTTATCCATGTTACTCACACATTACAGCTTTGAACTGTCTTTCGCTTTCTGCCTTTGATACAGCTTTTTCAACAAGTGCAAGGGCAAAATGCATTGCAACTCCTGCTCCTCTTGCCGTGATGATATTTCCGTCGGTTTCAACAGCACTTGTGCATACTTCCGCACCCTCCAGCTGTGATTCAAAACCCTGATAGCATACAGCTTTTTTGCCTTTGAGAAGTCCTTTATGTCCAAGAATAGACGGTGCGGCACATATAGCACCTATCGGGATATTTTTTTCCATGCAGAAATCAATTGCTTTCTGAACATACTCCGATTTTTCAAGATTGAGAGTTCCAGGCATACCCCCTGGCAGAACTATCATTTCAAGTTCATCTGTAAGCGGTGCTTCCTGTACGATTGTATCAGTTACAACGGGTATGCCATGAGAACTCATGACAATATTGTCGCCAACACCTACTGTTACAACTTTTTTTTCTGCTCGTCTGAGCATATCAATCGGAGTTATAGCCTCTGTTTCCTCAAATCCATCAGCAAGGTAAATGTAAATCATTTTTCTGATTCCTTTCTTATTTGAATGTTAAAATATACTTATTTAAAATGAAAGCAGGATGATAAGAAAGTTTTGCCTTTCTCAATCCCTCTATTCCTAAATCTTCCTCACGGTTGACAAATTCAAAATCACCCATACATGAACATACAAAGCAATTATTTATTCCAGCATAAATTCCATTGTGCGACCTGTCTGCCTTTTCAATATGTACACAAAATGTATTTGAGTTTAACGGCTCACCTATTGTAACAGCTGAAATTTTTCCGCCGATTCTGATTATACCACCGACAAGTCCAAGCTCGTGAAAGTAGCTGAAATATGTGTTTATTGCGTACTGTTCGGCAATTGCAGAATATTCTGTATCTGCCTTGTTGTTGTAGTTTTCAGTCAGAAAATATATGCACTCGTCAAAATCTTTTTCCTGAATATTTGAAAACTGATAATCAAGTTTTTTGAATTTTGCAAGATGATTTCTTTTCTGGTGATACCTTTTTCCCGATAATTCAGCTAAATCACGCCTGTTGTAAATATAGTCACTGCTGTCACGGTCAGTCTCTGCTGTAAATTCACCGTAAAAAAGCTGATTCAGAACAGCAAGCGATTTTTCAGTAACTCCGCTTACTCTAAGTGGAACACCCATATTTTCGCTGAATTTACGCATCTCACGGAATAACTCAATATAATCGCTGTCACCTGACGGAAACGTGAAAACAGGTATCTTATCGGGAGTATCAAACGCACATATTATATAAAAGTCTTTATAAAAGCATATTCTTGAATCGGCAAGCCTGCACCATGCAAGATTATTTGCAAAAGAATACTCACAGCCCATAAAATCAGACTTTTTCAGTGCGGAGTCAATTTTTTCCTTGTCCGACAAAGCAATCTTTCTGAAATCAAGCATTGTTTTTCCTGAAACTGTCGAAATATGCGCATACTTCTTTCATTTTTCCGCAGGTCATTTTTCCTTCAGGGCATTTTCCCTCCGCAACACATGAAGGTCCTGCATACCTGAATATATTCGGTGCGGTTTCAAGGCAGATACGAAGCATTTCATTTGCAACAGCTCTTATCTCCCACTGCGCACGGTTACAGCATCTGTGATGGAAAAAGTTGAACAGTGAACGGACGTTCATAGTGACAACAATTTTAGTCTCGCAGGCATTAGGAAGTATAAATCTCGCATCTTCATTTGCAAGCTTGCGTGCCTTTGTGCGTGCGTTTTTTTCGTCCATTCCCTGTGAAATAAACTCCTGACGGTGCTTTTCCGTGAGAATATCAGCAATTTTTGCATAGCTTTCATTAAGTTCACGCATTACACGTTCAAACTCTGCATTTGCTTCCTCATTTTCCGCAATATTTGGCGGTGTGATATATTCAAATGCATTTTCATTTACATACCGCTGACTTTTCTGTGAATATGATGCTATTCTGTGCCTTACAAGCTGATGTGAACAGGCACGGGAGATTCCCTCTATTCCAAAAGTGAAACTGACGTGTTCCATAACACTTTCATGCCCGACTGATACAAGCATATCAATGAAACTTTCTGTCTTTTCTTCTGTAAGCCCGTCCATTATTGAAGCAATATCACTGCTTGAATAGCACAGTTTAGCAGCAGATGCAGCAATTTTTTCAGGGTCGGGCGTGTGTGCAAGTAATTTTACAATCATAAGTTTTCCCTTTCAAGTTATTTTATGTATAAAGCCTGTTCGCCCATATCAATGTATCTCTGTCTGAATTTGGTGTAATCGTAAGAGATGTTGCCTTTTAATGGGTCTGATACGTATATAAGCTGATTGTCTTTGTCATAGCCTGTCATAACGACACAATGCTCATAAGCAAGCCATTGAACTTCATTTCCCTCAGGAGTAGTCCATATTGACGTATAATAAGGCTCGTGCAGATTACTGCTTGTTATCCACATAAGCACAGGCATATCATTATCTATATATTCCGACAGCAGATTTTCAAAAGTCACACCCTTTAAAGCGTGCGCTTTTTTTGCGGAGTTCATATCACTTAAATAAGCATTTGCTGTTGTTTCAATACACGGAGCATAACAGCCATATGAATATTCCGATTCAGGATTTCCTGCAAATGTCGTTCTGAAATCAGCACCATAATATATACCATTATTCCAATAAAAATCAAGCTTTGGCAGATAATTTCTTGACATCGCAACTTTATCAGCAGAAAATCCAAGATGATTAAGCAGTATTGTAAGTGATGTAACTTCACAACCTGTCGGGAGTTCAGGATTCTGCATGATATTCTTGACATCTATCAGCTTTTTATTTTCAACAGGCGGTGCTGTTGTGGTTACAGTAGTAACTGTTGTTTCAGTTGATTTTGTTGTGGCAGTTGCAGTTGTCGTTGTCTGCGGTTGCTGTTCTGTGATGTGCCATGCAACAGGCTGAGAATAGTAATCCTCTTTTGAAATTGTTATCTGAGTAAACAAAGCGGAAACATAATTATCAATATTTTGTGCGTCATAATCAGTCACATATATATTAAGTGTATCATAAGTGCAGTTAACAGAATCTACAGACAATGTCGGTTTTTTTCCGCACACCTGATAAAATGAATTAACAAAGAGAACATTTTTTTCAAAGAAGCTTTTGTTATATTTTGCAGTATATTTCTGAAAAACAATATTCTCATAGAACATTGACAGATAGCTTGTAAGCTCACCTACAGAAGTAATAACACCCGAAGCACTTTTTTTGTCCTCATGCCATGTATATACTGTATTCTTGTAATAGTTGAAAAACTGGTCTGTTTCAACCTTATAATCAACACCGACACCATTTTCAAGCAGTTCATGTTTCATAAAGATATAGTCAAAAACATCTACAGAATTATCTTTGTCCATATCAAAAAGAATATACTGTTCGTCGCTGATTGTTTTTTCTGCTGTAAGATAACTCTGTAAATCTCTTATATCACTTATTTTAATGCTGTCTGTTGCAGATGCAATCATATTAACAGATAAAGCAGAAGTAACTACAGCTGAAATAATTCTTGTCAGTTTCATAAGTCTCTCCTTTAGTGCAGATAATTTAGTCAATACTTTATTTTACCATTTTTTTTCTGATACGTCAATAGTCTGAAAGAAAAAAAGCAACTGTATAAAAATTTTATGCGACAGCCTTTAATTTTGCCCACAACTTTTTAATTTGTCCGAGAACTATTCCGACAAGCAATGCCGCTATAACTGTACCTATTCCGACACTGCCAAGAGTGTGCAGAACGATAAGACAAGTGATAAGCGAAACTATAACCATAGTCACATCAAACGCAACCTTGACTTTCGCAAACTCAATTTTCAGTACGTCAGAAACCGCCTGCATGACACCTTCTCCGGCAAGTGGCATAATATCAGCCGGAAGATAAAGGAATATCCCGATTGCAACAAGTATAACACTTATCAGAATCATACATATTCTTATAAAAAAATTGTCCGTTGACGGCAGATGGTCGGCAAGAGAGTTGCAGAATGTAGTGAAATAGCCGAAAACTATTCCCACTGGCAGTTGTAATAATGATTTAAGCCTGAAATTTTTTCTTAAAATAAGTATCTGTATAACAATAAGTACACAATGGAACAGAATAGTTGCCTTGCCCATTTCTATACCACAACAGACAGTTAGTGTATAAGGAATTGAACTTACTGGCGATACTCCTAAATCCGATTTCACAGACAATGCTATACCTATTGTCATTATAAACAGTCCCACAAAATAACATATAAGACGATTTGTAAAAGTTCGTTTATTTTCCATGATAGTTATCTCTTTCATTAAAATTTTTTTGATTTTCTGAACACGAATAAAAAACTCCTGCAAAAAACAGAAGTCAGCCTGTTTCTTTTCTTTCATCGGTGTTCAGAGATATATTTCTATATCCCGGAACACCATGAATCGAAAGAATATATATTTTATTTAACGATAATTTTCTTGAAAGCCTTTTTGCCTTTGCGGATAATAACATCACCATCAAGCTTTATCATTGCTCTGCCGTCAGTCATTTTTTCGTCATTTACTGTAATACCGCCTTGCTGTACAAGTCTGCGTGCCTCTGATATTGACGGAGCAAGTCCAGCCTTTACAACAAGAGTAAGCAGACCCATTGCGCCGTCATTTAATTCAGCAGAATCAATTTCAACAGTTGGCATATTTTCGTCATTGCCCTTGCCACCGAATAACTCTCTTGCGGAAGTTCTTGCTTTTTCGGCTTCGTTCTCACCGTGTACAAGCTTTGTAAGTTCATATGCAAGAAGTTCTTTTGCCTTGTTGAACTCTGCACCCTCCATAGTCTTTTCCATTTCCTCAATTTCCTCAATCGAAACGAATGTAAGCATCTTCAGGCACTTGATAACGTCAGCATCAGCAACATTTCTCCAGTACTGGAAAAAATCATAAGGGGAAGTTTTTTCAGCATCAAGCCATACTGCACCTTTTTCAGTTTTGCCCATTTTCTTTCCCTCTGAATTAAGGAGCAGTGTGATAGTCATAGCATAAGCATCTTTGCTAAGTTTTCTGCGGATAAGTTCAGTACCGCCAAGCATATTCGCCCACTGGTCGTCACCGCCGAACTGCATATTACAGCCGTATTTCTGGAAAAGTTCAAGGAAGTCATAACTCTGCATAATCATGTAGTTGAACTCAAGGAAAGTAAGTCCACGCTCCATGCGCTGTTTATAACATTCATGAGAAAGCATACGGTTTACGCTGAAATGCGCTCCGACATCACGGAGTAACTCAATATAGTTAAGATTCATAAGCCAGTCAGCATTATTTACAATAATAGCTTTATCCTCTGAAAAGTCAATAAAACGGCTCATTTGCTTCTTGAAACAGTCAACATTGTGCTGAATTGTTTCAGGAGTCATCATTTTACGCATATCGGTCTTGCCTGACGGGTCACCAATCATTGCAGTACCACCGCCAATAAGTACAATAGGCTTGTTTCCTGCCATTTGCAGACGTTTCATAAGACAAAGTGCCATGAAGTGTCCGACGTGCAAACTGTCAGCAGTCGGGTCAAAGCCGATATAGAATGTAGCCTTGCCTGCGTTTACAAGTTCTTCAATTTCTTTTTCGTCGGTAAGCTGTGCAAGCAGACCTCTGCGTTTGAGTTCTTCAAAAGTAGTCATAATTTTTTCTCCTTTATATTAATTTATTTAAGTGAATATTAATTCACACATATAAACTAAAATTTATAACATTATCTTATCAAAAAACAATGTCTTTTCTCATCTTTTTATACGAAGATTTATTGTTAAAATATATTCTTCTTTTATTTATCATTTCAAAAACCATTTTTTGAGCTATATCAACAGAATTTATCAGAGGTACTATTTCTGAAATACAGTAATTATAAAATTCTTCAACCCATTCACAATATGTATTTCCCATATATACAGAGTTTTTTGCTGTCTCAAGGAATCTATTAAAATACTCTTTTCCTTCATTAAAATTTCCATTGAAAAAGCAAAGCATTGCTAAATCGTACATTTCCCAGAATATACAATCTTTGTGAGTTTGTTTTATTTTTGTAAGAATTTGTTTTTTTGCATAATCAAAATCGCAGAATTTACGATATTCTTTTACTTTTTCCACAGCGACAACAGCAAATTTTTCAACTTCTGCTGTAAAAATTTCATCACAATTTTTGAGTCGTTCTCTGTATTCTGCAAATTGTGTTCCTTTACCTATTATCACTCTGTCACCGCAATCAAAACCTAAATTTTCATTCAAATCTTTAGTTTTATCCCACATAAAGTTTATTCCAACATTAAGATATGTACCTTTTGCATATCCGCTTGACTGAAATTCAACTATTGTCAAGAAATAACCATTATCATCTATCCAGGTTCTTGACGAGCCAACCCTGAAAAGTCCTTCAGGTACTAAATATTGCTTTGCTACAGTATTTATTATTTTATTGTGCTGTTCCATTAAATTCACTCCCAGTACCTGAAATCATAGCCCTCTTCGGGTTCGCCGATTTCATAGTCAAGTACATCTGTAAGCTTTCTTTTTAAATCAGGATACCACTTCCGCCATATCTCATATGGCATTTGTCCTGTAATCTGTATTCCTCCGGGTTCGACTGAATAATATAATTCAATATCATCACCAATCCACATTACATCGGCATTACATTCATTCCCGCTCCAATATGGCATGGAATGAAATACTTCCACAACCTTTTCCCACAAATCTTTCGGGATAGTATAATGAATATTCAGATTTATATCGTGTTCCATGAATAACGCTCCTTTTTTACCAGTAAGTTCCGTCTGTTATTTTACTGACACGGAATCCCCATTCTGCCAGCAAATCAAATCCGTTGTAAGTGATATACTTTCTTGTAACAAAATCATCTGACTTTAAATGCGAAATCATAAGAGAAGCCATTGCAGGTGAAATCGTTTTAATATCGCCTACGCTGTCAATTGTGATATATTTGGGATATTTTCCGATTCCTATATATTTTTCACATTCGTCAGTGATTTCCATATTATCACATAAGAAATTTACTGTAATAACTGATGTTTTATCATTAATCGGAGACAGATTGATTTCTGCAAGTCCTGCTCCTAAACGATACCACCAAACATATTTCTTATCATTTACTGTAATTGTTCTTGTTTTTCGTTTCACAATAGTCACACTCCGCAAGTTCCACTACGAGTACTTTTATTCTTTCGGTTCTAACCAATGTGTGCAGTCAATAACATTGTAGTAATCGCCCAGTTCATCTTTTAACCTTCTGCACAAATCTTTGGCAGTTTCATATAAATTCCTGCGTTCTTCAAATGACATCGGACTTTCACCGCCGGGGTTATCCCAGTCAAGAATATCCATAACTGCATCATCAAACTTTTCGAGTTCCTTAATAAGCTGTTCAGACAATGCAAGTCTGTTATATTCCTCAATCGGCACAAATATATCTTTCGACTTAATCCAGACAGATGTTGAAAAGTATTCAGGTAAAAATTTTACATCAATCATATAATTTCTCCTTTATATACTGCAAATAATCCTTGCGGACTATACATAAACTTCTCATTTATGTTTAATTTTTTATATAACTGCAATCAGAATAAGCTTTAATATAAAGAGTATTAAAATTAATATTCCAAATACAATAAGACTTCCAAACATAAGAAAATTTTCACGCTGTTTATCAGTTCTGAACTTTTTAAAGCTTTCAGCAATCCATACAATAATGTATGAAATCACATACAGCACTCCCGTAAGAACTTCACCATTTCCAAAGTAGAAATCAAGCTGAAATACACTGAAAATCATTTCTGCTAAAACAATTATAAAAAACAGTGTTGTTTTCATAATTTATTCCTCTTTTCAGCTATTTTCAGCAGTCGTGGTCTGTTGTAACGCTGTAATGCGACAAACTGCAAATCATATATACTTGCCAGAACTGATGTTATAATAAATACGGGCAGTGAATTAAACCAGATACTGAATAATATTGGTATATAGCTTGCAAAAATATTTGCAGTATGTACGATTTCAGAGTTACAGCAGTTTATTATAAGCTGCTCAACTGAATTTTTCTTTATATCAAATTCATCGGGGTTATAAGTAGGAACTCCTGATTTCCAGCTTTTAATATTTAATTTCTTATAAATATTTTTTTCAGTCTCTGATACCTGAAAATATCTGTTTTCAGTATTTATTTTTGCTTTGAATAAAGGTATAATATTACCTATAATAAGCCTTATACAGAAATGATAAGCAACAGTTAAAGAAGTTACTGCTAATGCCAACATGATTTCGGAATTAACAAAATTATTTATGACAAACAGAATTACAGTCAATAATGCAGATACAAAAGAGACAGTATACATTACTTTTTTTAAATTACTTTGATTTTTCATAAATTCATTCTCTATACAGCAGTTCATCTAATTCATCTAATCCAGTTTCAAAAATATATCTTGATTTAATGTAAACATGGACTAACTTTTCATTGACTTCAATAAATATTGCATCACTGAATCCATTTTTTTCTGCATATTCAATATCATCTTGAATAGTTGTGCATATTTTTTCGCAGTAAACATCATGACTTCTGTAATTGTCAATAATAGTATCTGCTATCTGTTCACATTCTTCATCGTAATAAATCAAAAATTTTCTCATTGAAATCATCTCCAAAACAAAAAATCCTCAGACAGCGTAAAAACTGTCTGAGGACGAAATTACCCGTGATACCACCTCAGTTTATCGGCATAATATACCGACCTCATTAAGCTGTAACGGGCATACCCGTTCGCACCTACTGATATTTCAATGCGACAACTCCCGAATGTAGTTCCCTGAAAATCCTCACTTTTTCGCACCATACAAAAGCTCTCTGAATCGGATTTGCTTTCAGGTTTAATCCGTTCCCTGTTTTTTACTATGATAGCACAATTTTTTCTGATTGTCAATAGTGTTTTTAGTTAAAATAAAAAAATATTTATTTCCTATTGACATTTTATGGAATATGCAGTATAATATTTATTGTTGATGCTGATGTGGCACAGTCGGTAGCGCAACGCCTTGGTAAGGCGTAGGTCGACGGTTCAAGTCCGTTCATCAGCTCCAATAATAAGGCAGTATGCCAAACAGTAACAAGCCCTCACTGAAGTGAGGGCAATTTACTAATTCAAGGAAGTATTTTTATGAAAAGATTTTTCAGGGACTTTTTCAAAAATCCCGCTTTACCTACTATAACAGCAATTCTCACGGTTATCGGAGTTATTTTTGTCAACTCACCTACAAAAGCTGATATAAACAAGGAAAAAGTTGAGTCTGCACGTCTTGCGGTAGTTCAGGCAAATACTGCTCCGAAAAAAAGCAGACCACAGAATACACTGGCAGAAACATCAGGCACAACAGTTTATCCCACAAATGAAAATCCTGTCAATGAAACAGAATATGTGACAAACGGTTCAGGAATTATCGTAACAGTATCTCCCGCAGATGTCGTAAGTACATCATCAGGCGATACAACATCATCACAGGACACATCTACAGAAACAACTACAACAGCTATACCACATGAGTACAACTACGATTATACCCCTGCCGGAGATTCTCCGAACAGTAGTTATTATCAGGACAGACTTACTATTGTCGGCGATTCAATTGCATATGGTTTCAATGCTTACGGCTATATTCCGTATGAACACAATCTCGCACAGGAATCACTTGCGCTATGGAACATGGACAGCTATTATTTTGATACAGCTTACGGCACATACGGTCTTATAGATGCAGCTGACTATATAAATTCTCCGCTTTATTTCATTTCAATCGGTATGAACGATATATACGGATATACGGCTGACCAGTACGGACAGGAAATGCTTAATCTTGCACAGCAGATTCTTGAACGTGTACCGACTGCAACAATCGTTGTAGGCTCTATAACTCCGGTTTCAGAATATAATTACTATACAACAAATGATGTTATACAGGAGTTCAACTACTCTCTGCAAAGTTATATAACAAGTGCAAACTCGTCGCAGATTCTTTTCTTTGATACAAACAGAGTACTTATTGACCCTAATACAAATGCACTTAGCTACGACTATTCAGGCGGTGACGGTCTTCATATTGCAGGTTACAGCTATCAGCATATACTTAATTACCTGTTCAATTTCCTTGACAGCACAAATGCAATGGAGCAGATAAAAGTACATGATACTACAGCTTATTGAAAATAAACAATAAAACGGCTGATTTTGTCAGTCGTTTTTATTTTTTGAGAAATTTAATAGTTTTTGGCACAATTAATTATAGAAAATGCCATAGTGACAAATTCAAAAAAATATGATATAATTATTTTTACACTAAAAAGATTTGAGGGGGATTATTGTGGAAAATAAATTAACTAATGAATCATCAGAAATTCTGTTCAAAGTACCTTGTATTGTTGTAGATAATTTTCTTAAAATTGCAAGCGGTGAGCAGATAAAAGTATTGTTGTATATTTTGAGAAATAATGGACATGATATAGATTCAGATAGTATTTCTGAAAATACTGGTATTTCAAGAAAAGATGTGGAAAATGCTGTATCATTCTGGAAAAACTGCAATATTATTCCACCTGAAAACAATAAGCAGAACGCTGTAAGCACAAACAGTATGTTTACACCTGTTTCAGCTTTGCCCGAAACGGCATCACAACCGCCTGTTCAGCAAAATCTGCCACTTCCTGTTGCAGATACTTCTGTAAAGCGAATACAATTACACCCGACAGAAATAACTGAAATAATCAATACAAATGCTGAAATTGCTGAACTTTTTCAGGTTTTGCAGGGTATAATCCCGACAATAAATAACTTTATGCAGAACTCTCTTATATGGATTTACAATTATTACGGTCTGAAAAGAGAAGTTATAGCAATACTTATGTCATATTGCGCAAGTGTTGACAAGCTGAATACTAACTATATAGAGAAAATGGCTGAAACATGGGCAGAAAAAGGCATAAATACTCTTGAGGAAGCACAAAAAGAAGTTGCTTTCCTCTCTGCCTGCCACTCCTATACATATCAGATAATGAATATGTTTGAGATGAAACGTACTCCGACAACCAAACAACAGAAATTTATTTATGAATGGTATGAAAAAAATCTTGATTTGGAGCTTATAAAATATGCCTACGAAAAGACTATTGAAAATATAGAAAAGCTTTCATTTCCATATATAAATAAGATTCTTGTCGTATGGCAGACACAAAGTCTGAAAACAGTTGAGGACGTGCAGAACTTTGAGGAATCAAGTCATAAAAGCTATAAGCAATCAAAATTCGGTGGAAATTCTGATGGATTCAATGCTGAAGATTATAATATCGTAATAAACAAATTTTAAGGAGAAAATTAATGGATACTGAAATATTTGACGAAGCACACGAAATAATGGCGTCTCGCAGACGAAAAGCACAGGAAGAACTTGATAAGCGTATAAGTGAAGTAAATCAGCAGATTCCGGAAATAAAAGAGATAAACAATACGCTTTTTAATTCAGGAAAAGAAGTTATTCAGCTTATTATAAGTTCAAAAGGCAAAAATGTACAGGATAAGATTGAGCAGATAAAGCAAAGAAATATTGATGCACAGAATATGGCTAAAAGTCTTCTTATATCGTATGGCAAGACTGCTGATTATCTTAATATCAGATACAGCTGTCCGCTTTGTAATGATACTGGCTATATTGAAAGTAAATTCTGTAACTGTATGAAAAGTCTTTTAGGAAGGCTTATGACTGAAAAACTGAACAGAAATTCTCATATTGCGCTTTCAAGTTTTGATACATTTCGCCTTGACTATTATACAAATAATGACTACTATACAATGCAGAGAATACTTGAATATACAAGAACATATGCAGAAAATTTCACTCTGCAATCTGAAAATATACTGATGTCAGGAGATACGGGCATGGGCAAAACTCATCTCTCTCTTGCAATTGCAAATGCGGTTATCCAGAAAGGATTCAATGTTCTCTATGATTCCGCAGTAAATCTTCTCTGGAATATTGAACGTGAACACTACAATTATGAGCGTTCAACAGATGTGCTTGATACAGTTCTTGATGCAGATTTGCTTATTATTGATGATTTAGGTACAGAAACAGACACAAAGTTCAATATTTCTATGGTGTACAACATAATAAACACACGTATCGTAAAAAACAAGCCTACTATAATAAGTACAAATATAACCGACTTCAAAACCATTGCAAAAACATACGGCGGAAAAGTTTCATCAAGAATGGCTACTTTATACAAAAATCTTCATTTCTGCGGTAAAGATGTAAGGTTGCAGATTTTCAGGGAAAAAAACTATGAGTAAAAGTGATGTTCTGTTACATCACTTTTTTGTTATATAAAAATTACAAAAGTAACAGTTTGATAACAGCATTTTACCTTATTATAACAAAAAATATTTGCTTATAATACAAAATGTATTTAACAAAATAATAAATCTGACGAAAAAACACTGTTTTTACAGAAATATAGATATATAATGGGGTATTATTGTTTTTTATATTATACGTCTGGTAAATAAAAAACCGCCTTTTTGTTACTGTTTTGTAACCGATTATAGTAAATATTTTTTTTGAATTAATATATTCTTAATTGAATGTTAATATTTTTTGGTGAATTTATGTTACTTTTTCACTAAAATAAATAACATATGCGATTGTTTTTTGGATGTAAAATGGAAATCTTTTCAAAAGTATTGCCTTTTTCGTAAAAATGTGGTAATATAAATACAGTTCCGGACACGGAATAAATACGAATGCTTTTCGAGGAAAGGATTGAGTTGATGAGAAAAGCTAAAATTGCAGCGATTGTATGCGGAGGCGTTTCCACCTGCTTATGTGGAAGTTTATTAGGAGTTTATTCTGATTCTTCTACCGTAAGTTCAGTTGCTCCACAGAACAATGTTGAGAACATTTATGATGTCCAAAGCGAAAAATTGGCAAATGAAAATGTTGCTGCAGTAACTTCTATCAGAACCACAGCCATTACCACAACAAGCACAACATCTACTACTTCATCTGAAAACAGTGCTGTCGGAATTAAGATTTCAGATTCCGAAACTCATTCAACAGTAAATGCGACTACAGCAGTAAATACTGTAGCTACAACAGTAAATACAACTGTTGAGGAGACTGCTATTGTAACCGAAACAACTGCACCAGTTGAAAATGAAACAGTTGAAAATGTTGAAACAGTCGGCGGATTTACAATAAGCGGACCATTTATTGCATCTGAAGAACCGGAAGAATGCATTGTTGAAGTTACACCTGACGAAGATGTTACTACAGAAGAAGATACAGAGTACACTGATACGACAACAGAAGAAGATTTTGTTTTCGAGCCTTCCACAGAGTACTATCCTCCTGCTGTAGAATACATAGCTCCTGTTCAGGAAACAACAACTGAAGTATCAACAGAATCTACTTCAACAGAGACAACTACAGAGGAAACTACAACAACTACAGAAGAAATTACTACTACAACCACAGAGGAAACTACAACAACTACAGAAGAAATTACTACTACAACCACAGAGGAAACTACAACAACTACAGAAGAAAT
>JAIDTI010000007.1:0-16250 GCA_029060755.1 Ruminococcus sp. | reverse complement strand
TACTACAACCACAGAGGAAACTACTACAACTACAACAACCGAAGCTACAACAACTACAGAGGAAAATACTACTACAACTGAAACCACTACAACTACTATTTCTGCCGCATATGTTGTTTCTGTCGATTATACTATACCAGAAGGCGACTCAACTACAACAACTGTAACAGCAAGCGCACTTCCTGTTACAGATGCTGAATACATTCTCTTATGTAATGCAGTAGCTAATGAAGCTGGCTCAGACTGGATTGACCGTTATCAGAAAGCAAATGTAGTTGAAGTTATTATGAACCGTGTAAACAGTCCTCTTTATCCTGATAATATCTTTGATGTTATCACACAGGTAAATCAGTTTGAGAACTGCTATAACTATGTTTATCTTACAACATATTCAAGCTATGTTACAGATGATGTTATAGCAGCTGTAGAACTCTATTTCAATGAACCGGGTTCTTTCACACAGAATTATTTTGGTTTCTATGGAGACGGATACCAGAATTACTTCTATTAATATAACAAAAAAGAAATAACTGTAAAAAAATAATTTAATCTGAGAAGTTACTGACTCCCGACTAAAATCGGGAGTTTTTTTCTGATATAATAAAAAATCAACCGCATACAGCAGGTATAAATGCCATATGCGGTGTGTTTTTTATCCGAACATCTTCGTAAATAATTCGGGGAAGCCATAACAGAGTGTACACATAATTGCAGATGCAAGGCATAATCCAAGAAAAATTGCCGGAACTGCTTTTTTAAGCGGAATTTTTCTGAGTGCCGCAATAAGTGAGCCTGTCCATGCTCCGGTGCCGGGAAGCGGTATTCCTACAAATAAAAGCAAAAACCAGAACTCTCCTTTTTCCATTTTACTGCTTTTGTTCATAGCTTTTTCCTCAAGGTATACTATGAATTTTGCAAGAAGTGGTATTTTGTGCTTTTTGATAAATTCAAATATTTTGTCTATAAAAAGCAGTATTATCGGTATCGGGAGAATATTTCCTATCATACATACCCATATTGCTTTCCATAACTCCATACCGAGAATTTTCGCCGCAATAATTCCGCCTCTGAGTTCAATCAACGGAAGTATTGATACAAGAAACGGTATCAGCCATTCAGGAATACCATGTTCAGCAAGCCACGTTGTCAGGGTTTCTGTTAATTCATTCATTTTGTAAATCCTTTCTTTTTGTAAATGGAATCTGGAAATATTATCGCATATTCTGACAAATTAGTCAAGCAGTTTGGACAACTTTGCCGTCTGCAACAAAATTTACAAAGATACGGCAGTTTTTTTGTTGAGTATGCTCATGAATTCTTCACCTGTTATTGTTTCCCTTTCAAGCAGGAACTTTGCAAGTTCATGAAGTTTGTCAATATTTTCTGTAAGAATCCTTTTAGCTTTTTCATGTGATTTTTTGATTATATCGTTGACTTCCTCATCAATCTGTGTAGCCGTCTGTGCAGAGCAGGCAAGAGAAGTGTCTCCGCCGAGATATTGATTTGCAACAGTTTCAAGTGCAATCATATCAAATTTACTGCTCATTCCATAGCGTGTAATCATTGCACGGGCAATTTTGGTAGCCTGTTCAATATCGTTTGATGCTCCGCTTGTACAGCTATGGAAAATAATTTCCTCTGCCGAACGACCGCCCGTAAGTACAGCAATTCTTGCAAATGCTTCATCTTTTGTCATAAGGAACTTTTCGCCCTCATCTATCTGCATTGTATAGCCTAATGCTCCGCTTGTACGTGGTATAATTGTAATTTTATGTACAGGTGCGGAATCTTTCTGCTTTGCGGCAACAAGTGCATGACCTATTTCGTGATATGCAATAATTTCCTTCTCTTTTTGGGAAATAACTGCATTTTTACGCTGATAACCTGCAATTATCACTTCAACACTTTCTTCTATATCAGACTGATTTACAATTTTTCTTCCGCTTCTAACTGCTCTTAACGCAGCTTCATTTATAATATTTGCCAGTTCAGCTCCTGATGCACCTGCTGTAGCTCTTGCAATTGCATTGTAGTCAATATTATCCTCTGTCTTTACTTTTTTTGCGTGTACTTTCAGAATAGCTTCACGTCCTGCAAGGTCTGGGAGTTCGGCTGGTATACGTCTGTCAAAACGTCCCGGACGAAGTAATGCGGGGTCAAGTGATTCCGGACGGTTTGTTGCCGCAAGAATTACAACACCTTTTTTACCGTCAAATCCGTCCATTTCTGTAAGCAGCTGGTTAAGTGTCTGCTCACGTTCGTCATTTCCGTTCAGGCTTCCGTCACGCTTTTTTCCGATTGTATCAACTTCATCTATAAATACAATACACGGTGCTTTTTCGTTTGCCTGTTTGAATAAGTCACGCACCTTTGCCGCACCCATTCCGACAAACATTTCAACAAATTCAGAGCCTGAAATTGAGAAAAACGGCACATTCGCCTCACCTGCAACAGCTTGTGCAAGCAATGTTTTACCAGTTCCGGGAGGTCCTACAAGTAAAGCACCTTTCGGCAGACTTGCACCGATTTCTGCATACTTATCAGGATTATGCAGAAAATCAACAATTTCAACAAGTGCTTCTTTTGCTTCGTCCTGTCCTGCAACATCTTCAAAAGTTTTTCCGGTCTGAGCCTTTACATAGATTTTGGCATTGCTTTTTCCGAACGACATGGAATTGCCACCCATTTTTTTAGTCATGCCTTTCATGAGTACATTCCAGAGAACGATAAAGAAAATAATCGGCAGAACCCAGCTTATAAGAAATTCAAGGAGCAGACTGTTTTCCTCAAAATTTTCCGTGAAATTTATGTTTTTATCGCTGTGCAGACGGTCAACAAGTTCGGGGTCATACATTCTGCCCGTAGAATAGACCTGCTTATTTCCGTCATCGTTTTCAACTTCAAAGCGTATTTCTGAATCTTCAACTTTTACCTGAGTAATATTTCCCTCATCAAGCTGATTCAGAAAAAAACTGTAATTTGTTTCCTTGATACTTCTTTTATTAAGCTGTGGCATGAGCAGAGCATTAAAAAGCAAAATGGAAACAAGGCTTATAATTGAAAAAATGACAATCTGTTTGACAAAATTTTTCTCATTTTTCATTTTTTTAAATCTCCTTTCTGATTCTGATAAAATTATAACATAGTATTCAAAAAAAATCAACTGACAAATTGTGATATTTATGATAAATATGTGAAAAACAGTGAAATTTTCATTTTTGTTATTACATTATACCGCTTATTTATCATAAAATTGACAGGATAATTATATAATCAATTAATATAAATTTAATAAATATAACTATTGACATCAACTTGTTATTAATTTATAATATTAAAAAAATTACATATGAGGTGAAATATGGAAAAAAAAGAAATAAAACGATATGCGGTTTTTGGACTGATTGCTGTTATTGTATGCTATATTGTTCAAAATTTTAAGCTGTTTGAGAAAATTTTTTCAATTGCTTTTACATCAGTCTATCCGCTTGTGCTTGGTGCAATAATAGCATATATATTTAACATAATATTGTGCTGGCTTGAAAATCATTACTTTCCGAAAAGCAAAAAGAAATTTGCTGAAATGTCACGTCGCCCCGTCTGTATTGTGCTGTCATTTCTGTTTGCAGTCGGAATAATTGTTCTTGTACTCAACATCATTCTGCCTGTAATTATGAACGCATTTGAAATTCTCGGAGCAAAAATCCCTCCACTTTTCAATGACGGAGTGTCATATATTCTGAAAAAGCTTGAACAGTACCCCGACATTCAGAAAGAAGTGAAAGATTTTCTTGATACATTTGATTTGCAGAATGTGGATTGGGCAAAAACGACAGAAAATATTTTTCAGGCAGTAAAAAGTGGATTTATGAATTTTCTTAGTTCAACAGCTAAAATTGTAGGAGTTATTACAACTGCTACAACTCAGATTGTAATTGCAGTTATTTTTGCGGTCTATCTGCTTTTCAGAAAAGATAAACTGTTAAACGATATTAATCGTATAATGAATGTATCTTTCAGTGATAAAGTAAATAAAAAAACAAGAAAAATCTGCAAAATAGCAAATGAAACATTCAGGCAGTTTTTTGTGGGACAGTTCATAGAAGCAGTTATTCTTGGCTGTCTCTGCTTTATAGGAATGGTAATTTTACGACTTCCATATGCGGGAATGAGTGGAACACTTGTCGGAGTTACAGCATTGATTCCTATTGTCGGTGCATTAATCGGAGCAGGTGTAAGTGCATTTATTATATTTACAGAAAGTCCAATGCAGGCACTGATTTTTCTGATATTCCTTGTATTATTACAGCAGTTTGAGGAAAATTTTATCTATCCGAAAGTTGTCGGCGATTCTGTGGGACTTCCAGGAATATGGGTTCTTGCATCAATTACAGTCGGCGGAGGATTAGGCGGTATTTTCGGAATGCTTATAAGCGTACCTCTTGTTGCAACGGCATATAAATTATTTTTTGAAAAGCTTGAAGAAAAAGAAACAGCAATCAAAATATCACAAAAAAACAAATCTAAAAAGCAGAAGTAAAATTCTGCTTTGTTTTATATTATAACTTATACATAATTTATTTTAATAACTTTCACCTTTAAAAGATTGACAAAAATTCAACAATGTGTTATTATAATATAAGAAATTTTATAAGGAGCTGTGATATATGCTGCATTTTTTGAATGAATATCCATCAGAGTGGGAAGGTTTTGAACAGGGACGCTGGTGCAATACATCTGTTAATGTCCGTGATTTCATAAAAAAGAACTATACCCCTTATGAAGGCGACGAAAGTTTCCTTGCTGAACCTACAGAGGCTACTAAAAAACTCTGGGAGCAGGTTATGGACTTATCACGTCAGGAGCGTGAGGCTGGCGGTGTTCTTGATATGGATACTAAAATTGTCTCCACAATCACCTCTCATGGTGCTGGTTATCTTAATAAGGACTTGGAACAGATTGTAGGTTTACAGACTGATAAGCCTTTCAAACGCTCTTTACAGCCTTTCGGAGGTATAAGAATGGCACAAAATGCCTGCTCACAATATGGCTATGAAGTTGACCCTGAAATCGTAAAGATATTCACGAAATACAGAAAAACTCACAATCAGGGCGTTTTTGACGCTTATACTCCTGAAATGAGACTTGCACGAAAATCCGCTATTATAACAGGTCTTCCTGATGCTTATGGCAGAGGTCGTATTATAGGCGATTACAGACGTGTTGCACTTTATGGTATTGATATTCTTATCGCTGACAAGAAACATCAGATTGAAACATCTCTTGTACGTATGACATCAAAAAATATTCGTCTTCGTGAAGAACTTGCCGAACAGGTACGTGCATTGGAAGAACTCAAGGAACTTGGCAGAATCTACGGATTTGACATTTCCAGACCTGCATCAAATGCAAAAGAGGCTGTGCAGTGGCTTTATTTTGGTTATCTTGCCGCTGTAAAGGAACAGAACGGCGCAGCTATGTCTCTTGGACGTACTTCAACATTCCTCGATATTTATATTCAGCGTGACCTTGAAAAAGGTGTTCTGACAGAAGAACAGGCACAGGAACTTATCGACCACTTTATTATGAAGCTCCGTATAGTTAAATTTGCCCGTACTCCTGAATACAATGAGCTTTTCTCGGGTGACCCGACATGGATTACAGAGTCTATCGGCGGTGTTGATGTTGACGGTCATCACCTTGTAACAAAAAACAGCTTCCGCTATCTCCATACACTCGAAAATCTCGGAACTGCTCCTGAACCGAATATGACTGTACTTTGGTCGCAGAAACTTCCACGAAAATTCAAGGAATATTGCGCAAAAATGTCAATCAAGACATCATCAATCCAGTATGAAAATGATGATATGATGAGAGTTATTCACGGTGACGACTATGCTATTGCCTGCTGTGTATCTTCTATGCGTGTCGGAAAAGAAATGCAGTTCTTCGGCGCAAGAGCAAATCTCGCAAAATGTCTCCTTTATGCTATAAACGGCGGTGTTGACGAGCGTATGAAAGTTCAGGTCGGACCTAAATTCAGACCTGTTGAGGGCGATTATCTTGATTTTGATGACGTATGGGACAAGTATGAAGCTATGATGGAATGGCTCGCAGGACTTTATGTCAACACACTTAACGTAATCCACTATATGCATGACAAATACTGCTATGAAAAACTTCAGATGGCTCTCCATGACAGAGATGTAAAGCGTTATTTCGCTACAGGTATTGCAGGACTTTCAGTTGTTGCGGATTCACTTTCAGCTATCAAATATGCTAAAGTAAAAGTTATCCGTGACGAAGACGGCATTGTTACAGATTATCAGGTTGAGGGAGATTTCCCGAAATATGGTAATAATGACGACCGTGTGGACGATATTGCAGTTACAGTTGTACGAAAGTTCATGGACTGCGTAAGAAAACACCATACATACCGTGACGGTGTGCCTACAATGTCAATTCTCACAATCACATCAAACGTTGTTTATGGAAAGAAAACAGGCAATACACCTGATGGACGTAAAATGGGTGTACCGCTTGCACCTGGTGCAAATCCGATGCACGGCAGAGATACTCACGGTGCAACAGCTTCACTTGCATCTGTTGCAAAACTGCCATTCCGTCACGCTCAGGACGGTATTTCAAATACGTTCTCGATTATTCCTGATGCACTCGGTAAGGATATGCAGGTATTTGTTGGTGATATTGACCTTGACAAGCTTGCAAAAGAGGATAATGAATAATGCTGAAACCAAATAATCCGCACGAGCTTGCTGATTTGATTGATTCACTCATGGCAGGCGGAAGCGGTCATGTAAATATTAAGTCTGCCGACGATTCAGAAATAAAGGTTGATATTGTAAATAGCACCGATTACTGCGGAAATAAAGGTGCTTGCTGTCAGCCGACAGAAAATGCAGTTGATGAAGACGAAGATTAGGAGGAATTTTTTTATGGATAATCAGAAACAGGTTGACAACCTTATTGAACTTCTTGACGGTTACGTTGAAAAAGGCGGTCATCATCTTAATGTAAATGTATTTACAAAAGAAACACTTCTTGATGCTCAGGCTCACCCCGAAAAATATCCACAGCTTACAGTACGTGTTTCGGGATATGCTGTAAACTTTGTGAAACTCACCAAAGAACAGCAGGACGATGTTATTTCACGTACATTCCACAGTGCATTATAAATTGCAGAAAAAATTTTTAATTATAGCACTCCTGTTCATATCAGGGCAGAAGTGCTATAATTTTTATTAATATTAATCGAAATTAACTCATATTTACAGGAGAAAATTATATGCACTTTATTGAATATGTGATTTTAGTTATAACTGGTGTTGAAAATTTGACAAAATGGCTTTTTTTATTTGTATTACTTTGGATGATTGTCACACCCTTTTTAAAGAAATTCACAAAAAATCACAGCCGAAAAAAACTCATAAGGTCAATTCTTGGAATAATTCCGCTAATACTTTCAGTCATTTATACCGCTATAAATTTTCGCCCTGCTACCTATGATAAATTTTTTGTCAGAGGTGGAATACTTAGCCTTATACTTATTTTTGTTTCAATCATTATGTTCATTCCTGACAGAAAAAAAGATAAAAAGTTTGATTTTTTCAACGTTATTAAGGGCGTACTTAATGGTGTTAGTGTTATGCTGATGATTGTTTTAGTGTATCAGTTTGGTTTTACCAATTATGTAAGTGATTACTCACATCTTGGCTGGGCTGATTCGTTCTCATCAATGATTGATTCAATGTCGGTCAGCTATTCCAACAGAAATTGGAAACAGATTGACTTTGAAAGTCTTAAAGAAAAGTATGTGCCACTTGTCAGAGATGCTGAAGAAAATGATGATAAACAGGCTTTTGCAAAAGTTCTTTTGGAGTATCAGTATGAGTTTTACGATTCTCATATTTGGTTTGCAGATAATTGCGGTGTGCTGTCTCTGGCAGAGGAGGAACTTATAGGCAATGATTATGGAATGAGTATGTACAAGCTGAATAACGGCGATACTATTGCAATTCTTGTAGATAAAGATTCACAGGCAGAAAAGGCAGGAATACATAATGGTACAGTAATAAAAGAATGGGACGGCATTAATGTTGATGAAGCAATGAAAAATGTCAGATGTTTGGACTATTGGTTTCAGTTTGAAGTTATTGAAAATGAGGAACTTATGAAGCCGATTTTTCTTGCTGGACAGGGCGGAGATAAGGTTGATGTCACATTCATAGATGACGACAATAAAACAAAGACTGTCACACTTGATGCTATCGGAAAATACAAGTCAAGAGAATCTACTGCACTTACTTATCTCTACAGCGATAACAGAATTTCCAATGATAATTTTTCTTATAAAATGCTTAATGACGATGTAGGGTATCTCAGAATAAGTGCTGAACATTACAGTAATGATATTATTGATGTTATAGCAATGTTAAAAGGCAACTATAAAAAGGTATATGATGAAACTGATAAAAAATTACAGGAACTTTCGGACAATGGAATGAAGTGTCTTGTAATTGACCTCAGACATAACAGAGGAGGATATGAGGTTATTTCAACTGCTGTTGCTTCACTATTTGCTGACAGCGAACTGACTTCGGAAGATGGTATTGACCGTAACGGAAAAATTGTTTCTATTGCTAAGTTTCACACATTTAATGAAGGAAAATGGAAAGACCTGCCTGTTGCTGTGCTTGTCAATGATGCTGCTGTAAGTTCAGGAGATGTACTTATACATCTTTTATCTCAATGTCCAAATGTTACTATAATGGGCATAACCTCATCATCAAATTCACTTCAGGCTATAGGTGGATTATGCTATCTTTCAGATGATATTTTTGAAATCTATTATCCAATATTCAATACTCCTGACGGAAATGGCGGTCAAATTGAGGTTACTGCCGACAGACAGGCAAAAGTTGGATTTGATGTAAGGATTCCTGTTGATTTGACCTCTGCAATTCAGATTTTCAGCGATAACACCAATGATTATGAATTAGAATATGCAATTAATTATCTGTATGATATATGTAACAGATAAAAGTATTAAAAAAATTCCGAAAGCGGAAGATAAACCGTTTTCGGAATTTTTCGTTATAAAAACTGTCTCATATTTTGTGAGAGTTTTTCCTCTGCTTTGATGAGACGCTTTGTAAGGTCTTTTGAACGCTCATCAGCCGCCGCATACTGATTAAGATAACGGCTCAACGACTTGATACCCATATTACAGCCGTCCGTCATAAGTTCAGCGATTGTGCTGTCGGATTCGTCCATTTTCAGCTTGAAATTAGTCTTTATCCATGACATTCCCGAAGCAATCGGATTTGGCTCTTTGCCATTGTCATGGTAATCTGCAAGAACTTTCTGTAAATCGTCCTGCAACTTCTGATTTTCCTCTGTACTGTCCTGCAAATACTTTCTCATGTCGGTGCTGTGAGCGTATTCCATAACCTCATCAATAGCTGAAATACCCATTTTTATACCCGAATCGCACTCACGGAGCAGTTTTATTGTATCCTGTTCAACCATAAAAAATCACTTCCTTTCAGAGATATTTTATCCCGAAAAGAAGTGATTATTCTTTTAGTTTATTAACTTTTACAACATTTTCGCTCTTAATTCCTCTGCACTAAGTGGTGACAGATAAGCAGGAGCAATGTCAAAAGCAGTCTTACAGCCTGTTGCGCCCTCTGCTTTAAGTTTGCACAATGCTCTTGCATAGCAGATAAGTACACTTGCGGTAAATTCAGGATTGGAGTTAAGCTTGAGTGAATACTCAATCATTTGATGAGTTCTTTCGCCGTCACCTGTAAATCCGCTTCTCATGACAAATCCGCCGTGATTCATTCTGTTGTGGACTGCATCAAATTCTTCTTCTGAAATAAAGTTTACAGTTGTATCATATTCGTCAAAATAGTTCTTCATTGTCTTGATTGATTCTTCAATCTTTGCAAGGTCTGCACCGTCCTCTGCAACAACCCAACACTCACGAAGATGCTTCTGACGTGTAGTAAGTTCGGGCTGACTTCCTGAACGTACAGCCTCCATTGCTGAATCTATCGGCACTGTATACTGTATTCCACGCTTTACACCCTCAATTCTGCGGATTGCATCAGAATGTCCCTGACTTACACCCTTGCCCCAGAATGTGTAGCTTTTGCCGTTCGGGAGAATTGATTCTGCATAAAGTCTGTTGAGTGAGAAAAGACCAGGGTCCCAGCCAAGAGAAATCATAGCAAGATGACCACTTTCCTTTGCTGATTTGTCAACGTTTGCAAAATGTTCGGGGATTTTTGCGTGAGTGTCGAAACTGTCGATTACATTGAAAATCTTTGCAAGTTCAGGGGTCTGTTTCGGGAGATCTGTTGCACTTCCTCCGCATATAATCATAACATCAACCTTATCAGCCATATTTTCAGCATCGTCCATGCTGTAAACTGATGCACCTGTTATTGTCTTTACTGTTGACGGGTCACGGCGTGTGAAGATGCCAACAAGTTCCATATCATCATTCTGCTGTATTGCAAGTTCAACACCTTTTCCAAGATTGCCATAACCTGCAATACCAATTCTGTATTTATTCATATTTAACGCTCCTTATATTAACATCTGCATATCATAAAGACCTGCCGGCTTATCCTTCAGGAAAATTGCTGCCTTTATTGAACCTTCTGCAAAGACAGATTTTGAAGTAGCCGAATGTGAAAGCGTGATAATTTCGTCATTTCCTGCAAAAATTACATCATGCTCTCCTACTATTGTACCGCCACGAATTGCATGCATACCGATTTCAGACTTGTCACGTTTCTGTCTGCGTGAATGACGGTCATAAATGTATGTTTTGGAATTATTCATAGTTTCATTGATTGCATTTGCAAGCATTATAGCTGTTCCGCTTGGTGCATCAAGTTTCTGATTATGGTGTTTTTCCACTATCTCAATATCGAATCTATCGCCGAGTACTTCTGTAGCTTTTTTTGCAAGGTGTACGAGAAGATTTATACCGAGTGACATATTGAACGTGAAAAATATCGGTATCTGTTCAGATGCAGACTTGATTTTTGCAATCTGTTCATCGCTGTAGCCTGTTGATGCAACAACAATCGGAGTATCTGTTGAGAGACAGTATTCAAGCAATCCGTTGAGTGATGCTGGATTTGAGAAATCTATAATAACATCAGGTTTTACAGGTAATTCAGCAGGACTTGTAACAATCGGGAAATCTGCATACTGTTCAGTGTATAAGTCGATACCTGCAACAACTTTGCAGTCGTCACGGTCTTTAATGCAATTGTAAATGGTCTTGCCCATTTTTCCATTTGCACCGCATATAGCAATATTTGTCATTTTAACACCTCTTAATTTTATATTCTTAAATTTGTTTTTTTCTGTCAATCCTTGTAATTACTGCTGACATAGTAATCAGCAGACAAGGAATTGCAAAGAAAGTTGAATAAACTATGCTATCATTGTCATAACTCAAAAAAATGAATATTGCAGGAAGTATCAGCATAATTGCGGACATTAGATAAAGTACAGAACTGCATTTTTGTGTCATGAGCAGTGCAATGATTGTAAGAAGATACACTGGTGGTAAATTCAGCAGATATACAGGAATTATATGCAGATACGTATTCGGCAGAATCAGATATAACAAAGCGAAATCAGGGGAATTGCCATAATCGTTTGTTATGAATCTGAATGAGGTCATAAGCTCATCACGTATATCCTGACTGAAAATCAAAATCATAAAATGAATTATCAGTGCTGTTACTGCAAGAAATTTTGATATAGTTATAAGTTTTGTTTTATGCAGTCCCTCACGATTTCCGCTACAGCATGGACAGTTTTTTTCCTGCTCATGAGTACTGTAATAGCAACCACACAATTTACAGTTCATTACTTAATCAAACCGTGCTTTTCAAGTGACGCACGGAGTATAGCCTTGTGTTCGTCTGTCATATCACAAAGAGGAAGTCTGCATGAACCTGCATTTACTCCCATCATGTTTACAGCCTCTTTTACAGGTATTGGGTTTACCTCAATAAAAAGATTATTGATTAAATCAAGATACTTAATCTGCAACTTTGTAGCCTCTGCAAAATTATTTTCAAGACAATACTGCGTCATCATGTGGGTTTCTTTCGGGATAACATGAGAAAGTACAGATATAACACCTTTTGCACCTAATGACATAAGCGGTACTATCATATCATCATTTCCGCTGTATACGTCAATCATATCACCACATTCTGCGATAAGCTTTGCGGTATAGCTGATATTTCCGCTTGCTTCTTTTACGGCACATATATTCTTATGCTTTGCAAGTTCCTTGATTGTAGAAATTTCTATATTCATACCTGTTCTGCCTGGAATATTATAGAGGACAAGCGGAATATTTACAGCGTCGGCAATAGCTGTAAAATGGGAAATAAGTCCACGTTGAGTAGTCTTGTTGTAATAGGGTGTAACAACAAGAAGTGCATCTGCGCCGACTTTTTCAGCTTCTTTTGAAAGATTTACTGCATAAGCCGTGTCATTGCTTCCAGTACCTGCAATAACAGGAACTCTCTTTGCGGTACGTTCAACAGCAAATCTGATACACTCAATATGTTCTTCGTCTGTCATGGTTGATGCTTCGCCCGTTGTACCGCATATGACGATAGCGTCTGTACCACTCTCAATCTGATTGTCAATCATTTCACCGAGAACATCATAATTGATTGAGCCGTCAGTATTCATAGGTGTTATAATGGCAATAGCCGCACCTGTAAAAATAGTATTCTTCATAAAATTTCTCCTTTAGGATTAGTCAAAATATCCTTTAGCTGCAAGAAGTTCAGCAAGAAGTACTCCGCCGCCTGCTGCACCTCTTAATGTATTATGTGAAAGGCATACAAACTTATAGTCGTATTGTGTATCTTCACGGAGACGACCTGTTGAAACAGCCATACCGTTTTCAAGATTTCTGTCAAGTTTAGCCTGCGGACGATTATCGTCCTCAAAATAATGAATAAACTGCTTTGGAGCGGACGGAAGTTCCAGTTCCTGCGGAACACCCTTGAAATCTGCCCATAACTGCAAAATCTCCTCTTTTGACGGCTTATTCTCAAAGCTTACAAATACTGCCGCTGTATGACCGTCCGAAACGGGAACACGGAGACATTGTGTTGTGATATTTGGTGCTGTTGCCTTGACAATCTCATTGCCCTTGATTTCGCCCCATACTTTGAGTGGCTCCTGCTCTGATTTTTCTTCCTCACCGCCGATATATGGGATAAGATTATCAACCATTTCAGGCCATGTCTCAAAGTTTTTGCCTGCCCCTGAAATTGCCTGATAAGTGCAGGCAAGTACGTTTTTCAGTCCGAACTTGCGGAGTGGGTGAAGTGCAGGCACATAGCTCTGAATTGAGCAGTTAGACTTTACAGCAATAAATCCACGCTTTGTTCCGAGACGTTCTCTTTGTGCCTTGATGATTTCAATATGGTCGGGGTTGATTTCAGGTACTACCATAGGAACATCGGGGGTAAATCTATGTGCGGAATTGTTTGAGACTATCGGACATTCAGCCTTTGCGTATGCTTCTTCCAATGCCTTGATTTCGTCTTTCTTCATGTCAACTGCACAGAAACAGAAGTCTACCATTGATGCGATTTTTTCAATATCTGCTGTAGCGTCCATAAGAATCATATTTTTCATGGATTCGGGCATTGGTACAGCCATTTTCCAGCGGTTTCCTGCAACTTCTTCATAAGTCTTTCCAGCACTTCTTGGTGATGCCGCAAGAACTTTTACATTAAACCATGGGTGATTTTCAAGCAATGTAGCAAATCTTTGTCCCACCATGCCTGTTGCACCGATAATTCCGACGTTGTATTGTTTCATAAAAAAAACTCCTTTAAAAAATTTTTTATAAAAAATAAAAAACCTGTTGCAAACAGGTTCATCATGCGTTATAATAAGAGTACTGGCAAAATTTATCAAGCCGATAGCTCTCCATCATAGAACATGATGACAACCGCAAGCCTGTTGAGCTTACAGCCGAAACAGATTTCACCAAAATCTGTCTCTCGGCGGTATTGCCTTTTACTCTGTTTCGCTGGATTGGTTCTCCTCCACAGAGTTACTCATCTTTACCGCACCTCTACCGTTTAAGTCTGGAGTTTATAACTCCTATCTTAAATAATATCACTTTATATTGATTATGTCAATAGTTTTTTTAAAATTTTTTAAGGAGTTGTTTTTTGTGAATTTACTTAAATCTGATTTTTACTATGATTTGCCGGAGGAACTTATTGCACAGACTCCCGTTGAGCCACGAAATGCCTCTCGCATGATGTGTATTGACCGCAACAGTGGTGAAATATTCCACGACCATTTCTATAATTTATGCAGTCATCTGAAAAAAGGTGATTTGCTTGTTATGAACGATTCAAGAGTTATCCCTGCACGACTTTATGGCGAAAAAGCAAGCAATGGTACTTTTATTGAGTTTCTGCTCCTTGAACAGAAAGGCGACAAGTTATGGGAGATTATATGTCGTCCTGGAAAAAAGGCAAAAGTCGGAACAGAATTTTCGTTCGGCAACGGCAGACTTACTGCAAAAGTTATTGAAGTGAAAGACGACGGCAACAGAATTGTTCAGTTTTCTTGTGAGGGGAATTTTTTTACTGCGCTGGAAGATGTCGGACAGATGCCCCTGCCACCGTATATCAAGGAAAAACTTGAAAACAAAGAACGTTATCAGACAGTATATTCAAATGAACTCGGTTCAGCCGCCGCACCAACAGCCGGACTTCATTTTACAACTGATATGCTTGATGAACTGCGTGAAATGGGCGTAAAGACTGCATTTGTAACGCTTCATGTCGGTTTGGGAACGTTCAGACCCGTAAAAGAAGATAACGTTCTTGAACACAAAATGCACTCCGAACACTATTATTTGCCAAAAGAAACAGCTGATTTAATCAACGAAACAAAGGCAAATGGCGGGCGTGTTATAGCTGTCGGCACAACAACCTGCCGTACTCTTGAAAGTGTTGCAACTTTTTACAATGAAATTGCAGAACATGATGGATATACCGATATTTTCATATATCCGTCGTATCAGTTCAAGTGCATTGACGGTCTTATCACTAATTTTCATCTGCCTGAAAGTACACTGATTATGCTTGTATCGGCATTTATGGGTTACGATAATACTATGAACGCATATAAAACTGCCGTTGAAGAAAAATACAGATTTTTCAGTTTCGGCGACAGTATGTGCATACTCTAAAGGAGGTCTTATTATGAATTTATCAGTTTTTTTCAAAAGCATTGTTGACAGCGATATTGCTCCGATTGTGGTATGCAATATCAAGCATGAAATCATCTACATGAATCCGACTGCTATTAAGAGATACGCCAAAAGAGGCGGTGCGGAACTCATAGGTAAATCGCTCCTTGATTGTCATAACGCTGAATCGAATGACAAAATAAAAGCGGTTGTATCGTGGTTCAGCAAATCACCCGAAAACAACAGGATTTTCACTTTCCACAATCCAAAAGAAAACAAGGACGTATATATGATTGCCCTTAGAGACGGTGATAACAGTCTTATCGGCTACTATGAAAAGCATGAAATCCGTGATACAGAAAAAGCATTGCCATACAGTGACATTTGTCACAAAGAAAGTGACTAATGACATCTTGTAAAAATCTTCCTATACTGATATAATATAGTCAGAAAACAAACAGGAGGGGTTTACATGAAAAAATTTACTGAAATTATCAGCACTATTCTTTCAGTTCTGCTTGTTATCGGCGCACTTGTTTTTGCAATCGGTGCAATAGGTGTAATCGGCGACCTGATGGGCTTTAAAATGGATTCGGGCAGAGAATGGAGTACAATCAACAATTTTTTTGACGATATTCTAATATTTTTTACGATAATCGTTGCAGGCATGATACTTTCAGTTCTGTTAGGTCTAAGAGCTGGACTGAAATCTATCCGTCGTGCATCAAAACTGAAAGAACAGTACGGATATGCCACACCCAAATCCAAAGCTTATCTGATAAAAGGGCTTATAAATCTTGCAATAACCGCCATACTGATTTTCAAATTTTTTATACAACCCCGACTTTAATCCTATGATGATTTTCATAGGATTTTTTTATTATAAAAATTTTTTTCAATAAAGTATTGGAAAACATCAAAAAATATGTTATAATATTAAAGGGTGAAT
>JAIDTI010000069.1 GCA_029060755.1 Ruminococcus sp. | reverse complement strand
ATACTCTGTTATTCCGTTATTTTTCATATTTTTATTATACCATGCTTGTCAAAATTTTGAAAATTGATTTCCGTGGAGAAGAACCGCCTCCGCTTGCCTGAACTTGTGGCATAAGGTCGTTGTTAATATAGTTCCATATCTGATAA
The DNA here is from genome assembly GCA_029060755.1 of Ruminococcus sp. Taxonomy (GTDB): domain Bacteria; phylum Bacillota; class Clostridia; order Oscillospirales; family Ruminococcaceae; genus Ruminococcus. The sequence goes on along the minus strand of JAIDTI010000069.1, from coordinate 25,133 downwards.
TCCATGTTAGTTCCTTCATCTTGAATTTTGTTATATACATCATCAACTGTAGCACCATTTGTAGTTAATGGGATTAACATACATACGGAAAAAAGAACAACCAAAACTGATAAGCATATTTTTTTCATTTTCTTTCTCCTTTAAAAAATAGCCTGTATTGCGAATGTAGCTGCGAAAACAACACCTGCTGCACCTAAAACTGTCAATCCCTCATTCATATCTCGTGGATTTTCATCGGCTTTTCCTTTGACTATTTTCACAATACCGACACCACCGCCGACAGCAATTATTACAAATCTTGCTATCCAAAAAAGTATTTCTGAAATTTTTCCTAAGCCGTAATCTGTTGAAGCAAGAGTAATCTGCATTATATTATTAAAAATTCTGATAAAATCTGTCATTTTATCACCTCATAAAATTTGTGCTATAATAGCACAGCAGCAGTCTAGAGACGTTGGATAACTGCTGCTGCGTATTCAGCGTAATACCGAAAGGAAAAATAATAATTACTGTTGTTTTACAAGAGCTTCAATGGCGAATGTTACAGCAAAAACAGCACCTGTAATACCTATGGTCGCAAGACCTGCGTTTCTGTCACGGGGATTTTCATCAGACTGACCCTGAACAATTTTGATACCACCAGGAACACCACCAACGAAAATTAAAATAATACGTACTACCCAAAACACAATAGTAATCATGGTATTCATCGTAGTAGTACCGCCGATGCCAGTAGGGGCTGTATTTTCATTGTTAGCAGCAAATGTGAGCATACCACCGCACATAGACATAGCAATTGTGCAGGCAGTAATTGCGAGTCTGATAACTGTAAGTCTGAACTTTGTAGAAGTGAGAGTTTTTATAATCTTTGAAATCATTTGAAATTTCCTCCTTGAAAATAGTTAACACTTGTTTATGTACTAATGACTTTTCACATACGGAAAAGAAAAATTGTGCTATAATAGCACGAAATAACCACGTCCTTTCGCTTTGAAATATCTATATCAACTCCAGAGAGGAGATTACTTTTTTATCAATGATGCAGCAGTTTCAGCCACTTTCTTAACAGCTATAATAATTGCTCCTGGAACAGCTCCAACAGCTCCTATTGCCTTATCAGTCGCACCTTTTGAAGCAAGTTTGAATAAATCACTGTTTATAAGTTTTTTTCCTTTATCAGTAATTTTAACAATAGAATCCGAAACAGTTATAAGTCCTGATTCTTTCATCTTGCCTAAGTTTCCGAGAATATTCTGAACTGCCTGTTTATCGGGATTTGAAATTACATCTTTTAAGTTAAGCGAATCCGAAAAATTGAAGAAATTTAAGTCCTGTACTGTTCCTGTAAGTGAAAACTGCATAGTTTGTGACTGCTTTTTGTTATTTTAATTGTATCATTATTAATATCCAATTCAACTTTTTTGCTGAGGATAGCCTTATTAAACTCGTCTTTGACAGCATTTTTAAGTGTTGCATCGGGTATCTGTTCAATCATTGAAATTGGCATTACATCAGAGTTTGCAAAGTATCTTAAATCCGTTGACTGTCCTGTAAATATGAAATCAGTATTTGTTGAATCGGGAGTTTTTGCATATTCATTCAGCTTGTTAAGCTGTTCAATAAGTGACATGGCAGTCTGACCTGTTGTCTTGACTGTATTAAACATTTCATTGTAAAGTTCATTTTCATCATACATTTTTAATCATCTCCAAAATCAAAATTATCAAGAACAGGATTTACGTCATCAAGCTCACTTTCATCAAATTCATCATCTTCATATTCAAAATCTTCCATTGAAAACATTTCTCTCAGTTCAGCCTGTTCAGCATCTTCCTTTGCCTGTTTTTCAGCTTCATATTCAGCTTTTGCCTGTTCTTCTTTGTCATTGTTTTTAGCAAAGAAATATGTAAGAGTCTGTTTATAATTTGAACTTCTTTCGGCTTTCACATTGCTGTAAGTATCTTTTATATAGGTGTTATTTGGAATACCGTTCGGATAACTGCTTCCTGCATCTGCAAACAGACTGTGTGACATTGTATCAAATTTAGGCATATAAAATGGCTTGTATTCGTCAACAAAAATTATACAGCTACCGCCATATTTCTTTGTTTCTCCTTTTGGCTTTACTGCCTGTGATATTTCATCAGGCGAAAGCAAATCACGCTGAATATAATTCTCACTATCAGAACCTCCACCACCGCCCTGACTTGAACCCCTGTTATATGAACGTGTATCAACTCTGACAGTAGTTTTTCCGAGTTTTTTTGATACATATTCCTTGCTGTCCATATCATTAGTGCCAAGAAATGTGAATATTGAGCAGTTTCCTATGATACTTTCCCATGTTTTTTCATACAGTGCTTTAAGCTGTGATAATCCCTGAAGAACAACACATATTCTAATATTGTGTGAACGAACAACCGCCAGTGTTTCGTTGAAATTTGGTATTTTTCCGAGATTGGCAAATTCATCAAGTTCACATGATACAAGAAGTGGAAGTCTGCCATTGCAGTCACGGTTTGCCACAAGCATAAGTCTTTCAAAAAGCTGTGAATAGAATATATTTGCAATGACCTTGTAAGTCTGACGTGCAGCAGGAATAATAAGGAATATCGCTGTTTTTTCTTTGCCTATATTATCAAAATCCATTTCATCTGTTGCCGTCAGTTCATCAACGTCCTCAACCGCCCATAATCTCAGACGTGTAGACAGTGTTTTACAGATTGAGCCGAGAGTTTCCTGCGGAGTACCCTGTATACTTGCCCAGTTTATTGAAGCAACATCATTTGGATATTCAATAGCATGATTTTTCAGACAGCGTGCAAGTTCACATAATTCATCAATTTTTCCGTCTTTGTACTGCACACTGTTTACAAGTCTTACAACACGACCGAAAGTTTTCAGTTCATATTCTGTTTTCCAAAGGTAAACCATTATAGTAACAAGCATATCCTGTGCAGCTCCTGACCAAAAATCCTCTTTTTCACCCTCACCTGCGGAATTTTTCATGAACAAGTCAGCAACATTCAGAACGTCCTGTTCTTCTGTCATGTATGCAAATGGATTGTACGCATTGGAAAGATTGATATTTTCAAGATTCAGAACACGTATTCTGTAACCGTTTTTTGTCAGGATTTTTGCCATATTCCTGTAAAGTTCACCTTTCGGGTCAGTAACAACATAACTGCCGTACATCTGCATAATATCGGGTTGAATCTTGCGGAATGATTTACCTGCACCAGAACCGCCGATTACAATTTCATTGAGATTATGCGAAGAATAATATTTCTTTTCAGGATTTTCTACAGTGACATAAGTATTAAGACCAACAGGAATACCCGTACTGTCTCTGAACATTTTTTCATCATACTTATCCGCCCATGATGCAGAGCCGTGTTCCATTCCTCTGTATTCATCTTTTGTATTTGATGTAGCCGCAAGAAATACAAAAAAAGCAGCGGAAGCATACAGACACCACAGCTTTGTTACTTGATATTTGAAACACGTCAGAACTGTAGATATATTAATGGGTACTTTTAGTTGTGGAGCAGCAAGATGATTCATAAATCCCATAATAATATCAATGTTCATTTCAACATCATTTCCTGTAGTTGCCTTGAAATCCATAATCATGAACGCAAGGTACAGCCCGAACATCAGGAGGATAATAAATCCAATCAGTCCCATATACATCATGACTTTGACATTTTTTCCATGTCTCAGCTTGTTTTTCTGATTCATTAAGTTTCTTCCTCCGTATTTGTGAATATGCTTTCATCATCAATCTTTGTGGCGATAAATCCCTTACCATTGTAGGTTACCTCAAATATATCATCTTGCTTGACATTAAGAAGCTGGCATATCTGAGCTGGAATATTGAATTTCATAGTTCCTCCCTTAAAAGGGCTTTTGTCATCAGGCTCAAAGTAGATTTTATTTTCACCCATATAATAGCCTTTATGAGTTTTCCAGTTTTCAGGCAGAATAAATATTTTTGGTATTGAAAGTCTGCCTGATGAATCAACTCTTGTGTAGAATTTTTCTTTAAATACAAAACTTTTGCGTTTAGTTATATAATTCTGAGCCATAAATTACAACCTCTTTCCTTTTGCTACATTTTTCCTTGCAGATGTAGACATTAAATTGTTAAATTTTTCCTTGTCTTTTTCATCAACGATAATCGGAATTTTACCGTCCTCACTAATACGTTTGCGGTTGGCTTTTGCTTTTATTCCTGCTTCCTGTATACTTTTGAGCTGTTCCTCAGTTACAAGATGAACTGACGAATCAACAGCTTTTTTATCAGTTTTTTCGTTATTCTTCACTACTTCGGGATTAAATGTACTGTTAGCTCTGTCATTATCAATATAATCAGATACATATAGCGGTGGTTCATCATAATTATAATCATTGGGCGGTATCTGGTCTTTATTCATTTCAAGCATTCTATCAAAGTCGTCATCAGATTCAGCATAGATTTCTTGCGGTTGTGCATTTTCAGATTGAATTTCTTTGGTATCCGATGCAGAAGTTTCTTTAGGATTAAATGTATTATCAAGTTTGTCAGGAATCCTGTCACCGTCTCTGTCATTTATATTGTCAATTACATGAGTTTCTTCTTGTACGATTTCCGCAGCAGTCGGGCTTACTTCACATGAATTTGAAACAGCAGCAGAAACCATTGTGGAATCAAGAGACTGTCCGCTATTCGCTACTTTCTGATTGAACGCTATTTCTGCCTTGTCAATGACTGCTGTTGTCTTATTGTCATTGAGTTCAGAAAGCATTTTCAATATATCAGGCTGTGCAGATTGAAGTACCTTGTTTTTATTTTCAAGCGTATTTTTTATTTTTATCAACTTTTTCATTCGTTTCTTAGCATCATGTTTTTTGGAATCTGGAAGTTCAGGAAATTTCTCTCTGATTTTATTCATTTCAACATTGCATTTATTGATTTTTTCATTGTTAATCTGCTGTATATCGTTATTAAGCGATGAAAGAGCATTCAGATAAGTCTGATTTCGGTCTTTTTTGTTGCTGATGCCGAAACTTTTTATAACATCACTGAAATGTTTGCAGGCATTTTTCCTGATTGTGAAGTGTTCAGCAGATTTAGAAAGTTTTTCAATTGTAGTATGATGAGCCTGTATCTGCTTTTCAAGTTTTGGAATGCTGCTGTTATTAAGACGGTCTATCTTATTTTCATTCTGCTTAATGAACGCATTTATTGGATTTTTTAAAAAAGGAAACATTTCTGAAAGTTTTTCAGCCATATATTTTCTGTCGGAAAGAGTCTGAACTTTATTTTTATTCTTGTTCAGTGCTGCTGATAAAGTATTGATATGTCTCTGATGAGCTTCAATACAGCTGTTTTTTCCCTCAATTTTTCTGTCATACAGATTTACCATAATGTTGATAACAGGAATAAGTTTTTCTTTGTTCTCTGCTTTGGGAATCTGCATATTGTCAAGCTGTTTGTCAATTCCAAACGGCATCAGAATCTTGTTGAGTTTCTCAATATCCTCAATACTGAATGTTATGTCAGTTTTCTTTTCGTTAGTTTCTGCAATGCACTTTACATCAGATTCTTTCAGCAGTTCAATGATTTTTCCCGTATCTTTTAGTGGAAATGATACTGTCATCGGAAAATTTAAGTTGCCGATTTCTGTATTCTGATAGTTCAGTTCCATATTTTCCTCCTTTTTGTGCTATTATAGCACAATTTGCGTTTAATTTACATTTGGAAAAAGAAAAAACTCCTGATTTTTCAGAAGTTTTTACTCAGTATTAATTTTGTTGGTTAAGGTCTTTTTTTGGTTATCTTTTTATAGTAGGCGGATTTTGATTTATAATGCTTCTTATTTTTTCTTCATTAAATTTATAAAAACGAATTATGATTCTTTCTTTTTTCTTTTTAAATGTGAAGTGAATGTTTTCTTTTTTTAATGAATCTAATTGTTTTTGATTTACTTCTGCATATAATATATTATTTTTTATAGCAGATGAACAGGCTGTAAACAAATCGGGGATTTTATTTTCAATAGTATCCCATGTTTCCTGTGAATCAACTGTTCCATAACGATGTGCAAATATGTTTCGCATATCCTTGATACTTTTCCAGGGGATTGATGAAAGTTCTGTTTTAGTTTGGTCGGTAAGATGTGTTGACAATTCTCCAATTTGTATGATGCACATACCAGCAGATAGCTGTAAGATTTTATCATTGTTAAATTCATCAAAAGAATTATTTGCTTTCTGCTTTATTTCGTCAAGTTGATTACAATATTCAATAATATGCTTGATTGCATATGTTTCTTTTTGACTAAGCATAAATTAATACCTCATCATCAATTATATTCCACATTAATTCAGGAGTAAGATTTTTATAAATCAGTACATCTACATTTTTTTGTAGAACAGTTTCAAAAGATTGTATTATTTCAGCAAGAGTAAACAAATCAATAGTTTTATAAAAATCAACTACTAAGTCAATATCACTTTTTTCTGTCGCCTCACCACGAGCATAAGAACCAAAAAGATTAACCTCTTTCAGATGATATTTCTTAGCTATTGGAGCTACAATAGCTTTTATCTCCTCAAGCGTATAGATTTTGTCAGTCATAGTCATTCCCCCTTTTATTTTATTATACCACAATCCCTCTGAATTTTCAATAGCTTTTTGAATTTTCTAAATCAGCTTTTTTGTATTCTCATTTGTCAGAACTGATTTGATTTTCTCCTCCTCTTTCTGTTCAAAAGCGATATTATAAAGTGACTTATCATCAGAATTTACGAAAAATGCAAACACCACATCTGACTTATTAAGCTGTTCAATCTGCTTTTTGGTAAGTTTTGTTCTGTACTTCAATTTTTCACCGTTCACAGCAGCATTTTTCTTTAACTGTGCATAGATTCTGCTGTTACGCTGTTGAACAGTTTCTGTTTTCTTCTGCTGTTCAGGATAGATTAACTTTTTTATCAAATCTGCTTTTTCAGGAAGAAAAGCTATATTAAGTTTATCCTCTTTTTAAAAGTAAGCAAACTGAATGAAGTTATCCCTGAGAATCTGTACCTGTTCGGGAGTTACTATCAGGTATTTAAGTTTCTCACCATTATGTTTAGCAGTTTCTTTGAGTTCATGATAAATTTGACTGTTTGCAAGTTTCTCACTCTGTTCATCAAGCTGTTGTTGCTTATCTGATAGGTTAATCAGACTTGCAAGAAAGTTCTTGTCTTTTTTCTTGACAGTAATTGTAACACTGTTGTTATTTTTATCAATCATTCCTGAGTACAATATCGGCTGATTTGCAATTAACAGAAGTTTATCAAGACTAATCTTTATAGAGTAGTTTTCTCCTGCTGTAGAAGTCAGTTCACGATATTTTATATTTCCAAATGTAACATAATCGGGTGAGCGTTTTATCGGTAAAGTCTGAACTTTTTTGTATCGTACAGGCTTATGTGTTCTTACTTTTCTTTGTCTGAGTGACAACAGAAGTATCATAGCACGGAGAACGAAATCAAAAATATTTTTTGAATAAAAAAGTGATTTTCCTGCAATTTGTGCAAGCCGTACTGAACGAGAATCCCGAACTATATTTGTCGGAGTGGACGGCAAGTAATTATTTTTTCTGAAATACCATTGTTCATACTGTTCCCAATTGCTTTTTGAAGGAACAGTTTCGGTTTTAGGTTTTGGCTGATATTTTTTTACAATTTCAGCAGGGAGGGGAGAATAATATCCCATTTTTCTTTCAAGGTTTTCTTTTTTGAATTTTTCACCGAACTGTTTTGCAAGAGTATCAACTCTGATGCCCTTTTTCTCACCGTCTTTTGTAATGGTTATATGAATATCCTTGTATTTGACTGAGTAGCCACGTTCATTCATGAACGAGATAAATTCATCTTTACTGTGACAGCACTCAACAGCTTTTTCAAGGTCACGCACAAGATGTATTTTCCAAGACTTGCCGTTCAGTCCCAATTGATATGTTGTTCTGTCAATGCCCTTGTACTTTGAATCTTTGGTAATAACACCAAGACCATTTTGCAGACAAAGTTTATCGCTTTCTTTTTGGATAGCTTTAAGCGAACTTTTATTGCTGTGCCATTTCTGTCCGCTTACTATGTTACAGGAATTGACTATTATATGATTATGAATATGCTCACGGTCAATGTGAGTAGATACTACAACCTGAAAATTAGGAAACATTTTTTTAGCAAGTTCAACACCTATCTGATGTGCAAGTTCAGGGGTCATATTATCGTCCTTTTGGAACGATTGATAGTAGTGATGTGCAATTACTCCTTTGTCCTGTCCGAACGCTTTACGTATATTCTCAAAATCCTTGTATGTATTCTGAGAGGAGCAGTTAATACAAGTGGAATGTTCTCCTGAATTTGTATTAACGTCTTGTATGTGTATCAGACGTTCATTGAGAGCTTTCTTAAATTCGTCAAGACCAAGAGCCTTTTCTTCTTTGGTGATATAATCAATAGCGTGTTCCATGTGGGAATTGCTTTTGATTGATACTTTTCCGATATATGCCATACTAAACTGTTATTTCATCGCAGGAATCTTTTATAGTATCAATCATTCTGCCAAGAAGATTCTGAATTTCAATTAAGTTCTGATTGACAATATCAATCTGTTTATCAGAAACGGATTTTGCAGTGTTTGCGACCATTACAATCTGATTGACATTTGTTCCTATTCTGATTATCTGTCGGCAGAGTTCAGGGAGTTCATCAGCAACGATTATCCTTTTCTGTTCCGAAAGTGCAAGCAGATATTGTGACATATTCATGCGAGCTTCGGCAGCCTTTGATGATAACTTTTCTTTTTCCAAAGGTGTAAGTCTGAGTGCAACCTGAATGGTTTTTGTTCTTGCCATTAGTAACCACCTTTCTTTTTTTCTTTCGCCACCACATGATTTTTTAGCTGTCTGAATAACCATAAGATTAGCTAAAAAATCACGTAGTGGCAAGCACAGAATGGGTATAGACACGTCTATACCTCATTCGCTTGTTAGGGAAATTTCCCTAAGACCCTGAAAGTCGTTTTGGTAACGACTTTTTTTAAATCGCTTCGCTCAATGAGAATTATTTGTGCCTTTCTGAAAATCATTTGATGATGTATCAGGAGTCACATTTGGAAAAGAAGAATTTTTATCAGGTACTGGACTTTCAGCCGATTGAAGTTGAGCAATCAAGTTTTCCTGAGATATGCCTTTTGACTTCATAAGTTTAAGTATCTCATTTGCAAAAGACTGTTCTTTTTCTGCTTTCAGCGTTCTGAGTTCTGATTTCAGTTTCTTGATTTTCTCCTTGCTTTCCTCAATGCTTAGTTCTTCTTTTGCAATAGAATCCTCAACTCTGGTTATCTTTTGTTCAAGTGTAATTTTAGCCATTTGTTACCTCCATTTGAATATCTGATATTTTATTTATCATATCCACAGCAATCTGTTGAATGGTATTGGTTGTATCAGCGGACTTGATTAATTTCTCAAATTCGCTGTTCAATTCAAGAAGTTTACTGCGGTATATTTCTGTTTTATCGGATATGTCTTTTTCAATAGTATCGGAAACTGTTTCATCAGAAAATTCATTGTTTGTTTCAATGATTTGATTGTTCTTTTCGGATATTTCCTGTTCTTCGAGTTTCCATGCTCTGATGTGCCTTGCTGCCATTGACCATGTAAGTGTAACAGCGTTGATGCCATTGTGTTCACGGATTCTAATAAAACGGATTTTAATTTCTTCTGATGTACAGAGAATGTCAAGACTTCTGCAAGCCTTATGAAAGTCCTGATGATTGTTTTTGATTAAGTCTGCAAAATCTGAATTGCTCATGGTAATTGCCTGTTCAGATTCTTCCTGTGTAATTATGAAATAAAGAGCAACTTTTATTTCATCTCCGAACATATCACCGTCCCATTTAATGCTGTCCCAATGCGGAATATATGCTGTAGGTTTTTCAGATTCTGAAATATCATCACATTCAATAAGTTCTTCCTGATTTTCGCATTCATAAGTATCTGAATCATCAAAAACGGAATCAGCAATATCAGAAATATCACTTTCCATATCTTCTGTTTCAGGTGCAGTATTTTCTGCTAAATCAGGTTTTGGCAGTGTTGTTTTTTCTTTATGATTTTTTACGTCCTTTGTCGTTATTTCTGAAATGTCATTATCGGTGATGAGTTCTTTCTGTTCCTGTTCGGGAAGTTTGGCAAGACTGTCAGCAACAGCTATTGACATATCACCGCTTTCTACAGCTTCTTTAACTTCATCAATAGCATTGTGCTTTATGTTCTCAATCTTTCCTGCCTGAGCAGAAGAAATATTCAGCATTTCTGCAATTTTTTCTCTCAGTCGACCTTTAATCTTTATTCCGTCATTTTTAAGCTGTTCAAGAGTTTCTTTCAATGTTTTGTACTGTTTGAACAGTTCTGAATCACTCATAACTCTTGCTGTTGCATTAAGCATAATCAAATCAAGAATATTTTCGGAATGACTTTTTACACCGTCAATGAGACATGGAACGAATTTAGAACCGTATCGGTTTTCAGAAATAAGATGCTGAATTGCTGCAAATCTTCTGTGACCGCTTTTGATGAAATAAGTATCGGGATTTTCAGAATCTTCTGCAACAACAAGATTGTGTTTAAGCCCTTGTCGTTCAATATCATCAGCAAGGATTTCAATGTCATTCATGGAATAAAAGTTATCCATACTTGTCTTGATTCTGCCAATCTCAATCATGCGGATATTGTCCTTAAAGCTGTCTGAAGCTGCTGACTTTATATCAGCAGCTATAGCATTATCAACCTGAAATTTACGAGCCATTTTATCACACCTTTCTGATTATTTCTTCTGTAAGTTCAACATATTTTCTTGCAGGCGTAAGCCAGTGCATATACTCATAAGCAGTAACACGATAAATTATGCTGTTGCGGATAATGTTGCTGTATGGGATAACAGTATTGAAAACTTTATTTCCTAAATTCTGTTCCATCAGCTTTTTTAATTCAAAATCTGCCTTGTTCTTTTTGTCAAACTTTGAAATGAAACAGCCAATAAATCCTGCACCAACTTTGTTGATTGAATCAGTAACTTTGGAGATACCCTGAATTGAAAAAGTGCCAAGTTCAACAGGAACGATAACACCGTCTGCAATACTGATTATGTTTTCTGAAAGATAATTCAAAGCAGGTGGCATATCAAACAATACATAGTCGTATCTGTCTTTCCAGAAGTCAATGAGTTTTTTAAGATTGCGTTCCTGTTCCGAAATATCAAGACCATGAAACTTTTCACAGCAGTTGTTCATTTCAGATGTTGAAGTGAGAACGTCTATATTTTCGTATCTTGTAGTAGTAAGTGATGAATCAGGTGATACTGTTTTTTCGGTAAGAACCTTTTCAATTCCCGTACTTCTTATCTCATCAGCAAGGAAACGTGATGCGTTCTGCTGACCGTCACAGTCAACAATCAGGACTTTACACTTGTAAACTTCGCCAAGAATGTAGCCGATATTGATTACTGATGTTGTTTTTGAAACACCGCCCTTGTTGTTGAAAAAAGCAATTGATTTCATAATAGTGTGCCTTCTTTCCGTACCTGTCGGTACTTGTTTATTTTGCCTTCGTGATTTATATAACATAAGAAAAGGGACGGTGAAGGCATCTCCGTCCCTGTACGTTTGCAACCGTACTCCTATGTGCTATCATTTCTCATTTGGAGAAAAGAATTGCCGTTTAAAAACAAGTTATAAACAATTTATATAATTAGTATAATTTTCTGTGTTAAAGCCACCAAATGCAGCTAATTTATTTGATTTTTTATTTTTTCCATATGAAATAGGCGAGCCATATTCTTCATGTGAAACAGGTGAGCCGTATTCTTTCAGTTCATAGTCAAGACCTGCCAAATCGCTTGCAAGACGTGCTTTGTAGTGTATTACAAAATCAAAAATAAGTTTTTTCATATAAGCAGTCTGATTGTATATGGGAATACCATTTATTTTATTTTCAGTAACGGACTTGCCGTAATGATTAAGAAATTCATTGATAAAATCGTGCATACCATCATTGAAGAATTTACCATGAATGATTGGATTGACTTTGTCGATAATTTCTGTTCCGCTGTAGTAAATATAAATATCATGACTGTTTTTGTAATTGTAACCATTTACCATAATTTCTGCAAGTAATTCAATTACTGCTTCTGATTCAAGTACAAATGAGCTTTCAGGGTCTTGTTTCTGATAATAGCTGAAACTGCTGATGAACTTCAGTGCTTCTGTCATCTCTGAACGGTTGAAATTATATGGTAATGTGCAGTTTTCTGTATTTCTCATATCAGGTGACATCAATGAGAACTGGCTTTCTGAATCAGCAGTAAGATTTGAACCTATTTCTGAAAGAATATCATTGAATGAAATCTTTTTCTTTTCCTTATGCATCTGAGAGTGAGGAGAAGATTTCAAAGCAAAATTATTAGTTGTATTATATATATTACCCGTATCAGTTGCTGAGAAATTTTTTGTCAAATTTTGACATGGCTGTTTTTCAGCTTTTTTTCTTGCTTTTTCAGCATCTTCACTACACCATTCAGAAAGTACTGTAAAGTATGAATGAGAACTCCATTTGTAACCTTTTGAATGAACTTTGTCTGAAAATCTTCTGAGCGTGTACTCAAAAGTATCAGGAAATTTTTCCTGTAACTGCTTGTACTCCGTTTCCGTAAGTCTGACATTCATATATTTACCATAATTATGTATTGGCTCATGAGCAAATGTAGGCTCAGTTTGACATTTCATTTTTTCAGCATCTTCACTGCACCATTCAGAAAGTACAGTGAAGTATGATGATGAACCCCATTTGTAACCTTTGGTAAAAGTTGTTTCTGAAAATCTTTTGAGTGTGTACTCAAATGTATCAGGAAACTTTTCCTGTAACTGCTTGTACTCCATTTCTGTAAGTCTGACATTCTTGTATTCGCCATAAATCTGTATTGGTTCATGAACAGATTCAGGCTCAGACGGTGTAAAGTCAACATTATGATTGAAATTTTTACCTGTAGAACTTTCAGGCAGATTATAGTTGTAATTTGGAATATTATTTTCCTGTTCCTGTTTCTTCCATATGCCACGTTCAATAAGAACCTGTTCATTGATTCGGTAATATCTATGAGTTTTATTGAAGTCAACAGGAACTTCTTTTTCTATTATGAATCCTGCTTTAGTAAGTAAATCGAGTGAAGTTTTCACTGTATTTCTTGTAGAGTCAGTACATTTTTCTATTTCAGCTTTTCCAAGCGTAAACCATGCATCAGCATTATTGTGAGTATAGCTGTATATAAGTGCGTAAGTATCTCTTAATGCACCTTTTCTTAAATGCAGTTTGTCACGCATCCAGTCCCATGTAATAATGAAACTTTTTGCTTCCATAATATATCCATTCATTACTTCAATTTTCATATTATTACCTCCTCAAATTTTTGTTTCTATGTTGTATATTCAGAATAACGTAACTGTATAGCCTGCCAGTAGTATGGAGCATACGAACAGCAGAAGATATTGTCTACAGCGTAATTGTTGCTTGTCAGGAATGACTGATAGCCATTTTTATCGGTGTATGTTTCTCCGTCCGTGCAGTAACCGTTCCAGAGGTTGTAAGCAAGTCTTGTTGTTTTTTGGCTTGTACTTGTCTGCCAGCCGTGATTGAGTACTGTATCAGGCTTAATGCAGTTCTCCTCAAAGTCGAATATATCATTGATATGTTCACGGCATACATTATCAAGTGAAATGAGATAAGCCATTGATAAATGGTAGCAGTCCTGACGTTTCATTTTTTTGAGAATCTTATAAAACAATTCCTCATGTTCTTCATCATAGAATTGTAGTTTCATTTTAATTTCTCCTTTATATATAATGTAACTTATTCTGAAGTTCATTACAGCTCCGATATAGTGATAACGGAGCTGTTCTGAACTATGGAGGATAGTTGGGTTTGGTTTTCTTGAAGTACGTTTCATATTATCACATTGTCCTGTGAATCAATATGTAAGCTGTTACTTGTCGGAAAATAAAAAATTATTCCTCAGTCTGAAGAATAATCGAAGTGATATTTTTCATTGCTGCTCTTTTTGGTTCATTGAGTACATGAGCATAGTGGTTCATTGTAACTATTATATCGGAGTGACCAAGCAGAATACTCAGTGTTTTGAAGTCTACACCTGCTTCTAATGCTCTTGTTGCAAATGTGTGACGGAGAGCATGAAAGTTGGCATCTGTAATTCCAGCGGCTGAAATTATTCGCTTGAACGAATCCTGCATTGTGCGTGGTTCTGTCGGTGTACCTCTTTTTGATGTAATCAGGAACTCATCAGAAGCTGTTATGTAACTGCCGTGCATCTGTTCCATTTTGTTCTTGTAGTCAAGCAGTTTCTCAATGATTTTGTCATCTAAAGGAATATCTCTCTCAGAAGCCTGACTTTTAGGACTGCCTATAACGATTTCTGTCTTGTTTCCTTTACCATTGTAGTCAAGTTTCGGAAGTCTCTGTACTGTCTGTCTTATCATAAGGTTGTTGTTTTCAAAGTCAATGTGTTTCCATTGTAAACCGCAGAGTTCTCCGACACGGATACCAGTTGTAAGGCATAAAAAAATACCGATTGCAAACTGCTCATCGGTACGCTTTAATTCATCTGTTAATTTCTTCTGCTCTGCAATAGTGAATACTCTCATTTCAGGAGTACGTACAGTCGGGATTTTTACAAACTCAATGTAGTTCTTGCTGATTAAGTCGTTCTGATAGGCAATTTTCATAGCTGTATGAAACATCATGCGAAGATTGCTTACAGTCTTTGGTGAATACTTCTGTGCTTCATCATTGAAGAACTTCTGAAATGTTCCCAATTTTACATCAGATAATGGAATGTCACCAAGAGCAGGGACGATGTGTTTGCGAATGTAGCATTCATAGCTTACAGCGGTTGACTGCTTAACGTTTGGTTTGGCATAAACATCATACCATTCATGCAGCCATTCTTTCATTGTTGGATTTGTTTCCATAGGAATAATTTCCTCCTTTAATATAGAATACGATAATTATATCATATATTCTAATTGGAAGAAACTATTCCTATTTCATAAGGCTCATAACCCGAAGGTCGTTGGTTCAAATCCAGCCGCCGCAACCATACCTGCACCCTTATTTTGATACAAAATAGGGGTGCATTTTTATGCCTTGAAAATAACGCAGTATCGGCACTTTCTGAAAAGTGCCGTTTTCTGTTGCCTGAATAGGGGAGTGATATTCGCCTTAAAAATGGGCTGAAATACCGTATTTAAGAGGTTAGCGTTTTCTTTTGCACCCATTTTGACCTGTTTGCACCCCATCGTTTTCTGTTGCTTGAATTAAAAAAATAACCGTTACAGTGACTGGGTTGTCTACTGCGTCGGTTATATTATTTTAACAATGTATTACAATTGCATTTGAATGCTATTGTTCCATGATATTCAAAATCAGCATCATGTTGTGTTCTAAATCACTCAGGATGATATTCTATTTTCCAAAAAAGTTTGGGTAAGTAGTTTACTTGGGACATTGTTGAAACATCACAGGTTAAGTTGAATTTTTACAGCAGTAATCGATATTGATTCTGTGTATACCCTATTGTTTTTCAAATTGCCTGAGAAAATATTTGTCATTATGATAAACGCATTTTAAGACCACATATCCTATCGTTTTTTGACTAAAAACAAAGAATTAAGTCAACACAACACAAAGCACATCTGATGACTTTGCACGCCATCTGCAAGAAGATAAAATGCATTCTGTCAAGTCTAAGGCGAGTATTTGCTTTTCAGACGAAAAAGTTCTTGTTTACTGCTTGAAAAATGTGGAGTATTGTAGTATAATAGAAATAAAAGTACAAGCTGAGAAATGATTGAAAGTTTAGCAAGGTCGATACACTTTTTATCAGGGAGTAATCTTTTCATCTGCTTGGGAAGTGAGCGGTATTTTTGACAGAAATGAGGTATGCACTATGAAACTGAAACCTAAATTTATTTCAGCAGTTCTTGCCGTACTGCTGACCGCAATGTCCATTCCGTATAATAACTGTGTAAGCACAGCAGAGGGTGGGGAAATTGGTGTGTATATCAATGAGGTCTGCACACAAAACAAGGCGTGCCTTGTAGACAGCTATGGAATTTATTCTGACTGGATAGAACTGTACAATGTAGGCAGTACCGAGGTCAACTTATCCGGTTATGGTTTATCAGATGATGAATCAAACCCATTGCAGTGGACATTTCCGACAGGTACAATCATCGCTCCGGGAGAGCACATGATTGTGTTTGCCTCTAAACAAAGCTCTACCGTATCGGAAATGCATACAGGCTTCGCACTTAGTAAGAACGGTGAAACACTGGTTCTAACCAGTCCCCAGGGAGAAATATTGCAAAAAATTATCGTGCCTACCCTTGGGGAAGATTCTACATATGGCAGAACACCGGATGGAGGAAGTACCTTTGAGATCATGACTGCAACTCCCGGCAGCGCTAACGAAACAGTGATTTCTGCTCCAACATTTTCTGAGAAATCCGGATTTTACGGAACTGATTTTGAACTGACGCTTTCTTCGTCAAATCATACGGAAATATATTACACAGTAGACGGCAGTGATCCGACAAACTCTGAAACTGCACAGCTTTACACAGGAGCTATTGAAGTCAGAGATCGTACAGAGCAGCCGAACATCTGGAGCGTTTATGCAGAAGATGAAAACTCACCTCAATCGGTATGTTTGGGCGTAGGTTACAAGCAGCCCATGTTCAATGTGGACAAGGCAACCGTTGTCCGTGCTGCGGCTAAGAGTGCGGACGGCATCTTCAGCGATGTCATCAGCCAGACTTATTTTGTGACAACCGGAAACCTTGAACAGTACAAAGATATGATGGTGGTTTCTCTTGTAACAAGTCCTGACAGCCTTTTCGACCCTGAAACAGGCATCTATGTCACAGGAAACAAGTACATTAACTGGAAAAAAAGTGCTGATTATGATCCCTCAAAAAGTGTATGGGATTCAAGCCTGCCAACTAATTACTATTCCAGAGGACGTGAGTGGGAGCGTGAAGCATCCGTTTCTGTTTTCAAAAACGGCGAAACTGTGGCAGAACATAATATGGGCATTCGCATTAAGGGAGCATCAACCAGAAATGGCGCGCAGAAAAGTTTTAATCTTTATGCAAGAAGCGATTACGGCGCATCTAAAATTGAATATCCGCTGATAGAAGGCAACTACGCAAAGGATGAAACTCTGATTGAAAAGTATGATTCTGTTTGCCTGCGTTCCGTCAGTGATGAATTGCGCCTGCGTGATGGATTTTCCAATAAGCTGATTGCAGACAGAGAAAACATCACCACACAGAGTATGCAGCAGTGTGCCGTATTTCTCAATGGCGAATACTGGGGACTGTATGAGATGACGGAAAAGTTTTCAGATTATTTCATTGAATCGAATTATGGCATTGACAAGAAAGATGTTGCCATGATAAAGAACGGTGAGCTGGAAGAAGGAGAACAGGCAGAATATGATAATTTTATGCAGTTTGTCAACACTTACAGCAAGAAGGATCTGACAGTTCCTGCAAATTATCAGACGGTATGCAATTATATTGATATCGACAGTATGATCGAGCATTATGCTGCAGGGCTGTATCTTGGCACTTACGACTGGCCGAATTATAATTACGGCGTTTGGTGCAGTACAGGCACAGAAATCCCGGGTAATCCCTACAGTGACGGCAAGTGGCGTTTCATCTCCTTTGATTTTGACTACACGATTGGAGCAACATATGAAAGCTTCGGCGGTGTTGAGGGTTATGCCTATGACAGTTTTCAGCACATGGATGTAAAGTCGGGTGCTCCTACAAATCTCTTCATTCAGCTTCTGAAAAATCAGGATTTCCGCACAAAATTTGTCAATGTGTACTGCGACTATGCAAATGAAGTTCTGACGCCGGAAAAGGCAAACGAAATGGCTAAGCACTATAGTCAGGAATATACAGAACAGATTGCCAATTCCACGGTACGCTGGTGGGGATATTTCGGAGGTTCCAAGGAATCGAATCTCAGCTATCACAGGAATCTTTATCAAAATACGACGTTGAATCAGATCAGGACATACTTCGATCAGCGTGCTGACTATACAATTGAGGATATGCAGAATTATCTCGGACTATCGGGAGATATGCAGACAATCACACTAAAGACCAATGGAAATGGAAAAATTCAGATCAACACAATCATTCCGGATGCTTCCAATGGCTGGGAGGGTGTATATTCTCCTGATTGTCCGATAACAATGACCGCTGTTCCGGGCGAAGGAGCTGAATTTACCGGTTGGAGCGGTGATTTATCCGGCTTAGATACTACGGTAACGCTGACGCTTTCTGAAGCAATGTCTATTCAGGCAAATTTTGAAGGCGGACAGAGTATAAATGGAGATGTCAATGCAGACGGTCAGTTTAATATTGCTGATGTGGTATTAATGCAAAAATGGCTTCTTGCCGTTCCGGATGCAAAGCTTGATGACTGGAAAGTAGGAGATCTATGTGAAGATGATAGGCTTGATGTATTTGACTTATGCTTGATGAAAAGACAACTGATAGAACAATAATAGCAGTGTCGCACAAGGCTTGTGCAACAAATAAAAAAGCCGCTACAGTAATCGTATTGACTACTGTGGCGGCTGAATGTTTATTTTATGCATCAATTTCTGTACCGTCAAGGAACTGAAAGATCATTTTGTTATCATGAAAAATCGTAACTTTTTCAATTATCGTTCTCCAAAGGCTCTCATCAAACGTATCAATAGGGGTATCAGCTTTTTCAAGCTGAAGAACAAGCTGTTGAAGTTGTTTGACTTTATTCTGCCGATCGCTTTTTTTCTGCATCAGTTTCTCATAAACCACCTTTTGATTTTCGTATTGCTGAACCAGTTCATCATGTCGTCTGTCAAATTCTTCCTTGTTTCTTGCAGTCATAACGTTATTTTGAATATGTATCTGATTTAGAGTGGCGGTATTTTCCATTTCCTGAATGGCTTTTTCGATTTTCGTATCGAGCGCAGAAGTATCGGAAAGACTCTCAATCAGAATCTGAACTGTTTCAAGAATCATATATTTTCCCTGAAAGAACACGGAAAAGGCATTGACAAAACGCTGTTTGATTTTGTCTTCATACAAATGCGGTGTGGAACACAATTGCTGTCCTTTGAATTTATTGTTGCACTGCCAGATAACACGGCGGTATTTTGAAGTAGAGTGCCACACTTTTGAACCGAAAAAGCAGCCGCAGTCACCGCAGACAAGCTTTGTGCCAAAGAGTGTATTTCCGCTGTACTGCTTGCCTAGCTTTTTACGCCTTGCAATTTCAAGCTGGACTTGCTCGAAATCTTCTGGACTTATGATTGCCTCGTGACTTTCGTCAATGTAATATTGTGGTACTTCGCCTTCGTTGACCTTTTTCTTTTTCGTGAGAAAATCAGTGGTAAAACTTTTTTGCAGCAGTGCAGACCCCTTGTATTTTTCATTGGTCAGAATGCTTTCAATTGTGGAGGCGTGCCACTTTTCCTTACCGCTTGGCGAAGGAATACCACGTTTCATAAGCTCTTTGCATATGCTGTAGGCTGTCAGTCCTTCGAGGTAAGAACGATAAATGAAACGGATGATTTCTGCTTCCTCCGGCACAATTTCCGGAAGTCCGTCAGCACCTTTCCTGTAACCGAGAAAATTGGAATAGGGGAGAGAGACCTTTCCGTCCGCCATACGCTTGCGGTGTCCCCATGTTACGTTTTCGGAAATGGAGCGTGACTCCTCTTGTGCTAAACTCGACATAATCGTGATAAGCAATTCGCCCTTTCCGTCAAATGTCCATATCTGCTCTTTTTCAAAATAGCACTCAACATTATGCTCTTTCAGCTTTCGTATTGTGGAAAGAGAATCTACGGTATTTCGGGCAAAACGGCTCACACTCTTTGTGATAATAAGATCAATTTTCCCATTCAGAGCATCAGTAATCATTTGATTGAAACCGTTTCGGTGAGCAGTGCTTGTTGCACTGATGCCCTC
Source organism: Ruminococcus sp. (assembly GCA_029060755.1). Lineage (GTDB taxonomy): Bacteria > Bacillota > Clostridia > Oscillospirales > Ruminococcaceae > Ruminococcus. The sequence goes on along the minus strand of JAIDTI010000069.1, from coordinate 4,987 downwards.
ATCCGTGTACACTTTTACAAACTCCCATTCGCCGTGCTTTTTGATGTATTTTGTGTAATAATCTACCTGTGCAGCATAGGAAGTTTGCTGTTCTTCCTGTTCCGTGGAAACTCTCGCATATCCTGCAACCCTACGTTTTATGATCGTATCATTTGGAAGATGTGTTAAAGGATTTATAGTTTGCGGAATCATCGTGACTTTTCGTGCCATTTTTTACTCCTTTCTCCCGTTGCTTTTCTCATTTCATCTGTCCAGCTTTCAGAACGTGAACGGTCTTTCCATTGCTCTGAAATTTCATGTCCGTCACGGAAAACAAAGGTCAGTTCATTTGGTGCAGGAATAAGAATTCTTTCAATCTTCTGTTCAAAAATATCCTCATCAAATTCAGAAATTTCAAGCACCTCACAGCACTCACTAATCAGCGTATTTTCGGGGATTTGCTTTGCTGTAGGACAGTATTTTTTTCCCTTTGTGTTGTATGTAGCGCAAATCCAGACGATGCCTGTTGCCGTTGTTTTTCTGCGATATTTTTTACCGCAGCAGCCGCATTGAATTTTTCCTGTGAATGGATATACCGCAGTATTATTTTTTTCAGAAGAAAACTGTTCCTGATGCTTTTTCAGCAAGTTCTGAACTGCAAGAAAGACTGTTTTTTCAATAATCGGGGGATGCGCTTCTTCCACATAAAACTTTTTAATTTCGCCTGTGTTGACCATTTTTCGTTTTGTCAGATGATTCTCACTGTAAAATTTTTGCAGCATGAGTTCACCGCAATATTTTTCATTGGTGAGGATTCTTCTGATTGAATCTGCCGTCCATTCGTTGCCGAATTTTGTGGGAATTCCTTGTTCATTCAGCATATTTGCAACTGCAAGTTTCCCCATTCCCGACAGATAGCTGTTGAAAATCAGCCTGACAATTTCAGCTTCATCAGGAATAATTTCAAGCACTCCGTCATGATTCCTTTTGTAACCTAACATCTGTAAGCTGCTGACTTTTCCCTGTTCAAAATCCCTGCGGATACGCCATTTCTGATTTTCGCTTGCGGACAAACTTTCTTCCTGTGCATAACTTGCAAGGATAGAAAGCATCAGTTCACCGTCTGAAGAAAGGCTGTGAATTTGCTGTTCTTCAAAATACACGTCAATACCTAAATCCTTCAGTTCACGCACTGTTTCAAGCAGTGTGACCGTATTTCTTGCGAATCTTGAAATTGATTTTGTGATAATTAAATTCAGATTTCCAGCACGGCATTCTGCAAGCATTTTCTGAAAATTTTCACGATTATCCTTAGTGCCTGTCATAGCTTCATCGGCGTAGACACCGCAGAATCTCCACTCCGGATTTTTCTGAATCAGCTCACTGTAATAACTGACCTGTGCAGAAAGAGAATGAAGCATAGCGTCCTTTCCGCTGGAAACTCTGGCGTAAGCCGCTGTATTGATTTGTTTCTTAAATTTGGGAACAGGAAATCTGACTTGCTCCACGATTCTTGCCATAAAATCGCCTCCTTGTCAGTGTTACATATTAAATCAGAAGTGCCTGAAAGTCAAGCGATTTCCCGATATATACTACACAAAGATAAGCCGCATTTTTCGGCGATATTTGACTCGCATTTCCTGAATTCAGTCTCGGTTATTGTGCCGTCATTAAGCAGTCTGCGAAAGATGATAATGGTGACTTTGTAAGCTGCAATCCGCTGTAATTTTTCATTTGTCATTGTGTTTCTCCTTTCGGCATGACTTGCCATAACAGGCTTTGGAACAGTATTTTCTTGCTTTGCTGGGATAAGAATAAAATGTCTTTCCGCAGGATTTACATTTGCATTCAAGCATACCGATAGTTCGATGCGGATGCTTTCGCCACCATTCCATTCTGCACTTATCGCTGCAATATTTTTTTCCAATAACAGCCGTGCCGCAGACAATGCAGGCATCGCTGTTTCTCTTCAAAAATGACTTTATTGTGTTCTCTGATAGTCCAAGTTCAGCGGCTATTTTTCTATATCCATAGCCCTTTGCTTTTAGTTTTATTATTTGAGTTTTATCAGCATCAGTCATAATGCACCTCCAAAATAAACGTCTGCCAAATTTAATCAGCAGCCGTATATAAAGTTTATTTCATCAGTTCATTTACACGTTTCTGCACGGCGTTGTAATCATATCCGGCATTTGTGAGCCTGTTTTTACGGTCAGTACCATTGCCCCACTTGCCCTGAATGACTTCACCGGCGATCTCATCAATGGACTTCTTTGCAGGATAGACAGCATTGCCGTTTGCATCAAATACAGAATATCCCGATTTACAAGCATTTTTTGCATTCTCCAAAGAAGAAAACGCACCGATCTGCGATTTTGCATCACTCCAGCTTTTGCGAACTCTGTAGAGCTGTGTAGTGGTTGAAGTTATTGCTGCGGATGTTCCTGAATTCATGTAAGACTGCACCTTTGCCTTGAAAGCAGACCAATGTGGAAGAATGTACAACGGACACATTTTATATGTATTCTTCGCTGTATTCAGATAATCCACGCTGCCCGATTTTCCGTCACGGACATTCAGCCAATGGGTATGGGTGTAGAGATGGTCGATGCCGAGATTATATTTTTTCAGCAATGCCGCCGCAAGTTTTGCAGCGTTATCCTCGGATTTTTTATCTCTATCGTTGTAAGCAGAACTCATAATACACTCGATAGCAATAGTCCTGCGGTTGCCGTTGCCGCTTCCGTCAGCGGCGTGCCAGCCACTTAGAGAATGCGGAAGATTCTGCCATGCACAGGTGTTGTCAACGTAATAATGCACACGGACATCGTTCATATTTCCATTGACCGTTGCTCTTGTGTACTGCTCGGCAGGAGTTGTGCCAGATGCGGTTGTAATCCAATCTGTATTGTGAATCGTTACGCCGATAATTTTACCCTCCATAGAAACAGAGGGCATTGCGATACGATTGGGATTGTGCTTTGTGAGCAGATACTCGTTGACGATTACACCGCCAAATGTTGTGTTTTTATCAGGTTTTAAGATTGCCATACTCACTTCTCCTCCTCGTTGTTTTCAGGATTTGTTTCTTCTTCCATTCTGCCGACCTTCGTCTGCAAAACGTCAATTGCTTTCTTGATTGCGGGTGGATAAGGAATTCCCATCAAACTGGTATTCTCTACGATTGACAGCAGTTCATTCAGGCAAAAGCTGATGCAGACTGCATCACTAATGTAGGTCGTACCGAGCATAATGTCCATGCGAACGGCTACTGCGATAAGCATCAATGTACAGATTTTCTTCGCAAGTCCGAACCAACCCGTTTTTGATGATAAACCGCCGCTTTCCGTGTGTTTGGACTTCTTCATGGCGGCAGTGACAACTCCTGTGAAAAAGTCAATTCCCATGAAAATTACAAGCGTAACCAGTGCGGAATCCCAGCCGCCAAAAATAGCGGCTATGAAACCGCCCACAAGTCCTGCGATAGCACAAAATGTTTCTTTCATTTTCAGCCCTCCATAATTTTGATAGATTTGATTTTCGGATGCGTGTTGTTGCTCCTGCCAGCCCATGCAAGATAATATTCACCGCTTGGAACATTTTCACAAGAAGTTAATGTGGTGATAAAATCCGCAGAATACAGCCATTCAAAGGAAACTTCAACACAGTCACCAGCCTTGATTTTATTGAAAATATGGTCGGCAATCGGTACATTTTCACCTCTGCCAGATACTGCAACAAAATAGAATGTTCCATTTTCATTTGCACCCGATATATATTCCATGATAATTTTACTGTTGGGAGTAATTTTCACAGCGGTTGCCGATGCAGTGAGCAGCGAAGTGTCCCAGCCAAGCACATCAAAACTGTAATTCAGCATATATTCCGTATTTTCAGAGCAGAATTCAGGATACTGCTCCACAAATGAAATCAGCGAGTAAGTTCCATTATTAAGGAGCAGCAGAATATCTTTGTCATACAAATCAAAAACGTCTGCACTGGCAGAAAACAGCGTAACTGCGTTGTTTCCGCTTGTGATTTTTGATTCCAAAATTGTAATTCTGTTCTCCAAATTCAAAATCGCATCGTCTTGATTCTGCTGGTCATACTGCGTAGAATCCCGAAACTGTTGTAATTCGACATCAACATCGGAAATTTTATCCCATTTCGCAATTTTAGCAGACGTTAAGCTATTGAGTAGCGTCAGATTATGATGCCAGTGAGCCTGAGAAATGACAGGCTCGACAGAATCCTTGACCGCCTGAATTTCGCTATTTACGGTATTTTCCAAAGCTGTTAAATCGGATTCTACCGTCTGGAATTTCGATTCGATCAGCTTTTGAGTTTCCACTCTGGTGACATATGGAGAGAGGTCAGGTGCAGAAGAATGCACCTTGTCATCAACAATTTTAAGAACCTCCACCCTTGTGATATACGGCGATAAGTCGGGAGTTATGGATTGCAGCCATTCTTCCTCTGTTCCTGTATAGCCGTTCTCTGTGGCGATCTCATAAGCAGATTTTCCGTTGAGCTCGGTAAGCAAAAATAAATGCGTCCACATGGACACATCATGACCGGATGAATCAAGCCAGCGGTATTGCAGCTCGTCGTTGTATACACGAAGTTCCACGGTTTTTCCGTCAATGCCGTTTCTGCCTTTGAGAGATGACAGCCATTCTGCAGGTGTCCCGTCAAATCCGTCCTGCACAGCCAGATCATAAGCGGACAAACCATTTTCACCATCAGTACCATTTTGCCCGTCTATACCATCACGACCGTCTCTTCCGTCAACTCCATTTCTTCCGTCTTTACCATCTACACCATTAATACCGTCTTTTCCCGGCAGTCCATCAGAACCTTTCAGGCTCTCCAGCCACTCGGAAACAGTTCCGATAAAGCCGTTCTCTACAGCAATTTCATAAGCCGAAAGACCGTCCTTGCCGTTCACACCTGCCTGAATTTCGGAGATTTTCTGCAAAAGCTGCGTGTACAGATCAGGAGTTGGCGG
>JAIDTI010000068.1 GCA_029060755.1 Ruminococcus sp. | reverse complement strand
GTAAGGGTCTGCAATTCAGAATCACTGTCAATTCCCCATATTCTGTTGAATAAAAAATCCTTGCTTAAAGTCTGCCCCTTATTTTCAATCAACAGATGCAGTAGTTCAAATTCTTTTGCAGTCATATTGATTTGTTTACCGCATTTAGTTACAGTTTCATCTGCAAGATTAAGTGTAATATCGCCGTCTGAAATAATATCAAGAGAAAGACGGCGTTTGAATATGCCCTTTATTTTTGCAAGCAGAATATCAATATCATACGGCTTTTCGATATAGTCGTCCGCACCTGAAAGTATTCCGTTCAGCTTATCTTCTTTTTCCGTCCTTGCGGTCAGCATGATAATAGGTGTATTATCGTTTTGCCTGATTTTTCTGCATACACCAAACCCGTCAAGTTCAGGTAAGTTTATATCAAGCAGTATAAGCCTTGCACCGTATTTTTCATACAGTGACAAGGCTTTTTCTCCTGTTTCAGCTGTGCTTACAGTGTAATTTTCAAGACGAAGAAAATCACAAAGCAGTCCGCAAAGTTCCTTATTATCCTCAACAATAAGTATATCAACCATTTTACCAACCCATTTCCAACAGCCAGTTATTAAGGTCACGCTCACGGTCACGGAGTGCAAGACCTCTGTTAATATTATACTCTCCTTTTATATTTCCGTCAACTAAAAAAAGCAATCTTGTACATTTTGCCGCAACTTTTGCATCATGAGTTACAAGCATAATAGTAGTACCGTCGTTATTGAGTTTGGTCAGTTCGTTCATAACTTCTTCGGAAGAAGTACGATTCAATGCGCCTGTCGGCTCGTCGGCAAATATCATCTGCGGATTATTTATCATACTTCGGCAGATACAAGCCCTCTGAAGCTGTCCGCCCGAAACCTCATTTATGTCATTATCCATTGTTTCAATAATACCGAGTTTTCGCATTAAATCCTGTCCACGCTGAACGGTCTCTTTTCGGGATTCCTTGATTTTATCCGACTTCACAGCAGGAAGTATTATATTATCAAGTATGGACAAGTTTTTCATCATATACATCTGCTGAAATATAAATCCCATATCATCAAGACGCATTTTTGCAAGCTCATTTTCATTCAGACTTGCCATATTTCTGCCACAGAAGTACACATCTCCTGCGGTCATTTTATCCATACCCGAAACAGTATAAAGCAGAGTGGATTTTCCTGAACCGGAAGGACCCATTACTGCAACCATTTCCCCTTCGTTTATGGTGAAGCTTATATTTCGAAGCACATTATTCTGTCTTTTGTTGATGATGTATGTTTTACATAAATCTTTTACTTCAAGTATAGTTTTCATATATTTTCTCCTATTCAATATTTGATGTATCAGATGCCTTAATTGACTTTGTATAAAGAGAAGTCAAAAAAGTTCCGGCAAGAGTTGTCACTAAAATCACAAGCGGATAAACCACAAAAATCTCAATAGGGCGAATCTCATATTTGATACCTGCAACTGCTCCCATCATAGCAAAAATCGGGTCAACAATAAGCTTTGTAAAAGGCTTACAGAGTAAACTTGCTATCACATACGCCACAATTCCTACTATAAAAAACCGTGCCGTGTGATGTGCATAAATCGCACTGTTTCTGAATCCGATTGCTTTCATAAGTGCAATTTCGGACTTTTCTTTTGATATGAATGAACGTTCCATAAGTACGCTTATCATAATAATGATAATAAGTGAAATTATCAGTACAAGATTTTTGACACCTGCAATAATATCACTTGCTCCTGTGCTGACCTTGGCGTAATCTTCAGCATTCATCACTTTTTGGCTGTTAAAAATATCTTTCAGCTTTTCAATTCTGCTGTTGATTTCTTTGCTGTCGGGATTATCATAAAAGTCAATCTGATATACCATTGCACTTGCAATGCTTGAATCAGACGGAAAAACATTTTCGTGAAGTCTGCCGCATTCTCCAAGCTGACAAAAACTCTGGAAAAGTGCTGTAATAATGTATTCTTTTTCTTCATCGTCTATGGTAAGCAGTAAAGTATCACCGATTTCCGCATTAAGTTTTTCGGAAATGGGTTCACTGATTGCTATTTCATTTGCGTAACACGGAGCTGTTCCTTGAGTATAGGTGTATTCATCAGCACTTGTTTCATTGCATAACTGAAACATTACAGTAGTTTTAATATCGCCGAACTTCACCGGAAGCTGATAAAAAGTTTCTATATGAACATCTGCCGGCATACCATTATCCGAAAGTTCTTTTTCGATTTCTTCAACAGCCTCGTCAAGCGTTTTTCTACCCTGCATAACTTCCATAAGACTTTTTGAATCAGTATAATATACATCGCTTTTTGTAGTGCCAAAAAGGAAAAGTAACTTATCGCTGTTGAGGGTATTTGCAGTATTTGCAAGTACCATTACAAGAATCATACAGATTGTAAATACTGCTGTAATTATGCCATACTGTTTCGGACTGCTCAAAACATCATTAAGTGAAAGAAAACCTGTCATTTTAAATCTGCTCTTACTGAGATGTATAAGACTTTTTTTGTGAAAGCGTTCACCCGTCTGCTCGTTCCTTACTGCATCAATAGGAGACATTTTCTTGATTTTTGCAGTACAGCTCCAGCAGAACATCAGAATTATTCCGACTACTGCAATACTGCATAAAATTCCTATCAAAGTTGATTTGTCATTGCCAAGAACCATATTTTTACTTACGCTGTCCAGCATCATATTTCCTAACGGAATACTTGCAATATATCCTATTACCGCACCGATTACTGCTATTCCCAGATACTTCACAAGATAAAGTCCACGAACGGAATTATTTTTTATACCGACAGCTTTCATAACGCCTATTTCCCTGAACTCCTCGGCAATGGTAAAACCTATTGTGAATCTCAAAACCACAAATGATACAAGAATAAGTCCGACGCTTACAACAAGCAACATTCCTGCAACAATGATGCTCATTACATAAGTCATTTTTATAGTGGAAACAGAACCGTTGAAATTTATAGTGCTACATTCTGCAACTGCTGATTCCAAAGCTGTTGTATCATCAGTATTAACATAAAAAATTCCGCCTGTATTTCCCTGTTTTGCCATATCATCGGAACTTATCTTCTGATAATCGCTGTCATTCAGGATAAATCTTGGATTCCCCATCATTTCACCGCCTAAAAAAGCGTCTTTTACAATACCTGCAACTTCAAAAGTAATTTCTGTTTCTCCTAATTTGAAATCAAAGGTATCTCCTGTTTCAAGTTCTGCATTTTTCGCAAATGAACCCGAAATATATACCTTTCCAGAATCAACGGCTGTAATGACATCATTGTTGCTGTCAAAATAATTCAGTTTGGCATTATCAATTGATGTCATAATTGCTGAAGTCGAAAAATCTGCCAGTTTTTTATTGTCTTTCAGAAAGTTGTCCTCTATACAAAATACAGTTGGTTCTTTCCGATACTCCGTAACTGAATCTTCATTTTCAAGAATTTCAGACAATGTATCATCGCCGTTTGGTTCTATTGTGATGAAATAATAGTCTGTCATTCCTGCTTTTTCAAAGTAATAGTCAAGACCGCCTGTCACTGTTATGATATTATTCACACTGCTTGCAGAAAACATCGCCGACAATATCACAAACAGCAGTAATATGCAGTTCATAGTCTTTTTTCGTTTCAAGTCCTTTTTGAGTATTTTAAGATACATTTTCATTCCCCTTTCTGTATTTTCATTATATCATGGAAATTATTAAACAATCCTTAAATAAAAAAAGCTCAGAGAAAGTTTCTGAGCCGTTTTTACTATTCGTGAATTTCTTGTTTTAATAAACGATAAACCATTTCAGAGTAGACTATCGGTATAATTATCATGACTGCCATTATTATGATTACAGCAATATAATCATTTACAAGAGAAAATGGTATCATCACAATTCCGCATATGAAAAATAAAACACCTGAAAAGCGATGGGTTTTATCCCAGACTTCCTGATTTCGCAGTGTATGAGGTGTTCTGATGCCTAAGAACATATTCCGACGAATCTTCGGCATATAATTTCCGGCAATCACAAATAAAACAGCCATAAATGTACAAACTACAGATGTGGGATTTTTTATTTGTCCAAGCGAATAGAGCAGGATATATAATTGTGCAAAGCAGAGGGTAGCGGGAGAAATAAAGCGGATAGCTCTGTTTATAAAATCCCGTTTATCTGTCTGATGAAACAAATTCGTAATAAGACATAGTATCAACTGTATTCCAGTCATTACAAGTGGTATACCAAATACTGCAAAATTTTTTGAAGAGTATTGGTCAGGTTGACCATATACATCAAAATGTGTGGCTATTCTATCCGGAAGCTTGCTGTAAACTGAAATTTCGGGAATTATGACTACCATACATAGCAAGGCAGAAATCAAGTCAGCTTTGCTCAATCGAATTTTTTTCATAGTTCATCGACCTTTTTCTTTCAGTATTTTCAGTAAATTGTGATACCCACATCATAATTTCCTCAAATACAGATGTATTCAAGGAATAAAAAATGAAATTCTTTTCTTTTGTTTCATATATCAGTCCAGCTTTTTTTAACTGCTTCAGATGATATGAAACAGTAGCAGCCGTCATATCAAACTGCGACGAAATTTCTCCTGCCGATTTTCGTCCATCTCGTAACATGGTAAGAATTTCACGTCTTGCAGGGTCAGAGAGTGCCTTAAAAGTTTCAGGAAATCCCATAATATTAATTCCTTTCTACGAATATGTTATAGTTGTCTTTTATGAGTAATCGGAAGTGATGCAAGCAAGGATAATACAGATAATGTAATTGTTATCAGTATTGCGTTAAAGTAATCAGCCGGCTTGCTTTGTGATGTCATCAGTGAAGTACTATCCAGAATGAAAGTCGGAAGATATTCCTTGATTTTGCCGAACATACCAAGGATATACATTACTGCATAAACTCCGCCCACACCTGCCATAACTTGCGGAGAGGAATTTGAAAATGCCGAAAACAGCGTTAATACACAAATCAGGAATATTCCCATAATCCACAAGCAAAATACCATGAACATAAGATTATTTACTACTGAATTATCCCAGTAATACGCAGTGTAGCCATAGGTTATACCAAAACAAAGTCCAAAACCAATACTCCATGTAACAATCATTACAACTATCTTTGAAATAACAATATTATTTCTGGAAAGTCCTTTTGTGACAATTGGTATAAGTGTTCCTTTAGAGTATTCGCTTGTAAATGTACTGCTGAACATAATCAGCATAACAATCATTGCCATTGGAATATTCTTTACAAACTGTAGCCATGAATCCATAGCAGTTACTGTAACTTCACCAATAATAATCCCATGACTAAAAGAATCAGCAGACTGCTCCAGAATCCACGGAGTAAGTTTTGCAACAGCAGGATTCATTATTCCAAACAGAATAAAGATGAAACTCAAAATCATCAGTTTTCCTGAACGTGAAAGTTCAAAAAATTCTTTTTTAAGAAAAGCAAAAAAACTATTCATTTTCCTATCATCTCCATAAACAAATCTTCAAGATTCAGCTCATGACGTTCAAAACGTATTATCGGAATATGCTGTACAGCAACAAAATTTAATATTTGTTCAGCCTGATTGTCGGAAGCATTTTTAAATATAAGTTTTCCCTCCTGCATTTCAGCAGACGGAAAGGTTTTTATTACTTTTGAGGTATCATCAGGATTTTGCAGGGATAATTCTATATCCGGCTCTGAACACATAAGTTTTATATCATCTATTGTTCCTGATACAGCAATATTTCCATTTTCCAAAAGGGCAATATGATTGCATATTTTTTCTACATCAGAAAGTATATGTGTTGAAAAAAGTACTGATGACTGTTCTTTTGCAGAAGAAAGAATATCCAGTATTTCCTTTCTTCCAACGGGGTCAAGTGCAGATGTCGGCTCATCGCAAATCAACAGCTTTGGTCTGTTTATCAATGCTTGAGCGATACCCAAACGCTGTTTCATACCTCTTGAAAATCCTTTGATTTTGTGTTTTTCGTTTGCAAGTCCCACAAGCTCCAGCAATTCATCGCTTCGAGTTTTAATATCGGACGATTTCATTCCCGTAACATCTCCGCATAGTCTAAGATATTCACGAGCGGTCATATAAGAGTAAAATTCGGGTACATCAGGCAGATAGCCAATATACCTGTTAGTCAGGTTCTGACCATATGTAACTTTATCGCCACATATTGTTATTTCTCCGCTGTCAATCTTAATCAATCCAAGTATAGATTTCATAGTCGTAGTTTTACCTGCTCCGTTGCGTCCGATAAAACCAAAAATACATTTTTCGGGAACAGAAAATGTCACGTCCTGCAAAACCTTTTTGTCTCCGAAATGTTTGGAAACGTGGAATAATTCAAGAATATTCATTTCTGTTTTAATCCTCCTCTTTTCCGAGAATAAAATACAATGTTGGACCTATGAAATTCATTCCGATAATTGTAATGACAAGCCATAAAGTGCGATTGCCACGTTTATAGTGATTATGCTTGAGAATATGGACAATCGTATATATAAGCAATCCGAACTGAACTACAACAAGCGGAATCAAAAATGGCAGAAATTCGTTCAAGTTTTCCATAATAATATCCTCCGTTTTAAAATGATATGAATTTAGAATAACTTCTAATTTGAAGTTTATCTAAATAAATTATAACACACATCAATTAATTTGTCAAGAGGAATTTAGATTTTTTTCTAAATTCTTATAATTATTCAACCCGATAAATTAAGTCGTAGATGATACTTTTTTATCTGTCAGTATAAGTTCATTTCGGATTTGTCCATTGTTTACACACTTGTAAATATTGACGTAAATTAGTTAAAATAAAAAAATATTAAAATACTTCGTCTTTTTTAGTCTTTAAAATCACTATATTATATACAGATTTCACATGATAACAAATACAGAATGATGTCTGTAATAAATGCCACATCATCAGGAAATAGAAGATATATCCGCTGAAATATCGCTGTTTCTGCCATTTATGGAATTATTTCAGCTATGTTGTGGCTGATTCCGTATACTGCAACTGTTTCGCAGTATTATGGTTTCAGCGGTCTGAATGGTTCAATCAGAAGTATCATTGATTTTGCTGACTTTTCAATAAATATAAACGTTCTGCAATATCTGCTGATGATATACCTGCTCCGAACACTTGCACTTATAATCTGCTCATTGATTATGCTATGGATTTCGTCAGAATGTAGGAATATCACAACAGCAGTTTTCATAAATTCCGCAGTTTTTGCACTTCCGGTTGCCATTTATCTTTTCGGTGCGAAAATAATGGTAAATGTAGGTTTCAATGTAATGCTTAGTGTAAATATCATATTTAATAACATTTCTTTCATTCACTTTCTGCCTGCTATTGCCTTATTGACAGCATTTATATCAGACAGATACAGATACACTTGATTATGATGAATATAAGGCAGAACTTTTTATATAAGTTCTGCCTGATTATTTTTTATAGCACTTGAATTAAAAGTAGTCGCAGGATTTATATACCTTTAAAAATCAAAGTTCTGTTTTGGAAATATCATTCTCTACCATTTCAAGCATTCCTTCAAACATTTCGGCATATAATGGCTCATCATAATACAACTCATACAGCTGTTGTAAGATTTTTTCAGCCTTATTAAGCCATTCCGCTCTTTCTTTTCCGGTACATAATAATCCAATCTTACGATAACAGCACGCTACATTATAATCATCAATTGGTGTTTTTAATTTATCTGCAAGGCGTTCATTGATAAAAAGAGATTTTTTATAATATTCTTTTGCATTGTCAAGGTTGTCTTGTTTTTCACGAATATCACCGAGATTATCATAGCTTATATATAAATTTATCTGTGCTGTTATAGAATCTGTCTGTCTTACAAGGCGTTCGCTGATTGAAAGAGCTTTTTTATAATAGTCTTCTGCGCTGTCAAAGTTGCCTTTTTTTTACAAATATTGCCAAGTTTATTATAGCTTATATATAAATCTCTCTGTGCTTCTACAGAATCTGTCTGCTCTGCAAGTAGTTCGCTGATTGAAAGAGCTTAGTCTTCTGCGCTGTCAAGGTTGCCTTGTTTTTTATAAAAATCGCCGAGTTTATCATAACTCATATATAAATTTCTCTGTGCTGCTACAGAATCTGTCTGTCTTGCAAGGCGTTCTTTGATTGAAAGAGATTTTTCATAATATTTTTGTGTAGTTTTCAAATCTCCCTTATCGAAAGAAATGTCACCAAGTAAAACATCGTATTACTGATATTTTCAAAATACACTTTGCAGTCTTTCAGGTGTCCTGTAAAATACACTTTCGGTATTCCATGCGGACTTATATTTCCATTTGTTTTGTACTTCATTTTATCATTCCTTTCATTCAAAGCAACCTACTGATACCCTTATTTTAGCACAATATACCAGCAATGTAAGTACTCAAATAAGTTGAACGTCACGCCGGAAATTCTATCGTCAACATACTCATCGTAAATTGTTCAGACCTGTTCTTTAACATAATTCGTGAGAACTCGTCTCTGGTTCTGTATAGAAAGGGATTCACTCTGTCTTTCATCGTCACGAGAGAGACGGAGATAAATCTCAATTTTATAATCAGTCTGCTTTGGTAACATCTTAACTTCTTTCCAAATCGACCCTTACCAATATACTCATTATAGCACAATATATCAGTAAAGGCAATAGTTTTTGGAAAAATAATCGTTAAGCTGTTTTCGGGACATGAGCGAGCATTTTTCATTGTCCTATCCGCTATAGACAAAACAAGAAAGATATGATATAATAAAGATACAGCATAGGCTGTATGTTGTTTTGCCCGTGCTACAAAGAGTGAAAATCAAGCCGTTGGTATGGAGATTATGAAAGGAGAACGGATTAGGAGGTACAATGCCAACAACTTAAGTTGTTAGTAATACGTTTCAAATCCATAGTACAGCGGCAGATTTGACATTATATATAACGATATTTATAAAGATTACAAAAATCTTTTGGAGGAATTATGGTAAAAGAAATCGTTAGAGATACATTTTTTCTTTCACAGAAATCAGAGCCTGCCGACAAAAAAGATGTGCAGGTGATACAGAATTTACTGGACACAATAAAAGCAAATGCTGATTGCTGCGTTGGAATGGCTGCAAATATGATAGGTGAGTGCAAAATGATTCTTGTCGCTTTGATTGGCAAACGCTATCTTGTTATGGTAAATCCGAAAATTGTCGCTAAGTCATCGCAATTCTATGAAATAGAGGAAGGTTGTCTTTCTTTGAGCGGTCAGCGAAAGGTTAAACGATACAAGTCGGTTACTGTTGAATTTCTGGATAGAAATTTCAAGACAAAAAAGCAGACATTTAAGGATTTTGAGGCACAGATTATTCAGCATGAGATTGACCATTTCAGCGGAATTATAATTTAGGAGGAATATATGAAATACAAATTTTATGGCTGGGAAACAGCAATAGTCAAACCGATTAACAATACTTATCAATCAATTCATTCTCCGAGAGATTTGTATGATGCTTTGTCAGAAATATGGTGTGCGGAAACCTGCGCACCGAGAATACGGAAGAAGTGGACTTCGGAAAATAAAACGTTGGGACAATGCTCCATAACAGCATTTCTTGCACAGGATATTTTCGGTGGAAAGGTTTATGGAATACTTCGTGACGGCGGTAATTATCACTGTTACAACGTAATTGGAAACTGTGTTTTTGACCTCACCAGTGAACAATTTGGGAATGAAAAACTTGTATATGAAAATAATTCTGAACAGTTCAGGGAGATTCATTTTGCAAAAGAGGAAAAGTTATTAAGATATGAGTTCCTGAAAAAAGCACTTGCAGAGTATTTGAAATACAGTCAACCGCAATCTTGTCAACTTTAGACGATGAGTAGTTCAGGGAGCAATTAAAGGAAATTTAAACGATGGGATTGAATATTGATGAAAAATATATTAGCTGTAATTTCGTTGTGTATATTTGCATTTCTTGTATTTTCTATGAGACAGACATTCGCAGCTGAAACAGATAAAAATGACAGACTGAACTATACAAATCAACATGAGCCTGTTGCGGGCGATGTCAACGCAGATGGTGAGCTTTCGCTATCAGATATTGTGTTGATGCAACAGTGGCTTATGGCTGTTCCAAATACAGAACTTGCATACTGGAAAGCCGGGGACTTGTGCGAAGATGATAGACTTGATGTGTTTGATTTTTGTCTGATGAAGCGAGTGTTGATTCAAACAATGACGCATAATCCCTTGAATTTGCTGATTGGTATGGAATATGAAGATACTGTCCGAAATACTTATATTTCAAAATCAGAGTATAATTATCAGATTACAGGAAACCTGAAAAGTACAATTGAGGACAAAATGGGATGCCCTCTTGACTATTCAATCGATAGGTTTTATCTCGTTAATAATGAAAAACTTGGCTTAAACAGTGATACCAAATATCTGTATAACGCCAATACAATGGACATTTACCCCATTAGTGAAGAAACAAAAATGAATTGTGCAACATGGTATTAGAAAGAAACAAAAGCCTCTTTATATGGAATTGATGACGACGCAGAAAAGCAGAATGAATTTTTATAGTAAACGACATTATAAATTTCCTAATCATAGGCAAAATTAAAGGAACATAAAGATTTAAGCCATGTGTTTGGA
>JAIDTI010000067.1 GCA_029060755.1 Ruminococcus sp. | reverse complement strand
GGCTATCTGTCAAATCACTTGTATATCTCATAATACTCTATATTATATCACTTTTTTCTTGTGAAGACAAGTTCTTAGAATTTTTCATCATATAATCGTTTTATGATTTTACCGATTTTTTCAGCAATTTCTCTTGGAGCAAAATTATTACAATATTCAGACCACGCTTCTGCAATAGGTTCAGAATATTTATAATCATAACTTATATTAAGAAAGCCTTGTAAAGCATAACCTGAAAGCTTTTCTTTTATTTCATTTGGATTTTTTTCAAATTCATCAAATACAGAACGTATTAAAGGATTATATTTCAAATCCAACAAACTATCCAGCTGATGTCCGATTTCATGGTCAAGAATACTTTTTATTGTATTACACCCAACAGGAAGATGTCCGATTTTTTCATCATTTTTTATTGATTCAATAAACTTTGCATGATTACTTCCGAAATCTTCGTTTACAGAAATACCATAAAATTCACTTAAATTTATTTTTGTTTTTCTCCAAAAACTTTGTGCATAAGTTTCAGTATATACTTTAAAATCCTGCATAAAATCTTTTGTTTTTTCGTCAGCACTCACTTCTACAATTGAATTTAATAATTCACCACTTAAGTATGAATACTCTTTTTCATATTCTGCTTTATAATATGCTTTAATCTTTTCTTTTATAAGCCGATTTCTTTCTTGACAAGTACCCACAAAGTTAATCTGCTTTTTAAGCTCTGGAAACTCTTTAAAATGTTCTTCAAGAACATTATTCAATTCATTAGCTGTAAATGTGTCCAGACCTTTATAAAAAACATTTTTAATTCCTAAAACGTTTCTTGCATATTCTTCAGCCTTTGTTACATTTTCAGCCAGAACAAATCCTTTATTACTTCTTATTATACCATAACTTTCAGAATTGTCAACAGCTTTTCTAAAATTTTTAGAAACACGTCCATAATTCTGTTCTCTTAAATAATCCCTGTATTGTCCAGTCTGATTAATAAAATCACGCATTTTCGCTTGTTTGTCTTTTACAACTGAGTTTGCATAGTTCAAAGAATCCTGCATTACCTGTTTCAGTTCAGGGTCTTGCGCCTCCTGAACAGCAGTTTTAAATGCCACCTGCTCACGCTTTGCAGAACGGATTTCACGCTCATAACGTCGCTGAATCTGCGATATTTCGTACTCTGAATACTTCTTGCCGTTGTACTCAATATCCTTTGCATCAAGTTCTTTCAGCCGTTCATCAGAGTATGTCCTTTTGCTGATTCCCTCTAAAAACGGATACCAGTCGTGACGGCAGTTCCAGCCGCCGAAACCGTCCCCAGAGCCGTAACCAATTTCGCTCAACGAAAGAACACGGCAGCCTTCGATAATCTTTCCAGCATTTTTTCCCGAAAGCGATACAAGTTTTCCCTGCCATGCTGCATGGGACGGTCTTGCACCTGAATGAGCCGTGATTTCCATGATGTCGCAGCCCATATCCTCAGCGTTGATTACAGATAATTTCCGCACGGTCTGTCCCACGCCTGTCAGAACTGCACGACGGACTGCAACATCAATTCTGTCCTTATGACCCGACGGATAGAGAACGTGAGTACCCTCAACAGCCGCCGATTTTATGGCATTCCTGATTGCCGTGTTGTAATCAAATGCACCGCTTGTAACCTGCATATATGCGTTGTTGCAAGCCGTGATATACGCCTGCTGTGACGTAAATGCTGTCGTCATGGTAAGATTTTTCAGGTCTCCGCCACACTTCAGATAACCTGCGTTAAGAGTCTGCAACGCCGCATCGGACATCTTCACAATGCCTGCAAGACCTGCCGCACGGTAGTATCTGTTGTCATTCCTGATGCTCTGCACTCCTGCGTCCTCGAAAAGTGCCTTTACGTGCTGACTGGTGGCATCGGTACGACTTGCAATTTCAGCGAGTATGTCATCATAAAGCAAGCCCGATTCCTGAAGCTGCTTTATCTGCCACTTTGCCGATTCTGTTATTCTACCTGTTTTCAGGATTCGCCTTACAATGTCTGATATTATGGCATCTTCAAGGTCGCCGTACAGCGTCATAAGCTGGTCGCATAATCTGTCGTACTCAGAGGGCGAAATCATTTAGTTTTCCTCCGAAAAGTGCATCAGCCTGCGGAATATACTCTGCCGCTTTTTTCTCATCACAGTGGAAATACCATGCGTTGAACTTTTCCTTTTTAAGGAGACCTGCATTCACCATCTGCAAACGCCTCTGAAATTCCTTTTCAGTATCTTCAAGAACACTGTCGCCCCATGTACACGTAATTTCAGCTGGAACTGCTGAAATACCGCCGATTCCTGCGTATACCGAAACCGCATAGAACAGATTATTTATTGCCGTTTCAAGATTTTTCTGAATCGCTGAAACGTGTGTATATGAACGCTGTTTCGAGGTCTTTATCTCCTCTGCCGTCTTGTCGACGGTCTGTGGGTCTGACAGCGTGCCATAGGCAAGTCCGCAGTTGAACTCAATACGCTGTAGAATCCTGTTGAAACAGTTGAAATATGAACTGTCACGGATTTCAGGCGAGAAAATATTGTAGAAACTTTCGTCTAGATTAGCCACATTGTACTGCCTGTAAATCCGCTTGTCACGCTTTGGCAGACTGTTATTTTTTAGCATATCCAAACTCACATCAAGGGCAGTTTCCTTTGATTTGAACTCCCACTCAATTCTTGCCCACTGTTCATCAGCCTGACGAATCAAATCGACTGCACGGGCATAGACTGAAACGCCAAGCGGAGAATCAATGTCAATATCGTTTGCGTATGGTACTCGAAAGTACGAAAACAGCGGTTTTTCCACGTTCCTGAACGTTATTTCAGGTACAAGCCCAGACCATTCAGGTATTTCGTCAAAACTGCACTCCATACCAATATATTCACTGTTCAGACTTTTGCAGACTTTATTTTTTATGGTGTGTGTCTGATTTTCAGCGTTGAACTTATGATGTTCAAGAAGCGTAAAATAGCTGTTTCCGACAGTTTTTTTGCTCACGAAAACTGCTGATGTCATTGTTTTTTCATTGAAAGCGACAGGCAGAAAACAGTCTGCACGGATTAAGTCGATAAAGATTTTTCCGTGCGAAAGATACGGCTTGAACATCATTCCGCCGAGTGCGAGAGCTGTCTCAAATTCATTACCAAGACGTGCCTTGAAGTCGTCAACATTGGCTTTATACGGACTTTTTTCATCTGTCACAATCTCGCTTTCAGTGAATACAAGCCGTGACAGTTCCGAAGTAATTGCAGTTGCCAGACGAAGCGAAACAACATCTTTTTTCAGCCACGATGCGTTGTTTATGTAGATGTCGTGCCATAACTCGCTCTGTGTCTGCATTTCATGTGAAATCACAGGCGGACTTTTTGTAAAAAATCTGACTACCGCTGATTTTATTAGGCTGAAAAAGTTCAATTCAGTACCTCCTCACTTGAAAATATTCTTCTTAAAATGGTGTAGCAGAAGTAACGTATATCGTCCATAGCATGGTCATTTTCCTTGATAACGGTATCTTCATATCCAGCCTTGTTATTCCAGCGGTACAAACCAAATTCACGGATTGCATCACGGCAGTTTTCACAGACAAACAGCTTATCATTTTTCAGAAAATTCATTGTTGTCCTGATACCATTCATAACGTCGTTTCCTGCTTTGCGGACGCTGAATTTTCCGTGTCTGCGGATTGTTTCTATAAAACTTGCGGCGGACGGGTCAACAATAACATACTGAATATCAAATCCGTCAGCGAGTTTTTCAAGTTCCGAATAATATTCCTCATCAGTCCGCTGAACACCCTTTTTTCTGCCGTCATAATAATACTCTTTTATGCGGACGGCTTTGCCGTTTTCTACTGCCCATAATCCCATTGAACATGGGTTCAGAGTGCCGTAGTCAACTGAAATATAGTATTCTGCACTGTCTGACGGCTTGTAATCTTTCAGGATATGATGCTCTTTGTCGAACACCGTACCGTATACAAGACCCTCCGCAAGCACCCATAATCCTTTTATATACCGGTCATAGAAAACGCCCGAATACGTACGCTCATAACGCTGTTTTACATTGTCGTCAAGCGAATAATTATCGTCCATTGTGAAATGAAGATGAAGTACATTTTTTTCATTGAATTTCTGAATCCATTCCTTGTAAAACCAGTGTTCCGACGAATCAGGATTGCAGTTGAACCAGAACTTTGAACCAGTTACGGAACATCTTGCAAGTGCCTGTTCCACGAATGAACGGGGCATGAGTGCAACTTCATCAAGCAGAACTCCTGAAAGCGTGATGCCCTGAATCAGCTGATAGCTGCTTTCGTCCTTACCGCCGAAAAAGTAGTATCGGTTTGTATGTCCGCACATTGAAATATTGAGGAAATTACGGCTTGAATTGACCTTGACTTTCACAACTCCTTCAAGCCATTTCTGCATCGGAGTGATGACGTTTCTTTTCAGTGAATCAATGGTTTTTCCGCAGAATGCGAAGTTTTCACCGTTGAAATTCTTCATGCTCCACAGCACAAAACCGACAGTCATGGACATTGTTTTTCCTGAACGCACAGAGCCGTCACAGATGATAGCATCATAATTTTTTGTATCTTCCCACGTCCACCAGAGCATTGATTTCAGTTGCTTCGGAGACAGTTCCGTGTACATCATTTTTTCATGCCTCCTTCGATTATTTCAAAGAGATTTGTAAGCTGTTTATCGTCAGAACTTGCTGTATCACCGCATAAAACAGCATTTACAGTCTTTGAAATTTCCGTCTCCGCACTGATTAAGTAGCCGTTGGATTTCAGAAATTCGTACAGTTCAAGATGACGTTTCCTGAACTCGTCGGCTAACTTTTTACGCTGTTTCGGTTCTGGAGTATTCAGGTAATTTTTTAAAAACTGTTTAAAATCCGAAAAATCGGACTTTTTCACGATATTTTTTGAATCCTCAAACTTTGAAATACCGTCCGCAAGTGATTTTATACTCTGTTTTTTTCTGCTCATTTCCGTCATCTCCTTTCTGGTACAAAAATAAGGGCTGTAATGCCCTTTTTTCGCCTTGTATTTTTGGTAATGTAATTTGACGTGCAGAATTTTTAAAACACGCTCAAACGCTGTAAAACAGCTTTTAAACGGTCTTGTTTTGGGTATGCTCCGCCATTCAGATTTTTGTGACTTGAAAATCCGTTTTCTGGTATACCCACACGCTCATCACGACGGGACGAATCAACCGCCGCAATAAAAACGTGCTGATTTAAACTGTTGTCACAGGAAGCGTTATTGTGTGCTTTTTTCCGCATAAATCAAGTTCAATTTTCGCTCTGTGATTTCTTGGGTCAAGATTTACAATTTTATCCTGATACTGTTTTAAAATTCCCGAAACCACCGATTTTTCGCCGTTTTCACTTACAGAAATTCCGGACGGTTCAATTATTTTTCCGTCATTGCCCAGAATCTTTACATACTCTTTTTCATGCGGTTTAAGAGGTTCGGGACTGTCAGCTCCGAGAAATTTTATTACTTCCGAAATTTTTCTTATCTTCCTGTAATTTTTATCTGTCAAATCACATTCAATGAAGACATACTGTGGAAAAACAAGTCTTTCGACTCCGCACAGCCTGCCTCGTCTTCTTTCGAGTATTTCCATTGTCGGACAATACACAGAAATTCCTGATTTTCTGAGTTTCTGACAGACAGGAAACTCACGCCCTGATTTCACCTGTAAAACGTACATTTTCATGACTGTTTCTCCTTGATGAACTTCTTGACACGTTTGTACAGTTCAGGGTCTTCATCAGCCATAGCCTCAAAGATAAGGCTCTGGAACTGGTCAGCACCGTTTTCAAGAACACTTTGGCTGTCGATGTCGATTTTTTTCTTGTAAGCAACTGCTTTTGTGAGTGCCACTGCGTTCTTCATCAGCGTTTCAAAGTCGATTTCCTGCACCTGTTCTTCAGAAAGATTATTGACCGCCTGAAATATCTGATTGCTCAGAAGACGCAGTATTCCGTCAGTTACATCAAGATTCTTGAACTTTTCAGTTTCTTCCATAACTGCACGGAAATTCTCCTGTGCAAGCCTGAGCGATTCAAGTGTAGCATTCAGATTTGAAGCATATCTCTGCACGGAACTCACTGAAATCTGCACGCCGTTCTTTCGGATATACTCGACGATTTCGTGATAAGTGAAATCCGCCTTAATCATCTCGTCAACAGCTTCACGGAGGTCAGACGGCAGTCCGTCAATTATGGAGTGCTTACGGTTTTTCTTCTTCATATCTCCACGCATTCGTCCTGAATTACACCTGCTAAAAGCTGGATTCCCTTTGCTGTCAGCTTGCTTTCCAGTACGTCAAAATCAGTGTCAGCAAGGCTTGACGGCTGCTTGCTTTCAACGTGCCTGAGATGCAGATAGCCAGCTTCATACAGGTAATTTATACTGTTTTCAATATCGTTTTTTTCGATATTCAGGGCATATTTTATGTCTTTCAGACGGTTGAACTTTGTCTTTAAAATATTTATGGTTCTGAGGACAGAGCCGTTGTTTTCCACGAAATTTCCTGCTGAAATCCGTTTGTTGAGTGTTTCCTTATCCATTTCCTATTTCTCCTTTCACTTCAAGCAGAATATCCATTATTCTGTCGAGTTTCCGACGGTTTTCATTCTGTTCACGAAAAAAATCCTCTTTCGTGATGTAGTCCTCCTTGATTTTCGCAATGTTCCGCTTACAGCTGTCCAGCTCGTCAATTGTACGCTTCAGGAAGAACGCAATAACGCCGATTCCTGTCGTCAGTACAAATTCTATTATGTAGTTTATATCCATTTCATCACCGCCAATAAAAAAATGCTATAATCAGTTTTCCTGATTATAGCACGAAAAAATTATCATAGGCAACCAACATTTGTTGGAAAAACTCTACCAAAACTATTTTTTATTTACAATTCGTCTTATTGTTTCCTCAGAGAGTTCATATTCTCTTGCAAGTTGTTTATAATTTCCTCCATCGAATTTTTTACGGATTTCATCGTTTCTGTCAGGGCGTGTGATTGTGTCAGATTTTTCAATATAAATACGACTTCCACCGTAATAATCAACAAGTTTTCTGTACGCTTCAATGCCGATAACTTCGGCAATTTCCCTCTGCTGTTCACTGCGGAGTTGAGTAACTGAAATAAGTTTATTTATGTCCATTTTTCGCTTTCCTTTCTGCACTTTTTACATAGCCGTCCAGCGTATTTATAAGTTTTGAAGCATCTTTTTTCTTGACCCATTTGAAAGGGTCTGACCTCGCACAGGAAGTGTTCAGGATTTTTTTTAATGCACTGCTTAATCTGTCAAAAGGTTTTGCATCGGACGGTTCCAGTTCACACAGTCTGTAAATCAGTTTCCACACTTTGTCTTTCTGTCGTTCGCTGATTTTCTGTGGATTTTCATCAGTTTCCTTGTATGCAAGAAGTTCTTTCAGAACAGCTTTTTCTTCTTTTTCTGTAAGCTCGCTGACGTGTTCTTTGCCTGTGATTCTGTACACAATCTGATGAAAAGGGTCTTCAGGATTGCCACGCTCCACAAGATTCAGTTCTGTCGCCAGTGCATAAAGTTTTCGGGTTATTTTTGCCATAATACCGCCTCATTCAATCTCCTGTATATTCCATGCAGGCATAACCATTATCGCAGAATTTGCTGTATTCAGGACAATTTACGCAGAGTTTATCTGTTTCATAATCTTCGCATACGCCGTTACGTAAGCCTATGATTTCCTTTGTGCAGTAATACAGACCTGTTCCGTCCGCTTCTTCCGCATAACTGCAATGTTTTACGTCACACCATACCATTGTTGTATTCATGCTTTTTCACCTCATCAATCAGGAATAGCCCCGACGGATTTTCTCCGCCGGAGCTGTTCGCTTTTTTCAGTTTTCAGGACTTCTGATTTTACAGAACCACGAGTTTTTTGCAGATGCTGTCATGTAATCGAAAAACGCTTTGATGTACTGGATTTGAGGTATTTCTTGTAAAGTTCCTCATCAGCTGCTTTGAGTGCCTTGCTGTCGAAGCGTTCCGTCTCGATTTCGGTGTAATGTACTGTGAAAATATCCACTGTAAGCTCAGAAGTGCTGTTTTTGTCCATGTAAGCCTTGATGTCGCCTTTTAACTCGTCGATTTTCTCGTCAGCCTGTTTCTTCTGCTGTTCAAGTTCCTTGATAGTTCTGATTTTTTCAAGGAACTCCTTTTCCTTTTTCTTTGTAAGTTTCATAAGTTTACCTCCGTTTTTTATTTGAAATAACCGCCGTTCTGGTCTGTCGGTTCTGATGCACGGCGCAGTCTTGCAAGTTCGTACTGCCTGATGACTTCGCACATATCGTCACGGGCGAGCCTGCCTCTTTTTCTGACTACAAGATACTGTTTTCCGTCTTTGCTGTATTCTGTCTGAAATTCAATGTCCTTACTCACTTTCATCACCTCCGTGATTGTATGTCCTGTTCTTAGATTCCTTTGACTTATATCCTGCCAGTTCGCCGAGCATGAATATGAGTTTCAGCTTTTCTTCATTGCTGAGAGTTTCACCGTTCTCTATTTTCAGAGCGATTTCATAGATTTCTTTGTTAGTCATTGTTTTCCTCCTTTCACACCGTTCTGAATCCGTTTCAGGACAGCTTTGTTTGTTAAGTTACTGCACCCAAATATCATAGGGAAGTCCTTCAAGAAGTCTGTTAAATTCTTTTGTGTGTTCACCCCAAAAATATTCTTCACTGGCTTTTTCATACAGTTCGTTGATTTGCTTTATTGTCTGCAACAATCCTGAGTGTCTGTCTTTTAGAATGTCAATAGATGCTTTCAAATCCTGATAACGGCTGTACAATCCCATGAATGCCATGAATATTCTGAAACACTTTGTTGCAATACTGACAATTTCCTGCTTTGTAAGCCTTTGCAGACGTTTCCGGCTTTCCTCTTCAGCTGTATCGCTTTCATATGTATCAAGACCAAAATAGTCGTTTTCGTAGGTATCATAGCCAATCAGACCGTCTCCGTAATTTCCGTTTTTGACTGCAACAAAGAAATCGTCAAAATAATCAGGAATATCGTAATCCTTCAAATCCTGTCGAAGTCGATAGCAGTCAGAGGAGAGTGTGCCGAACATCATCTTGAACTCGTATGCCGTTTCATCGTTGCCAAGAATGTCGGCAAGGTCTTCAAAATCTTCTTTGCTGTAGTAACCGATTTCGTCACAGTCATTCTGAATGTCGTAAAGTGTACACACAATGTATTCGTAATTGATTTCATTCACAAGAGCCTTTTTATAACGGCGGCTGTGTGCCTTTTCAATTTTCATTCTGTCGCTCATTTTCATCACCTCCGCTTATTTATTTGGTCTGCCTCATCAGTACCGTGCGACCATTCACGGCAGACAGCAGAACTTGTCCGCTGTTTCGGCTGTTTCAGTACTGTAAATCTATAAAATCAGCAATTATATTGTCAAAATTCAGTACATCATTATTGCCAGATTCTTTTGCTTCCTTATATTTATTTACAGCGTATTTAGCGTTGCGTCTGCGATTTTCGCACGTTCCGCATACATTGTCAAGTGCCTGAAGTGCAAGTCTGCAAATCATCATTATGTCTTCATTTCTGTGCATCGTCCTCATAGCACTTGATGAACCTGTGTCCTGATAGTTGCGTTCTGCTTCATCGTACCTGTGCTGTGCCTCATCAAGTTTTTTCTGTATGATTTTTCGGTTTTGTTCCTTGCGTTCAGTTTCGTATCTGCTTTCATCATCTTCTGTCCAGCTCACATCATTCACCCGCTTTCATGGTCTGCCTCATCAGTACCGTGTGACCGTTCACGGCAGACAGCGGAGCAGGATTTTCTCCGCTGTTTCGGCTGTTTCAGAACTATTGAAGTGAAACAAATTTTTATTGTCTGTTTCTTTCACTTCATTTTCATGTTTTAAATTGCTCATTAAGTTCTTTCATTGCTTTTCTTACACTGGAATCAAGAAGATTTCTTAATTCTCCTGACATATAGCTTTTCTTTTGTGGAAACAGCTTAATATCTTTGGAAAATGTCTGGCTTTTCAATGCCGACAAAATATCAGCAATTTCTTTTGCTTCTGCTTCGATTGTGATTTTCAATTTCAACACCTCTTTTCTGGTCTGCCTCATCAGTACCGTGCGACCGTTCACGGCAGACAGCGGAGCTTGTCCGCTGTTTCGGCTATTCTTCGATATAGACTTCACATTCGCCGAGTAAATCAATTATGTTGCGTGTATATCCGACAATTCCTTCGTATTCAAGCCATATATCAAGTATTTCAACTGTTGAGTATTCCTGTCTTATTTCTTCGATATTTCTGAAAGTTCTGTTGAATTTGGTTTCAAAAGCTTCAAGTATTTCTGTAATCATTTTTCTTACCTCTGTTCTGACTGTTATTTCTTATAGAATACAGACAGCTGACATGGTTTTGTGGTATATGTACAGCTTTCACATCTGCATTTTCTGCGGTTTATAAGTATTGCACGGTCTGCTGATTCACGGAACTGCTTTTCTGTTTTGCAGAACGGGCATTTTTCGTTGAAACCGTCACATGATTCAACTGAAAGTATTCGGCAGTATTTTCCGTTGGAGTTGAATCTGCATTTTTCGTTATTCATTGTCCGTACCTCTCTTTTTATTGAGTACACATACAATTCCACTATATCTGTGGACGGCTTTCATTTCCATGATGTTTTCGGACGTGATAATCCATTTTTTCGGATTAAGTCCGTATTTTTTGAGAAGTATTCTCTGATGCTTTGTCGGGTATTTCATTCGGTTTTCCTCCGCATTTCTTAATTCATCTTTGATTCCGGTGAATATATCCGTAATTTTTATTGCCGCCTGCCTGATGAGCAGTACAAGTACGGGTATAAGTATTTCACCACCGATTGTGACTGACTGCCTGAAAATTATGCTCAGGAGCTGCACAATTACAGTTCCTGCAATTATTCTGTTGATTATTTTCTGCATTTTGCCACCTGTTTCATATATTTTACTTTCTTGGTCAGGGTATCAATTTCGGCTTTGCTGTTTGGAATGCGAATCTGCATATATTTAGCCTGTTTTCTAAGCGTTCCGGTATTACAGTTGCCCTTGTGTCTGCTGTAGACTGTTGTGTAAAGGTGTACGGCAGAACGGATATTTTCCTGTGGCAGAATTGCAATTGCACAGAGAAAATCAAGTTCTTCCTGCATAGTCTTTTTGACCAGTTCGGGAAAAAGAAGTTCAATGTCTTCATATCTTATATTTTCAGTCGTGTACATCGGGCGTTCAACAAACCTGTTCCAGACCTGCTCCTTGCCGATACCACTTTTACCGAAAAACTGCTGTCTGAACGTGTCGTTGCCCATGCAGACAATGCCGATAGTACCAAGATTTTTATTGTGAAAGTGGTCAGCAAAGCCTCTGAGAGTGTCGATTGCCTCAAACTTGAAATTCTGTGCTTCATCGACGATTATAACTGTACCGTCATGCAGTTCTGAAAGGATTTTGCGGAAGTACATACTGCTTCGTGTTCCTGACAGGTCAATTCCGAGTTCTTCGGCGAGTTTTTCAAGCATTACGGTCTTTGGCGTTCTTGGCTCTTCGGCAGTGATAATCACCGAATTATCGGGGTGTGTAGCCCTGTACTGCATTGCTGCTTCGGTCTTGCCGATACCTGCGTCACCCGTCACCATAACACACACGCCTCTGATATGTGCAGTCCTGATATTCTCGTAAATGCTTTCTGAAATGCTCGTCGGTACGTAGCCCTCATGTTTGTACACCTTTGAATTTTCGTCTTTAAGTTCAATGAAGCTGCTGATTTTTGAGAACATCTTTTCAGCATCACCTTTATAAGTACCCGTCCTGATACCTGACATCGTACCTGCTGAGATGCCCGAATTTTCAAGTGCTTTTCCTGCACTTCCTGTAGCAAGTATACGTTTTTCAAACTGTCTTATAATATCACACTGCTCATCGGTATATATTGAAAAAGCATACTCTCTTGCAGTAAAAAATTTTTCAATTTTTGCGAGACTTTCATCATCTTCACCGTTAAAAGCATTTGTTACAGATTTGCTTGTAAGTCCGCTGATTACCACAGTGACTTTTTCGGGAGTTGTGCCAAGTTCGTCGGCAAGCTCCTGAATCTTTATTTTAATTTCATCTTTATTCATTTTCAAGCTCCTTTTCTGGCTCTTTCAAGCCTGTCATTCATTGCTCTGAGTTCTTCAAGTTCTTCAAGTCCTGAATAATCCACATCAACAATATTTTCACGTTTAGGAAACTCAATGTCAATCTCCTGTGCTGTGACAGGCTCAAAATGTTTTGGTTTCTTTACTTCATAATTTGCAACTGTAAGTTTCATTTCATTTATCGCCGCCGCCAGTGAATCCACTGCATAAGGCGAATTTGTATAGCTTTCAGTCTTTTCTTTGATAGCGTTTCTTGTCTTGGCAAAATTCTTCTGAAATTCTGCAACTCTGTCCTTGCCGTCCTCTGATTCGGCTGCAAGATACGGCACATCAAGATAAGCTGCTCTCGGATAAGTCCAGAGATATTTGTCCGTTTCCTTTTCGTAAACACGCACGCTGTCAAGATTATATGGGTCAAATCGCACATATACTTTCTTTCCGATATTGAAAATCGTATTGTCGTCCCTGAACCATATCTTCTTGCCATACATTATGACAAAAACGCCGTCACGCTTTATTTGCTGATAGCGTGTGCTTCGTGCAAGCAGAAGTGTCAAATCTTCTTCTGATGCTACATCTCTAAATTTTACATGGTCTGAATTTACGCTTTCATTCCATACATCAATACGTCGTTTTCCTCTGTATTTTGCTTCTTTTCCACCGTATTCGCCTGCATTGTAGTTCTTTATGTACAGGTCGAGCAGTTCAATAACTTCTGCATCAGTCGGCAGGTCGTGATTTTTTTCTTTTTCATTCATGCAGGAGTGGCGTTCAACGACTGTACCGCCACAGAAACCGCCTGTTGACTTTGAAAACTGCTCCTTGAATGTATAGAAGAAGCGTTCAATATTCTTTGCATCGGGATTTGCAGGAAGTGCGAACTGTGACTGTATTCCGAGAAGTTCAAATATTGTCGGCGGTGCATCTTCCTTGCACCATGATGATTTTTTTCTGTGACCTCTGCCGCCGACATCAGTTGCACAGAACTCTGAACCGTTGTCAAGATACGCATAGCGGCAAAGTCCGAAATCTCCGGAAACCGCCCTGTACATTGCAAACAGCGTTGACTGCGAACATGGATTGTCGCACGGATTATATCCCACGATAACACCGCTTTTTGCGTCCTGAATTGCCGTCAGTGACATTCTGTGTATTCTGCCGTCGGGAGCAATTGAGCGTATGTCAAGCGTATGGTTGTCGAAAATCCACACATCATTTGCTTCAAGGTCTGAATAGTCACGTTCTGCGAATATTCCAAACTTCGCAAGGCATTTCTTTTCACCATCACGTACCCATGAGGCAACAGCTCCGTCAAGTTCCTTTTTTGTACGTCGTCTGAATGCCGATACATCGGGTATACCGTCCACAAATTCAGGGTAATTGGTTACACACCATGCAACTGTTTCCCTGTAGCACTTGCTTATTTTCGGATTCTGATAGCTTAGGTAGAGGCTTGCATATATATGCCAGACTTCCGTTCTGATACTGCTTGTCCCTCTGTTCCAGCCGCCACGCCTGTCAATCAGACCGTCATAGTCGTTTTCTTTATATGCGGCGTACTTTCTGTAGAGAATATCAACGCTTATGTTGAGGTCAGGGTGTTCAATTCTGCATTTGCCTACAAAATCAGCATCAAAATCAGTCTTTTTCTTGTAATTTGCACGCAGTTCCTGCCATTCTCTAAGTATTCTTATCCATTCCGCCATTTCCTCACGTTCTGCCTGAGAATACTCGTCAAATGCCTTTTTAACACTCTTTGAAGACTGTTTTAACGCTGTTTTATCGTCCTTTAATTCCAGTGCAAGTCCTGCATCAGATTTCAGCTTGGCATAATATTTTGCCTGTAAGTCTTCGGATAGTTCTGATATGGGTATAAGATACTTCATTCTTCCTTTGCAGTTGAGTACCTGTTTCGCCTGAATTTTTCCGTCTTTACAAAGTTGCTTGATATATCTATCAGAACAGCCTTTTAATTCTGCCACTTCTTTGGTTGATAGGTAATCCATTTTCTCTCCTTTCTTCACGGAGCAGGAATAATTTATTCTGCTCCATAAAAAAATACTTGACAAATTAGAAAATTTGTGCTACAATAATTTCAGAAACATTAAGAAAGTCTGATTTCTTCCTTTAATGTGTCTGTCTCCAGTTTCAGTGCGGTTATAACGTTGCTAAAGTTTACTCCGCATTGTGACTGGATTTTTTCTGCGTGTGCAATCAGTCTTTCATTGATTCTTATGAATTTGCATCTGCTGATTCTTACAACGTTTGGAATTTCAGCATCAAGACCTGTACAGTCAATAAATTCCGTTGTTGCCTGCTCCAGTTCGAGTAATGTGATTATAACATTGTACTGCATTTCCACATCAACTCCGTTGCTCATAGCCATATCACAAAGAGAACTGACTATTGCCGTCACACTGTTCAGATAAGCACCTGCTCTGCACAAGTAGTTCATCTTCTTCACCTCTTTTCACTTTTCAAGATTCTTACGGTTTGTTTCGCTCTCGTTCTTGAATACCTGCTACAATATGTTCTCGCTATTCAGATAACTGCTGTGTATTCCCGCCGATGGGATACCGCTGTTGTCGTACAACGGTTCAGAAACGTTCAGAGCAGTGCAAAGTAAATGTCTTTCATTATTGCTATGCATGAATCACCTGTGATATTAACATACTTGACACTATCGTTTATATAGGTAATTTCTACAAATTTTTTAGAATCTTCCTCGATATATTTAAGTTCTTTGATTTTCTCTCTTGAATACATCATAAGGATTTTGCCAAGACCCTCAACAAACTTTTTTTATTCTCCATGTCCTCACCTCCTTTCAGATTCCGTCAGGAGATTATTTTTTTCAGCCTGCTTTTTTTGTACTGCTTATTCCAAGAAGTTCATCTGCTGACAAATCAAGTGCAACTGCAAGACTGACTATAGTCGGAGCTGTCGGCTCAAATTTTCCTCTTTCAAGCATTGAAAGATATGTCTGTGTCAGACTTGTCTTCTCTGCAAGTTCGGTCTGGGTAAGACGGAGTTCCTTGCGGCGTTCCCTTACTTTGTTTCCAAGTGTCATAATATCCATTCCTTTCTGCCTGCTTAACGGAGCAGGATTTTTTAAAAATACCTATTTACTTTTCAAATTATATATGATATAATTAATATTGGGATTTTATGCCCTTGAATATTAACTATATTTATATTATAATTCAAATTTGCGATTTTGTCAATAGAAAAAGGAGAAAAACATTCGCAAATTTGAATAATCGTCGTTTTGAATAAAAATAGGAGTGATTTTATGAGCATAATAAATAAAACTTTAGAACTTTTGCATGAACAGGGAAAAAGTCAAGCTGATATTTGTAAATATCTTGGTATTAAACAAAATGTTTTCACAACATGGAAAACCAGAGGAACTGACCCACCTGCAAAATTCATTGTTCAAATTTGCGAGTTCTTTGATGTAAGTTTAGAATATTTGCTTATTGACAAGAAAGATGACAAAACAGGTAAAGGAAAATACAATATTGACATGGGAGAACACAATACATATTCCGCACCTATACATAATACAATGGGTGAAAATGTTACTATAAATCATCAACTTGGTAACTCATCAAAGCCGGCAACAGAACATTCAGATACTGAAAGCAAATATCCTACTGTTGTAATGTATCTTGATAGTTTAGACGAAAAAAACAAACGTCATGCTGTTGTTGATGTGGAATGTCTGCTTGAAGATGAATACCATATCAATAAACAGACTGTAGAAGAACATTCAGGAGATACAGGTTATCAAAGAATAATCGGCTATCTTGATGTTCTTGATAAAAAAATCTGCCGTCATGCTGTTGTTGATATAGAATATCTTCTTGAAACTGAATATGGTGTTAAAAAAAAACAATAGGAAATGCTGTTTACCAGTTTATAAATGCAATGGGAGAATGTATAAATATAAACAATATTAGACAATATGTTCTTGGGAATATTGCATTATGTAATTTTGTTGTCATTCTTCTTTATGGAATGAGTTGTTTTTCTTGTTTTTTTGAAATTTTCACAGCATCAATTTTAGAAATTCCATATTGTTTTGTTAAACAAAATTATCCTCTGATACCTTTATCAAATTCAATTTTCTTATGGTCAGGGGCATTCAGTTTGTTTGTCTTCTTATACTCCCGACAACGTGGCTCATTCAAGCATCAGGTCAGCTCTCTTTGTTTATTGATAATAACATTTATTTTATCGGCTATATTTTCTATCCAACCTCTGCAAATGGAGCAGGCGATACTTGTATCTGCATTCACTATGATAATACCAATATACTTGCTCTGTATGTATTC
>JAIDTI010000066.1 GCA_029060755.1 Ruminococcus sp. | reverse complement strand
TATAGGTTATAATACAAAAAAACACAAAAAAATACTTGACATTTATCAAAAAGTGTGTTATTATATAGCTGTAGATTGTGTATTGTTATGATTAGTACAATTTGTGGGAATTTGTTACCCTTAGTTAACAAAAAACTATAATTAAAATTTTTTTGTAAAAATATGATTTAATTTATGGATATATGTAAAAAGATATGTGTTAAAATAATGATTTTTGGCTTAAAACTGCAAAATTTTCGCAAAAACCATTGACATAGATGCTATAATATTATATCATATTCTGTAGGGAAAAAGCATAATTATTTAGTTAAAAAATAAAAATTTATAAATAGTTCGTCTTTTTTGCCTTTTAAATACACTTATATATAGAAGCAAAAATCAAGGAAGTGATTTATTACAATGAAAAAGAAAAATGACTGTGGAAGAAAAGGAGAAAGAATTTTCAGCAACTTATGTATTCTGCCAAGTCTTATAGGTGTTCTGATATTTTTTATTGTACCGTTCGGAATAGTCATCAACTATTCACTGATAAACAACCCTATAATGAATGAATTTGTCGGACTTGAAAATTATCGGAAACTGTTTCAGACAGTTGCATTTAAAAAAGCTGCATCAAATACGGCTGAATTTTCACTTGTATCTGTACCGCTTGCAATTATTCTTTCACTATGGCTTGCTATTATGCTTGAAAGAAAAATCCCCGGACGAAGCATCATGAGAACATTTTTTCTTAGTCCGCTTATGGTGCCTACCGCATCAGTTGTACTTGTCTGGCAGGTTCTTTTCCATACACATGGCACACTCAATCAGATAATTGAAGCATTTGGCGGTCAGGGTGTTGACTGGGTTAAATCAGCTCATGGTCAGATTATTATTATTGTTATGTTTCTCTGGAAAAATATCGGTTATAATATGATTCTGTTCATGTCGGCACTGGCAGCTATTCCGAAAGATATAATTGAGGTTGCAGAGCTGGAGGGCGCAAGCAAGTTATATCAGTTCATACATATAAAGTTGAGATATTTATCTCCGACGATTTTATTTGTACTGATTCTGTCGCTTATCAACTCATTCAAGATTTTCCGTGAAGTCTATCTTCTTACGGGTGATTATCCTTATGATAAAATGTATATGCTACAGCATTTCATGAATAATACATTCAATAGTCTTGATTATCAGAAACTTTCGGCGGCGGCAGTTGTGTTCTCACTTGTTATGATTGTCATTATTGCTGTTCTGCTTATTACTGAAAATATTTTCGGAAAGGACGTGGAATGATGACGAAACGACAAAAAGAAAAACTGCTGAATATTATAGTAATTATTTTTGCAGGATTTGCAGCTTTGCTTTTTCTTATGCCTACTGTACTTACAATAGTCAACTCGTTCATGACATCAACGGAAATTTCTGCAAACTATGGCTCAATGTTAAGTAATATGACATCGGACAAAAAAACTTTTATTTCTGATAATGTAAATCTCAAGTTCATTCCTGATAAGGTTACATTTGAACAGTATAAGAGTGTACTTTTCAAAAGTCCCGATTATCTGCTTAAATTCTGGAACTCGGTTGTACTTACAGTCCCGATAACGTTTTTTCAGATAATTATTGCAATTCTCACTTCCTACGGCTTTTCAAGATACCCTAACAAGATAAAGAGCATTATATTTTTTGCTTACATAATTCTTATGATAATGCCGTATCAGGTTACACTTGTACCAAATTTTCTTGTTGCGGATAAGCTTGGACTTCTTGCGGAAACGGGAGATTATGTCAATATAAAACAGCGTTTATCAATAATTCTCCCCGGAATTTTTTCGCCGTTCAGTATATTTCTGCTTACAAAAGTTATGAAACGAATACCAAAATCATATGTTGAAGCCGCAAAACTTGACGGCGCAAGCGAATTTCAGATTATGACGAAAATTCACGTACCAATGTGCAAGGGTGCTATTGTTTCAATAACAATGCTTGTATTTATTGACTACTGGAACATGGTTGAACAGCCTCTTGTACTTATGAAAGATTCTGATATGCACCCATTATCAGTATTTCTTTCGCAGATTAACACGGGTGATATTGGTCTTGCATTTGCTGTAGGTGTAGTTTACATGATACCAACAATACTGATGTTCCTTTATGGTGAGGAATATTTAGTAGAGGGCATGGCTTATTCGGGCGGACTGAAAGGTTAATTATGAATTTAATACAGAAAGGGAAATTGTTATGGCAGATATAAAAAAAGAGGAAAATACAAGTAAAAAGCGTGATATTATAAAAAATATACTTATTATATTTTTAGCTGTTCTGCTTGTACTTACTTTTTTCTCAAATACTATTATGAATCGTTCACTTGCTGAAATCTCTACTGAAAGAGCGTCATCAGGCAAGCTTACAGAAAGATTAAGGGGCAGTGGTCTTGTTGAATCAAATCAGAGCTACGGCGTTACAGTTGACGGAAACAAAGTTGTTGACACTGTAATGGTTAAGTCGGGCAAAAAAGTAGAAAAAGGTGATGTGCTTTTCACTGTAGGAACTGGCGAAAGTGAGGAACTTACAATGGCACAAGATGCACTTGATGCACTTGAATTAAGCTATCAGAAGGCACTGCTTACTCCTCCTGCTGACTATACATCAGAAAATCAGGCTATCAAAAATGCAAGAGATGATTTGAATGAAGCTATACGAAAAAGAGATAATGCTATAGCAAATCAGGGTAATGTGCAGGCTGGCAAGGATAGTTACAAATACAACAAATCACAGCTTAACTATTATACAAAATTACAGACCAAGCTTTCTGCTGTTATTTCGGCTATCGATATGGACGATTATACCTCCGCACCTGTTGAGTACACAAATGACCTTATGACACTTAAAATGCAGTTTACAGAAGCAGAGAAAGCATATGAAAGTGCATATAATTTTTACATGAGTCTTTTATCTGGTGGAAATCATAGCAGTATAAAGAATCCTACAGATGATACTGAAATTATACCTAATGAAACTACAGAGCCGACAACTGAAAATACTGTTGTATCAGCCGAAGAAATTGCAGATGCAAAGTATGATATGGAAATAAAAGAAGCTGATATGGATACAGCAAAGGAAAATTACAACAATCTGAAATACACATTAAGAAGCGACTATACAAATCAGCTTACAGATGCAGAAAACAATATTGAGTATTATACAGGTCTTGTTGATGAGTACGAAGCAAACAATATGGGCGACGGTATGACTATTGAATCCCTCAATGAAGATGTAAAAGCTAAACAGCGTATGCTTGAGGACTTAATTAATGCCCTTAACAAGACAATAAAAGATGATAATAATCAGGACAAGCTTACAAATCTTGATTTGAAAGCACAGAAAAAGGAAATTGAAAAGGCAAAAGAAAAAGTCGAAAAACTTAAGAAAGAGACAGAAACAACTGAAATCAAGTCTGCTCACAGCGGTGTTGTAAATTCTGTAAACATAAAGGCAGGAGATACAACAGTACCTGACATGGAACTTGTTACTATTGATATTGCAGAGGAAGGCTATACAGTAAAAATTACTGTTGATGCAGAAAAGACAAAGAAAATCAAAAAAGGTGTTTCGGCAGAAGTTGTAAATAACTGGAGTGGCGGTATAGAAGCAATTCTTACTGATATAAAGAATGATACAACCCCGAACTCCAAAAACCGTATACTTGTATTTTCTGTTACTGGTGATGTAAATGCGGGAAGTTATATTGATTTGTCTATTCCTTGCGGAAGCGGAAACTATGATGCAATTGTCCCGAAAAGTGCTGTATATGAGGACAAAGACGGCAACTTCGTTCTTACTGTAGTCTCAAAGAGTTCTCCGCTTGGCAACAGATATTATGCGCAGAAAGTACCTGTTGAAGTTCAGGCATCTGACGAAGTTTCAAGCGCAGTTATGGGAAGTATCGGTAATGGCGACTATGTTCTTACAGCATCAAGCAAACCTGTTTCAGCAGGAGACCAGGTGCGTATGAAAGAAAAATAAGGCGGTGTGCGGAGTGAAAAATAAAAAAATTCTGTATACTGTTATGACTGCTGTAAATGTCATATCGCTTACGGGTACATTGATTCTTACTATTGTCGGCAGTTCGCTTGCAAAGTCGCAGAGATATAACAGCGCATCTGAAAGGTGGGACTCTGCCGGCAACTGTTCGCAGATAAGCTGTTTTCTGGCTGATGATTCGGGATTCAGTACCGACAGTGCAGGCGGTATAAAGTCAAGTATATATGCCGAACTGAAAAATATATCAATAGTACCCGAAGATAATCAGAAGCTTGTCCCTGAAGCGTACAGCGCATCAGCGGGGCAGGTATCAATAAGAAGCGACACGACAACAGGACGTTCAGAAGCTGAACTTACAGTGGCAGGCGGTGACTTCTTTCTTTTCCGTGACTTCTATTTCATTGACGGCTCATATTTCACGGAAAATGACATAATGCAGGACGGCGCAGTTATTGACAGAAGTCTTGCATGGTCGCTTTATGGCGCAGAAAATGTTTCAGGAAAAAACATCTATATAAACGGTACAAAATTCTACATAGCAGGAGTTATTGAAAATCCGCAGACAAAACCGGAACAGAAAACAGCAGGAGAACTTCCACGGGCTTATATTTCTTATGAAGGTGCTAATCTGCTTAATCTTGGTGATATGGATATTATGGGCGGAAGTTCGGGATTTAAAAAGATAAGCTGTTATGAATGTATAGTGCCGAATCCTGTTGAGAATTATGCTTATAATGCAGTAAACAATTATTTTGAGAGTGCTTATAAAAACAAATGCACTGTAGTTAATAATTCTGAAAGATTCAAGCCGTCTGTAAGAGCATCGGCTTTCAAGGATATTTCAGATTATGCTGTAATCAACAATATGGTTATATATCCTTACTGGGAAAATGCTTCCCGTATTGTTGAATTTAAACTGACATCATTGTATTTTTGCAGACGACTGACATATATTATTCCTGTTATGACAGCTTTGTATCTGCTTGTACTTCTGTATAAGGGAGCAGGCAGGTTAAGACGTAATATTACTGAATGGATACGCAACAAAATTGAATGGCTTATATACAATCACAATGAAAAAAAGAGGCAGAAAAAAGAAAATATTTAAAAGAGGGGTTTTAACTATGAAAAACACTAAAAAAACAATCGCAGGAATCATGGCTTTTGCTATGATGCTCACACTTGCATCATGTGGTGACAACAAAAACAGTGAAAGCGGAGATGCAAGCAATAACAGCAGTAGTGCAGATTCTGCAAACTCAAATAACAATTCTGCTGATATTGCGCAGGTAATGGACAAATCTTACAAGGCTGTTGAAATTGATGCAGATATTCCATTAAATTATATAAACAATGTATTTGCTCTGGGTGATGATGGAACAGTGCTTATTTCCGGCGGAACTGAAGACGGAAAATCAAAGATGTACACAACCGACCATGAATTTGCTGTTTTCAATGAAATTCCGTTTGAACTTGAAGAAGTTGAAAACGGCGAAAGCTATTACAATCCCATTATCGGCAAGGACGGCACAATATACCTTTATGTTTCAATTACAACCTATGGTGTTGAGAAGCCTGACTGGGACGACGAAAACTTTGACAGCGAAAATTTTGACTGGGACGCTTTCTATGATTCTGCTGAAACAACTTACAAGCTCTACACTATCGAAAAGGACGGCACTATCCTGACTGAAAACGAAATTTCGGGTCTTGACAAGTATCTTGATACTGATGACGATGAAAACAGAGTTTATATCGGTCAGATGTTCGCTCTTGGAGATAAGCTTGTTGTAAATATAAGTTCAAATAATGGTGATGAAGTTTTTGTTACAATCAATGCAGACGGTGAAATCGGTGACGAAATTGACATAGGCGACAGCAGATACGAACTCTACAACTGTTTAACCGATTCCAATGGTGATGTATGGTTTGGCTCATGGGGTGAAAACGGCAGTGTAATAAAGAAAATTGACGGTGCTACAATGGAAGTCTCAAATGACGTAATCCCTGTAGACAAAGAAAAACTGGATTATATTGACAGACTTGTTCTTGGTTCGGACGACTATAAATTCTACACTTCAAGCAGAACTTCACTCTTTGGCTTGAAAGAGGACGGAACTACAGATGAAATCATAAACTGGCTTGACTCTGACATGAACGGCGATTATATTCAAAATGTTTTTCCTGTAGAAAACGGCGAATTTATTGTCTATGAAAGCAACTGGAATACAAATACAAGAACATTCTACCGCCTTACAAAGCGTGATGCCTCTGAAATTTCAAATGTTCAGGTGCTTACTATGGTTACGCAGTATGAAAATACAGACCTTATGGCAAAGGTTAATGAGTTCAACAAGGCAAATGACGACTACAGAATAAAGATTGAAAGCTATAGTAAATACTATGAGTGGGACGAAGAAAGCGGACAGATGCTTAATTCTCCTGAAACACAGCTTAAAATGGATATTGCAGCTGGCAAGACTTTTGACATTATCTGCATGAACGGTACTTCCTCATTATATTCAGTTCTCGGCAAAAAAGGCGCATTTACTGATTTGTACGAACTTATGGGAACTGACGGCACTGTTTCAAAAGATGATATTCTGCCGAACATTCTTGAAGCAGGCGAATATGACGGAAAGCTTATAAGTCTCTCACCAACATTCTATGTTAACTCATTTATGGCAAAGAAAAAATTTGTTGACAAAGAAAACTGGACTTTTGAGGATATGTTTGAAACATTCGAAAATCTTCCAGAAGATATGAGCCTTTTCAAATATGATACTGACAAAGTTAATGTTTGTGGTGAATTTATTGCAACAGGCGGATTTATTGATTTTGAAAAAGCAACCTGTAACTTTGATTCTCCTGAATTTATAAAACTTCTTGAGTTCTGCAACAGTCTTGATACTTCTGAACCTGACTGGGAAAGTATGTCAGATGAAGAAGGTCAGAAATACTGGGAAGAAAAAGAAATGGCTTGCATGAATGATAAAGCACTTCTTGAAGATGTGTATATGTCAACCGCAAGCGACTATGCACGCTATAAATACGGTATGTTTAACGAAGATACCTGTCTTGTCGGTTATCCGTCAAATGATGGTCACGGTGCTAAGCTCTATACAAGCAACAGCTATGCAATTATGGCAAATTCGCCGAATAAAGAGGTTGCATGGAAGTTTATCAATCAGTTCTTTATGGAAGATGACAGTACATCTGAAAGAAGATACAATTTCCCGTCGCTTAAAACTGCATTTGAGAAAAAACTTGACGAAGCTATGCACAAGCCTTACTATACAGACGAAAACGGCAAAAAGCATGAATATGACAACACGTACTGGATTAACAATCATGAAATCAAAATTCCTGAACTTAAACAGGAAGAAAGAGATGAACTTGAAAAATATCTTCTCTCCGCAAAATCTGACACTGATTATGGTGCAGATATAGCTACTATCATTCAAGAAGAACTGGAAACATTTTTCAATGGCGAACGCTCCGCAGAGGAAACAGCAAAAATTATTCAGAACAGAGTTTCAATCCTTGTCAGTGAGCAGTATTAATTTTTTGACATCTTCTATTTTATATACTCCACCTCCTTATAAAAGGGTCGGGCTTCTGTTTCAGAAGTCCGATTCTTTTTCTGCACGCTCCTTACACTCTATGTACGCCGACCGTACGCCCTCCGTACTCCTGAATTTCCCGATTTATAGCCTTTGGTACGCCTGTACGCCCTGAAAGCAACTTATATTAAAAAAGATTTTTTCTGTAAATTATTCTGCCTGATTTTCTTTGCTGATGCCTGAATATATATTACAATCTCATAATCTGCAAAAATCAGAATATGAATCTACACATCATAATCTCATGATTTGCGAAAATCCGACTTATTTATAATATCACTGATTCTGCGCCTGAATTTATGATGTCTCATTTTCTTTGCTGATAATTTCTGCGCCTGAATCTGCCTGAATATATACTATCATCTCATGATTTGCGAAAATAAGGCAATGAATTTATATATCGTCTGAAATAAAAAATCTTTTTTAATATAAGTTGCTTTCAGGGCGTACAGGCGTACCAAAGGCTATAAATCGGGAAATTCAGGCGTGCGGAGGGCGTGCGGTCGACGTACATAAGGTGTAAGGGGCGTACGGAAAGACTTTTTTATGTTCACAATCGCTGTTATCTGCGAAAGTATTGTCGGGAAGATGACAGGCAGAAGTCTTGATTTATACATATCACTTACAGGATTCATTGTATAGTTGTCGCTCCAGCCTGCATTGTCTGCATGACTGCATATAAGATAAATCATTATCAGACAGATAAGAAGTCCCGAAAAAGTGCATACAAGCGATATTACGTTGAGTATTTTTTTTCGGAAAAGGCACATTATAACTCCCGAACAGATAAGCAGACCCGAAAATATAATAAAAAAACCAATCAGAGCTATATCTTCTCCATAACTTGATTTATTGTATATAAGTCCTGCACCTGCAAAAAAATTCATAAAAAATGGATAAAAAGCTGTAAAAATAAGCATAATAAATTTGAGTATTTTTTTCATAATTAACTCCTTGAAATTTTCATTCATATTGCCAATAGTATTATATATAATAACTGTAGCCGTTTTTTTCGGCTGAAAGGATTGAGGAAATGGAGAAAAAATTTACAAAAGCTATTGCGTTTGTGATGTCGGCAATGCTTGTCGGACTTTTCGGAACAGCTGAATATTATTCTCAAAGGCTTCCGCAGACTGTTACGGCTGAAACGGCTGAGGATATAAAATTTGCAATCTATCCCGAACTGAAAGCAGAATATTCGGCAGATTGTGCATCTATGTCACTGTTCGGTGCAATTCCCGTAAAAAATATAAGCGTGAAACAGGAGGAAGCTCCAACTCTTGTCGCCTGCGGGAATCCTTTTGGAATAAAGCTTCTTATGGAAGGTGTCATGGTGACGGGCATGAGCGAAGTTGACAATATATGTCCTGCTGAAAATGCAGGGATTCAGAAAGGTGATATTATCACTGTTGCTGACAATCAGCCTGTTATGTCAAATTCCGATTTACAGAAAATTATCAGCAAAAGCAAGGGAAAAAGCGTGGAGCTTTCTGTAAATCGTGGCGGAGAGACTTTTACTGCTGAATTAGAGCCAGTATATTCAAGAAAAGATAATTCATGGCGTGGCGGTATGTGGGTGCGTGACAGTATTGCAGGTATCGGCACAATGACTTTTATTGACAAATCAACAGGAAAATTTGCCGGATTAGGTCACCCCGTATGCGATTCAGATACAGGCGAACTTATTCCCATTCATAGCGGTGAAGCTGTTCCGGTTGATATAACGGAATCAAGAAAAGGACAAGCCGGTATTCCGGGAGAACTTCATGGACAGTTTACACGTATGCCTGTTTACGGTACGCTTATGGCTAATAATGATTCAGGTGTTTTTGGTGTTCTGTCTGATTCTGCCGTACAGACTTTGTGCAATGGCGCAAATGAATACAAAATGGGCTACAGACAGGATATAACAACAGGTGAAGCATATATTCTTACAACAGTTTCAGGGAACGAGCCTCAAAAATACTCCGTACAGATAGAACAGGTTGACTACAACAGTAATGACAGCACGAAAAATATGGTTATCAGCATAACAGATGAAGAACTTATTAAACTGACTGGCGGTATAGTTCAGGGCATGAGCGGAAGTCCTATAATTCAGAATGATAAGATTATCGGTGCAGTAACTCATGTTTTTATTGCAGACCCCACAAGAGGATATGCAGTTTTTGCAGAAACTATGTTTGAGAATATAACAGAATAAAAAAACAGGTGTTACTTTTTCTGATAAAGTAACACCTTTACTTACGTCCGTGCAATAATTATCTGTTTTCTTCGCTGAAACCGCTGTCAACAAGTTCGATAAGTGCATCAACAGCTGTTTTTTCGTCAGCACCGTCAGCGATAATCTTAACACTTGTACCGCCAACAATACCAAGTGAAAGAATACCAAGAAGGCTCTTTGCGTTTACTCTGCGTTCTTCCTTTTCAATCCAGATTGATGACTTAAATTCGTTTGCTTTCTGAATGAAGAAAGTAGCAGGTCTTGCATGGAGACCAACCTGATTTTTAACAATTACATCTCTTACAAACATATTCAACTCTCCTTATTCTCTGTAGTGACGAGCCTTACACATTAACAGCATCGTCTTTGCAATATTTCATTTGCTGTAATATATTATACATTGAAATTTTTTTAAAGTCAACTGATTTTTATGTTAAAACAAAGATATTTGATTATTTTCTACATTTGTATGAAATGAACTTTAAATTTTCTTGCTATGGTTGTGAATATTAACAACAAGCAAGTCTGATAATTATTGTGAATATTCCATAATATCAAACTGATTAAACTGTTGATTATATCTAAATGGAAAAAATATTTCCAACTATACTCTTAGTTTATGTTTATTTACTATAGATGATATATTTTATTAATATATCTGTCTTTGTTATTTTAATAAATCAGGGCGACGCTGTTTTGTAATTTCAATACTCTGCTCATGTCGCCATGCTTCAATGTTCTTATGGTGACCTGTAAGAAGTACTGGCGGAACAGCCATGCCCTCCCATATTTCAGGTCGTGTATAGTGTGGATATTCAAGAAGTCCGTCGAAAAAGCTTTCTTCTGTAAAGCATATATCATCAGAAAGTACGCCTTTGCATAGTCTGCCGATGCAGTCAGTCAGGACAAGTGCAGGAAGTTCACCGCCCGTGAGTACATAATCGCCGACTGATATTTCTTCGTCAACAATTTTATCAATAACACGCTGGTCTACACCCTCATAGTGTCCGCATATTATCAGTATATTATCCATTTTCGACAGTTCCAATGCTCTCTGCTCTGTGAGAGTCTTTCCTTTCGGGGACATATATATTGTATGCGGTTTAGTGCCGATTTCGTCACAGACAGCCTTATAACAGTTGTAAATCGGCTCACACTGCATAACCATTCCCATACCTCCGCCATATGGTGTATCATCAACACGGCGGTGCTTGTCAAGCGTGTAATCACGTATCTGTCGGCATGAAACGTCAATTTTACCCGCTTTTCTTGCTCTGCCGATAATGCTTTCACTTAGTACAGCTTCGCACATCTCCGGAAAAAGTGTTGCTATTTCTATCTTCATCAGTCAAATAATCCTTCCAGTTGTCTTATAAGCATAATGTTATTGTCAATATCTGTCGATATAACAACATCAGGTATTGCAGGAATAAGATATTCCCTTTCGCCTTTTATTACATATACATCATTTGCACCTGTCTGCAATACGTCCGCAATTCTGCCATATACAAAATCTGTATCAGCATCTTTTACTTCCATGTCAATTAAATCCTCAATAAAATATGTATTTTCGTCAAGCTCCAAATCGTCACGGTGCATATACAAAATCTTGTTACGGAGTTTTTCTGCATCTTCAACAGTATCTATGCCCTCAATCTTCGCAATTACCATATTTTTAAATGCACGGCTTTTTTCAATATACACTTCATTATGGCTCTTTTCCATAAAAAGACGTTCAAACTCGCACAGAAGTTCAGGAGTGTCAGTATACGGCATTATCTTCACTTCTCCACGTATGCCGTGTGTTGTCACAATTTTTCCTGCTTCAAGATATTCCTTTTTCATATTATAACCTCATTTCTGAATTTGCAGTGTTTGTATTGCCAAAGGTGTAAGCGTTATTAAGTAGTACCAGTTTCCTGATATATTTTTTCTTATATTTTTCTTTTCGTTGGTCTGAAAATATATACAAAGCTGGTCTATAAAAGTATATTTGCTTATTGTGTTTATATTTTTCATAGCACACCA
This sequence comes from Ruminococcus sp., assembly GCA_029060755.1. Lineage (GTDB taxonomy): Bacteria > Bacillota > Clostridia > Oscillospirales > Ruminococcaceae > Ruminococcus. The sequence goes on along the minus strand of JAIDTI010000066.1, from coordinate 12,644 downwards.
TTTTTTAAATGCAATGTACAAGTCTGCTGTTGTGATATTATTGCATATACCACAACGTCGCTCACAACATTCATTTATAAAGTCGAATACGATTGAGTTATTTTCCAGTACCAGAGGTTGCTGAACTGCTATTTCATATTTTTCAGCTTTTTCAAGTTTTTCTATGCGTTTTTCAAGTTCATACTGTTTTTGAACTAACATTAAAAGAAGCTCATTATGGTCAAGAGTTAATTCTTTTAATTTAAAATAAGCATTTACAAGTTGTCGCTGTACACTCCATGCAAGGTCGTCTGTAAAAGATTTTACTATCATGAGATAACCGCTTTCAGTGAGTAATGTTATACCTCTGTTTGGCACTTCAAATCCTGTTGAATATATTTGAACATCTGATTGTTTTACAACAAAAAAATCCTCATTTTCAATAAAATACTTTTTGTTATCATTAAAACGTTTCCTCGCTGTTCCATCAGGTCTTTCGTGTACTCTGTCTATATCCTTGAATGTTATAACACGCTGTCCTTCATATTCCTTAACTTCAAGAGGTATACCATTAATATTAATTTTCTCCATATAAATCAAAATCCTTTCATTTTCAGATGTACGAAATTCGGACATTAGAATTATTGGCTATTTTACGGCAAAAACTTCACTTTTTCTGATAAAAATATGATTTCTAATGTCCGAAATTCGGACGAAGTAATTTTCAGCATTAATGAAACACTTTTACTATTATTTAATCATTTTACTGAAATATTCTTTTAGAGGAAGTGTTGCGCCTGAATGTTTTCCGTCTGGTACAACTTCATAATTATGTATAAGCTTTTTTGTGAAATTGTGATAGCTTATAATTTCGTCCTTACCGCCTATAATTACAAAGGTTTTTTCCTGATTTATTTCTGCAAAATTGCTGAACATTCGGATAAATACACTTATATCGCCATTATAATCCATTTCAGGAAGCGTATAGAACGGCATAATACATGGATTTACAAGAAAAACAGGTATTCCGCTTTCTATGGACAGGAGCAAAGCAAAGAATCCGCCTAAGCTTGTACCAACAATATAATCGGGCTTGATTTTGTCAACAGTGTTTCTTAAATCCGCAAGAATTTTGTCTGGATTTTCTGCATCATAGTCAATCTGTGGTGAAATCACATCAAATCTCATTTCTTTCAGCACAAGGCAGGCGGAATTTTCCGCACTGCCTTTATAGCCGTGTATGTTGAATATCTTCATTTAATACTCCTTTTCAAGTATGCGTCTTTGTATTTCTGAAATTTCGATAGGAGTATAATTTATACGCTCCACACTCACACAGAAACTGCGTTCGGAAACGTCCTTATATATTGGATTGCCATGAACGTGACCGAAAATATTCGCATAGGGCATATTTTTATTTATATAAAGCGGTTCGTGGGAAAGTATCCAGAAATTGTTGTATATTATCGGATAACGGCTTACTCCCGAAAATCCGCATTCATAGTAGAACTGTTCATTTTCAGTATCATGATTTCCCATAACAAGAAATTTTTCACCGTTCAGACTATGGCAGATTTCAGCAGTTTTTTCTTTGTTGCAGAATGACAAATCACCCAGCAAAAAAACAGTATCATTTTCCGAAACAGTATCATTCCAATTTTTTACAAGCATACTATCCATGTCACTGACAGACGAAAACGGGCGATTCTCATATATTATGATATTGCTGTCGCTGAAATGTGTATCAGCTATCAAAAATATTTTCTTCTGCATAATATTACTTAGTTTTTCATCTCAAAATTTTCGCCTAATATATCTTTGTTCGCTTCAAGTATAGGATTGATACATTCAGCAAGATACTCATCAACCTGCTCTGCACTTCTGCCCGTGTAATTTTCAGGCTTGAGAACTGCATCAAGTTCTTCTTTTGTAACCATAAACGCAGGGTCATTTACAATAAGGTCACAAAGATTATTGTCTCTGCCGTATTTCTTCACTTCCATAGCTGCTGTCATGGAGTATTCTCTGATTTTTTCGTGCATATCCTGACGGCTTGCGCCTTTCTTTACTGCGTCCATCATTACATTCTCTGTAGCCATGAACGGGAGTTCTGCCATTACACGACGGCGGATAATTTCAGGATATACAACCATGCCGTCTGTTACGTTCATCATTATATTGAGTATTGCATCTACACCCAGAAATGCTTCTGCAACTGAAATACGCTTGTTTGCGGAATCATCAAGAGTACGCTCAAACCACTGTGTACCTGCTGTAAATGCTGGATTAAGACTGTCAATCATGACATATCTTGCAAGTGATGTGATACGCTCACATCTCATAGGGTTGCGCTTATATGCCATTGCAGATGAGCCAATCTGACTTTTTTCACGTGGTTCTTCCATTTCCTTAAATGACTGCAATATTCTCATGTCATTTGAAAATTTACTGCATGACTGTGCAATACCACTAAGTACGTTAAGCACCTGCGAATCAACTTTTCTTGAATACGTCTGACCCGATACCGCAACTACGCTGTCAAATCCCATTTCTTCAGCTATCATCTTTTCAAGTTCCTTGATTTTAGATGTATCACCGTCAAAAAGTTCAACAAATGATGCCTGTGTGCCTGTTGTACCCTTTGAGCCAAGAAGCTTTAATGTGGATATTCTGTATTCCAAGTCCTCAAAATCCATAAGAAGTTCATTAAGCCAGAGTGTAGCACGCTTGCCGACTGTTGTAAGCTGTGCAGGCTGTAAATGTGTGTACGCAAGACACGGCATATTCTTATATTCGTCTGCAAATTTTGCAAGGTTATTCATTACATTGATAAGCTTACGGCGAACAACCTGCAAAGCATCACGCATGATTATTACATCTGTATTATCGCCGACATAGCATGATGTTGCACCAAGATGTATAATTCCCTCTGCATCAGGACAAGCCTGTCCGTATGTGTAAACGTGTGCCATAACGTCGTGACGCACCTGCTTTTCACGTTCATTTGCTGTTTTATAGTCAATGTCGTTTATATGCTCCTCAAGCTGTTTAACCTGTTCTTCTGTAACATTCAGACCAAGTTTCATTTCTGCTCTTGCAAGTGCAACCCAGAGCTTTCTCCATGTTGTAAATTTTTTGTCTGCCGAAAAGATGTACTGCATTTCCTCACTTGCGTAACGTGTGCAGAATGGTGATTCATAGCTGTTGTAATTTTCACTCATAATATTTTTACTCCTTTTTTTGCGGACTGACCGCATATTATTTCATTTTAATTATAACATTTTATTGATTTTATGTCAACCTTTTCAGAAATCAGCTTTCAACATATATTCACAAAAAAATTCTGTAATGCGATAACACATTACAGAATTTTTCTTGTCAGCCAAATAAATTATATAAAGCATCTTCAAGTTCAGATGTACAATTATTGTTGAATATATTTATACTGTCTTTTTCGGGCGGATAAAATCCCATGTAGTCAAAATATATACGTGTTGTCATGACTGCACTGCCTTTGCTGTCCTCTGCCTGAATTGTAACTTCATAATATGGCATATCCTTTTCTGTATCATAGCGGGCGTATGAAAAATAAGCATTTGTTATGGTATATCCCTTATTTATCAAATTGTTTCTGCTTTCATTTACTTGATTTCGATATTCTTTGCGGAATCTGCCTGCATACATTGAAGTTGCTTTTTCTGAAGTTTTATTGCTTATAAGCAGTTTTGTTGTAAGTCCATAAGTTGACATATCATGATAGTTTGCAAAATTTACTGCATTGTAAAAAGCTATTTCTTCATCTGAAATATCTCTGATGTCTGAAGTATATTCTGTAATGTAGTGGTAGTCTGCAATATATTTTCCGTCCTTATTCCTTCTTAAATACATTGTAAAGTCTTTTCCGTTTTCAAATATTATATTAACAACATTGTAAACAGAATAAGCATCACTTGCATCATATATCATCTCTGCTGCTCCGTCATAGTACGAATCAACTTTAACTTTTTTTACTTTTGTATCATGGAAAGCATCATGAAAAGTCTGTTGCAAAAGCTGAATATCTTTCTGCTTTAAATCATCATGATTTATATATTGTATTTCAAACCTGTCTCCTCTTGAAATTGAATCAACATAGGATTCAAAATCACCGTCCGCAATATAATTCGCAATCTTCCTGACTTCCATTGATTGAAAAATTGTTTCAAAGCTTATCAAGCTACCAGCTTTTGTAATCTGATTATAAGTCAGCCAGCCAAGTGCAGTAAACACTACAATCAGTATCGCAATAATAATGCCTGATTTTATAGACAGTTTTTTGAATTTACGGTTTACTTTCTTAAACGTCTCTTTTTCGTCGGGGATTTTAATATCCTCCTGTTTTTCGGGTAATTTTTCGTAAAGTAATCGACAACTGTCGCACTCTCTGATGTGTTCCTGAATTTCCTTTTCACTCTCGTCACTGCATAAACCCTCTGCCGAAAGCGGTATTAAATCCTTGATAATCTCACATTTCATAAAATCAGTCCTCCTGTTTCTGTAGTATTTTTATGATTTTTTCTTTTGCTCTGTAAAATGTAACTCTTGCCCAGTTTTCAGACTTACCGAATATTTCTCCAATATCACTGAATTTCAGTTCAGCAAATACTCTCAATGAAAATATTTCCTTGTACGGCTCATCAAGTTCATGGAGGATTTTATGAATCTCCATAGCCTGAAACTTATCACTGAATATGTGTTCGATATTCTCATCTACAGCATTTATAGCCTCATCAAGTGGCAGATTTTTATTTTCTGAACGTTTAATGCTGTTAAGATACTCATTTTTAGCAATACCACAAAGCCATGTTTTGACTGAACTTTCTCCACGAAACTTATCAGCTGTCATAAATGCTTTAAGCATGGTGCTTTGCAGAATATCTTTTGCAAGAGTTTCATTCCTGCTTATTCCAAGAATATATCGGTAAACATCACCTGCATATAATCTGTATATTTCATCAAACTCCTCCATATTTTTCACCTCCTTGAATATTAGACAATCCAGAACATAAAAACGTTACAACAATTATAGCAAAAATTTTTGATTTTGTCACCTGTTGACATCATATACATAAAATGATATAATTAAGCTATAAAATTAAAGGAGCAGAAACTATGGGACTTTTTGATTTTATGAAAAAAGCTGATAAAAATTTCTTCTATGTTTCAAATGTTGTTACAAGATATACAGGAAACGCAAGAAAAGTTGTCATTCCAAGAAATGTACATTCAATTGGCAGTCGTGCATTTGCAGACAATCACAATATCAGGACAGTTATAATTTCTGACAGCGTGCGGGAAATAGGAACCGGAGCTTTTTCAGGCTGTAAAAATCTTGAAACTATTATAATCCCTGAAAGTGTTATTGATATAGGCAATTTTGCTTTTGACCATTGCACAAATCTTACATCAGTTATTATACATAATGGTGTACTTAATATAGGAGCATACGCATTTCACAAGTGTTCAGGTCTCAAAAAAATTGATTTGCCTAATAGTATAATGATTTTGGGAAACAGTGCGTTTTTTGACTGTGAAAGCCTTGAATCAGCAACTATGCCGAAAAAACTGATAGCAATAACATCTTATCTATTTTCAAAATGTACTAATCTTAAATCAATCACTCTCCCTGAAAATATTGAAGTAATACAGACCCATGCTTTTTCTGACTGTAAAAGCCTTGAATCAATAACAATAGGCGAAAAAATAATATTTGTAGATACAAAAGCTTTTGCGAGATGTACAAACTTGAAATCTGTTATCTTCAATAAGTCGGAAAAGGAAAGAATACTGCAAATCAGAATGATTAATCCGAAAACACGTCTGCCAGTTACGATTTTTAACAATAATGATATGGGCAAACTTATTCTGTCATTTGAATCATTCGCATATTGTGAAAATCTTGAAAAAATTGTTCTTCCGGATAAAAAAATAAGCTTTGAACCTCATGTGTTTCATGGCTGTAAAAATCTTCGTTTTCTTGAATATTTAAGAAATCTTTGTGATACGAACGGAATAAATATAAATTATTTCTTATAATAAAAAGGTTGTGCAGAATTATTCTACACAACCTTTGATTTTTTAGTTATTCATGCCGATTTCAATTGCCTTGAAATTATTGGAAATAAGATGTGCTTTTGAGGGCGGTACAACTTTTTCGATTGCTTTTTTCATTGTTTCAAGTGAGAATATACCTGATTCCTTGATAAGCTTTCCAAGAAGTATGATATTTGAACCGCCTTTAAGTTCGTTATCATCAGCAAGCTGTGAAGACGGAATTGCATAAATTTCAATATCATTTCTTGTACATTCGTTTTCAATAAGTGTACTGTCGTAGAATACTTTTCCGTTCGGCTTTACTTCTGTTACGAATTTATCAAAAGACGGCTGATTCATTGCGATAAGAATATCGGGAGTCAATACAAGCGGTGAACCGATTGGCTCATCGGAAATACATACAGAGCAGTTAGCTGTACCTCCACGCATTTCAGGACCATATGAGGGAAGCCATGAAAGTTTTTTGTCGTCCATAAGTCCGCAGTATGCAAGAATCTTGCCCGCAAAAAGTACGCCCTGACCGCCAAATCCTGCTAAAAGAATTTCAGTTGTCATTATTTTTCACCCTCCTCTGTTGTATCTTTGTAAACTCCAAGCGGATAGTATGGAATCATTTCATCTTGTAAACGCTTGATAGCCTCTGTAGGAGTAAGTCCCCAGTTTGTAGGGCAGGTTGAAAGAACTTCAACAATAGAAAATCCTTTTTTAGCTTTCTGATTTTCAAATGCCTTACGGATTGCCTTTTTAGTTTCACGGATATGCGGTATTGTATCAACAGCTACACGGTGAGCATATGCTGTACCTGTAAGAGTTGAGAGCATTTCACACACACGCACTGGATAACCTGCAAGCTGTGGGTCACGTCCGAAAGGTGTTGTCTGTGTAACCTGTCCGGGAAGTGTGGTAGGTGCCATTTGTCCGCCTGTCATGCCGTAGATTGTGTTGTTGATAAAGATAATGCAGATGTTTTCGCCACGTGTTGCAGAGTGGACAGTTTCAGCAGTACCGATTGCGGCAAGGTCACCATCGCCCTGATATGTAAATACAAACTTATCGGGATTTGTACGCTTTACACCTGTTGCAACAGCCGGCGCACGTCCGTGAGGTGCTTCAATCATGTCACAACCAAAATAATCGTATGCCATTACTGAACAGCCTACAGGGCATACTCCGATTGTATCGCCCTCTATGCCCATTTCGTCAATAACTTCACAAATAAGTCTGTGTACTATACCATGTGTACAACCAGGACAATAGTGCATAGGCACATCAAGAAGTGACTTTGGTCTTTCAAATACAACAGCCATTATTCAGCACCTCCGACTTTCTTAATCTGTTCCAATACCTCTGCTGGTGTAGGAATAACACCGCCTGTACGTCCGTAAAATTCTACAGGCTTTGAGCAGTTTATTGCAAGTTTTATGTCATCAATCATCTGTCCCATTGACATTTCAACGCTTAAAAGCTTCTTTGCATTTTTTGATGCTTCATTTATTTCTTTTACAGGGAAAGGCCAAAGTGTCTTCGGACGGAATAAGCCTGCCTTTATGCCGATTTCCCTTGCGGAATTTACAGCAGATTTTACAACTCTTGCTGTTGCACCAAATGCACAAAGAAGTATATCACAATCTTCTGTAAGATAAAGCTCTGCATCTGTTTCATTTGCCTTGACTGCTTCATATCTCTTGAAACGTGCAGTAACAGAGTCTTCAAGTTCATCAGGCTTGAGATAGAGTGAATTAATGATGTGATGTTTACGGCTGTTTCCGTGACCGTTTGCAGCCCAGTCACTCTTGTCATGTGCATTTGCATTGATTTCTGGGAATGAAACAGGCTCCATCATCTGTCCGAGCAGTCCGTCGGCAAGAATCATTGCAGGCATTCTGTACTGGTCTGCTTTGTCAAATGCTTTTATAACCATGTCAACCATTTCCTGAACAGAATCAGGTGCAAATACAAGAAGGTGAAAATCACCGTGTCCAAGAGCCTTTGTAGCCTGCCAGTAGTCAGCTTGTGACGGCTGTATTCCACCAAGTCCCGGACCGCCACGCTGTACATTGATAATTACAGCAGGAACATCAGAACCGGCAAGGTAGGAAATACCCTCACTTTTGAGAGAAAGTCCGGGAGATGATGATGATGTCATGGCACGTACACCTGTTGATGCAGCACCAAGTACCATATTAATAGCAGCAATTTCAGATTCTGCCTGTAAAAATACTCCGCCAGCCTTGTGCATACGTTTAGCCATATATGCAGCAAGTTCTGTCTGCGGTGTGATAGGATAACCAAAGAAACACTTACAGCCTGCACGGATTGCGGCTTCTGCGAGTGCTTCATTGCCTTTCATGAGATTTCTTTCCAAAGCTTTACGCTCCTTTCAATTATTTTTCAATAGTTATTGCGCAGTCGGGACACATCATAGCACACATTGCACAGCCAATACAAGCATTTTCATCAGTGCATACAGCATAAAAATATCCCTTTTTATTACGCTTTTCCTTCTGAAGTTCCACAATTTTTTTCGGACAGGCAGTAGTACAAAGTCCACAGCCTTTACAGCGTTCTGTTATAACAGTCATCTTTGCCAAACTCAACACCACCTTTCAGATTGTTATATTATTTAATCCCATATTGCTTTTACAAAAACATTTATCGGGAAAATATCAGGCATATCAATAAGTTCACTTATTTCATATGGACAGGTTGTGAAAGCTAGTGGAAGTCCGGTTATCTTAGATACTTTTTCTGCAAAATCTGCTGATTTTGTAATAATTCCTGCGGTCGTTTCACATCCGAGATTTGTATTGTTGACTATAGCTGTATGCTTCATACGTGACGCAGTTTCAATTTCGTACATTAGTTTTACTGCATCATCTGCATTTTCCGTGAGATAACGTCTCTGATTGATAACATAAAGCATATCTGTATCATCTTTGTAATGTGACAGTGCATCAGCAAATCTTCCTAAAGCAAATGCACCTGCATCATCTCCGCCAACGTCAATTATAAGGCAGTCCTCATTCATTGCAAGCTGTTCAATATCAAACTGTATAGACGGTACATCAAGATTGCTGTTTGCAAAGTCGGGCGCAATGAGTTTCACGCCGATACTTTCAAAGTAGTATTTGAAATCAGCAGTCCTGAAATAAGGATTGACTAAATCTAAATCCACAACAGCAACGGATTTTCCTTTATTATTTGCATCTACAGCAAGATTGACAGAAAGATTTGTCTTTCCGCTTCCATAGTGACCTGTAACAATAGTAATTCTTTTCATAATTTTTTCCTTTTACAAAAAGTTGTGACGGAACAAAACCGCCTATCTTTTATTATATCACTTATAGTACACAAATGCAAGTATAATTAGTGAGTGCTAACAAAAATAAATAAAAAAATCCTTGCTTTAAGGCAGGATTTTCTTATTATGATTCTTCAAAAAAATCAAGCATTTGTTCAATTTGCTTTCTTGCATCAGTTTCTCCGTTAAATTCATATGTATCATCTATATAATTCAAATAGAAAAACGGATAATCATAAACATCAATAATATCAGGCAAATTTCTATACAGACGACAGCATTTATTTATGAAAGTTTCAATGTCAAATCTGTTATCAACATAAGCCTTTTTCATTTCTGCAAAAAGAAATTTTCCAAAAATACTAATATCAAACTTTTCATTTGTGCGTAAAAGATGCCCATAAAGCACACCTAATGATTTATTGTAACTTCCCGAACATAATTCCAGTTCCATTAGTAATTCATTATAAGGACTTTCAAGAAAAATTCTGTCAAGATAGTCATTATATTCTTGCTCTGTCATAAAATCCAATGCCCATAAATAAGCATAGGCATATAATTTCTCCATACTTTGCCTCACTTCAGTTGATTTTTTATCAGTTCAAATCTTTCAATCAGACTTTCTCCAACAACATATATTTTCTTTTTCCAAGGATTCCCGAAAAGACCATACTTGAAATCCATTGCAGTAAAGGAATAATAATCACCGTCGGGATAATATGACGGAAAATATACATTGCAGTTTCTCTCCGTATCTTCCCATGATGTATCAAGCGGTATATTTTCATTTGGATTATATACAAAGCAATCATGATTCCAGTCAAGTGCATACAAATCATTACTGCTCAATGACTTAAAAGCTTCATTTATTAAAGATTCCTGATATTCGTTCCATAAGCAGTTGGGCAAATTATAGACCCTATATGGAATACTTGTATTAAATTCCCTGTCTATATCGGGATAATTGAAAATACGCTCAATTTTCGCCCATATTTTATTATATTCTTCACTTGATACTATTTTCATAATAGTACACCTACTTTCTGTACAGGTATCAGAATTTTCTTGTAAAACTTTGATAAAACTGTATTTCATCATCTTCTGTTGTATCAGTGTCAATAAAACATTGAAGTTCTGACTGCATTTCATTATAGATTTTCTGATAATCAGAACCGCAAAACACAGTATGAACCATTGCACCGTATACACCGCAGGTTATAGCATAGTATTCAGGGCATTTTTCAAGCGTAATTCTGCATTGATTTTTATATTCTTCATCAAGAATAATTACACCGTTTTCAGAGCCTTTTTCACCGATATTATCCAACAAATTATCCCACATTAATTTATTCCTCTTTTTCAATAGTCTTACTGTTGACCACTATATGAAATACAGAAAATTCTGACCTGTCATCAATATTTTGTCTATAATCAGGATTTTTTTTAATCAAACGAAACTGTTCTGTTTCATCATCATAATGATTATATCCGTTTGCGATAAATATTTCTATTAAGACACCATTATCCAACTGTATTTTTACATCATTCAGTTGATTTATTTCTGCTGAAACCACACGACCCCCGACAATCTGGTCGCAGAATTTATCTTTGAAAAACCATTCATCATTATTTCTACAATTTTCCCCGTCCCAAGTCTGATAATCCAAAGTTGTAAAAAGAATATCATTATTTTTTACAATTCTTGTAAGACATGATGAATGGATAATATATTGTCCGAAATCAAACATCATCATTTCGCAAGCCAGATTAAATTCTGTAAGCGTGCAGTCGGTAATTTCTGATATACATTTTTTCAATTCACTATGAATATTCTGAACTCTCATATTTTCACCTCAACAAATAGACAATAACAGCCTGCTGAACTTCAAGCAGATACTTTTTGAAGTCATAACCAACAAAATATGGTGAATTGATTACATCGTCCGTTACTTCCTCACCACGATAAAAAGGCGGACAAGGATTTAGCACTGCACCATAATTTGCCATATCCATTTTATCTTTTGTAACCTGACAGTCTTTAAAATCCGGAAGTACAGCAGAAGGAAGTGAATCAGTACAAACAATATCTTTTCCTTTTATGGCATCATCAATACAGTTATAAGTTTTCAGTCCTTTTATTTCATACCCTTTACCACAACATTGAGACAAATCAAAACCCATAATATCAGAAGCTTCTTTCCACGTAAAACCTATATTTCCAGCCTTACCGCAGAATAAATAACTATCAGAAATAAAATCATTTCTTATTTTTGAAAGAGCATACATATCTGCAATTATTTCACATGGGTGATTGTCATTACTCATAGCATTTACAACAGGAATATTTGAATAACGGGCAAGCTGTTCAATTACAGAAATATTCTCATGTCTTACAATAACCAAATCTGCCCAGTTATTTAGATAACCACACACATCTTTTAAATGTTCTTTTTTATCAAGAGTTTCAGTTGGAAATAATATGGATTGTCCACCCAGCAGATATATGCCTTTTTCAAAAGTAACCCGTGTTCTTATACTTGAAGAAGGAAAAAACAATATAACACTTTTATTTTTCAAAAAATCCGTGTATTTACCTTTTTGGATTTCATCTGCAATATGAAAAATTTCATATATATTATCAGAAGTCAAATCTGCTAATTTAATTAAATTTTTCATTTATTCACCTCTTTTATTTTATAAAAAAATAAAAAATCTGTTCTGATTAAAGAACAGATTTTTATGGCTCCCCCTGCCCGGCTCGAACGGGCGACAACTCGGTTAACAGCCGAGTGCTCTACCGACTGAGCTAAGGAGGAATATAAATATCGGCACTGAATTACTTTCCCAGGTCGTCTCCAACCAAGTATCATCATCGTAAATGAGCTTAACTTCCGTGTTCGGAATGGGAACGGGTGTGACCTCATTGCCATAAGCACCGATTATTATTTGGTGACTCGTACCAGAATCGAACTGGTGTTACCGGCGTGAGAGGCCGGTGTCTTAACCGCTTGACCAACGAGCCGGTTCTTGGTGCACCATCGGGGACTCGAACCCAGGACCCACTGATTAAGAGTCAGTTGCTCTACCGACTGAGCTAATGGTGCATATCAAATCACCTTTTATATTATATCACATAAACAAGAATTTGTCAAGTGTTTTTTGAAAATTTTTAAAGAAATTTCAAAAACTGAATCAAAGCAATTTCTGCACTCAATCAAACTCACATGAATCAAAGGAAAAGCCCTCGACCGATTAGTATTCACTGGCTTAA
>JAIDTI010000065.1 GCA_029060755.1 Ruminococcus sp. | reverse complement strand
CAGCGCTTCACTTGTATGAAACACCGTCCGCTATTGTCCATTATTCAGTTTGTTTGTCAACAGGCTTTCTACCGTTTATAGGTTGTTTTCTGTTATCTACCAAGTTTCTACCAACTTTTTTGTCAGCAGACTTCTACCAAATTTCTACCGAAAATCTTCAAAAACGCAATTTTTTTGATTTCCCATAGCACCGCATTTTTTGCACTTTCTACCAAGAAAAAACATCGTAAAATCGGGATAATAATGACTTTTAATGCTCACTAATGACCACTAATGCAAAATAACTTTACTTATAGAATATAATGAATGAAAAATGGAATCAAGAAAAAGAAAGCAAAAAACGAACGATTTTGGTAGAAAAATTGGTAGAAAAAAATAGCGATTCACAATTATATTGTCTACCAACAAATTTCTGAAACGCAGTTAAATCGGGCTTAAACAAGAAAATTTACAAGCAAATTCATTAATAGAGTAGACAAATTCAAGATTATATGGTATAATGTAGTTATACTACGGATAAAGGAGCATGAAAAAATGACAATTAAAGAAGCAAAAGAACAGATTAAAAATTCTGTAAGCGCATATCTTGAAAAAGATGAGTTTGATACCTACGTAATTCCGACAGAAAAACAGCGTCCGATTTTTTTGATGGGCGCACCCGGTATTGGCAAGACTGCCATAATGGAGCAGGTTGCAGAGGAACTTGACATAGCGATTGTATCGTACTCCATGACGCACCACACAAGACAAAGTGCATTAGGACTTCCTTTTATAGTGCAGAAAAACTACTGCGGAAAAGATTTCAGCATATCTGAATATACAATGAGTGAGATTATAGCATCAGTCTATGAAACAATTGAGAAATCCGGCAAAAAAGAGGGTATCCTTTTCCTTGATGAAATAAACTGCGTTTCTGAAACTCTTGCACCGTCGATGCTACAGTTCTTGCAGTTTAAAATTTTCGGCAAGCACAAAGTACCTGAAGGCTGGATTGTCGTTACGGCTGGAAACCCGCCTGAATATAATAAATCCGTGCGTGAATTTGACATAGTAACATGGGACAGATTAAAGCGTATAGATGTTGAACCTGATTTGAACGCATGGAAAGAGTATGCTTATAAAGTCGGCGTTCACCCATCAATAATTACATATCTTGATATTAAAAAGACTAATTTCTATGTCATAGAATCAACAGTTGACGGCAAAAGCTTTGTTACAGCAAGAGGTTGGGAGGATTTGAGTCGTATCATATCAATGTATGAGAAAAAAGGCTTTGAAATCAACAATGCGCTCATTTCCCAGTACATTCAGCACCCAAAAATCTCAAAGGATTTCGCAAATTACTACGACCTGTTTAACAAATACAAGAGTGACTACCAAACTGATGCTATTCTTGCAGGCAAGGCAACCGACGATATAAAACAGCGTGCAATCAGTGCAAAATTTGATGAACGTCTCTCACTTATCGGTCTTATTATAAGCATAATAACAAATGATGCAAAAGAAGTTATTCTCTCAGAAAAAATTTTCAAGCAGAATCTTACAATAATAAAGCAGTTTAAGGATAATCTTGGAAAACAAAAATCCCCTGCTGAACTTATGCAGTCTTATGTAGATGAAACTACAGAAACTCTTGAAACTGTAAAAGCGTCGGGTATATTATCAGCAGAACAGAATTACAGATTCAGAAAGACGATTTCAATGCTTGACAATTACAAAAAATATCTTGAGGGCATAAGTGATACAGATGAAGCTTACAACATTGTAAAAGGCTCTTATAATAGTCATGTCAAGAAGATGAGAACACTTTTCGACAAGACAAGCAAGGCTCTTTCCAATGCGTTTCTGTTCTTTGAGGAGATATGGAGTTCACAAAATGAAATCCTTATCTTCGTAACTGAACTTACACTAAATCAGTACACGGCTGAATTTATCGGAAAATTCGGTTGTGAGGAGTATTTCAGACATAGTAAGGAACTTATGTTCTACGAAAGACAGAAAGACATCATCAGCAAGCTTGAACTTCTTGACTAAATATAGATATTATGACAGAATTTAAAATAACCAACTGCATACTTGAAAAATACAGAGAATGTGGCAAAAAAGATGTTGTGATTCCTGACGGCATTACAGTTATTGCCAACGAAGCATTTATGGGCTGTACGCATATCAGAAGTGTAACTGTTCCCGACGGTGTAAAAGAGATAGGCAGAAAAGCATTTGATGAATGTCTTGCACTTGAAAAAATCACACTCCCCGAAAGCGTGGAAAAAATCGGGGAATCTGCGTTCAACTGGTGTGAAAATCTCAAGGAAATAAATCTTCCTGATAATATTGAATCCATAGGGCAGAAGGCTTTTCAATGGTGCAGAAAGCTGACTAATATACATCTGCCTGCAAATTTGAGACGGATAGGCGAAAAAAGTTTCCGTGAGTGCGACAGCATAACGGAAATTGAGATACCCGAAAAAGTAAAGTATATTGGGCAAAATGCGTTTGAAAATTGCGACAGACTGAAAAAAATTACTGTTCCTGACCGTAATCCGATGACAAGCAGTGCTATACCAGATTGCTCTAACCTGAAATACATTACAATAAAAGGAAAAAAAGCACAAGTGACTTTAAAAATATCAAAATATACAACAGCATCAGATATTCTTGATTTTATAATAGTCAGTGAAAAAGTAAAAGAAGTAATGTGTCTCAAAAAAACTGGAAAAATAATGCTTGCTTATTTTCTTGCTATGGAATATGACAATCAAAAAGCAAAAAATTATATCCTTAGCAATTTCATTGAAGTTGCAGAATACCTTACTGATATGGGCGATTCCGAAAATATGAAATTGCTTCTCTCTTACATCAGCAAACAGTATATTGACGAGCTTATCAAGTATGCTATCGACACGAAAAAGCCCGAAATACAGCTGATTCTTACAAAATACAAGCATGACACTTTCGGCTTTGACAGCGGAGAAAGCTTTGATAAATTTTTACTTTGAGGTGATTTTATGGCATTTATAATAAATAACGGCGTACTTAAAAGATACGACCCTGAACCTGATGAGCTTGATATTGTTATCCCTGATGACGTTGTGGAAATCGGGGAGAGAGTATTCAGGGGCAGTGGAATAAGGTCGGTAACAATTCCGTCCAGCGTTAAGATTATAGGCGAGGAAGCATTTGACAATTGCCGTAATCTGACGAAGGTGACACTCAATAACGGGCTTGAAAATATAAAAAAATATGCTTTTCATGGCAGTTCAATTAATGAAATCGTGCTTCCCGAAACTGTGAAGACAATCGGAAAATATGCGTTCAGATTCAGCAATATAGAGAGTATAAACATACCCGAAAAAGTAAAAAAATTGAGCAAATACTTCTGCGACAGCTGTATGCGACTTAAAAATATCAGCGTATCAGAGAAAAACACAAAATATACATCTGTAGACGGCGTACTTTTTGACAAGAGTATAAATAATCTTATTCTTTATCCGTGCGCAAAAAAAGACAGCTGTTATGCTATCCCCGACGGCGTAACGACTATACAGAGAAACTCATTTGCAAACTGCAAACATCTTGAAAGCATCATAATCCCCGACAGCGTGCATTATATTGAAAAATACTCATTCAATGTATGTCTAGAGTTACAGCATATAACAATCCACGACGGCATAATGGAGGTAGACAGAAAAGCTTTCTACAGCAGAAAGAAAATTTCGGATATAACAATTGTAGGCGGAAAAACAACTGTAAAAGCATCTGCTGATTTTCAGACATCAGACTACAATTTCAAGGCTGATACAATGCGTTTTATTGATTGTGCAACTTCCTCTCTCTACTCCAAACTAAAAAGTTTTTCTGAAATAAAAGATACAGCACTTAAAATTCCGCTTGCAATTTTTCTTTCTTTTGAATACGACGACCCGACTATAAATGCGTATCTAAAGCGCAATATCAGGCGTGTGGTGAAATATCTTGCTGATGCAGAAGATGCCGAAAATCTCACAAAATTACTTGATATGGGCTACATCACAAAAAAGAACGTTGACGACCTTATCAGCTATGCAGTCAATGCAAAAAAACCCGAAATACAGCTTATTCTCAGCAATTTCAAGAATGACAGTATCGGCTACAGAAATGAAAAAGTGTTCGACAATCTAATGCTTTGAGGTGATTTTATGGCATTTATAATAAATAACGGCATACTTGAAAGATACGACCCTGAACCTGATGAGCTGGATATTATTATCCCTGATGACGTTGTGAAAATCGGAGAAAGAGTATTCAGGGGCAGAAATATTAAATCAGTAACGATTCCGTCAAGTGTTAAGGTTATAGAAAGAGAGGCATTTGAATTATGCCATAATCTCACAAAGGTAACACTCAATAACGGTCTTGAAAATATAAAAAAAGATGCTTTTCACGGCTGTTCCATTAATGAAATAGAGATTCCCGAAACTGTGAAAACAATCGGAGAAGACGCATTCGCATCTGCCAGTATAACCAGTATAAACATTCCCGAAAAGCTGAAACATATCACCAAAGAGTGTTTTGTCCACTATAGAATGCTTGAAAATATCAGCGTATCGGAGAATAACAAGAACTATAAATCTTTGAACGGCGTACTTTTCGACAAGGATATGAAAACTCTGATTTGCTATCCGCCTACAAAAAAAGACAGTTGCTATACTGTTCCGGACGGTGTGGAGGTTATACAGAAATGGGCTTTTTTGGGTTGTAACAGTCTCAAGAGTGTCACATTTCCAGAAAGCATGAAATGGATTGAGTCATGCTCTTTTCAGGCTTGCGAAAATCTTAAGCATATAACAATTCCCTGTTGTGAAATGGTGATGAACAGCAAGGCTTTTTACATCACGCATTTTTCTGATGTGACAATTATCGGCAGAAAGATAACTATTAATGTATCGGATTATTTCAGGACAGCAAACGGTGCTTTCAGTGCAGAAACAATGCGCTTTTTCAACTGCATAACTTATGCACCATATTTCAAGGACAAGTTTTTTGCTGAAATAAAGGAGTCAAAATTCAAAGTTCCGCTTGCTGTTTTCCTGCTGATTGAATACGGCTACCCGACTGTAAAAGCCTATATCAGCAGAAACATCAGGCATATTGTGAAGTATCTGATTGACAGCGGAGATGCCGAAAATCTCACGAAAATGCTTGATACGGGCTATATCACGCAAAAGAATATCGGTGACTTTATAAATTATGCGATAAAACAAAAATGCCCCGAAATACAGATTATTCTTAGTAATTTCAAGAATGACAATATCGGCTTTAAAAAAGAAAAAGCATTTTATGATTTACTGCTTTGATTATCATTTTCTCTGCCTTGCGCATATAATAGTTGTGAGGTGATTTTTATGATAATGTGTGCAACCGTAACCGGAACAGAGGACGGCAGACTTCTTGTTATAAACGAAGCAAACCAGCAGGAAGTTGTTGTCAATACCTGCTGTACTAATTTCAGTCAGGGTGAAAGGGTAAAGATTATCTACAATGGCATGATGACTTTCAGTCTGCCACCGCAGATAACCGCAAAAAAAATTATCAGACTTAATTGTAATTAATTTTAGTTTAATTACAGAAAATTAACATAAAAACATAGACTTTTCTGTCAAAAATCAGTATAATAAATATAATGAAATTATATGAAAGCCTGTAAAATATGTTTTTTGCATAGATTATTGAAAAAATTAATATGCACTGAACATATCAGGCAGGCTTGATATTTTTCATAGGGGAAAAATTTTAATCAAAAATGAGGGGAAAATTATGAAAGGGAAATTTATTGAGGGTAATAATCCGCTTGCTTTATTTGTTTCGGTTATGGTTCTTATAGTCAGTATAATAGTTACTGTCATTATTGCTACAATGCTTAAAGAAAGGATTCTTACACTTCCATTTTCATTTATTGATGTTGGTTTGGCGTTGGGCATAGGTTATCTGCTTACAAAAGGAAAATTTTTGGCTGACGAAAAAGGAGTTGAGTTTAAAGTAGGATTTCTGAAATATTACTATTCCTACAGACAGATTGTGAGTGTAAAAACTGAAACCATATTAGAAAACGGCAGATACGGAAAAATACCATATGTGCAGATTGCGTTATCTTTGAAAAACGGAGAAATCATGACATTCTGTGACCAGATACCACGTAATGAGGCAGATACTCTTGAAAGCATAAAAGATTATCAGGACGAACATAAGTTCACAGAGTTATGCGAATACATAAAAAATCGCATTTCATAAAAAATCAGGAAAAAATTTACAGAAAACTATTGCTTTTTTCTCAAAAGTATGATAGAATAATTATATTGTGGGATTTTTCCCATATTTTGATTATTCAGGAGGAATTTAAAAATGTTAGTTTCAGCTACAGAAATGCTTAAAAAAGCAAGAGAAGGCAAATACGCAGTAGGACAGTTCAACATCAACAATCTTGAATGGACTAAAGCTATTCTCCTTACAGCACAGGAGTGCAATTCACCAGTTATTCTTGGTGTTTCAGAGGGTGCAGGAAAGTATATGACAGGCTTTGAGACTGTTTCAGCTATGGTTGCAGCTATGGACAAGTCTCTTGGAATTACAGTTCCAGTTGCTCTCCACCTTGACCACGGCTCATATGAGGGCTGTTATAAGTGCATCAAGGCTGGTTTCACTTCAATCATGTTCGACGGCTCACACTTCCCGATTGAAGAAAACGTTGCAAAGACAACTGAACTCGTGAACGTTGCTCATCAGCTCGGTCTCTCAATTGAGGCAGAAGTTGGCTCAATCGGCGGTGAAGAAGACGGCGTTGTCGGTGCTGGTGAATGTGCAGACCCGAACGAGTGCAAGATGATTGCTGACCTTGGTGTTGATTTCCTCGCAGCAGGTATCGGCAATATACACGGCAAATACCCTGAAAACTGGGCAGGTCTCAGCTTTGAAACTCTCGCAGCAGTTAACGAAAAAGTCGGAGATATGCCACTCGTACTTCACGGCGGTACTGGTATTCCTGATGACATGATTAAAAAGGCTATTTCTCTTGGCGTTGCTAAAATCAATGTTAATACAGAATGTCAGCTTTCATTCCAGGAAGCAACAAGAGAATACATTGAAGCAGGCAAAGACCAGCAGGGCAAAGGTTTCGACCCACGTAAGCTCCTCAATCCAGGATTTGAAGCTATCAAAGCTAAAGTCAAGGAAAAAATGGAACTTTTCGGAAGTGTTGACAAGGCTTAATTGATAAATCAACCTTAATTCGACGATTTCAAACGTTGGGTTAAGGTTGATAATTTTATTGGTAATTGTATACAATATTTTCAATCAAAAACTGTGAAAAAGAAAAAATTTAATGCTTTTATACATTTTGTATTGACAATGTTGCTTTTATGTGATATAATAAAATCAACATAAAAATACCAATTAATTTGTTGTATTTTTATTTGTTTATATTGCAATTTTAGTTGTGAATTTCAACTAAAATAATATTGGAGGTTGATATTATGAAATGTCCAAAGTTTATTTCAAACGTTTTAAAGCCTTTTTCATGCGGTATGTTGATTGGTTGTTTGTGCTTAACCTCTACCCCAATCTATTCAAACGCTTCTGCTTCAACAGAGGGAAATAGAAAGTATGTAACTGTTAATAATGTTCAATTTACAATGTATAATTCCGCTGATACACTTAAATTGAATAATAAGAAATATGCCTATGCTTCCACTACTGTTACTGCTGAGCAAATGCTTCAAGCAGGATTTTTAGGTGCTGAACCAATACTTTATTATTCAAATGGAAATGTTGCATTCCATGGTGAGTTAACTTATAGTTCTGATAATTCTGGTACATACTCTGGAGTCACAAGTATTTCTGGATTTACAGATTCACCTGCGGTTTATTCGTGTGGTTATGCGTATATTTGGAACGGTATTAATTATCACATTAAGTATCAACCAGATAAAACAGGAAATTTAAGTAATTATACATGATGAGGAGGAATCAACTATGAAAAAAATGTTAAGTTATGTGGTTTCTGCTGTCTCACTTTTAGTAGGCATTACCGCTGTTTCAGTACCGATAGTATGTGCAAACACAAATAAGGACAACATTGTTGCATATGAAGATTCTTCCATGTCAGAAAGATATGCAGCTATGACAGAAGAAGTAGAATGTGGCGTAAATGCAAACGGACAGACTTACGGAATACTTGATGAATATGAACACTCCCCCGACCTTATCGGTGTAGTAGGTGACAACGGCAAAGCAGGATATGTTTATACTTCAGAATTTTTCTCACCTCGTGCATCTTGTCCTGAAGAGGCAGTCGCTCAACAGAAAGCAAGGGACAAAGCAATCGCCGACGGAACATATGTTCCAAGGTCAATCAATGTTTACGAATCTGACGGAGAAACGGTAATTGACACATTTACAGAATCAATTACAATATCAATTATGGCAGAAGATGAAGCCCAGATGTACTCTGCAATGCAAGAAGTGAAAAATAAAAATGCAGACAAGGAAAGAGTTGTTATGTATTATGATGCAGAGATGACACAAGAAGTAGAACATAATTATCCTGATTACAGTGTCAATGCAAACGGACAGACTTACGGCATCGATAGTGAAGCTAATTATGTAGAAGACCTCCCCGACCTTATGGCTGCCATTGGCGACAACGGTAAAGAAGGATATATCTATACTTCAGAACTTCTCAAAACTCCTTCATGTCCTGAAGAAGCAGTTGCTTATCAGAAAGCAAAGGAAAAAGCAATTGCAGACGGAACGTACGTTCCAGAAGTGCTTAATGTTTACGAATCAGACGGAATAACTGTAATTGACACATTAACGGAAGCAGTTCCGAAAAAAGAAGATATAGAAATATTTAACCAATTGCAAAAAGACTAAACGATATATAAAACTATAATTTAAGCCATAGTATTTTGATTTTTTTCAAGATACTATGGCTTTTTTTATCTTCCGTTATAGCGGAGTATTTCGTCAACTCGTTCTTTGTCAATCGGGGTCGGCTCAAATACAGGTCTTGCAAAATAATATCCCTGCAACAAGTCAACGCCACATTCAATAACTGTCTGCAATTCGCCTGACGTTTCAACACCCTCTGCAAGAACGATAATATTTTTCGCCTTTGAGATTTTCACAAGATTATGGATAATATTCTTTCGGCTGACATCACTGTCACAACCACTTATAATTGCACGGTCAATCTTGATTAAATGCGGTTCAAGAGTTATAAGGGCGTGTTCGCTGTTGTAACCACTGCCGAAGTCGTCAAGAGCAGTCATTGCGCCCCACTTTTTCATGCGTGCTTTTTTGTTATTTGTATACTCAATGTTCGCCTGTTCGCTTTCAAGAATTTCAAGGACGACATTTTGCAGTATATCGGCATTTTCGTTCTCAATAATCGTTATGTCATTTGCGTTCAGCGTGCAGTTGGAGAGTGAATTGACAAATACTTTTACATCTCTGCTTATTCTGCCCTGCTCAATCTGCTTTCGGAACGCACGCAAAGCAAGAGTCCATGTCAGGCGTTCAACATCATTGAGTTTTGCGCCTGTTCTTGCAATCCTGATAAACTCCATAGGTGAACGGAGCGTATTAGACTGCGGTCGCATAAGTGCTTCATAGCCATAGATTGAGCCGTCATATGCGGAGATTATCGGCTGAAATGCGTACTTTATGCGCTGTTCGTCAATTATGCTGTTCATTTCCTCAACACCTGTTACAAGTATCGAATCTTTTGTATAAGAATTTGCATCAAACTCCGCAATATTGCCCTTTGTGGAGTGCTTTACGGTATACATAGCAAAATCGGCATACTTAACAAGCATCTCATACGAAACAGAATCATCAGGATACCACGAAATACCAGCACTTGCCCTGATTTTGTAGTGCGAACCATCGGAGAGTATGCAGTAACTGCTGTTAAATCTTTTTCTGATAATATCTATAGCTTTTCTTATGTTATCTTTGGAATCAAATCCATAAAGAAATACATTGAACTCGTCACCCGAAAGTCTCGCCACAACACCGTTAAAATCCCTGAATCCTTTCAGAACGTTTGCGGCGGTTTTGATGTAGTCGTCACCGAAATCATGCCCGTATGTATCATTGACATACTTGAGATTGTCAAGGTCGAACATGATAAACGAAGCTATTTTCAGGTCGTCTTTTTTATTGAAAAGCTCATCAATCCTGTTGTAATATGCACGCCTGTTGAGTAGTCCTGTTGTAAGGTCGTAATCTCGTTCATACTCGATTTTTTTCTTTTCAAGGATAGAACTTGTAATATCCTGCACCAATGCAAGAATATTTGTGCCGTCCTTTTTCATGGTGAACTCATACCACTTTGTTATGTTGCGTTTTTCGTCAAAATAGCGTATCTCTATCTGCTCATTCGTAACATCACTTTCGGGCAGAAAGATACTGTTTCCGCAGACTTTATTCTGTGGGTCGAAATCAGACAGATACCCCTTGAATGTATCAAATTTGAGATTTACATCTTCAACCGGAAGGCATTTCAGGTTAAACAGCTTTATCAGACTTTCTCCGACATACACATTGTTGGTTTCAAGGTCGCACATAAAAACGCCGATTCCCATATTCACCATACTGATTATTTTCGATACACGTGAGGAATATTCGCTGATATTAATCTGCAACTTTTCAATGGCTTCTGTAAGAGTATCAACTTCCGCAATGCCTGATGAGCTGAAACGGATTATTTCGTCATCATGCTGATTTTTGAGTTCGTTTGCTATCCTGTGGACAGGATTTGTGACAATCTTATCAATAAAAATCGCAACTATAACTGTAGCAAGAACAGATACAACAGTTGAAATCGTGAGCATTTTTATAAGTCTTGTATAAACGCTTATAGTCCTGCCCTTTTCCACAATTGAAATCAAAGCCCACTGCTGATTCAGATACGGCGAATCACTGCCATAGAGGTGCATGAGCTGTATGTTTCCAATGGATTCTTCATCAGATTCCTTGCCTATATTGTAAATTTGTGTTTCGTCTGTGCCGTCCATGTGGATAGAATCGGTATCATCAACAAGCCGGCTGAAAAGTGAGCCGTAGCTTACAAGCACAGAGTAATTGTTGTTATTATTGAAATCCGCCCCGACAACATAACAGGCATTGCCATTGAAACTGTCATTTGACGGCATATTTTTCAGAATAGTCTTGCTTAGAAATCCTACCCCCATAACTCCGTATATTTTGCCGTCATCTGAAATAAGTGGCAGAGTATACTTGATACTAGGCAATGCGGATTCAGATATTTTTGAGAAGTCACTCCAATAGCCTAAACTGCTTAAGTTTATGTTATTTTCAATAGCTGTTTCAATAGTTGTATGGTAAAAATCAAGTGCATTTTCTGAATGACATTCGCCCACGTCAATATGTGCCGACCATTCGTAATCAAGAGTAATATTGTATCTCTGCGCAGCATCTGAACTTCCAGCCTCCAGAAGCAAATCATCATTATTTGCCGTACCGTTGGAAGTCGTGTCCAAGTCACGTATATACACGCAGGCTTTATTTTTCATACCATCTCTTTCATACAAATCGCCCGTATCAAGAATCATAAAAGCATCGTTTGCCTCTGATACTCTTAGAAGATATATAAGCCTTTGAGTTGCCTCTGAAATAATTTCCTTGCTTAGTTTCTTATCGGTTGTAAGCTCATCAATAGACTGTCCGTTTTCTTTGAGAATCCGCTCTGCAACTGCAGTTATTCCAACATTTGTCTGATAGACTTCGGGAATATTTTTAACGAAAGTATTTTCTATATAATTTTTTCTGTTGCCTGTTTTTTCAATAAGCATATCGTAAGAATATTGTCGCACAGAATCAAACTCACCGCTTACATACAGTGTTCCGAAAAGAGTGGTTGCCTGTACAACGGAAAGAATAAGCATGGGAATAAGCAGTTTTGCAGAAAAAGAACTTACATTTTTTTTCCGTTTTTTATCTTCTTGTTTCATTGTTTATTTACCATGCTCTCCATAGCTGAACTGAACTCACTGAACCACGTTTCAAAAGCAGAATCGCTTATATATTCCGCAATAACTTCCTCACGGTCTGCGCCTTCGCTTATCTTTTCCATAACTTCCTGATAAGATGCTTCAGCAGTGTCCTGAATATAGTTTCCAAGATAGTCTCTTACTTCTGATGCCGTTTCAAATGGTTTCATTGTATAAAGCGAATAGTTGTTTACTTCATCAATAGCAAGTTCAAGTGATTTAAGCACGGTTTCCTTTACGGCATTTTCCGATTTTGAGTTCACTTCAGCAATCTTTGAAAAGTCGTTTGCGGATTTCTTTACGGGCAGATAACCTGAATTTATAGAAAACTCAATATTCCGTTCCTCATCTGTAAACCATTTAAGAAATACTGCACTTGCTTTTTCTTTCTCCGCCGTGGAGCTTATAACGGACATTCCTGCTCCCTGCTGAACTACATAAGGCTCTGTACCCTCAAAGTTCGGAACGGGCAGAACAATATTTTCAATCGAATATGTGTAGTCGTCATCTATAGTTACTTCTGTCGGATAATATGCCGTACCGGTTGTGGAGCATATAATTGCAATGGATTTTCCGATTTTTACATCGTCGCTTCTGTATCTTCCCTGCGCCGTATAACAGCCTTTCACATATGGTATATAGTAATTCTGCCACAGTCTTTTCACTGCATCTTTATTCACATTGAGAACAGGGTTGCCTGAATCATCAAAAGAAATAAACTCTGCGCCAAGCTGTTTTGCGCCGACTATCATATAATTTGCGACAGAATCCCTGCCGAAAAATGCTCTGCCGTCGTTTTCAATATCGGGAGTTAAAGCATCGGTATAGTTATAGTATTTCTCCGCAACTTCTGCTATACCCTCCCATGTTTTGAGACTATCAACAGTAATATTTTCTGCAATGGCAAAGTCCTGCCAGTCTGTCTTATTAAGCATCATTACTTCTGTACTTTTTGCTGTAGGGAATATCTTGACAGAGCCGTCTTTTGAGAATCTTCCCTCATCAATATACTCATCAACATACTGACTGATTTCCTCATCAGTGAAATATTTTCCCACATCTGCAAGAGCGTCCATGCTGTCAATGACGTATGCGGTTTCAGCGTATGTTGCGAAAATATCGGGCGGTTCTTTTGCACCCGCATTTTTCTTTACTGATGCAATAACATTTTCTGATAAGTCTGCAATACTGTCTTTTGAATATGATTCAACTATAATTCCTTCATCACGTCCGACTGTTCTGTTAAATTCAGCTACAGCACTGTCAAAATTCATCTGCTGAACGCCATTATAATAATGCCATATGGTTATAGTTACAGGGTCTTTTGAAACATTTGCAGAAACAGACGAACTTTTTGAAGATTCAACAGATTCTTCCGTTTCAGCATTTTCTCCGCATGATACCATTGAAGTCATAAGCATCAGCGGAAGTAAAAGTGAAAGCACTTTGGATTTTCGCATTATAAACCTCCTTACTTATTTTAATACTTTTATACCATTATACCACTTTTTACATAATATGTCAACTGTAATTCATCAAAAAATTGTATAAAATATCTTGCATTTTAACAAAAAATGGTGTATAATAAAAATATCAACAAATAACGGAGGTTAAAAATTATGACTTACAAAGAAAGCTTTATCAGATTCATGGTTGACTGTGGTGTACTTACCTTCGGAGAGTTCACCCTCAAAAGCGGACGTATAGCACCCTATTTCATCAACTGCGGAAACTACAAAACAGGCGCACAGCTTGCTAAACTTGGCGAATACTATGCAGAGTGTATCCACGAAAACAATATCCCGGTTGAAACTTTGTTCGGTCCTGCTTACAAGGGTATTCCTCTGGCTGTATCTGCTGTTGTCGCATTAAGCAACAAATTCGGTATCGACGTTTCATACTGTTTCGACCGCAAGGAAGCAAAAGACCATGGCGAAGGCGGTATGTTCGTCGGAAAGAAGCTTACAGACGGTGAAAAAGTTGTTATTATTGATGACGTTATGACATCAGGAAAAGCCCTGCGTGAATCCATGCCGAAGCTTAAATCTGCGGCTGATGTAGATGTTACGGGAATGGTTATCACTGTTGACCGTCAGGAAAAAGGTACAGGTGAACTTTCAGCAGTTCAGGAAGTAAAGGCAGAATTTGGTGTTACCGTTTATCCCATTGTTACTATGGAAGATATTATAAACGCAATCAAAGACGGTATCGTTGACGGAAAAGAATATCTTGACAAAATGCTTGAATACCGTGCAACATATGGTGTCTGATACAAGTTTACATATAAAAAGTCCTTGATTTTTCAATCAGAGGACTTTTTGTTTATATACAACAATATTTTGTGCGCACGTTTGGCTGTTTTTTACAAATCATCAGAAAACTATTGCATATTTCAGCATAATTTGATATAATTATCTTAATATGCAATCTTGAAAGGAATCATCAAAGATGAGTGATATAGATAAAATTGTTAAAAAAATTATGATGGACGATACATTTCAGCCATTAAGAGAAAAATACATTATCGATTTGAAATCAAAAACCGATACAACTGCAAATTTTGAGATTTTTACAAGCAATTTCAAGCCTAATAAGCATAGTTTTATGAAAGTTGAACTGCTTCACGTTGTTGAAAATATCAATGATGAGGCTTCGGAAATACTTGATTACAAGATACTCAAAATAAATCAGCGTATCAGGCTTAACATGGATTTTAATGATAACTCCTCAACCATGCTGAAATATGATGCAAATGCCTATTCAATCAGACTGCTTGCACTGAATGATACACGACAGCGAATACTATACTATCTGCTATATATCCATGAGCCGTTTGAAAGTCTTGACAGTATGCTTGACAGCCGAAAAATATCATACAGTACAGAAGAACTTATACAGAATCTGCTTAATATATGCTATACAGTAAAAGAGTGTCATGGCGTTAAAACTGCACCCATATACCATAATGACATATCGCTTGAAAATATATTTGTGTCGCCGAACGGAGAATATAAACTCGGCAAAATTGATATGAAGCATTTCGTAAACTTCTCAAAAGATGAAAACTTATCTGCATCAAATGAACTTTCTGCCAGAAATGACATCTGCATGATTGGAAATATTATCCAGACGCTTGCAAACAAAACATCAAGAAAAAATCAGGCAAAACACAGCCGACTACTTAAAATAGCATCAAAAGCCTGCAAAAAAACTGGTGGATATAAAAATATAGACGAAGTTATCAGCGATTTAAACAAAGCATCTTCCAAAAACAACAAAATTCCTGCTCCTGTGATAATTGCTGTTGTTGCTGTTCTGCTTGTGGGTGCGGGAATATTTACAGTGCCGAAACTTTTCAGCAAGACAATAGTAGGCGATACAAATGGTGACGGATATGTCAATCAGGTTGATGTCACAAATCTACAGAACTTATACTCTGAACTTATGAGGTCGCCCCGCAAGATTTCAGATGAGGAAAAAGCTGTCTATGATATTAACAAAGACGGATATATTGATGTTATAGATGTCTCCTATCTGCTCGGATATATTGAGTATCAGGAGGAAAACGGCGTAAAAATCGATATGGAAGAATACATAGAAATTACTATGAATGAAGAATAAAACAAACTCCGCATTTTTCATGATGCGGAGCTTTTTTCAGTCAAGATTTTTTATTGCAGAAACTGTCTGTAGATAGTCTGCTTCTACTTTCGGCAGAAAATCATTTGCCTTTGCAACATCTTTATTCCTGAGCAGTTCTGTCATGGTATGGCTTGATTCGTAGAGCTTTGTAAAACCGAGGTTCTGGCAAACACCTTTGAGAGTATGCGCCGCACGGAATGATTCATCAATATTATTATCCTTAAGCGAATTGACAAGCAGTTCATAGCTTCCGTCATTCAGAAACTTCAGTACAAATTTATTAACAAGCTTTTCGGTCATAAGACGTGAGATTACATCTTCATAATTGCCCTCAAGAGCCGTATAACATTCTTTAAGTGTCATATTTTTTCCTCCCATGTCAGTTTATTTCAATTTCCATTGTCATATCGTCTTCAACAATTCGTCTGAGCATCTCATCTGACGCATTTTTCAGACACTCCATAATTATAGGATTGAATACACCGCACTCATTGTTAAGAATCATGCTTACAGCCTTTTCATGAGAAAATGCTTTTTTGTACACACGTTCACTTGTAAGAGCATCATAAACATCAGCAAGTGCGACAATCTGTGCGGATATTGGAATTTCGTCACTCTTCAAGCCGTCGGGATAACCTCTGCCGTCGAAGCGTTCATGATGCCAGCGACAAATTTCATATGATACCTTGACAAGCGGTTCGTCTTTGTATATTTCCAGTGTATCAAGCATCTTTGCACCCTCCATAGAGTGCTGTTTCATGATTGCAAACTCCTCATCAGTAAGTCTGCCAGGCTTATTGAGTATTTCGTCGGGAATTGCGATTTTTCCTATATCGTGAAGTGCAGATGCCTTGCTGATAAGTGAAATATCATCAAGAGTAAGATTATATTTCTTGTCCTTGTCAAGCTTGATAAGTTCCTGCAACAAGATATGAGTAAAAAGCTGGACATGAAGTACGTGCATACCACTTTCGCCGTTTCTGAACTCAACGATATGACTAAGTATGTTAATCATAAGATTGCTTGTTTTTTCTGTTTCTTTAATCTGCTTTCGCACTTGTTTGCGGAGTTCTTTCTGATTCAGATACAGATTTATTGTATTTGCAACACGATTCTTTACAACAACAACATCAAACGGACGTACAATAAAATCAGTTGCACCCATTTCATAGCCACGATGTATATATGGTGATGTACTTTCTGATGAAATTATAACAACAGGTATATCATCAATCCACTTTTTTTCATTCATAAGATACAGAACGCCATAACCGTCCATAACCTGCATATTTATATCAAGAAGTACAATTGAAATATGGTTTTTTTCTTTTTCAATTATTCTTATTGCGTCTGTTCCGTCAGGTGCTTCTATAATATCGTAATCATCTTCCAGTATATCGGAAAGAAGTTCACGATTGGAATCGTTGTCATCAACAATAAGAACTACAGGTTTATCATACTTTTTCCTGCTCAAAATAATCATCTCCTCTTAATAGTATAACTAAATTATAGCACATCAAAAGAAATTTGTCAAGATACGTATAACAGCAGTATTAAAACATTTTACCATAATATTCAGTTATTTTAGTTCAGCAACTGTAACACCGTCTTCGCCCTCGCCGTAAACACCCAGACGAAAGCTTTTTACTGATGGGTGTTCTTTAAGTCGCTTGTGTACAGCTTTACGGAGCAAGCCTGTTCCTTTTCCGTGAATTATATAAATCATAGAAATATTTGACATGACAGCCTTATCAATAAAAGCATCAAGCTGATACACACCGTCATCACACGCACAACCACGAATATCAAGTTCCATTTTTCCACGACGTTCAGCTTTTATGCCGACTCTGCCTTCTTTTCTTCCCTTGCGGACTGTCTTGTTTTCAACAACTTTCTGCGATTCTTCCAGACGCAGACGGGCAACGTTCATTTTAGTACGCATCACACCCATCTGTACAAATACAAATCCGCTGTTATCGGGTTCACCTGCAATAATGCCCTTGCGCTGTAAATCAACAATATACACGGTGTCACCTCGTCTAAGTTTTCGTGGCAGTACATAATCTTCATTGCTGTCCGATTCGTTTACGGGATTTGCAATATTATACATATTGTTGAAATGCTGTCTTGACCTTGATTTCATGCCTGAAACATCTGAACTGAAATCTTTTCTATCTTTTTCCTTGCGGAGTTTTTCAAGTTCGTCAATAAGCTGATTTGATTCTGCCTTTGTCTGTTCAATGATTGTCATAGCCTGCAAACGTGCTTTTTCAAGTTCATCAGCCTTGAATTTCTCGATTTTTTCACGCTCGATACGCAGAGCTTCTTCATGTTCAGCAATTTCCATGCGCAACTGAACAGCTTTTTCCTTTTCCCTTTCAAGTTCAATTCTTGATGATTCAAGCTTGCCGATAACTTCCTCTAAACGTGTATTTGTATCATCTACACGACTTTTTGCATCATTGATAATATCCAATGGCATACCAAGACTTTCGGAAATTGCAAAGGCATTTGATTTTCCGGGTGAGCCGACAATAAGTCTGTATGTTGGTTTCAGCGTTTCAATGTTGAACTCACATGACGCATTTTGCACATCAGGAGTATCAATTGCAAATACCTTGAGTTCCTGATAATGAGTTGTAACCATAAGCTTTGCACCGTTGAAAATAAGTCGCCTGATTACTGCAACAGCAAGAGCCGAACCCTCAACAGGGTCAGTGCCTGAGCCAAGTTCGTCAAGAAGTACAAGCGAATTTTCGTTGGACGTGCCTAAAATCTCAATAACCTTATTCGTGTGGGACGAAAAAGTGGACAGATTCTGTTCGATACTTTGGCTGTCGCCTATATCAACAAGAATATGCTCGAATATGGAAATGCTACTTCCGTCCGATACCGGAATAAGTAGTCCGCACATTGTCATAGCTGAAAGAAGTCCTGCTGTTTTGAGCGTGACGGTTTTTCCGCCAGTGTTTGCACCTGTTATAATAAGTGCCTGATATTCGTCACCAAGAGACAAGTCAATCGGTACAGCTTTTTTCATATCAAGCAATGGGTGATGTGCTTTTTTGAGACTGATTCTGCCGTCATCTGTAATTTTCGGCATGGAGCATTTAAGCTTTGCACCAAGATTTGACTTTGCAAAATACAGATTCAGTTCAGCACATATTTTGTAGTTTTCGCACAGAATATCAGCATAATCCCCAACATCTCTGCACAACTGCTGAATAATACGTTCAATTTCCTCCTGCTCCTGCCCTTGTAAAATGCGTATATCGTTATTTGCCTCAACAATCGCCATAGGCTCAATGAAAATAGTCTGTCCTGTTGAAGACGTATCATGCACAAGACCGCTGATTTGTCCACGATGTTCGGACTTTACAGGAAGTACAAATCTGCCGTCCCTCATGGTTACACTGCTTTCCTGTAAGTATTGTTGAGTAGTCTTGTTTTTAACCATTTTATCAAGTGTTTCACGAAGATTCATTTCTGCACGGTGAATTTTTCGTCTTATTGATGCAAGTTCAGGACTTGCTCCGTCAGAAATTTCAGTATCAGAAATAATGGAACGGTCTAATTTTTCAAGAAGCCAGTCATTAGGTGCAAGACGTGAAAACAGGTAGTCAAGTTCTGTTTCGACATTCTCACAACTGCTGTACCATTTTGCAAGACCGTTTATCTGTCGGAGCATAACTGCAATATCAAGCAAATCACGGAGCGAAATTATTGCACCAGTTTTTGCACGCTTTGCAGATACGGAAATATCCTTGAAATTTGAAAAAGGCGGTGTGCCGAACTGTATTGAAAGACTCAAAGCCTGATTTGTCTTTAAGTTTTCACGGCGCACCTCTGCCAAATCATATACGGGGCGCAAAGCAAGTGCCATGCGCTTTGTTTCGTCATTTGAGCAGAGTTCTGCCAGCATTTCAAGTATTTTGTCAAGTTCTAATGTTTTAAGATATTTATTCATATTTTTTTACCATTTTAAAGTGATTTATAAAAATTCAGTGTATTGAAGTTCCTTTCAAGATGTGAAATCAGATAACTTTCGGTAAACACCGAAAGCTGTTTAAGTAAATTTTCCGATAAACGAAAATTATACAGCTTATTGAAATCAGCAAGAACTATATGCCGAACAGCAGAAAGTGCAGACAGATTCATCTTGAAAGCACTTTCATCATGATTATCATAACATTCTGCACAATAAAAACAGCCCTCTTTTATTGAAAAATATAGCTCATCAGGTTCAAAGCCTCCGCACTCATGACAGCCAAGAACATCAGGCATAAATCCGATTTCACTCATCAGGCGCAGTTCAAATATACTTTTCAGCAGTTTTTCGTCATGTTGATTTTTTCCAAGAAAATGGAGCGTATTAAGAAAAAGCCGTAAAATATTTTCGCTGTTTGTCATTTCTGGTACACATGAGCGTACAACTTCCGAAAAATAGCTTGCAAGCGATATTGCAGACAGTGAACTGCGCAATTCGTAAAAAATATGTATAGGCTCTACGCTGTTAAGCCAGAGCCTGTTTTTTCTCTGTTCATAGCAGAAATGTGAATATGCAAAAAGCTGTGTTGCAGACGAA
Organism: Ruminococcus sp.; assembly: GCA_029060755.1. Taxonomy (GTDB): domain Bacteria; phylum Bacillota; class Clostridia; order Oscillospirales; family Ruminococcaceae; genus Ruminococcus. The sequence goes on along the minus strand of JAIDTI010000065.1, from coordinate 4,132 downwards.
GATTTGCCATTTATTTTTCTTGCACATTTTACCGGCAGTTCAATAACTCCCCTGTCTCTTGTGAGAATATCTATAAATTTATCCTGCTCACCGAATATTCGTTCTTTCAGTACGATTCCCTCTACTGTTGTCATTGCATAGTCCCTTTTGAGTAATATATTTGATATAGTCGTCTATTCTTCCGCTTTGAGTGAATTTATTCCATAGCTGTTCAGTATCCATTTTTACACCTCCGCACAACATATTATCTGCTGTGCGGAAAAAAATATATGTGTTATATTCTGTATGGATTATTGTTCAGAAAGACCAAAACTGCGGATTAATCCTTCACGGTTTCGCCAGTCCTCCTTGACTTTCACCCAACATTTCAGATTGACTTTAATCTGAAAAAAGTCCTCAAGTTCGATACGTGCAGAAGTAGATGCTTTTTTGAGCATAGCTCCGCCTTTGCCTATGATAATACCCTTGTGCGATTCTCTTTCACAATAAATAACTGCTGAAATATCCAGAATATCTTTGTCATCACGTTCTGACATCTGTTCAACACCGACTGCTATACCGTGTGGTACTTCATCTTTGAGAAGTTCAAGAAGTTTTTCCCTTATCATTTCCCCTGCCAATACCTTTTCGGGCTGGTCGGTAATCATATCATCAGGAAAATAATGTACGGATTCTTCCGCAAATGACAAAATTTCATCAATAACAATATCAATGCCGTTGTTTTCCTTTATGCTTATCGGTATTATTGCATCAAAATCTGCCTTTGCAGAAAATTCCGCAATAGAAACAGCAATATCTTCCTTATTTCTGATTAAATCAATCTTATTCAGCACAAGTATAACAGGCATTTTTGACTTATTAAGCGATTTAAGCAGATTTATTTCCTGCTCATTGATTTTTTTAGTGCTGTCATGGACAAATACAACTGCATCAATATCGCTGACAGATTCTTTTACGGTATTGAGCATATGTTCGCTTAATTTATTGACAGGCTTGTGAAGTCCGGGAGTATCAAAGAAAACAAGCTGAACGTCGTCAATATTGCGTATGCCGGTGATTCTTGTACGTGTTGTCTGTGGTTTACTGCTTACAGACGCTATTTTTTCACCGACTATTGCGTTAAGAAGTGATGACTTTCCTGCATTTGTATTTCCTGCAATGGTTATAAAAGCTGTTTTCGGCATCACTTATCCCCCTGAATTACAAAAGTGACATCTCTTGAAATACCAAGCTTTTCCAGAACAGATTCCTCTTTTTCACGCATTATACGCTGGTCAAGCTGACTTGTTTCATGGTCGTAACCAAGAAGATGGAGCATTGAATGAACTGTCAGAAAACCTATTTCACGTTCAAGAGAATGTCCGTAATTTCTAGCCTGCTTTACAGCTGTTTCAAGTGAAATAACAATATCACCAAGCAGAACTGCATTTGTTTCGGGATTTATTTCAACTGTACCGTCCTCACTTGTGAGCGGGAATGAAAGAACATCTGTAACACTGTCCTTGTCTCTGTACTCTTTATTGAGCTTCTTTATTTCAGCATTGCTTACAAAAGAAACACTTACCTCTGCATCTTTGCCGAAATTTTCAGTTGTCAGAACCGCCTGACAGCATCTTCTTATGAGAAGTCTTATTCCTACCGGAATTTTCACCTCCACCTGATTATTTTTTACATAAACTTTAAGTTTAGGCATGATTTTTACTCCTTTCATTAAATTTTTCATATGCCTTTATAATATCCTGTACCAACTTGTGTCTTACAACGTCTTTTTCTGAAAATCTAGTAATGCTTATATCCTCAATACCTTTGAGTATATTCATAGCTTCAACAAGTCCAGATTTTCTTACATCAGGCAAATCAATCTGTGTAATATCACCTGTTATAACCATTCTGCTTTCGTTTCCAAGACGTGTAAGAAACATTTTTATCTGTTCAGACGTTGTATTCTGCGCCTCATCAAGAATTATAAAAGCTTCATCAAGAGTGCGTCCTCTCATATATGCAAGCGGTGCTACTTCTATAATTCCTTTTTCCATATACTGCCCGAATCTGTCTGCGCCGAACATATCAAAAAGCGCATCATAAAGCGGTCGAAGATAAGGGTCAACCTTGTCCTGCATATCACCGGGCAGAAAACCTAACTTTTCCCCTGCTTCAACAGCTGGTCTTGTAAGGATTATTTTTTTTACCTTATGCTCACGGAATGATTTGACAGCCATAGCAACCGCAAGGTACGTTTTTCCAGTTCCTGCCGGTCCGATTCCAAGAACGATTGTATTATTCTTTATTTCATCAAGATAACGTTTTTGTCCGAGAGTACGGGGACGGACTATTTTTCCCGATGCTGTCAGGCATACACCGTCTCCGCCAAGTTCGGCAAGTTCCTGCTCCGCACCATTCGCAACCATAGAAGTAACATATCTTATCGTCTGATTGTTTACTGGCTGACCGTTTCTGCTCATCTTTATAAGAGCCTGTACAGCCTTTGAAGCATCTGAAATTTCAGGCTCATTTCCGATAATCTTGATATTTTCGTCTCTTAACACAACTCTTACATTGTATTGCTTTTCAATGTGCCTGATGTTATTGTCAAGCTGTCCGAAAAGCGTATAAAGTTCGTCATTATCATCAATTGCAAGTATTTTTTCTATCATTGTCAATCTCCTGAATCTTCGGGGAATTTATTTGTATTTGCAAATGTTGTATTTGAATATTCCGAAATTCCTGTAACTTCTTTTACTATATTTATATATTCAGGAAAGAATATTTCCTGTTCAGGATTTTCCAGTTCCAGTTCAAGTATAGCAAAATTATCCGAAAAAGGATACTTGTCCATTTCAAAAAGCTGATTCTTATATTCAAAACAATATCTGCATTTTTCCAAAGGCTTACAGTCACTTTTTTTCTGCAAAAGCAGTTTGTTATACTCAGATTCGTCAATCTCAGATTCGTTTTCTTCCCTTACAACAGCAGAACGGAAAATTTTTTCTGTATAGAAATATTTTGTACTGCCGTTTTCGATAATTCTGCGTACTCTCCTCTGTGAGCCGTTTTCACCGTTTTCAAGATATATTTGCAGAATTTCAAACTTTTTCTTAATATCAAGAATCTCTGTATCGGGAAATTCTATGAAAAATTTTCTTTCAATTTCAATACCTGACGGCATTTTTTTCACTCCGTTTTCTGAAAAATAATTACAGTCTGCAAAAACAAACACTCATATAACTATATTATATAACTTTTTTTGAATATTGTCAACAAAAAATTATATTTTTTCAAAATTAATATAATTATTCTTCATAGTTTTTCATTTAAAAACGAATCTTATTCATAGAAACGATATTCGCTAAACTCAGAAAGCATTATAGAATATAAATAAAGCTCATCATCTTCAATAATTTTGTCTTCATAGGCATTTAACTCCATTCGTTCATATACGGGAATTTTTATAACCGCACCATCTTCTGAAATCGAAATTTCAGAGTGTATATGAGTTACAAGCAAATCGGAAATCTCAATAAAGAAACGCTGCATTACATCGTCTTCTAATGATTCGAACGGATTTTCACACTTTGATTTTCTGAATTTCAATGATAAAGTTACAAACTTTTCATCAACAGCATAGTTGAATCTTACACTTCTTGCACCTTTTATTAACGCATTTCTTACCTGCATTAAAATAATAAAAACTATAAACTTTTTATTGAGTTTAATGTAAGTTTTTTCAACTTCATTTTTCGGCACAGGAAATGTAAATTCTGTATACTTAGCACAATTTTCCGCAATTTCCTTGACAAACTTATTGATTTCAAAGGTTTCTTCCATGATTTCATCATCAATAAGTGCATCTTTCAAAAGAAAATACAAGTCTAAATTGCGAAAAATCTTTCTGTTGCATCTTTTAATGTCACTTGCTTTTTCAATGCGATAATCTCTTGTACATAACTCATCTGCTATATTGACAATAGCATCACAAAAAACTTCAGCATCAATAAGATTCATTTTTGTCTGATAAATCATGTCACAGATAAACTCATCCGTAAAATTTTTGTCAAACAGATTCTTTAAATTCTCTTTAAACTCTTTCATTTCCTCTTTATCCTCCTGATTTAAGTGTATATTTATATTATAC
>JAIDTI010000064.1 GCA_029060755.1 Ruminococcus sp. | reverse complement strand
ATACTACTTATAGCTAGTATAATATATATTTATAGAAAAATCAAGTTGAAAAAATAAAAAAAATGTAATAAATACAGATTTTTTACATTAAAATGTCGGAAATCATTCAGAATATTTAAGAAAAGCTTCAATAATAGCGTAAATACGTTCTTTTTCTTTTTCAGAAAGTTTATTTATGTTATCGAATGTAAGTGAGCTTCTGATTTCATTGTGTCGGTTAAGAACATCACAAAGAAGCATATCAGCAGTAACATTGAGAGCATTTGCAATATTGACTAATGTTGTAAGAGATGGTGTTTTATCTGCTCTTTCAATCATGCCTAAATAAGTTGGTGAAAGATATGCCATTTCTGCAAGTTTTTCCTGACTCATTTTCTTCTCTTTTCTGTATCTCCTTATATTCTTGCCAACTGATTCAAATTTCATAATTTCACCTGCTAATATTTAAATTATTCAAAATATTTAAGAAGCACTTCAATAACAGTGTAGATGTGTTCCCTGTCTTTTTCAGGAAGGCTGTTTATTCTGTTGAGTATGAGTGAACTTCTGATTTCATTGTGCCTGTTAAGAATATCACAAAGGAGCATATCAGCAGTAACATCAAGGGCATTTGCAATATTTACTAATGTTAAAAGAGAGGGTGTTTTCTCTGCTCTTTCAACCATACCAATATATTTTGGTGAAAGATATGCCATTTCTGCAAGTTTTTCCTGACTTATCTTTTTTTCTGTTCTATATTTACGTATGTTTATGCCTAATGATTTAAAATTCATAATTTCACCCACTAATAGTTTATTAATTAATACTATTAGTGTAACTTATTTAGAAAATAAAATACACCTGCTAAAAGGAGCATACATACATCTTATAATAACTTAAAAAAAACAGACTTATGCAGTCTGTCTTTTTATTTTAATTATCAGAAATTCAGCAGAATATTTTCACTTTTAATCAAACAAATTAAACTGATTTATAATATCAAAAACAAAAAAGCCATATCTTGTCCGATACACCCTTTTTTGCTTATAATAAATCAAACCTGCAAATATGATTTTACAAGCACCTGCAAAAGCTCATCACGGTCAATATGGCGGATAAGGCTTCTTGCATTGTTGTAAGTGGTTATGTAGGTCGGGTCTTCTGAAAGAATATAGCCTACAATCTGATTTATAGGGTTATAACCCTTTTCAACGAGAGCGTCATAAATAATCTTGAGATTTTTTCTGATTTCTGCTTCTCCGTCCTGACTGACTTTGAAAGTCATAGTTTTATCTAACATATTGAAGCCTCCTTGTTGGAATAGTTTGTTAATAACTTAGTATATATATTATAACAAAAATTACTATAAAATGCAAGTATAAATAAGAAAATTTCTCTATTTGACTGTATTTGAATGTGAATTTTGGAAGATATGCACAATAAAGTTGTTGAAAAAATGTTGATATGTATGGCGGAATAAGTCCGCCTTTTTGTTTTTTTACTGACAACAGCCTGTACGCTTTACAAAGCTGTTGCAGTCTGTACATTCAGGAACAGTAGGGTTGCTTTCGTGAGTGCCGACAGAGATACAGCCAAGAGAACAGTAATTCTCTGTTACCATGTTGTGCTGACACTGCGAAACAGTGCATTTGATACAGTCATTTTTGTGCTTGTTTTCCATAATAAAACACACTCCTTTTGATTTTTAAGCTTTCTTAAGCCTGATTATAGTATTGCATATATTAATGGGAATATTCATGAATAAAAATTTTTTTTCTGTGAAATAATAATCAAAAAAGGAGCTGTTATAATGTCGATTATTCTTATACGTTCAGTTATACTTTATATACTTGTTGTATTTTCTGTACGCCTTATGGGCAAACGTCAGTTAGGTGAGTTACAGCCGTCTGAACTTGTAATAACTATTCTTGTATCAAATATAGCTACACTTCCGCTGGAAGATACTGATATACCTATAATAGTAGGAGTTACACCGATTCTGTCACTTGTGTGCTATGAAGTTATAATGTCATGGATTATTCTGCATAGTCCATATATGAGAAAAATAGTTTCAGGAAGTCCGAAAATTATAATCAGCAACGGAAAAATCAACAGAAGTGTATTACGTGAACTGCGATTTTCCGTTGATGACCTCATGACAGCATTAAGGGGCAGAGATATTTTCGATATATCAGAAGTTCAGTTTGCAATAGTTGAAACAACAGGCAGTGTATCTATAATGAAAAAACAGGATAAAGACGTTCCGACAAGAGATGATTTGAATATAAAGACAGAACGTATTGACCCTCCGCAAGCTGTCGTTTCGGACGGTGATATAATTCATAGTACATTAAAATCTATGGGACTTAATGAACAGTTTGTAAAAAATACTGCACAAAAAGAGAAAATAAAAGTATCTGACATATTCATTATGACTTCAGACTGCAATGGAAATTATTTTATCGCACCAAAAGGAGACAGCCATGACAAGAATTAAAATAAGTGCAGGAATAATATTACTGCTTATTCTTACAAGCATATTTTCAGGAGTATGGATAAATAATCAATGCAAGTCTATTATCTCACTTTCGGAGCAGACAGGGGAAATTTTCTCCGACGGAGACAAAGAAAAAGCTATGCAGATTATAGAACAGATTGAAACAAAATGGGAAAATTTTCGAAAAACTGCATCAATGCTTATACAAAACAACAAGCTTTCAGAAATAGACAGAATCTGTGCAAGAATAAAGTACCTTGCACAAAATGACAGTGAGGAGCTTTTATCAGAACTTTCAGAATTGAAAAATATGCTCGATTTATTGAGAAATGGTGAAATTCCAAAAATAACAAGCATTTTTTAGTGAAACAGAAAATTTGTTTTGTTAAAAATGCTGATATTTTTTATTAATTGTTAATATTCATTGACTATCTGAAAAAATTATGATACAATTATATCATTAATTAATTTTTAAGGGTGATTTTATGATAAAAAAAACAAGATATTTTACTTTGCCTGAACTTATAATGTGGGGATTCTCAATAGCGGTTATATTTACCTGCTTTTTTGCATTTGACAGAGAAAATTATATTAATCTTGCGGCATCGGTTATCGGTGTAACGTCATTACTCTATAACTCAAAGGGAAATGCCGCAGGGCAGGCAATGTCAATTGTATTCAGCTTACTTTATGGATTTATTTCTTTTCAGTCACATTATTACGGTGAGCTGATTACATACGTCGGAATGACGCTCCCTATGTCAGTTATAGCACTTATTTCATGGTTGAGAAATCCTACTATCGGAAATAAATCAGAAGTAACTGTAGGAGAAGTGAGCATTTTTGAAATGATAATGCTTGTATTTGCTACAGCAGGTGTTACAGTCGGATTTTATTTTATCCTCAAATATTTCAATACAGCAAATCTTCTTGTGAGCACATTCTCAATATCAACAAGTTTTGCGGCGGCTTATCTTTCATTCAGAAGATGTCCGTATTATGCAGTTATATATGCCCTCAATGATGTGGTTCTCATGATACTTTGGGGAAGCAGTTCAATAAAAGATATATCATACCTTTCTGTTGTAATATGCTTTACAATGTTCTCTGTCTTTGATATTTATACTTTTATCAACTGGAGAAAAATGCAGACAAGACAATATAACAATGCACTTAACTCCGTTCAGGAATTTTATACACCCGAAGGATATAAAGTTTACATAGCAACAAATAATCAGTTATAAGAATAAAAAATCCCTTGTTTTCATGGACAAGGGAATTTTTTTATCAGTCATCACTGTCTACATATTCAAGAACGTCACTTATCTGACAATTCAATGCTTTGCATATAGCATTAAGAGTGGAAAATCTGATAGCATTTACTTTGCCTGTTTTGAGTTTTGATAAGTTTACATTTGTTATACCAACTTTTTCACTTAATTCATTCAGGCTTACTTTTCTGTCTGCCATTATTCTGTCAAGTCGTACAATTATAGCCATATTATTCACCTCTTATCAAACTGTTTCATCTGATTCTTTCTGAAGTTCTGCACCATATTTGAAAATATATGAGAAGATTATAATAGCAATAATAAGAACTACAGAAGTAAGACCGATACCACCGTCAATGATGTATAAAACAGCCATTGGAATAAGTGAAAATCCGAACTTTTTCATTGCGTTTATAACATTTTCCTCAAATGGTGATGCACATATTTCAAGTGATTTTGCAAGTTTTCCGCCAAATATTACTGCAACAAGCATTACAGCACACATAACAGCACCTAATATTACAGTTGTTATTATAGTAACTTTAATTGAAGCTATACTGTCAGCAGTTACATCAGCTTTGATGTCATAAACAGAAACACCGTTGTTATCTGTCTTATCAACATCAACATCAATTTTTGCACCTAAAGCATCAGCATGTACATCACTTTCCTCTAAATTCTTGATGCTAAAAATCTTGATACCACCAATACTGATTTTTTCATCATGTATCATGAGACGTGTATCTTCATCAACTGTAATCTGTGCATTTGCTGTTCCTGTTATATTGAATACGTTGTTATCTGCATCAAATACAGCTCCGACAATTACTGAACCTACAAGGCAAGCAACTATACCAATAATACAAGCAACCCTCATGACTGCAAGAATAATTCTGCTTACCTTGCCAAGCTTATTGATTTTTGTGATGTTTTCGTTTTTCATAATAATTACCTCCGAATAATTTCGCTTTAAATTTGTTTCAGGGTGTTTCCCTTTCCGTGATTATATAATATCATATGTTTTTGCGTTTGTCAATAGTTTTTTATCGTTTTACATTAAATTTTATATGTTTTCATAATATAAAAATGATTTTGACAGATTTTATTGTGCAGAATAAACGATAATATTTTATCGTTTATCATTAAAATAGAGGATAAAAAAGCGAACCCTTTTAGGATTCGCCTTTTGTTTTGTCAGATTTTTTGCAATATATATTCAGCATATTTTCTTTAAAAATTACTATTTCTATCATATCAAGGTATCAATGTGGTGTCAATATGACTGCATACAAAAAATGTATTAAGTGGTATGATAATAATGAAAGTGAGGTATTGCTATGGCTATTATAAAAACTTCTTCTACACTACGTCTTAATCTAACCGACCATGCAAAAATCAAGAAAATTGCTGAAACAGAAAATCGCTCTATGGCTAATATGATTGAAACATTGGTAAAGGAAAAAATAAGACAATATGAAAATGAAAATGGAGAGATTGAATTAAATGATGAAGATATATACTGTCAGTTTTTTCGGGCATAGATACGTTGAGTACTCATCAAAGATAGAATATCGTCTTGAAAAGCTTCTGTACGAACTTATTACGCAGAAAGAGTATGTAGATTTTCTGATTGGACGGGACGGAGATTTTGATATTCTTGCTTCTTCAGCCATAAAGCAAGCTGTTCATAAATACGGATATGGAAATACACATTTTACCCTTGTTCTGCCGTATCAGAAAGCCGAGTACCGTGACAATGAGCAGTCTTATCTTCAATATTATGATGAAGTTGAAATATGTGCCGATTCCGCCAATGCTCACCCAAAGTCAGCTATCCAAGTCCGCAATCATAATATTGTTGACCGTTCAGACCTTGTGGTGTGCTTTATTCAGCATAAAAGCGGTGGAGCATACAAGACTATACAGTATGCCAAAAAACAGGGCAAGTGTATCATAAATCTTGCTGATGATTTATAATACTTTATCATTAAAACAAAAATAAAAAGCGAACCCTTTCGGATTCGCTGTTTTATTATTCTGAAACATCAGGTAATTTTGTAATCTGTTTTGCTTCAAGTCTCTGAATTGCAAGAGCGTCAAGACCTGTTACACCGTCGCCAACATTACAGCAGTCGGCATTTTTCAAGCCCTGTTCTGAAAGTGCATACTTGTCTTTGTTGCCGAGATGCTGGATAATAGCTGTTGCATCAGCAATATTTACTGCATTGTCGCAGTTTGCATCACCTACAATATAGCCTGACGGATTAAGTTTTGTTGATGTTGTGCCCCCTCCTATGAGTGTTACAGATGTTGTGGTGATTATTGTTCCTGATGTTGTTGTGGTTGCTGTTCCTGATGTTGTTGTGGTTGTGGATTTTGCCGTCTTCTGAGTTGTAGTTGTTGTTTGAGCCGGTGCACTACCCTCAACAGGCTTTCCGCCTGATACTATTGTACCGCCGTCAAGGTTACTGCCCTCAGTTGAAGCATAGCTTGTATAGAACTCATTGAGTGAGAGACCGTTGTTTCCAAGTGGTATCTGGTGGTCAAGACCGATATATTTTCCGGTTTTCTGAGTCTGCCAGAGAGCTTTCTCCATAAGTGCATACTTTTTTTCTTCCCATGTAATCTGTGTTGAGCCAGCCTGCTGACCACATGAGATATTTGCCCACAATCCTCCTGTATCACCTGAATTTGTATTCAAGCACCAGAAAGTATGATTGATGTGATGTTCAATCATATAGTCACGGAGAAGTTCCATCCACTTCTGATTTTCTGCTTCGTCCATATGTCCGCCCCATTCTCCTATGAGTTCGGGAGCAATATCTTCTGCATTCAGATAAGCCCATGTATCATACCAGTAATCCTCAAGAAGTGTCTGTGTAGTGAAATCCTTGTCAAACCATGTCTGAGCATAAACGGACGGACCGTAATCGTGCGGAGAGTAGACAATCTGACTTGTACCGTTTTTTGGTTGGATTGGATATTCTCTTGCACCTCTGAAATTACCGCCCCACCATGCTCCGATATATGGTGAATTGACCATTCTGTCCTCTATACCCCAGTAGTCTCCTGCCTGCGCACCGCTTAAAGACTGTTCAACACCTTCAATGAAAATAAGTGCATTCGGATTTACTTCAAGAATAGCATCAGCACATTTTGTGGCAGCATAAGCCCAGTTGTTTTCGTCCGTTGAGCCGTCCCACTTTGCAGCTTTGTCACCTTCCTGACCTTTTCCGTGCGGTTCGTTTTTCAGGTCGTATCCGATAAGAGTATCATTATTCTTGTACTTATCAGCAACCCATACAAGCGTATCAATCCATATATCAGTTGTAACCATAGTTCCGTCAGCAGTTTCCTTGCCGTACCAGAGATTATAGTTATGACCAGAGTTGTCAGCGTGAGGGCTGTGAATATCAATAAAAGCCTTGATACCATACTTCTTGCACTTGTCAAGGATTATATCAAATCCTTTGTCACTTGTTATAAGAGTTTTGCCGTCAGATTCTACGAAATCCTTATTCAAATTGCCATATGTTCCTGCCTTTATAACACCGCCGTTTCCGTCGTCCTGGTCTACAGGAGGATTATAGACTGCCTGCATACCACCTGAACTTATCTGGTATGGAGTGCCGTTCATCCACGAAAGAATAAGTTCTGTTGAAATAGGAAAACGAATGACGTTCATACCTCTGTCCGCTACCTCCTGCAACATATCATCAATATCGCCTGCATAAAGGTAATGCGGAGAATATTCAATACAGTTTAGTCCGAACCAGTTTGCACCCGTGAGCCATACTTCATTGCCGTTCATGTCATAGAGACGGCTTCCTTCAGCATGAAGCCAGTCATCATTGTTTGTATCAACAGCTATTGCACTTTCAGTCTGATTTATTACAGCAGGCATGGACGAACCAACCATAGCTACAGACATTGCAGTTGCTGATACAAGGGACATTAAATTTTTTGTTAATTTTTTCATGATTTTTCCCTCTCATTCATGATATAATATTGTAATTTTATTCTACCATTGATTTCATAAAATGTCAAGTATAATCTGAAAAATTTTAAAAACAGCACTTGTAAATTTCTTTTACATATGATATAATAGTATTGGTAAAAATTTACGGAGGTGAATATTTATGAGTTCTGACCCTTATGGGAATACGAATTTACAATGCAAAAAAGCAATATACATGATTTCTGACAAATAAATTGTCTCTTTTCGCTGTGTATGCTTTTTTGTGCAGAAACAGCGAAAGGAGTTTTAACTATAAATGATAAATTATTATAATACATCTGAAAGCGGAAGAATATGTGAGATTGAAAGCATAACAAACGGCTGTTGGATTTCAGTTATAAATCCTACTCCGCAGGAAATAAAGTTTCTTATTGATGATTTCGGACTTGACAGCGGATTTGTAAAGTCTGCACTTGATGAAGAAGAATCCTCACGTATTGAGAGAGAGGACGAACAGACTCTTATAATTATTGATACCCCTGTATCTTCTATGGACGAATCAGAGTCAAAGATGTTCTATACAATGCCTATAGGTATAATTATAACAGACACAAACGTTATCACAATATCTCTGCATGAGTCACAGCTTATTGATGAGGCTGTAAGGGGGTCTATACGCAACCTGCGACCGTCTTTCAAAACAAGATTTGTTCTTCAGTTATTGCTTAGGATTTCAGCTTTATTCTTATACTACCTTAAACAGATTGATAAGCTTTCATATGTTGCAGAACAGCAGTTGCATGATGCAATGAAAAATGAACTTCTTATGCAGTTGCTTGCACTTGAAAAATCACTTGTCTATTTTTCAATCTCACTTAAAGCAAATGAGGCAACCATAGAAAAAATATTCCGTGGACGTGTAATAAAGCTTTATGATGAAGACCAGGATTTACTGGAAGATGTGCTTATTGAAATGAAACAGGCTATTGAGATGTCAAGCATATATTCGGGTATTCTTTCAAGTATGACAGACGGTTTTTCTTCTATAATTTCAAACAATCTTAATATAGTTATGTGGAGACTTACTATAATAACTATTTTAATGCAGATTCCTAATATTATATTTGCATTTTATGGTATAAATACAGTTGATTTGCCATTGCCATATACGTGGTTTCCAATTCTTCTTGCTGTATTGACTACGCTTATAGCAACAATTATTCTTTTAAAATGGAAAAAACAATAGAAAAAAATCCGTTGTCCGAAAAAAGACAACGGATTTTTTCGTGCGGTCAGTTCCCCAACTGATTTTACCCGCACTTTCCCTATATGTAAATATGGCAGATGGCTTAATCAATCAAATCAACCAATATATCAAGAATAATTTCTATGATACCACCGATTATATCCTCTGAATCAAATGAAAATCTGTGTTTTCTTCTGCATTTTTTCATATCAGTTTACCAGTTATTCTGCATCGTTATCATCTGGCTTTGTGGTAACGGGTGGAACATAAGTTGATGATTTGCCTAAATCGTCAGGATTGATAGTGATAAGCATACCGTTACTATCACCGCTTACAACTTTCGGCATTACACCGTCCCATTTGTCAATCTGCTGATATGCAATGACTTTTTCTGAAAGTGATGCTTCAATAAGGCGGTTTGCTTCTGCCTGAGCTTGAGCTTCAGCAAGTATTGCATTTGCGTTTGCTTCAGCAGCAATAACTTTCTGCTTTGCCTGTGCTTCTGCAATTGTAATAGCCTGCTTCTGCTCTGTCTCAGTTTTAAGGAGGTTCTGCTCTGCAACCTGTTTTGCTTCAATAGCATTATTGAACTCAGCAGAGAAGTCGAAGTTTACAATATTGAACTTTTCTATATAAATTCCGTATGAGTTGAGTTTTGCATCAAGTGCTGATTTTACCTCATCACCGACTGCCTGACGCTCTGTTATAAGCTGTTCGGCAGTGTATTTTGCTGTAGCGGATTTCATACACTCCTGAACTACAGGTGTTATAAGTACTGTCTGATAGTCTGTTCCGACGTTCTGATACATATTTGCGGATTTATCGGAAACAAGTCTGTAGTTTACGGCAATATTTGAACTGACTGTCTGTAAGTCTTTTGATACGGCTGATGCAGGTGTTTCATATACTTGAATTTTGTTGGACATATTTTCAACAGCCTGCACAAATGGTATTTTCAGATGAAATCCCTCACCGAAAGATGTGTTTGATACTTTGCCAAGTGTAAGCACAACGCCTGTATTACCTGCCGGAACTATTGTAAATGAGCTTGCAATAAGTATAACTGCAATAACTCCAGCTACTGCCATACCTACTATTTTACCTGCTGAACCTTTTGAACTGTGTCCGCCTGTTCTGATTTTATCAAAGTCTGCCATTTTTATTCTCCTTTACTTTTATGAATCATGTAAACTATAAATTTGTAAATAAACAATCCTATTGCTAAACCGATTATAACAGGTATAACTGTTTTTAGCAGTTTTATAAGCAAAAGTGCTATTACAATCATCAATATTATCTCTATAAGAAATTCAATTTTACTGTTCATGACATATTCTCCTTATTATTGTTGTCAGAATTATTTTTGTTTTCTTCTGCAATTTTCTTGTCTTTGGCACTTCCTATAGACAGCCCCAGACTCATACCAATGCTCATACCAAAAGTCATGCCGATTAGTATATCGTCGAAAATCAGTCCGCCTAAAGCCATGCCAAGTGCTATACCTATACACATTCCTAAACACATATACTGACTCTGATAATTTTCTTTTTTCTTTTTCATGACATATTCTCCATTTCATTGAGTATCGCCGACATCTTCTTGTCTGCCTCTATTTTTAAGCAGGCACTTCTGTATGCCATAACCATTACATACATAGCTTTGCGTAATTTTACAGCATCAGTGATTTCACTTGAATTTGCCGTGATTTCTCTTGAAATAAGTTCCTGCACGGATTCAGTTGTAAATGCACCCTCGTCCTCTGCCGTGAAAATTATTCTGCAAAGGATATTATATAATGTAATATCTGCAATAATATCATCTGATGTATCTTCAACATCACCGTTTATGTATACCATAAGCTGTGCAATATTTTCAAGCTTCATTGAGCCTCTTAGCATATTTATAAGAAGTATGCGTATTACTTGCTTTTCGGAATATTTTTTGCCCTTTGTTGATGCAATCCAGCCCCTTTTAATCCAGTTCTGTATGGTTGAACCCTCAAGACCTGTTAATTTTGAAAGCTGTGAAAGAGTAAGTCCTCCTGTTGCTTCTAAAATAGGTGATATAACTGAAAAAGCAGAATTTCTTGCATCTTCTGAAAATTTAATAGTGGTGGCAGGTATTAATCTCTGCATAGTTCCTTGTCTCCTCTTACGTGATAATATGATTATAACACAAGTTCATATGAACTGCAACAGTCATCTTTTGACAAAATAAGGCGAAAAGTATATTTTTTTGAAATATATCTCTTTTTTTCTCTTGTTTTCATAGATTTTCATGAATTTTCATTTGCTGTTATAAAATCTGGTAAAAATTTTTGTTAGTTTCTGTATACCATAAGCGAATGTTATATACAGAGGGAGGTGTTTGGTTGAATGAGCGATAATGAAATACTTGAACTTTTCAGCAGTTCTCCAAAAAAAGCATATGGGCAGATTATAGAACAATATGGAAATCTTGTCTATGCGATTGTCGCAAACAAGCTGAATTTATGTGCCGTTTCGGAAGATATTGAGGATTGCACAAGCGATATTTTTTTGGAAGTTTTCAGGAATATGAATAATTTTTCAATTACAAAAGGTACTTTGAAGAACTTTATAAGTACCATTGCAAAGCGTTCATCTATAGACGCATACAGGCGATTATCGTATCGTCAGAGAGTGACGGACGAAACAGATATAAGTGAAACTGATTTCACTGATACAGGTGAGAACGTTGAAGAAACAGTAATGAATAATATCAGCAGGCAGAATGTCCGCAATGCTGTTATGTCACTGAAAGAGCCTGAACGCTCCATTATTATTCACCAATACTATTATAATCATACTATACATGAAATTGCCAGTATACTTTCAATGACTGTCGGTGCAGTACAGCAGAGAAGTCTCAGAGCAAGAAAACGTATAGAAAAAATTCTTGAGAAAGGCTGATTTTTATGAAAGACAAAAAAGACAACTTATTTTCCCGAAATCTGAATAATCTTGATGATGCAGATGTTGAAAAAATCTCTGCAACTGTTCCTGCACTTGATAAACAGGCAAAAAAGCGTATACTTGAAAAGTGCATGAGCAGAATGACAGAGACAGATTTTGAATATGGAAATACTGTTTCGGGTACGGAGAAATATTCAAGACCTCATATAATGCACTATATTTCAACTGTTGCTGCCTGCCTGCTTGCGGTAGTAGGCATAGGCGGAATGATTTTCATTAACAGAAATATCGGTACTCCGCCCGATGATGTACAGTCAGCTGCACAATATACAGCTGTCACAACTTCAGGCGAAACGACAAATAAGACAATATCTTCCTCCGAAAGTACTACTGTCAGTACAGTCACAACAGCAGTTGTGAATATAGAAGAAATTGCAGAAACATCAATAAAAGTTCAGCAGGTTACAGAATCAATCACGGAAATAACTACAGAAACACCAACAGAAATTCAGCAGTTTGCAGAACCAGCTATAGAAATAACTACAGAAGCACCAACAGAAATTCAACAGTTTGCAGAATCAACTACAGAAACAGTTACAGAAGTGACAACAGAAAATAAATCTTTTGTCGGAGAATACGGTGATAAGTATGAGATTGATTCCAACAGCGGAAGCAGAATTACAATTACAAAAAACGACGATAATTCTTATAATATCTATATCGGATTTTTCCGTGTTGCAGGCTTTACCGATTGTATCGGAAGTGTGACTGATAGCGTACTGAAATTTTACGCACCAAAAGAACTCTATGGCGAAACAGTGTTTGCAGGTGAAATCACACTGAATGATGATGGCTGTATATTGAAAATCACAGAATCTGAAAATAATCCTATAGGTATTGACAGTAATGGCACACAATACTACAGAATGTCATGATACTTTGATAAAATTCCATAAATTTCCGATTACCGTATATATTATAATACAAAGTATTTACAAAATGGAAAAAATACGGAAAATCAGTTGACTTTGTATAATTTTTGTGATATACTTTGATTTGTAAGCAGAAACTTTATGCGCAAAATGCGGAGGTATTTTATGGATAATTATAATGAAAACTTAAATAACGTCGTTTCAGGTGTTGAGCAGGCTAAAAAAGGTAAGGGCGGACTTATTGCAGGAATAACAGCAGGTGTAGTTCTTGTCGGTGCTGGCGGTGGTGCTGTTGCCTATGCTACGTCTGATTATGTGAAAAATCAGGTTAAACTTGCAACAAGCAGTCCCGAAAACTACTATACATGGGTGACAGAAAAGAATACTGATGATTTTGCAAAGGCTGTAAGTGAGCAGTACCGTCAGTCTATTGAGGATATGAAAAGCGGTCAGAAATGTTCTGCATCTCTGAAATATGATATAAATGATACAGCTAAAAATGAACTTTTAGAGTATATGACTGATGATGAACAGGAAATAATTGACGTTATCAAAAATTTCAGCAGTATTGCAGTCGGTGTAAATGCTGATACAAAAGACAATCTTACAAGCGGAAATGCTTTTGTTGAGTGGAACGGCGAAAAGCTTGCATCATTTGATATGGCTTGCGATTTATCTGCAATGGATATGCTTTTCCGTGTTCCTGAACTTACTGAACAGTGGCTTGATATTGATGTCAATGATATTTATGGTTATGATTACTATAATGACGATTCAAACAAGGATTTAAATGCTTCAGAAAAAATTAGGAAAGACCCTGAATCTGTTATCACGCCCGAAGAACTGGAGACAGAAATCACAAAGTACATGAATATATGGAATGAGTGTATAGCAGATGTTGAGCTTGAAAAGAAAGCTGATATTGCTATATCTGACATCAATGTAAATTATACTGTTGCAACTGTTACCATTGATGAGACAAAGGCTAAGGAAATTTCAGAAAAGTTCATTAATACTGTAAAAGAGGACGAAATATTAAAGAGTATTGTTGTGGACAGACTGGAAGTTGCTGATGCTGACAAATATATTTCAGATCTTGATGACGCACTTGCAGAGATTAATGAAAACTATGACGAAAATTCAACGGACACTGTTACACTTAATACTTATATCGACCCTACTGGCTGTATCAGAGGTATTTCTTTTGAGACTTCCGAAAATGACAGCGCAAAATTTATTATCGGCAAGGACGGCGACGAATTGCGTGGAGAGTTTTTTGTATCAGAGGACGGCGAGGAAGACTTCAAGGGTATCCTTACAGCAAAAGACAATGGCGGTAAATACACTGGCGCATTTGATATGACTGTTGATGATGAAACTGTTTCAGTTGAGTTCACTGACCTTGAAACTGTTGACGAGAAAAAAGGCTACATGAACGGCGTACTTACTTTTGTACTTCCGCAGGAAGTGATTGATGCTGAAGCTGATGTTATATTCTCAATTTCACTCAATTCTGACAACAGTTCTCAGCAGATTGCAATTCCTCTTGATATTGCTGATAAAAATTATGGTACACTTACTCTCAGCATTTCTTCTGAAATTGGTGCAGAACCGTCAATGCCTGATAAGTCGGGCGCATTTGTAATAAATGATGATACAGATGCAGAGCTTTCAGACTATGTTGAACGTGACAAAATGGAAGAATTTATTAAAAATATTCTTCTGAAAGTCGGATTCAATGAAGAAATGGCTACAGAGGGCGCAAATGATTTAGGCGAAGAATTATACTACGATTATTCCGCTGATTTTGATTATGATAACCTTGATACTGATTTCAGCTACGGCTGGGACGATGATGATTTTGATTCTGATGATGATGATGACTATTCCACATCAGGCAGTTTTGATGATGACCCTGAATATGACCCATATGCTGATATGGTAATCGCAAAGGACGGTCAGGCTTACTTGTGTGTAGTTGACAACAGTCTGCAAGTTATGTATGGCGGTTATGAGTCAGTACTTGCATATGATGCCACACTTGCTGACATTACAGGAAATGGCACTTATACTGTAAAAGTAACTGCTGATACGGACGGCTACCGCAAAGCTATGGACGACGTAAAGCCTAATGGTGTAATGCTTCTTGGTGTTGAAGCAATGGGACTTGAAAATGCTGATAATGCTGTTATTGATATAAAGAGTGTCAAGATTGACAGCAAGGAGTTTGAAATTGTCGGCACTGCTGATTCTGAATTTGAATCTGAATCGGGTACGCTTTATGCATTGATTTGCAATGGCATGACTTTAGAAGAAGGCGGAGAACATAGTATAATTGATGTTTCGTCTGTTGGTGAATGGACTGATATTGAAGTTACTTTTGAAGTAAAAGGAATGGAATAATCAGATAACAAAAAGGACTGTTTCGGCAGTCCTTTTTAAAATTTTTTTAATATTTATTGACAAATCATGTATAATATGATACAATATAATTAACATTTAGGTTAAATGTTAATTGTTAGGAGTGAGGAAGATTTGTCAATTCAAAATACTTTGAAAGCTTTGGCTGACCCTACACGCAGACAAATAATACAACTGCTTAAAGCAGGTCGTCTATCAGCAGGAGAAATTACTGAGCATTTTAATATCAGTTCGGCAGCTGTTTCACGTCATTTGAGTATACTTAAAGAAGCAAGACTTATTCGTGATACAAGAGAGGGAAAATTTATTTTCTATGAAATAAATCTTAGCGTTCTGGAAGAACTTCTTTCGTGGCTGATTGATTTTAAGGAGGGATTTTAATGAACAAACAAAATAATATTTCGGTAATGATTGTAACATTTGTAATGTTTCTTTCAGCAATTGTTTCTCTGTTTTATTTGCCTGAGGAAATAGCTGTGCAATGGAATGAGAATGGAGTAAGCAATACTGCAAGTAAATTTCTGATTTTGATTTTTCCTGTACTTAGTGCGGTTTTTATTGTTATTTATAATAAGAATAGTAATGAAAATACAAAAAAGTCTGATTTTATAAGACTGACAGTTTCACTTGTTCTTTTTGCAGTGCAGGGTATCATAATATTTAACGCATTGGAATATATCAATATGTTGTATGTAAATTGTCAGTTTATACAGACAATATCACTTCTTAT
Organism: Ruminococcus sp.; assembly: GCA_029060755.1. GTDB lineage: Bacteria > Bacillota > Clostridia > Oscillospirales > Ruminococcaceae > Ruminococcus. The sequence goes on along the minus strand of JAIDTI010000064.1, from coordinate 5,211 downwards.
TACAGGACTGATAATATGTGTATGTGGAAATTATATGCCGAAGTTCATAAGTAATTATTATTGCGGTATAAAAGTTTCCTATGCATATGATAACAGTGATTTATGGACAAAAATACAGCGTTTTTCAGGAAAATTATGGTTTATATCGGGACTTGTTATTATGATACTTTCATTTGTTCAGTATAAAGAAATATCATTAATTGTACTTTGTATTATATTCTGCATGATAATTATTCCAAGAATTTATGGTATAAATCAATATAGTAAGAATAAAGAATAAAAGGACTGTTTCGGCAGTCCTTTTTTGTTATAATTTTATGCAGATGAGGTATAATAATCCTTGAGGTGAAATTTATGCAGGATTGTGAATTTTCCCCCAACTAAAGAGGTGGGAGCTTCGTAAGAAGATTGGTATTTAAGTTTCCACCTGAAAAAATCAGGCAACCCTTATTCTTACAGGCGTGTCCACTTCGCCACTATTGGATAGGATTTTGAATCCACACCGCTACTTTGATTTATTATTTTATTTTTCCTGACTTCTTTTTTACAGAAGACTAACTGACGCTTAAGATTTTACACACGATACGATTCGATAGTGCAACCAATTATCTTAACTTGTCAGGATATATTAATTATATCAGAAACATGATAATTTGTCAACACTTTATCGGTATTCTGCCGATAATTGTATAAAAGTAAAGGAGCATAAAAAATGGCAGACTTTGATAAAAATAAAAGGATTATTTCCGAACTTAAAGAAAATATTGAGCTTATAAAGCAGGTTTCAGGCGGTTCATCTGATATTCTTGTAAATGAATTTAATACAGGCGGAATAAAATGTGCCTTGCTTTGCTGTGAGGGTATGATGTCATCACAAACAGCAACTGAAATGGTATTATCTCCGATAACTGAAATTCCAAATCAGCAGAATCCGGCAGGATTATTCAGCTATATCATGAAATACAAGCTGTTATCGTCCGACCGTCCCGAAGTGGAAGATTATGACACACTTTTTCGGCTTGTCTATTCAGGATTTGCTGTGCTTCTCGCTGACGGTATAAACAAGGCACTTGCTTTTGGTGTGCAGGGATATGCTTCAAGAGGTATACAAGAGCCGTCGGGTGAGGGCAATATTTTAGGCAGTCATGAGGGATTTGTTGAAACTGTCCGCACAAATATGTCAATGTTAAGACGAAGACTGAAAACACCTGATTTTGTAATGCAGTTAATAAAAAAGGGTACAAAAAGCAATACTGATATATGTATATGCTACATGAAAGACCGTGTACGGCAGAAACTTCTTGACCGCATCAGCAAATCGCTTGATGAAATACAACTTGAGTCGATACTCTCAACGGGCTATATACGTCCTTTTGTGGAAAAAAAGAATTTTGAGCTTTTCAGCTCTACAGGATTGACAGAACGTCCCGACGTGTTATGCTCAAAACTGATTGAGGGACGTGTTGCAATTCTTATTGATGGTGTGCCGTATGCAATAATTATCCCACGATTATTCTGTGAAAGTTTTCACACTCTTGACGATTACGCATACAAACCATACTATACTGTTTTTATCCGCTGGCTGAAATATGGTGCGTTTGTAATATCTATATTGCTACCAGCTGTATACGTGGCAATTGTAATGTATCACCCCGAACTCCTTAACAGTACATTGCTTTTACTTCTTGTTGAGGAGGAAAAAAATGCACCACTTTCAATAATAACAGAGTCGTTTCTTGTTTTGCTGATGTATGAAGTAATCAGGGAGGCAGGCGTTAGACTTCCGAAACCTGTCGGAGGTGCAGTAAGTATAATAAGCGGTCTTATAATTGGTGATGCTGCTGTAAAATCGGGACTTGTAAGTACTCCGCTTCTGACAATGACAGCACTTGCAGTTTTGGCAGGACTTGTTGTGCCTGACCTTAATCCGCAAATAACCGTATTGAGATTTGCATTTCTCACATCAGGCGGTATAATGGGACTTTTTGGTATAAGCATACTTGCCTGTGCTGTCCTGACAAATATATGCAGTACAGAGGATTACGGCTTTCCATTTACTGCTCCGATTTCGCCATTTTCCGCAAAAGGTATGGGCGATACTGTTATACGGCAAGGATTCAGAAAAATGCAGAACAGAGGGTTTACAGTGGAGGAGTATCATGAATCAGATAACTAAATCGCAGTTTATATCCCTGCTTCTTATTGAAGATTTATTTGTACTTTTCTGTCTTACTGACAAAATAACAGTTATAACAGCAGTCGGATTTGCAGTCGGAATTATATTGCAGTTTCTGCTTGCAATTCCTCTTATAAAAATATACAGCAAGAGAAAATCACTTAAAGACTGCGGAAAAATTGCTGAATCTGCAATATTGATATATCTTGTTATATGGGGCGGTATGCTGTTTTCTATGCTTTGGAATACACATGAAATAATATATATTCCCTATGAAAACAACGGCTTTTTCGGTAAATTTATTTTGGCATTTCTTATCGGAATTGTATGTGTATATATTTCGTCATCAGGCATAAAGGCTCTTGGACGTTCAGCACTTATAGCAATGGTAATAGGTGCGTTATGCCTTATTGTTGTTATAGTAAGTGCATTGATTCAGTCGGACATGAGTAATCTGAAAAAATCAGACGGAGCAGGCTTCTTTAATGAATTTAACAGAGGATTTGCTTTAAGCGGTGGTATAGGAAGTTTTATCCTTATTCTTGGTTTTACCAAAGGAAACCCTATGTCAAATGCTATAGGATATTTTGTGGGAAAAATAGTACTCACAGTTACAGTAATTTTAACAGGTGTGCTTGTAAGTGGTGGTATTATGGAAATAACGGATTTTCCTATAGCTACTTCTGCACAGCTTTCACAGCCTTTTCCAGTACAGAGAATAGACTCGCTTTTTTTGATTGTTTTTTCAGTCTGTGCAGTTTATTCAATAGCTTTACAGGCTTCAATGGCACAATATCTTCTTGGTGAGATTGTTCCGATGATAAAAAAATACAAATCTGTAATAGTCCTTATCTTAATGGCAACAGTTGGATTTTTATTTGGCGGAAATATCCATTACAGCGTGATATACAGCATTTCTGTTGCTGTAATACTGCTTTTTGCACCAATATCCTATTTTTTCAGGAGAAATTTTAATCATGGTTAAACGAATATTATTTTTATCACTTGCACTTGCAACACTGACAGGCTGTTCATCTCATGGAAACGTCAGCACAAAAGCATATTTAAGGGCAATGGCTGTTGACGGAAAAAAAATTACATTTGCATTTTTTGAGGAGGAGCAGAAACCAGTTACAATAACAGCTGAAAATCCTGCAAAAGCTAAAGAAATAGCAGAATTATCAATAGGCAAGGAAATTTTTACAGGACATACTGAACTAATTCTGCTGAAAAACTGTGATAATCTTAAAATACTTGATTTCATGCTCCACAAATGGAAGATGTCACCGTCATGTATGATTGCAAAGCCTGAATACAACGGCAGAACAATTCTTGCACAGGCAAATCCTGAAAATCTCACAGGCTCAATTGAAACAGCAAAGAAACACGGACTTGCATCAGAATGTGATATTATTACGGTGCTAAGTGGTTTTTTAAGTGAAAGGGAATCGGCAGAAGTTGCTGAACTTTCGGAAAACGGATTCTGCGGAGTTGTTGAGATAAAAAAGTAAACTGTAAAAAATTGTAAATAAGCTGTAATTGAAATATCAGCGGAAATATTGTATAATAAAAGCAGTAAGGAGCGTGAGATTATGAAAAAATTTATCGCTGTCATTTATGCAGTTGTACTTGCTTTTATATCAATATTTCCGCTGAATTCCTATGCACTTCATTTTGACAGTGGTTATATTGACCTTGAATGGAGTAACGCTCCCGAAAATACGGCATATATTGATATACTGATAAAAATGGATACTGAAGATGAAAATTATGTTGATTTTACTGTTCCGCCAAAAAAAATGACTGAAAAATATTTAGAAAATGGTACAACTAAATTCAGATATGAAGATATGTCCATAGACAAGAACAGCGAAATTGCTCAATTTAATGACGATGGCTGGGTGAGTCTGTCACTTCATCATAAAAGTTCGGGCGGTATTACTAAAATATATAACAGAATGGTTCTTTGTCTGAACTGTTATCATGATAAGGACGGTATAAAAAGTAAATACGACGTAGAACGCTGTGATATTCTTACAATAAGTAAGAACTATGGCAAATTTAAATGTGCCTATGTGGACGAAAACGGCAATGTTTTAGGAATAACGGACAAATCAAAGAAATCTTATAGTATGTCTAATCCATATGCGGTTATAGCGGACGGTGATAATGTTACTTTCAGGATTTTTGATATGCCACCATTTGTTAATATGATATTGATTGCTTTTATATATGGTGTTCCGATTTTACTGTTTTTAACTGTTTCATATCTGCTATATCTGTTTATAGTACATAAAGTCAGAAAATCAAGATTACATTATGGAGATGATTTAAATGAACAGGAAAAAGACTAACTGTGAAAGCTGTACAAACTATGTATATGATGAAGATTATGACTGCTATGTGTGTATGGTGAATCTTGATGAGGACGAAATGGCAAGATTCATTCAGGGTACAAATTATTCATGCCCCTATTATCGTCTTGACGACGAATATGGCATAGTTCGCAGACAGAATTAATTGCAAAAAACACTCATTATCCGAAAAAATTCTGCATATAAATTAAATGTCCGCAGAATAGAATAAAGGAGTGGTGCAATTGAAAGTACAGCCTGCTCAAAGGGCGGTTACACTGGGACAATACATAATTGAGAACAGAGCAACTGTCCGTACGACAGCAAAAAAATTCGGCATTTCAAAAAGTACCGTACATAAAGATGTCAGTGAGCGACTAAGAATTGAAAATCCTGCACTTTATGAACAGGTTAAGGATATACTTCAGATAAACAAGCAGGAACGTCACATAAGAGGCGGAATGGCTACTAAACTAAAATATGAGAAGATTGCAGAAAAAAAGGTGAAATATAAATGTTGACAAAAAAGGACTGTTCATATAATGTGCAGTCCTTTTAGTATTACAGTTGTAAAAAATCCAAAAGTATGCTATAATAAAAAATAGTGATGGAAATGGAAAAAGTAATACAGGAAAAAGTAGAAAAAGAAATGCAGGAATTAAAAAGCAGAATGCAGAAATG
>JAIDTI010000063.1 GCA_029060755.1 Ruminococcus sp. | reverse complement strand
CACGGAAGTTAAGCTCTGTAACGGAGATGATACTTGGTTGGAGACGACCTGGGAAAGTATCTAAATGCCGGCACAATAAAAGCTCTCTTTATTTAAAGAGGGCTTTTGTTTTTTTGGAGGTTTAAATGGATAATAATATAATGCAGTTTCAAAGTAACGATAATTTTATTGAACGTATTTCGGCAGACGAAAATCTTACAATACTTGTAAAGACATGGAATAATCAATATTATAGTATTATTTTTAATGAATATTGCAGAGTTTGTATTTATTTTAATATTCCTGTTGAAATTGGTAAAATTGAATTAATAATGGAAAATGATTGTGAACAGCCTGATCTCAAGGGATTATCGCATCTTATAATACGTGACCCATGGGACGAAGAAGTGATATTCAGTGCTTACATTGGAAATTATGTTATAAAGAGACAGCATATTAGCATATAGATGGTGATTTTATGTATAATAAACTTACTGAAAAAGACGGATATATTTTTGTTGACAACTGGGATATTAGCGAAGAACTCACAACATATGATGGTGAGTATTATGGGCTTGTTTCGTCACTCTGTAATGAAAATCAAGGGGAAGTCCGCTATATAAAGGAACTTATCAGCAGAAAGCTTGACTGTAATTTTCCGATTCTTATATGCGATTGTGACTGCGATTTTCATTGTACAATTGCTGTTGTGAAAGCAAAATTCTGTGATGACTACGTAAAATGGGAGAAAATCGGCATTGTATCAGGAACGGAAAAAAGAGACAGAAAGACTTTTTATGAGAAATACAGAAACAGTGGTATCAGACGGGTTGAGGATTGGACGGACAAGGACTGGGAGAAATACGGCGATATTGCATATGACTTGCTTCAGGACGACAATTTTTTTGATAACTGGTGCAGTAAGAACTGGCAGAACGAATTATATCGGAGATGCTGGGGATACTATCATAAATATTTTAACAATGATGAAAATATCGACTGGATAAGTGAACTTGACTATAAATTTCAGCTCAATGAATATCAAAAATTTTTTTGTGGTGAAAGCATATGAAAATACTTACTGTTGCAGACGAAGAAAGTCGTTATTTGTGGGATTTTTACGAAAAGTCCAAATTTGCGGATATTGATTTGATTTTATCGGCAGGCGATTTGAAAGCTGAATACCTTGAATTTCTTGTCACAATGTCAGGAGCTGATGTTATTTACGTAAACGGCAATCATGATAAGAAAGAACCGCAGGGCTGTATATGTGCCGACGGCAGACTGATTAATTATAATGGACTGCGGATTTTAGGTTTCGGCGGTTCAATGCGTTACAGTATGGGCGGTAATCAGTATACAGAGAAAGAGATGAGTCGAAAAATCAACCGCTGTAAATTCAGCATAATGAAAAACAAGGGATTTGATATTCTGCTTACTCATGCTCCTGCTCACAATATTAATGATATGCCTGATTTGGCACACAGAGGATTTGAGTGCTTCGGCGATTTAATTAACAAATATCACCCGAAATATTTCATACATGGTCATGTTCATAAGACTTACGGAAACTTTGTCCGTGAGCAGAAAATCGGCGAAACTACCGTAATAAATGCGTTTGAACGCTATACTATAGAGATATGAGAAAGTCAGGCAGTCGTCTGATTTTTTTCTTAATACAGCACAAACCCCGACTTGTAAGAAATCGGGGCTTGCTTGGGTGGTTTATATGAATATTAGAAGATGTCATAAATTTGTAGCGGAGTTTTTATCCATTCTGCTAAAATTTTTATCAGGCATTTCAAATTCTCCGTTTTCATTTGTAGGTGGCTGAAAGTCGCCTTTATTTCCACGACCTCCACTGCCGTGCATACCTTTGCCGAATCCGCCCATAGTTGATTGAGTACCTATGGTAGAAATGGTGTCATTTATTGTAATACTTTGGTATTCTGCACTGTCAAGGCTGATTGAATATGTTTCGCCTTTGAGAATATCAGATGAACTGATAACGATATTGTCAAAAGTTTTTATTGATGTGAAAGTTATAATGTCATCTCCGTCTGAATTTTTCAGGTTGACAATAGTATCTGCTGTTTGTGTAGTATCAAAAGTAGCAGAGATTACACATTGTGTAGACTTGCTGTCGGGATATTCAGCCATATTGTGCATACCTGCTGCAATAAGAGTACCACCAGTTATAATGATTCCACCGTTGCTGTCAAGTGCGCCGTCACCGCCATTGGTTGAGCCGTTTACAATAACAGTTCCGTCGTTGATTGTGATATTGCCGTTGGAGTCAAGACCATCACCATCTGCATCAACTTCAGTATAACCGCCGTTTATGATAATCTGCACTTCATCTGAATATGTTCCCATGCCTAATTGTGCAGAGCCGTCAGAAGCGTTTATACCGTCATCGGATGCTTTCAGGTATATGTTGCCGTTGTTTATCTCAATAACAGCCGATTCGATACCCTCATATGATTCAGTGATATTGATTGAGCCATTATTGATTTTTATATTTGAATCAGCGTGTATGCCCTTGTCGCCTGATTTGATGTCAAGCATACCTGCATTTATTGTAATATCGCCGTTTGAGTGTACAGAATCATCAGCAGAATTTATATTTATATTTCCACCGTTGATATTTATAGAGCTACCGCCTTTTATGCCTTTTGTACTTATTGAAGTTTCAGTTGATTCTGTCTGATTATCCTGCATTTGCAGAGGTGTCATATTTCTGAAATCTTCATGGTTGAAATTGTCAGGCGGGGTCATGTTTTCAAAATCTTCACGGTTGAATTTGTCGTGAGGAATCATATTTTCTAAGTCGTCATGATTAAAATCGTCTGGAGGAGTAAAGTTTTCAAAATCTTCACGATTAAAACCGTCGTTTTTGAATCCGCCACCAAAGCCCGTATTTGCATGAGTTTTTGTGGAATTTTCACTTCCACCATTGCTTGTGATGTCAAAAGTACCGCTGTCTATGATTAAATCCGTTTCGGCTTGTATACCGTCGCAGGCTGAATCTATAGTAAAAGTGCCGTTCGCAATGTAAACAAAGCCTTTGGAGTCGTCATTTGTCTTTGTGGACTTTATACCGTCTTCAGCTGATTTTATACTGATAATTCCGTCAGCAACTGCAACATAGTCTTTGCCTTTGATACCGTCTTCATTGGAGATGACATTTATATTACCGCCTGTTATGACAATATCGTCTTTGCTGTGGATACCGCTTAAACTTGAATTTATATCAAGAGAGCCACTGCCGTTTATTGTGAGACTGTCCTTGCTGAAAATGCACGAATCAGGCTCTTGATTTGTTTCATCGGCGTAGGTATAATTTGCACCGTCAGTCAACTTGTTTGTACTGTTTTCGGCAAGTGAGATAAATATTTTCTTTGAGTTTATGCCGTATATTGCTGATGAGTTACTGCACGAAATATCGGCATTATCAAGTATAATCTGTACTTTTGAATCAGGAGCATCAACAATTATCTGTCCGTCATCAAGTCTGCCCGATACTTTGTAGATACCCTCTTTTGTTATTGTGATTTTTGCGCCGTCAATAGTAACGCCGTCCGCATTACAACTTGCGGAACTGCCATTCAGTTTTATTTCAGCATCAATATTATTGAAGTCGGGATTTAAGTCTTTGTCCGAAAATAATTCACTGTATGCAGAGTTGTCTTTTTTGTAGAACAGCGGATTTGCTTCTGAAATTTCATTTTTTGTATCTGTTGAAGTTTCAGTAGTTGTTGCAGATTCAAAAACAGAACTTTCTGAAACACTGCTTTGAGATTCATTTGTTGAACTGCTACAGCCTGTTTCCGCTAAAGCAAGAACTGTAACTGTAAGAAAACCTAATGTTTTTTTGAATGAGTTGAAATTTTTCATTATATCACCGCTTATATTAAGTTTTCCAATTCCTATTCTATCTATGATATTATTTTAACATAGCTTTATGAAAATTGAGTGAAAGAAAACTGAAATAAAAATAAAAAATATAATTGCATTTTTCAGCTGAATATATTATACTTATATTAATGAGGTGAGAAATTATGATTTATATGTTGGAAGATGATGAAGGGATAAGAAACTTTGTTTTGTATGCGCTGAACAGTTCGGGATTTGATGCAGTCGGATTTGAAACGCCGTCTGAATTTTACAGTGCATCAGCTGAAAGAGTGCCTGATTTGCTGTTGCTTGATATAATGTTGCCAGAGGAGGACGGACTTTCAGTTCTCCGAAAGTTAAGGAATGAAAAAATTACCCGAAAACTGCCGATTATTCTGCTTACTGCAAAAGGCACGGAATTTGACAAGGTTACAGGACTTGACAGCGGTGCAGACGACTATATTTCCAAACCGTTCGGAACTATGGAACTTATATCACGCATAAAGGCACTTTTGCGCCGTTCAAATAATGGATTTGATGAATCAGACGTAATTTCAATAGGAAACATTACAGTATATCCGTCAAAACATGAGGTGTATTCAGAAAATCAGAAAATGAATCTGACACTTAAAGAATATGAATTACTGCTGATTCTTATAAAAAACAAGGGAAATGTTTTTTCAAGAGATGAACTGTTACAGAAAGTATGGGGATATGATTTCAAAGGTGAGAGCCGTACAGTTGATGTACATATAAGAACACTGCGTTCAAAATTGGGAGCAGGCGGGGAAATTATCAGGACAATAAGAGGAGTCGGCTATAAGATTGGAGAATGATATGACTAAAAAAATTTTCTTTAGTATTTTTATTACATCTGTTTTATCTGTAGCTGTTGCAATGTTCCTGACTGTATCAGGACAGCAGACATTAAAGGAGATTATCAGGATATTTTTCTATATATTTCTTGTTGTGTGTGCATTGTCGGTTATTCTGTCAAAAAATATTGTAAAGCCTGTCAAGAATATTGATTTGGATAATCCGAAGCCACGAAAAAGTTACAAGGAGCTTTTCCCGATACTTGACAGACTGAAAGCGCAGAACGGCAAAGTAAATCGGCAGAAAACGGAACTCATCAACAGTCGGGAGCAATTCAGCATCATCACCGAAAACATGAAAGAGGGAATAATTATTGCCGATTCAAAGACAGTTATTCTTGCGTGCAATTCGGGAGCGTACAGACTTTTAGGCATAGAGCCGTTGAAAAAGGGACAGAGCATATATGCACTTAGTCAGGAAGATATTTTCAGGCGTTGTATACAAGATGCTATGGGTGGACGAAATGCAGAGTGTCTGTTGAAGTCGGAGCAAGGGGACAGAAAAATAATTGCAAGTCCTGCCAATTCAGCGGAGACAATAAACGGCATAGTTGTATTTATACTTGATGTAACCGAACAGCAGAAGCTTGAAAATATGCGGAGGGAGTTCACATCAAACGTCTCACATGAGCTTAAAACTCCGCTTACAACAATATATGGCATATCAGATATGCTTGCAAACGGAATTGTAAAGCCGGAAGATTTTACAGATTTCGGGCAGCAAATACGCAACGAAGCAGAACGTCTTATAATTCTCATTGATGATATAGTCTCACTCTCAAAGCTTGACGAAAATTCAGTTCCTGAACAGAATGAACCGATAGATCTTTACAGCTTATCGGAGGAAATTTTGTCAAGACTTTCAAAAAACTCCTCTGACAGAAATATAACTTCATCATTGTCGGGCGAGCATATTGTATTTACAGGCAACAGGACTATTATTGACGAGATAATATATAATCTGTGCGACAATGCGATAAAATACAATGTTGACGGCGGAAGTTTTGATGTCAGGATTTCACACATACCCATGAAAGCTGTTATAACAGTCAGTGATACGGGTATCGGCATATCGGACGAACATATCGACCGCATATTCGAGCGTTTTTACCGTGCGGACAAGAGCCATTCACGCAAGATAAACGGTACAGGTTTAGGCTTGTCGATAGTCAAGCATGGTGTAAGCTATCACGGCGGAACAGTGAGGGTGACAAGCAGTGAAAAAGGGTCGGTATTTATTGTTGAACTGCCATTAAAGTAAAATAAACCCCCTTGCCTTTGCAGGTGAGGGGGATTTTGCTGTTATTCATCTTTTTTGATGTCAATTTGTATCTGCTGTGATTTGAGTAAATCTCTTATTTCAGTAAGTAAAACTTCCTCATTTGACGGCTTCGGCGGTTCAGCAGGTTTTTCAGCTTCTTTCTTTGCAACAGCGTTCATAAGTATATTTACGATTTTCATCATGAAAAATACAACTGTTGCCATGATTAAGAAATTGATTACGTCATTGAGAAAAGCACCATAATAAATATTAGCTTTCCATAATGTGAAATGCAGACTTTTGAAACCGCCTACATTGAAAAATCCGAGAATAGGGGAGATGATGTTGTCAAGCAGTGATGTGACGAGATTTGAGAAAGCACCGCCGACAATTACACCGATAGCCATATCGATTATATTTCCACGCATTATAAATGCTTTGAACTCATCAAGTAACTTCTTCATTTTTTTACTCCTTAATTTTTCTTATTTGACTTTTGGAAGTGACGGTATTTCAGCAATTTCTTCACGCTTTTTCTTTTTTGCCTTCATATATTCAGGAAGTTCAATTGCATCAAGTTCACTCTCATACGGATTTATACGTTTTGGCATTGCTTCAACTGCTTTGTCTGCCTGTGGCATAAGAGCTTCTTTGTGTTTCGGAACGTACGTTTCCAAATCATCTGCATTTGCTTCTTTGGCAGAGTTCATTGCAATTCTTGACTTGATTTTCAGTTTTACAGACAGTCTGCCTGCGTCAACCTTTTTTGTTGCACCCATTGTTGCATTGTCTGATTTTCTGCGGACACCTGCTTTCAGGTCGTTTGAATTTACATCATCTGTATTTTTCATATACATTCTGCTGAACTTTGCAGGGTCGTGCTTTTCAAGTTTTTCAGCATCAACAACAGGTAAATCGTTCATATATGTATTTTGTTTTTTATTACTTTTCTTAACGGAATCCGCATTAAGTTCTGATTTGCCGAAAAAGTCATCAGCGGGCTGAAAGTCTTTGTTTTTCGGGGATTCACCGCCGTCAAAGAATGACCAGAAATCGTCGGAAACGTCCACTTTATCATTTTCAGGAGCTTCAGGCAGTTCAGGAAGTGACAGCGACGGAATTTCAGGCATAGCATGATTATTCTGCTGTAGTTGTTGCGGAGCAGGCGGAGGGGGCATACCGTTCGGGTCGTAGCCTATAATCTGTGGCTGTGCGTACTGATTGTACATGGGTAGCGGAGCGTATATGGGCATACCGTTCGGGTCGTAGCCTATAATCTGCGGTTGTGCATACTGGTTGTACACGGGTGGCGGAACGTATATGGGCATACCGTTCGGGTCGTAGCCTATAATCTGTGGCTGTGCATACTGGTTGTACATGGGTGGCGGAGCGTATATGGGCATACCGTTCGGGTCATAGCCTATAATCTGTGGTTGTGCGTACTGGTTGTACATAGGTGGCGGGGGAGGCATATTGAAATTTTGTTGTGGCGGTAACGGCATACTTCCGACTTGTGGCATAGATACACGGTCAGGGTCAAGACGGGGAATAAAAGGCTCACTGTTATTTTGCGGTGATATGCTGTTTCCGCATCTGATACAGAATTTCAGTCCGTTTTCATTTTCAGTTCCGCATATATTACATTTCATAAAGTCACCGCCTTTCCTGATAAAAACAACCGTTTAAATTATTGCCTATATAATTAATTATAGCATTTGTATATGAATTTTTCAAGTATTTTTTTGAAGATTGTGTATATTGATGCAAATGTTGTTATTTTTTCGTCAACATTTTACTATGAATACAATATTACACACAATTATTTATATAAACTGTATAATTTATTGATAATATATTTTTATAGGCAATATTTACTA
>JAIDTI010000062.1 GCA_029060755.1 Ruminococcus sp. | reverse complement strand
CTGTCTGTTCTGCTTCTAATATGCCAAAGGGCTTTTTATGCCTACTTGACTGATTTTTTCTGTCGAACTCACGTTGTTTTATATCAGATTATACTGCCATTCATTTTTCTGTCAATATACTCTTCAATTGATTCAACAGGTACTTTATATCTGTTCCCCTCCTTGAAGCTTTTTAATTCACCCGATTGAAGCAATTTATAGAATGTACTCCTGCCAATTTTCAGAATCTCCATAACCTCTTCACGGGTAAGTATTTCTTTGTAAATCATAGAATAATTCTCGTCATTTTCTGTTAATATATTTTTCAATTTCTTCAGCTTTTATAATTGTTTTTCTTGGACTTATTTTTACCGCCGACAAATCGCCTGAATTCATAAGTCTGTAAACAGCTTCAATGGTGTATGGGACGGCATAAAAGGCTGTTTTTCGCACGTTTCAGACTGGTTTCGTGATACTTTTTCGGAAGCATGGGAAAAAGTTAAAAATGTTTTCAGCAGTGGCGGAGAAATTTTTAACGGCATAACAAATGGTATTTTTGAGACGTTCAAAAGCGTGGTGAACAGCCTGATTGACGGCATAAATTCAGTTATTGCAGAGCCGTTTTATGCGATAAATTCAGCTTTGGACGGTATCAGAGGTGCTGAAATTATGAACTGGTATCCGTTTGAATGGCTGCCGAGTATTTCGATTCCCGAAATTCCGAAGCTTGCACAGGGTACTGTCGTACCTGCGAATTATGGCGAATTTATGGCTATTTTAGGCGATAACAAGCGTGAGACTGAAATCGTTTCACCGCTGAGTACAATTGAAAAAGCGGTGCAGAACGCAATGCAGAAAAACGGAGGAAATTTCCCGAAAGAAATTATTCTGAACGTTTATTTATCCAAAAATAGCAGTGCGTTCAGTCGTGAAATTATAAAAATTGTGGACGACGACAGGCGCAGAAGAGGAGGATAATAATGGACGGAATAATAGCCATAAACGGCGTAACACTGCCGTTTGCGCCGATAAAAATGACAATTACAAAAAGTGATTTGTATTCTGATTCCACACAAAGAAGTGCCGAAACAGGTCATCTTATCTCATATCTGATTCGGCAGAATATCTACACTCTTGAACTTGAATATCTGCTTGATACTGCACAGACAAAAATGCTTGAAAACCTGATTAACGGCACTTATAACAGCACTAACCTTAGTGTAAGTTTTTATGAAGATGACAAAGAAATAACAAAAAATATGTACCCGTCAGACCGCACAAAAGAGATTACAGGCACGAAAGACAGCCGAAAATACAGGATTTCATTCAGCTTAATTGAGATTTAGGAGGACAAAATGTACGACATATCAGCTGAATATATTCAGGCGATTGAAAGCGGAAAAATCCAGCACATCAGAGGAAAAATTATTACAAAACACGGACATCATATTGAGCTTGACGACAAAAATCTTGTCGGCGAAATCAGCTACAGCCGTCAATGTACGTCAGATGAAAGTGCTTTCGGAATCGGACAGCTTTACACGGGAACTGCGCAAATCACCATAAAATCGGGAAATATTGACCGTGAGAATCTGCGTGGCGGTTCGCTTTATCTGGAATGGTGTGTTCATGAGCATAGCTGGATTCCGCTCGGAGAATGGAAAATCACGAATCCGACAAGAACATCAGAAGACTTGATTTCAATCACTGCACAGGACTGTATTGGCGATTTGGACGTGCCGATAAATGATAACTATGTGGGTGCGATAACGCTTGAAGCACGTCTTGAAAAAGTAAAAGCATTAACAGGTGTTGAGTTTGCACAGACAGCAGAGGAAATCAAGGAGTTAATCGGCGACACGGGAGTTATTTTTGGTACAACTTTCTGTTCAACGTGTCGTGCGGAAGTGGCGGCAATTGCTGGATATATGGGTGGAATTGCATTTGCGGACAGACTTGGCAGGATAAAATTCCGTAAGTTTGGAACAGCTCCAGTACTTACGATTCCTGCGGATTTACGCCATAAAATCAATATAAGTGAGTACAGTTTTGGTATTCGTGGAGTGGCTTACCGTGATAAGTATGGGTATACAGGTGTACAGGAAATCGAAGGTGGAAACGTGAACACCGCCTGCGTTCCTGTATTGTCGGAAAATCCGTATATATTTGATACTTCTGACACTGACAGAGCCGACCGCCAATATCGTGAGTTTCTGCAATACGCAGCGGCAAATCTGAAAATCCCCGACTGGACACCTGGTGAGATTGAATATTACGGAAATCCCGCACTTGAACTCGGTGACTATGTCGAAATATCGGGCGGAATCAACGGTGAAAAGAGTACAAATTTTCTGATTACAGCTGAACACTGGCAGTTCAGAGGTCCGCACACTTTGATTTCAGCCGGTGCTTCAGAAAATACAGTCACAAGTGGCGGAAACAGCGGTATATCGGCAAATCAGCAGATGTTCGCAACAATAAATACAACAAAAAATATTTATGCAGTTGACCTTGAAAGCACTGGAGAAATGTCAGGAATTGTTGCATCAGGGCAATTTTCTGTGCGTGAAGAAACAACAGTTTTTGCCGATATTACGCTGAATCTGCGTGGCATGAGTGATTCGGAAATTGAAGTGAATTTATTTTTTGACGACATTCAGCAGCCGTCTTTTTTTATCGGAAAAATTACGGAAAATGAAACGCTGACAGTTCATTTATCTTCGCACAAAACAGTTGCAAACGGTATTCACAAAGCAGAAGTAAAACTGTCTAAAAACTGCGAAATACTGGGAAATTAATCATACTTATGGGGACAGAATATTGCAGAAATCCAGCCCGAACCAACTTTCGCAAAAGACTATAAATATATAATTTCCAAAGATTCTGTAACGATTACAAAATACATTGGAACAGGTACAAATATCGCAGTACCAACAAAAATTGAGGGTGTTGCAGTGAAAAAAATCGGCAGCGGAGCATTTTCAGAAACAGCAGTTGAGGCGGTGAAAATTCCGTATGGAGTGGAAAAAATCGAATAAAAGGAGGCATATTTTATGACAGGAACAGGTACAGAGACAGACCCTTATATAGTTTCGACTTGGGAAGATTTCAAAACAGCTATGTCAACTTCAGGAGCATGTATTGAACTTGATACGGACATTGACATGAACGAAGTCGCACCGGAAGGAATTTCTAAAATAACTATAGCTAATGTTACACTTGATGGAAAAAATCATATTATAAAAAATCTTGTGGCAAACGAAGGATTTTTGGATTATAACAGAAATAGTGCTTATATTTCAAACCTGAAAATTCTGAATTTTGTGAATCGTGGTACTGGTGATTTTATAAAATTAGGCAATAGTTGTCACATTTATTTCAAACACTGTATCATTTCAGGAATCAACGCATCAACAGGAAAAATAATACATACAAGTGTAGGTACTTATCCATCATATGTTCATTTTGTTGCAACAGATGACGGTGGCTGTATGTTGAATATCAACATATGTTCAGGTGGTTTTGTTTCGGGTAATGCCAAAACAACAGACAGTTATATTAAATTATCAGGAGAAAACTGGTCAGACATCAATACATGGTATTTGAATAACAGCTATGTAGAGGGAAAAATTTCGGGCAGTAAATTTGAAAACTGTTACAATTCAGTAATAGATGCAGAATGTCCTGAAAACAGTAGTTTTACAGTAAGTAACTGCTCAAATCTGCTTGTGAATACTGATAAATTTACAGGTACTTTTTCTACAGAAACTGGAATAAAAAAAGTTACATCAGAACAGCTTGTAAATGCAGAATATCTTGAAAGCATAGGATTTCCAATTGGAGTTGAGTAGATGTGTGGATTATAGAAAACAACAGGCTCACCAATACAAAATTCACGGAATATTCCACTAAAAAAGCCGTAATACCGCCGTTTCCTGAAACATTGTGGAGAACTGAAAGCGGCAGACTTACACACGGATTTCTGCTTGATGAAATACCTGAAAATTCAGTAGAAAAGCCGTTTCCAAAGTCATTGTGGCGAATCAGGGATAGTCTCACGCACGAACTTCTGCCAACATATACACCTCTTGGAGCATTTGAAAATGCCGGAAAACTGCAAAAAATCACAATACCTGAATCAGTGAAGAAAATCGGGAAGTTCGGATTTTCGGGAACAGCTTTGAAAGTTGTAAAAATCGCATCAGACTGCGAATATTCTGAATCGTCATTCCCCGAAAACTGCACAATTAATTTTTATGTGGAGGAATAAAAAATGAAGTATATCATCATGCTTTTAATCATCATAGGGCTTGCTCTTGCCGACTATATCACGGGCATAATCAAAGCTTACTGTACTAACAGTCTGAGCAGTAAAAAGATGCGTACAGGCGGACTGAATAAGCTGAGTGAGATTATTGTGATGACCGTTTCATGTGGTCTTGATATAGGAATAAAAATGCTTGGGAATTACTATGAATCCCCTGAAATATCGGAGATTGCAGGCGCACTGACAGCTTCGCTTGTATTCACATATATTGTTGTTATGGAGATTGTCAGCATCTTTGAAAATTACGCTGAAATCAATCCCGATGCACAATGGACGCTGAAAATTATCAAACGACTGAAAGATTTTAATAATAAGGAGGGAAAAAATGATGATTAAAACTTACAAATCAACCGACAGAACACAGCTTACGGAGCATTTCAACGTGAGTGAGTTTAAATGCAAGTGTGGCGGAAATCACGATACTAAGCTTGATACCGACCTTGTGGATAAGCTTGAAAAGCTCCATACTGCTTTGAACTGCTCAAAAATTATCATCAATTCAGGCTACCGCTGTCCGACACACAGCGTAAATGTCGGCGGTTCTGCTACTGATTATCACACAAAAGGTTATGCTGCTGATATTGTGTGCTACGACCAGAAAGGCAATAAGATTTCATCAAAAATTGTAAGCTGTGCGGCTCATGACTTAGGCTTCGGCGGTATTGCTAATATTGATGGTACATATACCGCTACTCATGTCGATACACGTACATCAAACTTCTGGAAAGGTGATGAGGTTGTGACTACTGCTCATTCTGTGACTGAAGACTTCTACAAATACTACGGATTATCAAAATCTGATGTTTATCCTGCATCGGCTAAGAAGTCAAAAAATATAACGCTCACCATTGACGGCGTTACTTACTCCGGAACTATTACGGAAAAATAAGCAAGAACGCTCCCGAGAGACTGCAAATGTCTTTTCAGGAGCGTTTTTTGTGTGAAATAAGGACGGAGATATAAGCAAATACAAGAGCGAACAGACCACAATTTTAGTAGTCTATTATTTGAAAAAGTGGCAGACTATGTACCATTTAGGAAATAATATAAGTATACAGCTTATCTTTTACATATTCAATTGATTTAATATCAAAATTAGAAATTAGAAATGACTTCAATTCTTCGCTTCCTATCTTTTTCTTCTCTAATTTGGAACTCAAATATTTTGATAAACTATCAAGAAAGTATTTTCCACATATAAAGCATGTAGATTCAGTCCCATATATAGATTCAAGTTTACTTATGGTATTATTAATATCACTATTTGCATTTGGAATATGTGTTTCAATTTCATTTAGATATTTTTCAAAATTGAATTCATTTGGCAACCCTTTATTAGTTATAAAG
>JAIDTI010000061.1 GCA_029060755.1 Ruminococcus sp. | reverse complement strand
TCATAAAGTTAAATAAAAGTATATTAAATTCTTGATAAAAATAATAAAATAGTGACATAAGAATAAATATTTTCTGTAAAAAAATCTCCGCAAGCTGAAAACTGCGGAGATTTTGATTTATTTACTTTTTAACAAGCATATTCTTAAGCATACATAAATCAAATACATCAATCCTGTTATCCTTGCAAATATCAGCGTGTCGCCAGCAGGTCAGCTTGTCGCTCTCACATATCAGCCACTTCTGAAGCATTACTGCATCGGCAACGTTTACCACGCCGTCAAGATTGCAGTCGCCTAAAAGGTCATCATTTTCATATGGATAATTTATACTTATCCAGTTGAGATTGAAAAGATACCCGTCTCCGCCTTTGAATACGAAGTATACATCATGTACATCTGTTGTCTTATCAATTTTGCATTTCTGTGTTGCCCACTTCTGCCAGCCTCCTGTACTGCTGACCTCCATACTGCCTATAAGTTTTCCGTCGGGAGAATTGAGATGTACTTCAATTGTGCCGTTGTTACCGTTTGAAGCAACACGGAAATTTATTGATTCAGCACCTCTGCCGAAAAGAATACCTTTAAATCCGATATAATCGCCGTTTTCGATGTATGCAACGTCTTTTCCGCCTTCATTGCAATTTTCAACGTCAATACCTGACTGCATATTGTAGTCCTCAGCCTCGATAACATTACCAGCAAAACTATTATCATCTTCTTCAGGTGGTGCTATTGTTCCTTTAACGCTTACTTTACATTTTGCTGTAAATTGTTTGTTGCTGTCCTCAAGAGTTGTTGCTGTGATTTCAGCCGCACCGTCGGATAATGCTGTTACAACTCCGTCAGCGTCAACTGATGCCACAAGAGGATTTGAAGAAGTCCATTTCACAACCTTATCAGTTGCGTTGTCAGGTTGAACAGTAGCCGTTATAGTAGCTTTTTCCCCTGCGTTCAATGAAAGTGTTTCATGATTCAGGGTGATTCCTGTTACATTTACAAGCTGTCCGTTTAATTTCCATTTTGCCTGTATTCTCTGATTATATTCAGGCATGATAAATGTAGAAATTGTGCCATCTGCACTTACTGGAGTAACTTTCATAGCGTCAATACCAACTTGCCAGCCGTCAAATGTGTAGCCCGGTCTTGTTTTTGCATCAATTGTAACTTTTTCACCTGGTTTATGGTACTCAACTATTGAATTTCCCATAGAATCGCCGACATTATTTATAACCAGTACTCTCTGTTCTGCTCTGTTTATTCTTACAAGATGTGTATTTCTTGCTCCGACTGATTCTGTTTTAGTTGTGCCGACTGGATTAATACGGAAAACTAAAAGCTGGTCAAGGTCGTATCCGTCAAGAATTTTCACACGTACTGTCTTGCTTTTTTCTCCTGCTTTGAATGTTATAGTTGTATCATCTAAAAAGCTGAAGTCTTTGTCTTTACGTGCATCTCCTGCAACAGGTGCTACTTCAAAAGTCATTGATTCAGTTGCAGTTTTATTTAATTTCAGTTCAAGGTCAATTATATCACCAGGCTTTACGGAAGAATTAAGTTTGCTGAAACTTACATTTACATCTTCCGTCAAACCAAGACTCTTATTATAGCCGACATCAGTCTTTGGATATACGGCGTATGCTCCTCTGTCTACACCGTTAGCACCTGAAGCTATAGCGGGACTGCCTGCTTTAAGTCGGAAATCACCTGCGGCAGCATTTTCAAACATCGGGTCTTTAGCAAGCTGGGTTTTGGACTTTATCTGAGTATTAAAGGCATCAACCGTAATCGGAGACTGTACAGGGTACATATATCGAACATACTCTGATGTTCGTGGAGAATACCACAGATTATTTCTGAAAATCTGAATGCCTCCGCCTTTTAAGTCTATGCCATGCCAAGAATGAAAACCGTCTACAGTAGTTTCTTTTACCACAATGCCCGAAGTATCATTACTGTTGAACATACTGTTTTCATCTTCGTAAGAAATATTGTTTATAACGTCATTATTCCATGACCTGTCCAGAGAAATACCGGTTTTCAGGTTATAAGTAACATTGTTTACCCACCTTGCGTCCCATGTTGAACCGGTATCCCAGAATGCTGAATAAAGTCCGGTTTCTATACGCTGTGCGGGGAAATTCATGAAGTATTCACCCACAGGCATACGTTTGTTTTCGTCAAGAGGTTTGTTATAGACGATATTTTCATATGCCCAGTTTCTTGTACATTCCGACTCATTAAATATGAAATAAGCGGTATTATGTGTAACGTTTCTTACTGCGGTAAAATCTCTTACGCTAATATCAAGCCATATTGTACCGCCGTTGACTGAACCTCCGGAGTAATTGAAAGCAAATGCGTTATTTCTGTTGCCGTCGGCTCTGCCACCAAGAGTTGACGATTCCGCACCGCCTGCACCTGCATTTTTGCCGATATTGCCGATAAATGTGTTTTCAGTTATAATGCAGTCCTTTGAACTGTCGTCATAGCAGAGTGTTTCGCCGTAGACGCTCTGAAAATAATTGTTGCGTACAACATTGTCTCGTCCAGCAATAGGAATTGTAACATCAGGACGAAGTACACCCTGAGATGTCCACTTCCAAGGTGCATTGTAAACACAGCCTATGTTTTTAAACTGATTATTAATAACAACATTTCCGTTGCCTCTTATGTTAATGGTACTTCGTGCATATTTGTAATCCTCGAATACAAAGCCTTCAATCCAGATATAATCACGTCCGAATAAGTTGAAAACGTCTGTAAGTTCATTTTTTCTTGCTGCTATTGAATATTCAATGCCTGCATTGTCGTAATGCTGTACTTCTTCTTCTTTCCAGCCAGTATCACTGAGCCACTGTGCTCTTACCTGCGGATTAACAGTTGAACCGTTAAAAATATCCTTGTGTTTGATTATTACTTTACCTATATCAGAAGTTTTTTCGGGCCTGAAAACTATCATAGCATCTTCTGTTCCTGATACTTTAGGTGTTATATCGTCCTCAATGTAAGTTCCAGGACGTATAAGAACAGTTGTACCCGGAGTTGCCTCATTAGCAGCTTTCTTGATTGACCTGTAAGGACTTCCAGAAGAACCGTTTCCGGTAGAGTCGTTTCCGTTTTCAGCAACGTAAATAAATCTTTCGTTTGTTTCGACTGCTTTCACTTCAGGAATATTAACTATCCCCACATCATTAATTACACCCATATTGAAAAAGAGTGCAGGCACAGCGACAAGGCTTAACAATCTTCGCCATAATATTGAATTTTTCATTATAATAGCTATTCCTTTCTGTTTTGATGAGTTCAGATTTACAGATTCTTTAGTTATCAGACAACCTCACTGATTTTTTAATATACATTGTACAGACTTAATATTAAAATTTCATGCGATTTTGCTTAATATTAATAATACACTATTATTTACATAAAATATATAATTTTCATAACAAAAATAGTAAAATAATGATATTTTTTAACATAATGATTTAATATTGACAAACATGAGCTCAAGGACAAGTCTTCGTTTCTTGCTTTAGCTTGTTGAATCACTTTTGTGCATTTTGACAAATCTGTTGTTGAAATATTCATTAATTATATTAACATAAGTTTCATCATGTTTATCTGGTATCCACCAATCCATAACAGTTCTTTATTGGTGTTCGCTCCTATCACCATTCTATTCTTATTACTTTTTATCTGATTTTTCGAACATCTGAACTGGACTAATGCTCTTACACTCTATTGTCTCAATCTTAACTTACCCACTCATATATTCTACCACATATCTTAATATATTTCAAGTCATTCACTGTTTTTGTAAATCTTTAATCAAATACCCGAATCCCCGAAAAAATCTTATAAGACGATTTCTATTTTTACCTTTGTCAATTCACTTTGAAAACCTCATTGAGCGTGCTGAATACGCAAACTTTTTCAAAAAAAAGAAAGCCTGTATACCGCTATTTTACGGTATACAGGGATTTTTGTAACCTTTAAGATTACGCATTTTCGATTGGTGGAGGCAATGTGACTTTATACGAACTCATTACACCACTTATAATAAGTATAGTAGTAAAAAGAAATCATAAAATCTGATTATAATGTAGCTTTGCACGCAAATATTTGGATTGATTGTAAATAACAAGTCAACATTTCATACAAAAAATGCTATTTTAAAATTATTATTTTTCAAGTATACGTTTTTCAGCGATTTGAAAATAAA
>JAIDTI010000060.1 GCA_029060755.1 Ruminococcus sp. | reverse complement strand
TTCAATATGTTATTTAGTTAAAACAAAAAAATATATTTCTGCTTCGTCTTTTTTGCCATTGAAAATCACTTGTATATGTAAGCAATTTTTTATCATGAAAGGAAAATGTAAAATGAAAAAATTATTAGCATTATTAACAATCTGCGGATTACTCACTTCATGCAGTTCAGCAGGAACAAAACCCGATTCCGATTCAAGGTCGGCAATAACTGAAAGTTCAGTGGCAGATGAAATAAACTCCACTGAATCGTCAGAACCGATATACACCGACTGCTATCAGTCCGAAAAAATCGAAATGCTTGAAAATACATCAACATATTATATGATGCTTGCTGGAGATTCAATTATCATAAGCACAATTTCATATATTGATGGTGAAATAACCTTCTACAAAACGGACAAGTTATTCTCAAAATATGAACCTTTTGAGTGGGAGCATACAGAGGAAGAAGAAAATGCTGACTATTCATCAAGTACACCATATTTCAAGGCTGACGGAAGTTTCAACACTCTTGTACAGTTGCAAGACCACAACGGCGTAAAACTCCCCAAAGAACATGATGAAAATTTCGACTATGGAAGTTATTTTGAGCCAAATACATACACAACTTCTGAAATGTTCTGCACATACGACAGCAATGGAAAAGTCCTGACACAAGCAACTTTTGAGTACCCTGAAAGTTTCTTTGATTCAGAGGGTTTTCCCATAACAGCAGATATTATTGCTGACAATGATTCTGTCCTTATTTCCACATATCAGAACGGCATATACAGACTTGATTCAACAGGCACTTTCACGGAAATAAAAGAAAATGATGATTATGATAATATGTTCAATGCTCCGCAGTTTGTTTCTGACAATAACGGAAAAATACTTTGCCTGATTAACAGCGGAGATGAAGAAAATACGCAGTACAATGTGTTTGAGATTGACGGCAACACACTTTCAAGTGAACCTGTATACACATTCAATTATAACTCAATTGCTGGTGAAGCAACAAACGGTTTCGGAAAATACAGATTTTTCATACCAACAGTTGATGCACTTCTTGGCTTGACAGATGACGGCAAGCTGGAATCTGTAATAAACTGGTTTGATTCAGATGCAAATGTAATGAATACTGTAGTAGCAATCGGTGAAAATGAGTTTATCGGTATAGACTACAATTATTATATGCGATTTACTCCACGTGACATGAGGGAATTTGCAAACGTCAAAACAATCACCATTTCATCACCTGTAATTGACGATTATATGGTACAGAATTATCAGAATATAATAAACGATTTTAACCGTTCACAAAGCAACTACCGCATAAAAACTGTCTCACTTGCAGATGAAGTTGACTATAAAAATGCTCTCAATATGCTTATATTGACAGGTGAAGCACCTGATATTATCTATGGCATGGACTATGATAATTATGTCAACTATCGCAAAAAAGGCTTATTTACTGATTTATACAGTCTTATTGATGTAGACGAAACATTAAGCCGTGATGATTTTATGCCGAACGTGATGCCACTGCTTGAATCTCCCGACGGAAAATTATACGGTGTGTGCGACAACTTCTATGTGAACACACTTTTCACAAAGTCATCTCTCTGGAATAAAGAAAACTGGACGCTTGATGAAATGCTTGACTTATATGATACTGTTCCCAGTTCATACACACATATATATGATGATATGTGCAAAGCTGATATGCTCAAAATAATGCTCAACTGCATGACAGATATGGTTGATTATGAAAACGGCACTTGCAATTTCAATAATCCCGACTTTATAAAGATTCTTGAATTTTGCAACAGACACGTCACAAAAGAGCCAATCCCCGACAAAGTAACAGAATCGGAGGCATTCAGCAATTATTACGGTGAAAAATATCAGCGTTTTGGCAATGACGAAATTATTTTCAAGAGTGATAATGTATTCCAATACAATTATGTGAAATATATGAATTGTGGCGGAAATGACATTACATTTGCAGGCTATCCCTCAACAGACGGCAACGGTGGTATTATCGTACCAAATCATTTAATGTGCATCAGTGAAGAATGTGAGGATAAACAAGGTGCATGGGAATTTTTGAAATATGTTATGCAGAATACAACAGGTCTTTCAATAATAAGTGAAAATTTTGAAAGAGTAATGGATAAGGAATTGTCTAACTCATGGACAGCAAGCGGACATGAAATTCCCGCATTTGACAAGGAAACACGTGACAAAGTTGCTGATTATGTCAAATCATGTCATAAATTCGGTACATCTTTCGGGGATTATTATATAATGCCGTTCAACAGCGATATTTTCAGCATAATAGAAGAAGAAACAGACATCTATTTCAATGGTGAACAGACAGTGGAAACTTGTGTTGAACATATTCAGGACAGAGCATCTGTTTTAGTCAGTGAAAGATACTGATTTTAAGTGAAAATTAAGGATTTAAGAAGTATGTGTTAAGAAATAAATATTACAATTATATTTATTTGAATATATATTGAAAGGAAAATGTAAAATGAAAAAATTATTAGTATTATTAACAGTTTGCGGATTACTCACTTCATGCAGTTCAGCAGGACAAAAACCTGACTCCGATTCAATGCCGACAACAAGTGAAAGCTCTGTTGCAGAGGAAGTAAGCCAGCAGAATGATGCAGACGAAATCAAGCAGAAACTCTTGCAGGCAACTGACTGTTACCGCAAGGAATCTGTAACAGTGCCTGATGACATTATGTATATATCATACGCATTGCAAGCAGGCAACGGAAAAATCTTTCTCCAAACCGATGATTACGACTACAAGAATAAATATTATCTCACAGACGAAAATTTCAGCGAGTTTACACCGTTTGAATATGAAATGCCTGAAGAAGTTCCTGCTTATGACGAAAAATACGAGAGTATCTCTTTCAACAGTGACAGCTCTTTTAATATCATGTTTACGCTCATTGACCACAACGGAGTAATAGCTCCTAAACAATATGACGAAAATTTCGACTATGAAGCATATGAAGAAAACTCAAAAACATCATACATGATATGCACATATGACAAGGACGGAAAACTTCTCACAAAGGCAGATTTTGCATATCCTGATGATGCTTTTAATGAGGATTATGGCTATCTTGAATGTGGTATACCTGTAGCTGATGGTGATTCATTCTTGCAGGGATTCGGTGACGGTTCAATCCGCAGAATTACATCAACAGGCGAATTTCAGACAGTATATTCAGTTGAAAATCCCGACGAATACGTTTATACAAGTTCCCCTAACCTCTGGAAAGACCGTGACGGAAAAATTATAGCTGTTATGCACGAATCAAAGAAATCATTTGATGCAAACGGATATGAGGGAATTGACTCAAAGCTGATTTTCCGTGAATTTGACAACGGAAAAATCGGTGATACTATCTATTCATGCAACGAATATGAATTGAACGGCGCAATTTCTTTTGGTACGGGCGAATACAGAATATATATTCCCTCATATTCACAGGTTACAGGCATAAAAGATGACGGAAAGACAGAAACAGTTATTGACTGGCAGAAATCAAGTCTTGACCCTGTAGATACAATAATACCCATTGCAGACAATAACTTTATTGGTACTCTGTATAACAACAACGACAGAATAATAAAGCTCGTTCCACGAGATATGAGCGAGCTGGAGAATGTACAGATTATCACAGTTTCAAACTGTATGGGTACAATTGTAAACGACTTTAACAATTCACAGACAAAATACCGTGTTGAATCAATTGAGTATCCGTATGACGACAACAACGAAAAACTCAATCTTGACATAATTTCAGGTGATGCTCCTGACGTAATATGTGGAATGAACTACAGTACATACCTCAACTACTGCAAAAAGGGATTGTTTGTGGACTTGTACGAATTAATGGACGACGAATTAAACAAAGACAAGCTGATGCCGAATGTAGTTTCAGCTTTTGAAAGTCAGGGGAAAATGTTCGGATTATGTAATAAATTCAGAGTAGATACATTGGTTGTAAAGAGTAAATTCTGCAACAAGGAAAACTGGACTTTTGACGATATGCTTGACTTATACGACAATGCACCTGATTATGTCAATCACTTATATGACGGAGAAACAAAGCTTGATATGTTCAAAAAAATGTTCTATGCCATGAATGATTTGATAGACTACGAAAACGCAACGTGTGACTTCAATAACCCTGAATTTATAAAAATGCTTGAGTTCTGCAACAGATTTGTTGATACTGTAGACGCTCCGCAGAAATGGGACGACCCGGAGGCATGGAGTCAGTATAATGCTGAAAAGTACCATTGGATTGGCAATGACAATACTTTCATTGCAGAACTTGATTTTCTTCATGTTTCAGCGTATAACTTAGTCAAGTACACACAAAGCAACGGTGAGGATTTGACACTTGTCGGCTATCCGTCAAATAACGGCAAAGGTGGCAGAATATCCCCTGAAACAATTATGGCAGTCAATTCACAGTGTGAGGACAAGCAGGGCGCATGGGAGTTCTTGAAATATTATATTGTTAAATCAAGTGAAAGTTATAAAAACAGCATAAGTTTCTATATGGACTATCTGCCATCTGTAAAGGAATCATTTGCAGGCTTGCTTGAATGTGACCAGAAACAACAGCATTCAGCAGGCAGTGTTGAATATCCTGCATATACAGATGATGAAATAAAAATGATTTCGGACTATATCATGTCATGCGATTCAATCGGTACAGTGCTTGATGATGATATTGTGAGCATATGTGAGGAAGAAGCAGGACTTTATTTTGCAGGTGAACAGTCAGCCGCAGCGTCAGCAGAACACATTCAGAACAGAGTTTCTATTTTAGTCAGCGAAAGAAAGTAAGAAAAATTGCCGTATCTTTTTAGCGATACGGCAGTTTTTTTATTTTTTCAGGTATTTTGATAACTTTTTCTTGCGTTTTGTTTCGTACATCATCTTGTCAGCCTCTGTTACAAATCGGAATATATCTTCATCTTTCTGCGGAACTGATATAATATAACCCGTACTTGCACTAAGCATAAATTCATGAATCTGCTTTTGATTTTCAATTGCAATATTATCCTCAATGCGTTTTGTAAGTGCAACTGCATCAGCTTTTTTATAGTCAGGGGCAAAAACTATAAACTCATCACCGCCGAAACGACAGTATATTTCATTATCAACACATGATTTGCACAGTATATCAGCAATTGAACGGATTGCAACATCTCCGACTTCATGACCGTATGTGTCATTTATAACTTTCAGTCCATCAAGGTCGATAAACAT
This sequence comes from Ruminococcus sp., assembly GCA_029060755.1. Lineage (GTDB taxonomy): Bacteria > Bacillota > Clostridia > Oscillospirales > Ruminococcaceae > Ruminococcus. The sequence goes on along the minus strand of JAIDTI010000060.1, from coordinate 22,822 downwards.
CAGCATAATATTGCGCTGTTCCTCTGCACATGCTCTGAAAACATCAGATGTAGCCTGTACAAAACCATTGCGGTTGTAGATGCCTGAAAATGTGTCCTGCGTATACAGTTTTCCGAGACGTTCAATGGCATAATTAAGGCAAATCAGTTTTCTTATGTTTTCAAGAGAGTTGTTGATTGTTATGCACCACGACTGAAACAGAGCATTATTAATAGGTACTTTGCTGTTGCCGATAGCCATATAGCCAAGACATCTCTTGCCGAAATGCAATGGCAGATAGTAATAAAACTTATCTGTTTTTTTCTGCATCTCAATATCAGGGATAAGCTTGTTTTTCTGTATTGTATCTACATCATGAAATTTTTCGTCAGCATATGCAACCAGCACAAGCATATTGTCTGTATAATCAGTGTATACTACATCATTGTGCTTGAAAGTTCCGTTATTGTCGATAAATTCTGAACGCCAGTTTTCGCAGAGACAGAAATAGAACTCCTCCGGATTAATACTTGCAACAAATTCTTTAATATACTCAATATACTGTTCAAATGTATTACAGCCATGAAGCTGACATGAAAGCTGATTGAATCTCATCATATAATCACTTATAGTATCAATACGACTGCTTGTTGCTATGTTGATTTCCTTGTATTCCTTATAGTCATGTATAACCCCGTCACAACAGCCACAGCTTTCCGTAAATCTTGTGGACATATTCAAGGTAATACTTCTTTCCTGCGGTATGTCATGAAAATGGTTATACAGCATTTTTGACGCAAGCTGACCTGATAATTTAAGCGGACGCTCAACAGATGTCAGCTCAACTCTTAAATTATGATGATTAAATATATTATCAAATCCCGATACGGCAATTTCAGACGGAACTTTAAAGCCATGTTCATAAAGACTGTTTATAGCTGCTCCTGCCATAACATCATTTGCACAGATAATAGCCTGTGGCATATAAGGTGTATTTTTTCTGAAATATTCAATAGCTGCTTTTCCCGACGGCGCACGAAAATCGCCGTAATATATACGTTCTTTTTCGATAGTAAGTCCGTTTTCCTCAAGAACTTCCAGAAAAGCATTAAGTCTGTCCGCACTTTCAGAGTTATCAGCTGCACCCGAAATATAGTTAAATTTTGTAAAGCCGTGTACTTTTATAAAATGCTCTGTAATTTCACGCATGGCTGTTTTGTTGTCTATACCCACATGAAAAAGCCCTTTAACGTCATTGTCAATGCATACAGCAGGAATTTTTGCAGACTTTATACGTTTAAGTATATTTTTTACAACGTCCTGATAGCCTATTGTGTTTGTAAGAAGTATTGCACCATCAAAATTATTGAAATCAGGCAGATTAAAAATATTCAATTCTCCTTTATCATGGCTTTTATTTTCCATGACACCGCTGAAAGATGAAAAAACATGAAAATCAAAGGAACATTCAGAAGCTGTTGATTGTATACCTTTAAGAATACTGCTCTGATATGTCTGGTCTATGCCTGCAACAATTATTGCAATTTTATAGCTGTTCAAAAAATTTTCACTCCCTCGTAAAACAATCAATCATATTATTCTATATATATTTTACTACAAAATCATTTAAAAATCAAGAGTTTTTTTGTAAATTTATATTTACCTTTGCAGTTTTCAATTTTTTTATACGGCTAAAAATCTAAAAAATCATTCTCTATAGCGAAAAAAAACCGTTATTTTGACGAAAATTCAATATATCATTAACATATTATTGACAAATGCAGAAAAAATGATATACTTATAATTAGTAGATGTATTTAGGAGGTTGACCTGCAATGCGAAATATATGGCATGATATAAGTCCGAAACGCATAACACCACAGAATTTCTATGCTGTTATTGAAATCGGTAAGGGCAGTAAGATAAAGTATGAGCTTGACAAGGAAACAGGATTAATCAAAATGGACAGAATTTTACACACGTCCACACATTATCCTGCAAACTATGGCTTTATTCCACGAACATATTCAGATGACCTTGACCCTCTCGACGTTCTTGTACTTTGCTCTGAAAGACTTATGCCACTCACTCTTGTAAAATGCTATCCTATAGGAGTTATAAGAATGCTTGACAATGGACACCATGATGATAAAATTATAGCTGTTCCTGTAGATGACCCGAATTACAATATGTATGTGGATATAGAACAAATTCCGAAACATATTTTCGATGAAATGACACACTTTTTTACAGTTTACAAAGAACTTGAACACAAAACAACTGTGGTAAATGAAATAGACCATGCAGACGTGGCAAAAGAAATTATTGAGCATGATATTGAGAACTATATCAATAATTTCTGCAAATAAAAAGATTAAATTAAAAAGCGAAAGGAATTTTTTATGATTGCATCAGGCGGAAATTTATTTGGCAGTGAAATAAGTGCTGCACCTCTCGGCATTATTGCCATGAACAGCGTTACAGAACTTGGAAACAAGATTAACAGCTATCTTGTTGACTGGTCAAGAAAAGCAGGCTATGACATTGATACTTTTCTTATTGAAAATGAATGTCCACGCTTTTCATCTGGTGACGGAAAAGGTCTTATAAAGTCAACAGTAAGAGGAAAAGACCTCTTTATCATTGTTGATGTCGGCAACTATAATGTTAAGTATGACTATTTCGGTTTTCAAAATGCTATGTCTCCCGACGACCACTATCAGGATTTAAAGCGTATAATTCAGGCGGCAAGTGGTAAAGCTCACCGTGTAAATATCATTATGCCTATTCTTTACGGTGGCAGACAGCACAGAAGAAGCTACAGAGAGTCTCTCGACTGCGCTTGTGCATTGCAGGAACTTGAAGCTATGGGTGTATCAAATATTGTTACTTTTGATGCTCATGACCCACGTGTACAAAATGCTGTACCTCTTATGGGATTTGACAATGTTATGCCGACATATCAGGTTCTTAAATGTATACTCAAAGAAATCAAGGACATTAACCTTACAAAAGAAAAGTTCATGATTGTATCACCAGATGAAGGCGCACTGAACAGAAATATGTATTATGCGTCTGTTCTCGGAGTTGATATGGGTATGTTCTATAAACGCCGTGACTATTCACAGATTGTTAATGGCAGAAATCCTATCGTTGCTCATGAATATCTCGGAAATGACGTAAAGGGCAAGGACATTTTTGTTGCTGATGATATTATTTCATCAGGCGAATCAATGCTTGACCTTGCATACAATCTCAAAAAGAGAGATGCAGGCAGAATCTTCACATACGCTACATATACAATCTTCACAAACGGACTTGAAAAGTTCGACAAGGCTTATGCAGACGGCATAATTGACGGTGTATTCGGCACAAATCTTACATACCGTTCACCCGAACTTCTCAAGCGTGAATGGTTTCACGAAGTTGACGTATCAAAGTTTATCGCTTACTTTATTGAGGCAATCAACCATGATGTTTCTATCAGTCAGATTCTTGACCCGCACGCTAAAATTGATGCACTTCTTAAAACATACGGCATGAAATAATAAAATAACCGACTGTCAACTAATGGCAGTCGGTTTTTGTTTTATTATTTTAAAAATTGCGGATTATCTGTTCTTTCTAGCAAATAATCTATTGATACATGAAAATAATCTGCAATAGCTATCAGACTTTTGTAATCCGCTTCTCTTACCTCATTTTCATATCTGCTTATTGTATTCTGTTCCATATTCAGTTCAATAGCTAGCCTTTGCTGTGTAATCTTTTTATTTTTTCTTAACTCTTTCAATCTCATAATCAATAATATAATTAAAAACAGTCGGTTTTTGTTATTCAAGAAAATTCGGTGGTACATTATCAGTCAGCCATACACCGTTTTCGGAGCAGTAAAACTTATATCCCTGTCTGTACATTTCACCTGAAAGCACTCTGAATATATGCAGTTTTCCGTGACGTACACCAACTTTTGATGCTGTTTCCTCATCTTTTGAAAGATGTACATATTGTCTCTGCATTTTTTTAAGTCCCTCTGAAAGAATTGATTCCACAAAGCGTTCAGCAGTACCATGATACAGAATTTCAGGTGGAATTTTTTCAGCAAATCCCATATCAACATCAACAGAATGACCCTGATTTGCACGGATTTTTGATTTATCCGCATTAAAGCTGTAACGTCCTTTTTCGTCATCAGCAACGATTTTTTCAAGTATCGCCATATCAATATTATACTTGCTATGACTGTTTATGCCGTTGATAAGCTGTTTTGTATCTGCCCATGCACCATAATACTCTATTTCTATTCCAATTGATTCAGGTGCATGACGTAAAATTCTTGAAATCAACTTGCTTAATTTTGATAAATCCTGCATTATTCATTCAGCTCCTTTACTTTTACTGAAATTATACAATAATTTTCCAAAAAAGTCAACAAAATTTTCTGAAATACAGACTATTATTAAATTTATGTTAAATATATCCAAAATTATTGACAAATATTCAGCAAAGTGTTATAATTGAACTCATAGAATTTTTATGAGAAAGGATTATTTTATGCTTCAATTAAAAGATATTGTAAAGAAGTATGGAACAGGCGAAACCGCTGTTACTGCTCTTAACGGTGTAAGCATTACATTCCGTGAAAATGAGTTTGTAGCTATATTAGGTCATTCAGGCTGTGGAAAAACTACAATGCTCAATATAATAGGTGGTCTTGATAACTATACATCAGGCGACCTTATTATCAACGGAGTATCCACCAAAAAATACAAGGACAGAGACTGGGATGCATACAGAAATCACTCTATCGGATTTATATTTCAGAGTTACAACCTTATCCCGCATCAGACAGTACTTGCAAATGTTGAGCTTGCTCTCACTATATCAGGTGTATCAAAATCAGAAAGAAAAAGACGTGCAAAAGAGGCACTTGAAAAAGTCGGACTTGGAAATCAGCTTAACAAAAAACCGAATCAGATGTCGGGTGGGCAGATGCAGAGAGTTGCTATTGCCCGTGCATTAATCAACAATCCCGATATACTGCTTGCTGACGAGCCTACAGGTGCATTGGACAGTGAAACGTCCATTCAGGTTATGGAACTTCTCAAAGAGATTGCAAAAGATAAGCTGGTTATCATGGTTACTCACAATCCTGAACTTGCCGAAGATTATGCAAACCGTATTGTACGTGTCAAGGACGGAAATATCACTGACGACAGCAATCCATTTGAGCCGACAGAAGAAGACGTGCCGAAAACGGAAAAGAAAAAGCGTGTTTCAATGTCGTTCGGAACTGCCGTTTCACTCTCACTCAATAACCTCATGACAAAAAAAGGTCGTACAATCCTTACAGCTTTTGCAGGTTCAATCGGTATCATAGGCATTGCGACAATTCTCTCACTTTCATCAGGTATCAACACATATATAAATGATGTTCAGGAGGAAACGCTCTCCTCATATCCTTTGCAAATCAACAGAGAAAACGCTGATACATCGGGAATTATGAACGCCATGCTTGAAAAACAGCAGGAATATCAGGACAAAGAGTTTGACAATGACAAATTCTATGCAAATGTTGATATTTATGATATGTTCAATACAATGAACTCATCTGCAAAGCAAATCAACAACATGAAGGATTTCAAAACTTTCCTTGATACAAATGAGGATATAACAGAACACGCAACCGCTGTTTCTTATTCTTATGATGTGGCTATGCCGATTTATACGGAAACTCCGTCGGGCGATATAACAAAAGTTGATTTTATGGATTTATATGTTGGTGCATTTGACATGGGCGGAAGTTCTATGGTCAACAGTATGATGAACAGTTCTATGGCATCTGCTGAAATGACTATGATGGGACTTAATGTCATGACTGAAATGCTCCCACAAGACGACGGAACAGGCGTAAATGACCTTATTAAGAATCAGTATGAAGTTGTAAGCGGAAAATTCCCTGAAAATTATGACGAAGCTGTTATTGTCCTCACAAAGAAAAATGAAATCCCCGACTTTATTCTCTACACGTTCGGACTCAAAGAGCCTGACGACTTTTCAGAACATCTCAAAAATGCTATGAATAACCAGAATTTAGAAGATTATGGTAAAACTGAATTTAGTCTTGATGCACTTCTTGATAAAAAATTCAAGATGATTTTACCGTGTGAAATTTATCAGCAGACAGAGGGACAAAAAAGCTGTACAAATCTTGCTTCAACTGATACTGGTATGGATTTCCTCTTTAATTCTGATGAAATCGGTACTGAAGTTAAAGTTGTCGGATTTATCCGTCCTAAAGAAGATGTCAAGGCAGGTATGCTTAATGGATACTTTGCATATACAGCTGAACTTACAAAACACGCTATCAATAAAACAAACGACAGTGAACTTGTAAAAAATCAGATTGCCGATAAGGAAAATGATCTGATTACAGGTACAAAGTTTATGACTGACGATTATGTTGAGCCGACTGTTGAAGAAAAAGCTACAGAAGCTAAAGAATTTATCAAAAATGCAAAGGCTGACAAGAAAGCTGAAATCTACAGATTTATCATGTGTCAGCCTGACGAAAAACAGATTCAGTCGCAGATTGATATGATGCTCAAAGACTTTGACAGAAATACATTTATAGAACAGGTCAAGACTAATTATTCCGAAGAATTGGGCATTGACACAGAACAGATTGACTCTTATATATCAAATATGAGTGATGATGATATAAAGTCTATGGCAGAAGAAGCAATGCGTATACAGTTTACAGAGCAGTACGCAGAGGAAGTCTCAAAACAGCTTGCAACTCAGACAAATGACGATTTAGTCAAGGCACTTGACAAAACCAAAATTTCAGATGAAATGTATGCTCTTGTATTTGACGAATTTACTCCACAGGAAATTTCAGAATCAAGTTATGAAGATAATCTGAAAATATTAGGAAAAGCAGATTTGTCCGACCCGTCTGCTGTCTATATCTATGCAAAGTCATTTGCAGATAAAGACTATATTTCAGATGCAATAGAAGCATATAACAATGGCAAAGCTGAAGAAGATGTTATCCATTATACAGACTATGTTGCACTTCTTATGTCATCTATCACAAGCATTATCAGCGGTATATCATATCTGCTTATAGCTTTTGTCGGCATATCTCTTGTTGTATCTTCTATCATGATTGGAATTATAACATATATTTCAGTTCTTGAAAGAACACGAGAAATAGGAATCCTCCGTGCTATAGGTGCATCAAAGCATGACGTTTCAACCGTATTCAATGCAGAAACACTTCTTGTCGGACTTTGTGCAGGTCTTATCGGTATAGGCTGTACAGTTCTCCTTAATATTCCGATAAATGCAATTATACATCACCTGACAAGTCTTGACACGCTTTATTCAAAGTTACCACTTATTGGTGGAATTGTACTTGTAATTATCAGTATGTTCCTTACATTTATTGCAGGACTTATTCCGTCCCGTGTTGCATCAAAGAAAGACCCTGTTGAAGCATTAAGAACAGAATAATTTTTAAAGGAGTAACATTTGATGTTGCTCCTTTTTTATAATATTGCACAAAAAAACGTGTATATTTTGTCAAATCATACAAAAAAGATTTTTTTATGCTCATATTTCCCATTTCATACGTTGTACAATATAGCTGAACAAATCAAAGGAAAGGGGTTGCAGTATGAAAATTGAAAAAGAATACGACAATATTTTCAGATATGCCCTGTATCATACAAAAAATAAGGAAGATGCAGAGGATATAACACAAGAAGCTTTTCTAAAATATATACAGCATAAAGAATATCATAACAAAGGCAATGAACGACAGATTCTGTATACAATAGTACGCAATTTATGTATTGACCTGCATAGAAAAATAAAACCTGCTCCGCTTGACGAGAGTATGAAATCAGATGATGATGTTTTTTCAGACGTTGCATTAAGGGTTGCCATGTCAGAATTAAGCGAAGAAGAAAGAGAAATTATCATTCTGCGATATGTCAATGATGAGAATATCTCTGTAATTGCAAAACTTTTCGGAACTTCACGTTTTACCATGAGCAGAAGAATAAACAGCATTATAAAAAAACTCAAAAACGCACTCAGGGAGGAGAATTGAAATGAATCGCAAGTTAAAAAATATGCTCAAAAATGCTTACAGTGCAGAGCCGAACAGGAAATATTCATTCATTCAGCAGTTGCAGAGTGACCCGACATGGCGAAAACTTCACCCGATAAGCTCTATGATTAGAATATCTTCTGCTTCTGCATTTATATTTTCAACTCTTGCAACAATTGCTGTCGGTACTGGCATAATAGCATATAATTTCCACCATGATGATACAACGCCTACACCTGATATTCCGCCGATAATCACCGAAACAACAACATCATCAGTCACAACAGTTCAGACTTCTGCAACAAAAACACTGCGTTCAACATCAGTCACAGCAACTCAAACTACAGCAACATCAACACTACATTCAGATAATACTGTTTCTGCAACAGATACCACAAAAAAAATGTCAACAACTGCAATATCATCAGTTACTTCAAAAACATCATCGAAAGTTACAGTTACCACATCAAAAACAACTGAAACAACTGCTGTATCATCATCTATTTATTACACACATCTTTTCAAGCACAATTATACAACAGAAGACCTGAAAAACACTTCACTTGATGCACTTTACGGCTATCCCGACCGCAATATGATTGAGGAAGTAATAAGAATAATGACAGAAGAAAACGGAACTGACTTTGATGAAATGATGCAGGAATATAACATGAAAACAGCTGATTTGTCGTATGAAATGCTTGATTTTATTCTTGCATGGAATACTCCGCCGATTGTTGAGGGCAGAACAACTGATATTCAGTATATTGCATACGACGGAAGCCCCTGGACAGTATGTGAAATAACGCTTACAGAAGTGTATAACTTCAAAAAAGACAGAATATTGAATAAAGGTGACAAGATTAAAATTGCAATGGCTGGCGGATATATGCCCGTCCGTGAATATATGGAACTTAATCCCGACAGTACACTTTTTTCTGAATGGACAGACGAAAAAATCAATGCAACTGTAATATATGAGGACGGCTCAAATCAGTGCGAACCGAAAATTAATGACGTGTACACATATATCCTCAATGACAATTCAGATGAAATTATACCTGATTTTCCTGTTGCGGACTGTTTCACACGTCAGAGCGTGAGCGATATATGTCAGTTCACGCAGAACGACGATAAATTCATAAGCACAAACACAAGCTACAGTGATTTCTATTTCACAACAGAACAGCTTGAAAAGTATTCATTTGCTTTTGATGACGTTTTCAAAGACCCCGACAGTGACCGTAAAATCGGTATCAGAAATACAAGTTTTCTGCTTGCGGGATATTTTGAGTGCTACAGTATTGAATCTGATGGCAGAATGACATATCTTGGCGAAGGTTCTACAGATGACGGCTTTTATCCGTTCCACGACGAAAACGACTACACAATAACATGGACGGACGACAGTGTTATTATTGAATACAGATTTGACTATATGAAAGATTATTTCTCAAAAGAACAGTTTGTTTATCCAAAAGAAAGCAATTCCTGAAAATATATATAAGCAAAAAAATTGCCTCCTGAATATAATATAAAGGGAGGTGATTTCATGCCAAAAGTATTTTTAAGTCCGTCCACGCAGGAGTGGAATAAGTATGCAACAGAGGGAAATGAGGAACTGTATATGAATCTTCTTGCTGACAAAATGGAGCCTTATATGCGTTCAAGCGGTATCGCATTTGTACGCAACGACCCTGCAAGAAATGTCAATGGTGCTATACAGGATTCAAATGCAGGAGAATATGATGTTCACCTTGCACTGCATACAAATGCTTCTCCTGAATCATTGGCAGGAAAACTGCGTGGAATTGATATATATTTTGCTCCGAACAGTGCGGACAGTGAAAGACTGGCAAACATCATAGCAAACAATCTCAAAGCGATATACCCTCTGCCCGACAAATCAAGGGCTGTACCGACATATAATCTTGGTGAAGTTCTGCGTACAAAAGCTGTTGCTGTTCTCTGTGAGCTGGGTTATCATGACAACTATGCTGATGAAGCGTGGCTGAAAAATAATTTAGATACAATAGCAAAAAACCTTGTCCGTTCATTGTGCGACTATTTCGGCATACCTTTTGTACTTCCGTCGGCTATTCAATATGGTATGGTTACAACAGACGGTGCAAATCTCAATATACGTGATTATCCGTCACTTAACGGTGCAATCATAGGAAAAATCCCGAATAATGCGGCTGTACTCATAAACGGTGAAGTTGATGGCTGGTATGTTGTAAGCTACAACGGTATAACAGGATATGCAAGCAAGGATTATATTATCATTTAACAAAATAAACGGCGGATTTAAAAAAATCTGCCGTTTTTGCTGATTTTATATAACAATCGTTTCAGATTTCGTCTATAACATAGATTTTTCCGCACGCACATAAAAAAAGTCTTCACCTTTTTTTATTTTTGTGATATTATAGTTGCACGATTAAATTTATGGAGGTTTTTATTATGAAACTCAAAAAAATCATTTCCGTCCTCACTGCTTCTGCTGTCGTTGCAACTGCGCTCCCTGTTTATGCAGGTCTTTCAGCTTTCGCAGAGGATACAGACGAAACAGGCAATACCATGTTCACCGCTATTGAAATTTCACCTGATGCAACTTTTTCAGACGAAATCACACAAAATGACGAGGACTGGTATAAGTTTACCCTTCCTACAGCAGGCAAATTAAATCTGATGTTTTCTATTAATGGTAATGGCACAGTAAATTTTTTAATGATGGACGGAACAGAAGATAATAACCAACTTACAAGTATCGGCAATCGCTCTGGAATACAAAGATATACATATTATCTTACTGCTGGTGATTATTATATTAACTTCTCTCCTTATATACTTACTTCTGATTATGAAGCTAAATTATCTTTCACTCCTTACGAATCAACATTTGACGGTGCAAACAACAACAGTATAACAAAGGCTTCTGAAATCGAACTTGAAAAAAATTACTCCTCATTTATTGTACCTGCTGATTCCAAAGACTACTACACTTTCAATCTTGACAAAGATGATGATATTGCACTCAACTTTGAGGGTGACATTGGTGCAATTGACTGGACTCTCTATAACAACAAGAATGATGAAATCCTCAACGGTACTTATAAAAGAGATGCTGACGTAAGCGATTTGATTACCAAAAACAATTACGTTTCACTCAAATCAGGCAAATATACTCTTGCTTTCATGCAATCTGTCGAATCCGATTTTCCTAATACAACATATTATTATGGCTCATACAATTTTAGCCTTTCAGAATATGTAGACTTTGATGCAAACGGAATTTCTATCGGCGATTTCAACAACGACGGAATGATTGATGCAAGTGATGCTTCTGTACTTCTTGAATACTATTCCTATCTTTCAACAGGCGGTGACGAAAAAGACATGAGAAAGTGGCTTGAATCACAGAATTAACAAAAAATAATCATCTTCAGATTTGATTTTCTGAAGATGATTTTTTTTAGTGTATTGCCTTTACAGGACAGGCAGATTTACAAGTACCGCAGTTTGTGCATTTTTCATAGTTGATTGATGCGTGATTGTTTTCGATTTTTATAGCTCCCTCTGGACATTTTTTCTCACATATCTTACAGCCGAGACAGCCATTTGAGCAGGCAAGCTTTGTTGATTTTCCGTTTGCTCCTGATGAGCATAGAACATCAGTAACATTTGATTTCGGCTTGACTGCAATAAGTTTATTCGGACAAACATTTACACATTGTCCGCAAGCCTGACAGAGTACAGGATTTACTTTTGCAAGATTATTCTGTATGCTTATTGCATTGTATTCACATACAGCCATACAGTCGCCAAGACCGATACAGCCGTATTTACAATCACCATTTCCACCATAAAATCTCTTGACAGCCTTACACGACTGAACACCGTCAAAATCGAATTGAGTTTTTGTTGCATTGCAGTCACCGTTACAACGGACTATTGCAGTCATGGGAATAACATCAGCCGTTGCTGTTCCGAGTATTTCAGCTATTTTGCCTGCTGAATCCGCACCGCCCGGACGACATAAATTAGTCGGGGCATTGTTATGTACAATAGCATCAGCATAATCAGCACAGCCAGCAAATCCACAAGCACCGCAGTTTGCCTGCGGAAGTGCTTCACCTATTTTCTCCACACGTTCATCAACTTCAACATAGAATACTTTTGATGCAATAGTAAGCAGGATTCCTGCCAGTATACCACATACACCAAGAATTACAGCAGGTATAATATATGTCATGGCGAAACCTCCTTAACTGAAAAGACCTGAAAATCCCATGAAACTTACTGAAACGATAGATGCCGCAATAAGTGTTGCAGGAACGCCCTTGAAAGTTTCGGGAATATCAGCGTATTCAAGTTTTTTTCTTACACCTGAAAAAATTACAAGTGAAAGCATAAATCCAAGACCACCGCCAAGTGCATTTACGATTGATTGTAAAAATGTATAGTTGTTGTCGATATTGAGTACAGTTACACCAAGTACAGCGCAGTTTGTTGTGATAAGTGGAAGATATACACCAAGCGACTTGTAAAGCGGTGGGAGCATTTTTTTCATGGCAGTTTCAACAAGCTGTACAAAAAGTGCGATTACAAGAATAAATACAACTGTATCGAAATATTCCAGACCATTCGGCACAAGTATTCCGTGATGTATCGGATATGTTACAGCAGTAGCACAAATCATTACAAACGTTACAGCAATACCCATTCCAGTTGCACTGTCAAGCTTTTTGGAAACGCCAAGAAATGGACATATTCCCATGAATTTTGAAAGTACAAAGTTATCTGTAAGCATGGCTGAAAGCAGAATTATACCTAAAGTTTTCATTTGTCGCCCTCCTTATCGCATTTATCAGACATAGGACAATTTTCACAGTTACCGCACTCAATTTCCTGCGGTGGTTTTTTATTTGCAAGCTTATTCACAATTGCAATTATCACACCAAGAGTAAAGAATCCACCTGCGGGCATAATAAATAACAGCATAGGATTATCGTGTATAACTGGAATATCCATTCCGAACCATTGACCTGCTCCAATAATTTCACGGACTGAACCCATAAGCACCAATGCAAGAGTGAATCCTGTTCCCATTCCTAAAGCATCACATACAGACGCAATGACACTGTTCTTGTTTGCGAACATTTCTGCACGTCCGAATATAATGCAGTTGACTGTTATAAGCGTGAGATAAATTCCAAGACTGTCATATAATGATGGCACAAATCCTTCCAGCAAAAAGCCTATGAGAGTAACAAAGCTTGCGATTATTACGATAAATGCAGGTATGCGGACTTTGTCGGGAATCACTTTTCTTAGTGCCGATACAACTATATTTGAGCCAAGCAGTACAAAAGTAGTTGCAAGTCCCATTCCGACACCGTTCATAGCCTGTGTTGTAACGGCAAGCGTCGGACACATTCCAAGAAGCATTACAAGTGTGGGATTTTCTTTTATAATGCCTTTTGTGACTTCTTTTCCAAGATTATTTGCCATTTAAAATCGCCTCCTTGTTTTCGGTATAGACTTTCAAAGCTGTATCTACTGCGGATTTCATTCCCTTTGATGAAAAAGTTGCACCGCTTATTGCATCAAGCGAAACATCTGTTTGTGATTCACCATAAAACTGTTGACGGAAATCTTCATTATCACGGACTTTTGAGCCAAGTCCGGGAGTTTCGCCCAGTGAGACAAACTCTATACCTGATATTCTGCCGTTTTCGTCGATACCAATAAGAACGTTTATTCCGTCTTTTGAATATCCGTCGGCTACTACCTGTACAGCTGTTTTTCCGTCTGGAGTTACAGCAATTGCCTTTACTTTATCTTCTCCGAAATTACTTTCAAGCAAAGTGCTTTCAGTTTTACCAAAAAGCGACTCAACACCTGAATTGAAGCGTAACTGCTTTTGTTCAGCTATATTTTCTTTGGTGAGTTCATGTGCAAACACAAGGAGCAGAGAAGCAACAACACATATAATTGTAAGTACAACTGACGGCATTATGTTATTTTTCAACTTTTTCAGCCTCCTTTGCACCAAATACCTTTGTATGTGTAATCTGTTCGATATACGGAGTAAGAACATTCATAAGAAGTATTGAGAATGACACACCTTCAGGGAATGAGCCGAAATGACGGATAACAAAAGTAATAATCCCACAGCCTAAACCAAATACAATTTTTCCCTTTGTGGAAATCGGTGTAGTTGCATAATCTGTAGCCATAAAAAATGCACCCAGAAACAAACCGCCTGAAAGTATCTGATATAATGGGTTATCTCCTGCAATGAATGAGAGAAGTGCAACTATTCCGATAAATGAAACAGGTGCAGAGAGATTTATTATTTTTCTTGATGCAAGATATAATCCGCCTATGAGAAGTGCCAATGCGCTTGTCTCACCGATACAGCCACCGACATTTCCAAGAAACAAATCCATATATGACGGCAGATTATCTCCCGATACTGCAAGAGGTGTCGCACTTGCTACAGCATCAGGATTTTTCCAGCAAAAAGGGTCAACCCAGTTTGTCATTATAGACGGAAAACTTACCATAAGTACAATTCTTGCTGTTATTGCAGGATTTGCGAAGTTCTGTCCTAATCCACCGAAAAGCTGTTTTACTATTACAATAGCAACAAAAGAACCGATTATCGGAATCCAGAACGGTACAGTTGACGGAAGATTCATAGCAAGCAGAAGTCCTGTTACAACGGCTGACAAATCGCCTGTTGTGTTTTCACGTTTCATAAGCTTTCTGCACAGAAATTCAAACAGAACACAGCTTGCAACAGATATAACAGCAACAATCAACGCAGGATAGCCGAATATATAACAGCCTACAACAAGTGCAGGCACAAGAGCCATACACACATTAAACATTATGTCCGATGTCTGCAAATAATTATCGTCATGCGGTGACGGCGAAACAATAAGTTTATTCATGCTTTTCTACCTCACTTTCTTGGAATCAGCATTTTCGCAAGCTGATTTGTTTCGGCAAGCTTACGGTTTGCAGGACATACATAAGTACAGCTTCCGCAGTTCATGCACATAGTAACTTTCAGTGCTTTCAAATCGTCAATATTTTTAATCTTATATGCCTTGTCAATTTCCGCAGGCATAAGCCCTATAGGACACACATTTACACATCTTCCGCATCTTATACAAGCAGATGTTTTTCTATCGTCATAACTGCTGAACGCAAGCAGAGCATTTGTTGTCTTTGTTATGGGCATATTCAAATCGGGTACGCACATACCCATCATAACTCCACCCATAATAACTTTCTTTACTGATTCAATATCAGTTTTGCAGAAATTGAGTATATCAATAATGGGAGTACCGACTACAGCACATACATTTTTCGGCTCACCTACTGCATTTCCGTCAACTGTTATTCGTCTTGTTGTAAGTGGCATACCTGTCTGCGTATACTTATATATAAATGAAGCTGTTGAAACATTCATAACAATCACACCAACATCAGACGGCAGTTGTCCCTCTTTTACAATTCGATCTGTTGTATTATAGATGATTACTTTTTCTGCACCCTGCGGATATTTTGATGGCAGTGTCACAATATCAATACTATCATCATTTTTTGCCATATCCTCAAATTTTTTTATAGCTTCGGGCTTGTTTGCCTCAACAGCAATTTTTTCATTCTTTATACCAAGAATGGATTTTACAAGTCTCACGCCATTAAGCACATCATCTGTACATTCAAGCATTTCACGATAATCAGCTGTAATAAACGGCTCACATTCAGCAGCATTGATTACAAGCGTGTCAATCGGTGTTTTTGGATTAAGCTTTATGTACGTCGGGAAACCTGCTCCGCCAAGTCCGCATACTCCTGATTCACGGACAGCTTTTATAAAACTTTCCTTGTCTGTAATTTTTGGCGGTGCTATCCCCTCATACATCTCCTGCTTGCCGTCCGTTTCAATCTCAACAGCCTTACATACAGCACCCATAGCTGTCTGATAGTCACTTATTGCAGTAACTTTTCCCGATACGCTTGAATGAACGGGAACACTGAACGGTGCATCGCTGTCGCCTATTTTCTGTCCGACTTTTACCATATCTCCGACTTTTACAAGCGGTGTACACGGTACGCCCATATTCATGGACATAGGCAGTTTAACTTTTGCAGGTACAGAAAGAACTATTGTTTCGCAGTCTTCCGTATTTTTGCGGTGATTAAGCTTTATACCTTTTAATTTTTTCATCAAAAAACTCCTTTCAGTTAAAAATTGCAGATACTTTTATTATATAATATTTTCAGACAACTTGCAATACTTTTATATAAAAAAATTTTTTTAAAATGATTGAAAGTTTACAAAATATGTGATATAATAAAATATATATGTTCAGGAAAGGTAAAATTTATATGAAAAGAATTATTTTTGCAATTTTATCTGCTGTTGTTGCTGTTATTCCTGTTATTCAGCCATTCAGCACTCAAGCAGTCAACTTTACTTTAAAGGATACACTAAACAGTGAATCTGCAATGCTTATAAATCTTGACAGTGATACAGTAATCCATGAAAAAAGTGCAGATACAAAACAAATGCCCGGTCCTCTTGTAAATATAATGACGGCTGTTGTCTGTATTGAGCAATGCCCTAATCTTAATAATGAAGTTACTATTGATGAGGAGATATATTCTTATCTTTTCAATGATGAAAATTATGAAGATGTACGATTTACCGATATTGTTGACGGCGATGTCCTTACTTATATGGACTTGCTTTATGCTATGATGCTTACGTCATCTATGGAAGCTTCTGAAACAATAGCTTATCATATCGGCGGTGAAAATGTAGAAGTATTTGTCCAGAAAATGAACGACAAGGCAAAAGAAATCGGTCTCGAATCAACACATTTTACAAATGCAACCGGAATGTATAACAAAGACCAGTATACAACTGCAAGAGATATGGCAAAGCTTACAAAATATGCCCTTACACTCCCTCACTTTGACAAAATCTGCTCAACATATTCATATACTCCTGGAGTGCCGAATCTTGAAAGACACAAAAACCACAATGAATGGGTATGGACTGATACTAACTTGATGATGGATTCAGACAGCGACTACTATTATGCAGGTGCAAGAGGTGTAAAAACAGGAAATCTTGAATCCAGCGGACGAAATATTGTTTCTCTTGCAAGCAAGGACGGTCATAATTATCTTGTTGTTGCGCTTAAATCTCCAATGGAGGACGAAAGAGGAAACACAACCTTTTATCATCTTGATGATGCAAGATATTTATTCAATTGGGCGTTCAAAAACTTCTCATATCAGGTAATACTTGCAGATACCGCAGAAATAGGTGAACTTCCTGTACAGCTTGCCGAAGGAAGCGGATATGTCCTTGCAAAACCAAAAGAGGAAGTCTCTCTCTTATGGTGCAATGAAATTGAGCTGTCATTAATCAACCGAAATAATATTACATGGTACAAGAAAGAACTGCAAGCACCTGTTAAAAAAGGCGAACCGCTTGGAAAAGTAACACTGGAATATTCGGGCGAACAGCTTGCAACAGTTGAACTTATAGCTGTATCAGATGTTGAACGCTCATGGTCAAAATATAACTTATATGCCGCAAAAATGTTTCCAAAGTCGATATGGTTCAAGAAAGCTCTTACAATATCAATTATGTTGTGCGGAATTTATATTCTTGTGTGCATATATTCATATTTTGTATTCAAAAACAACTCAAAACCTGTAAAGCCGAAATATGCTGTACCAAAAATTGAAAGCAAAAACAAAAAGAAATAACAAAAAGGACGCATTTTTCAGCGTCCTTTTGTTTTGATTTTGTCAATCAGCAACCACAGCATTTGAACAGGTCGCAGAGCATTTTAAAAATATTGCACATGATGTTTTACCTCCGTCTATGTATTTTTCCTCTTGGGATAATTATATTATAGCACAGGGTTTCAGTAAAATCAATGCAAAAATGTTGTCAGAAATTTTTACTTAATTTAGCAAAAAGGACGCATTTTTCAGCGTCCTTTTGTTTTGATTTTGTCAATCAGCAACCACAGCATTTGAACAGGTCGCAGAGCATTTTAAAAATATTGCACATGATGTTTTACCTCCGTCTATGTATTTTCCCTCTTGGGATAATTCTATTATAGCACAGGATTTCAGTAAAATCAATGCAAAAATGTTGTCAGAAATTTTTCCTTAATTTAGAACAGCTGTACCTATTGCAAGATATGATGCAAAAACAGTCCACACAAAATAGGGAATATTAAGCAGTCCTGCTGTTCTGTTTATTCTGAAAAATGAATATATCATCATTGCAACAAGCACCGCAAGCACAACAGCAGTTACAGCAGACAATTTCAACAGCATAAAGCGGAAAAAAAGTATACTCCATAAAAAATTGACGGCAAGCTGTAAAAAATATATTTTAAGTGCATTATGTCTTTCTCTTTTTTCTGATTTTGATATTATGTAGGCTGATATTCCCATAAGTGCATATAAAACAGACCATACAACAGGAAACAGCCATGCAGGCGGAGAAAAAGGCGGTCTGGTAAGTTCTGCGTAAACACCTTTGAAACTGCCTGATAATAATGCAGATACTGCCCCGACAAGTTCTGCAAAAACAACGGAAATAATCAAGTCAGTACGGTTTATTTTTTTCATAAAATCACCTCTTTTGCAATTTTATGAAAAATTATGGTAATATATTCTTATTTTAACGGTGTTACATTGTTGAATACAGCATAGAATTTTACGGGGATATGCTTGTCTATATGGCATTTTCCGAAAAACCACTTCTGATACTGGCACACTTTTATTATCTCCTCAAAAAGAGCGTGGACTTCTATCCGCTGAAACACGTCAACACCCAGACAATCTTTTACAGATGCAGGCGGTTCATGAGTTATAACAAAATCAACCTTATTGCCGTATCTTGCAAGATTGTCAATAGCTTCCATAATTTCATCATGCGTAGGCTGTTCACGCTCCCACCAGCTACTTTCACGGCGAAAATCAATATCCTGACTATGACCGCCACCGAACGTGAAAATTTCTCTGTGTTCAATATTATAAATCTGTCCACGCATAAGGTGTACGATATTAGGGGCGATAACTCTTGCCATACCGCCATTCCACTTGCTTTCAGGGTATGCTTCCAGCAAGTCAAAATTTTCATGACAGCCGTCAAGAAATGCTATAGTATATCCCAAACCCGACAGTTTTTTCAGCACGCTTTTTTCACGCTCTGAACCGTCCCATATAAAGCCGAAATCTCCACATATAATAAGAGTATCACCCCTATGCAGTTTTTTCATCTGCGGGTCTTTGAATCTTTCAAAATCTCCGTGAGTATCTCCTGTAACATAAATCAAAAAAATCACCTCTTTTTTATTATTATATCACAATATGTCGAAAAGGTAAAGTGGATTTTTGATTTTTTCTTGACAAATTCATAAAACTGATGTAAAATATAGTAAATAATATTTTTCGGGAGATTAAAATGTTAAATATAAAATCTAAAATGTTTGAGGAATCAAAAAAATCAACAGCATCTGAAAAAATAATTGTAAATATAATTGTTTTTATAGTAGTATTCTTTATTATTACACTTGCTGAATCTGTTATACCCTCTGTTATGTCAAATTCTGAACTGAATCAGCGTTTTATTGCTGAAGGACTTATTGAAAACAGAGATATGAAAAGAATGATTGAAATATCTATGGAAGTAAATATGCAACCGAAATATTTCATAACAACTTTATTATGCACAGCTTTCGGTACACTTATAAGTATAATATACTGTCGATTTATTGAAGCACGTTATATACGCTCAATGGGTGTACGCAGGGAAAAAGCAGGTATTCACTATTTGCAAGGGTTGGTAGTCGGAATTATCCTCATGACATCAATAGTTCTGCTGTCGCTTTTATTTGGCATCAACAGCATTTCACTATGTCAGAATATAAACTTCGGTCTTATCGGACTTTATTTTATCGGATTTCTTGTACAGGGCATGAGTGAGGAATTTATATTCCGTGGTTATCTCATGACAACAATCGGCGCAAGACATAAGCCGATTATTGCAATTGTAATAAGTGCTGTAGGTTTCAGCCTTGCACATATTACAAATCCTGGATTCAGTCCGCTTGTATTTTTCAATCTTGCACTTTTCGGTGCTTTTGCATCTGTTTATATGATTTACTTTGATGATATATGGGGAGTATGTGCTATACACTCAATATGGAATTTCACACAAGGCAGTGTTTATGGCATAAGCGTCAGCGGTTCAGGCAATACAGAATCCGTTTTCCGCACATCTGCTGTAAGTTCGTCGGTACTTCTAACGGGCGGAGACTTCGGCATTGAGGGAAGTATTATCACAACACTTGTTCTTGGAACAGGTACAGCAGTAATATTATACAAAATGAGCAGACAAAAAGCAATCAGCTGAAAAAAGCCATAGTATTTTTTGTGAATACTATGGCTTCTGACATTTTTCTATAAATTCTGCTTTTTCTTCACTATCATCAAAAAACAAATCTGTCAATGACAAAAACAACTCTTTTTCATTTCGTAAAAGCTGTAAATATGGTTGTATTCCTTTTTTCTGATAATATCTTATAATCAGTTCAACAGCTTTCGGGCGGTGAAAATTGATTCCCCATGATTCCGCACCCCAATGCTGTCTTAACCGTATCATAAGCCGTTTATCGTTGTACACAAGAATATCTGTTCCCTCATCACATTCTCTTACGGAATAAATATAAGTATGTTCATCTACAATAATTTTTCGTTTGCTATTCATTTTCATTTTCCTCTTTATCAGGAAGAACTTCTATAATAACCTTTTCAACCTTGTTTTCATTTACTTCTGATGCTGTAATGCGGAAATTTCCGTGTTCAGCAGTTTCACTTTTTTCAGGTATATGCTCCATTATATCAGTAACCCAACCGCCGACCGTTGTATAGTCCGTATCAATCACAGCCGAATCAATTGCAAGCACGTCAATCAGTTCATCAATATTTGTATCGCCCATAACTTCATATTTATTGTCAGAAATCTTTACAATATTTGTGATAATTTCATCATCTTCATCATAAATCTCCCCGACAAGTTCCTCAATAATATCTTCCAGAGTAATAATGCCCTTTGTTCCGCCATATTGGTCGGTAACTACAGCAAGATGCACTTTTGCTTTCTGCATAAACTTCATAGCTTCACTTATCAGGTTTGTATCAGCTATATGCGGTACTTCCTGTATTATCTCATGTATATCATTTTTCCCCTCAACAAGCATCTTGAAAAATGCCTTATTTGTGATAATTCCGACTATATTGTCAAGACTTTTTTCATAAATAGGCAGTCTTGAATACATCTCACTGCTGAACACATCTTTTATATCATCAATTGAATCTGTTATATCAACACCAATAACTTTCACTCGTGGAATAAGTATTTCATTTACTGTTGTTTCGTCAAAATCAAGTGCCGACTTTACAAGTTCGCTTTCCTGCTCCTCAATAATGCCCTCCTCCTCTATCTCGTCAATCATATATTTCAGTTCATCTTCTGTAACTGTCGGAACATCTTCACTTTTGAAAACAGATGACATTTTATTGAGAATCCATACAAACGGTTTAAGAACTGTAACAAGAACTGAAAGCGGAGTGGCAAAAAAAAGTGCAAGTTTTTCTGCGTTTTTCTTTGCATATGACTTCGGCAGAACTTCACAGAAAATAAGTACAAGAATTGTTATAACAGCAGTTGATATTCCTGCACCTTTATCGCCAAACCATGCCACAAAAATAAGCGTGCTGACTGATGATGTAGCAATATTCACAATATTATTGCCGATTAGTACAGCCGTAAGAATATCATCAAATTTATTTGCAAGTTTAAGTGCTTTTGAAGCCTTTTTGTTGCCTTGTGCCTCATAATTTTTCAGTCTCAACTTGTTTACACTTGAATATGCTGTCTCTGTACTTGAAAAAAGTGCTGAAAAAATCATCATAACAACAACAAGTACAATTTTCCATGTGTTATCCATAATATACCTTTCTCAAAAATTCACAAAATTACTATCTGATTATCATTGATTGTAATAAATTCCACATCATAGCCGATAAACTGACGGCACATCTTTATTTCAGCCATTCCACGTTCATCAAAATGACATAGAATATATTTGTCAGTCAGTGCAAGACCTAAAAAATTACCGTCCGTTATAAAATTATTATCATCAAAATTCTTGACATACTCAATATCAGGACACGCAATACAAGCACCTGCTGAAATGCCGATATAATCAGCACCATTTTCAACCTGTTCTTTTATGAATGTATCAAGCCCATACATTCTCACCTTTTGCAGAAGTCTGAACGTGTTTCCACCGATAACAACTATGTAATCAAACTTCATTTCAAGAAACATATCGGGATTTTCTTCGTCGAAAACGAAAATATTTTCCCGACTGAATCCAGCATCAACTGCACTTTCTTTCTCACGTATACCATATTTCATTCCATATGCACTTGCAAGCGGTATGATGAGCATTTTTCCCGATTTGTCCGAAAATAATTCTTTAAGCTGATTTCTGATAGTTATATGATAAAATCCGTATGAACTTAATATAATCAAAAAATATTCACTCCTGACAATCAAAATAAACCTCAGCATTTTATCAATACTGAGGAAATGAC
>JAIDTI010000006.1 GCA_029060755.1 Ruminococcus sp. | reverse complement strand
ACACTTACATTATAACTCTTTTGGGAGCCGCTGTCCTTATTTTTTGTGCATTTTTTCAAAATGCTCATTTATAGTATTAAAAATAGTTACAGATTTTAAAAATAATAATTTATTATATATTAAATTATATCTTAAAATTAAAAAAATCTATAATATAATTTTTATTTTCTGGAACTATTTTTAATAATTTTACGAATTACCCAAAAAAGAGAGACCCGAAAGCATCTCTTTTTTATTTCCTGATATCAGGTATTTCCACTTCAATAAACCTGTTATTTGAGAGTTCATTCCGGTCATCTTCAAGTCTTCCTATGACAAGACAGTGACGTTTTTTCAGGTCTCTTATCTTATCAACAAACTTTCCTGGCGGTTTCAGTCCGTCCGATTCCGCAATACTTCTGGCATCATTCTGGTCACTTAAATTAAAAATCAATCTTATGTCTGCCTGGTTCATCATGCTGTACTGCTTCTTTGATTCCGTCTCATGCGGACCCTGAAAAATACTGATGAGTGAAATTCCGTTTCCTCTGCCCTTTTCCATTATATGATAGAGAGGACTTCCTTTTTTATAGTCAAGTTCATGTGCTTCGTCAATAACAAGAAATATACTCAACGTTGAATTTTCCACTACTGCGTCATACAGCAACATAAGAAAATCTTCTACATCACTGTCATGTTTTTTCTTCTCGAACAGAAGAATCTTTTTATCTTTCACCATAAAATCCAATGCATTTTCCAACTTCGAATGATTTTCAAGAACAGATTCAATATCTACTCTTAGAATATTTCTGTCCTGAAACTCTCTGTCCATTCCACTTTTCTCAAGACGTTCTGGTATAGCACTACAGCTGAAATCCACATACACGATATTTTTATTTTTCTCCAACAATTTTTTGATTATCAGATTAACTGCTGTCGATTTTCCCATACCTGAATTTCCGTTCACAAGCATATGTCCGTTGCCAAGGTCATCATGTCCGATGCTCCAGTACACGCCTCTTCCCTTTTCATCTGTTCCGATAAATACTCTATCAATATTGTCGTCATCAATACAAGGTGTATAGTTAAACATACCACCTCTTTGCATTTCAGCCGCTTTGGAAGACAAAATGCCATAGCTTACTGCCGTCACATTCAGCTTGCCGCTGTACTGGCTATCATACAAAGTTGCTTTATACGTCATATTTTCCGACACTTTCAGCCAGCCTTCTTCGAGCAGTGCCTTACGAACAGCATTCGGATTATTGGCAAGCGTTATTTTTGAGGCAATATATTTGAAAGTTTCCGACGTTATGTACAGCCAGTTGTTGTCATTGAAAATTACAGGTACAGAACCGGTTGAACCATAGCAGTTGTTAAGACTTGAATTTTCCACAAGCTCCAGTTTGCCATCTATCAGCATTGAATTAAGCCTGTTTTTAAATTCATCTGCAATACTTCCGCCATTATATGTATTATCCGACTGTTTCATTACCATATCCAGATAACTGCACATCTGCTGTTCTGATACAAGTTCGCCAACGCTTCTGTACTGCCTGAGTATTTCACGATATGCAAGCATAAGCAAAGCAAATGTATTTTCATCAACTCCAAGCTCTATTGCTATCCTGCTGTATTTTTCATAGTTCTGTAATGTACAGCTTTGGAAATCAGTAAAATTACTGCACACTCTGTCAACTACAAACTTATCCAAATAATAAAGAGGAACAAAAAATTCACTTCTTCTAATTTCATGATTCAATTCAAAGTCAGTGCAATTCAGAACAAGTGACTTTTCACTCTGCATAAGCTGTGCAAGACGTTCTGAAAAAACTACTGTAATAAAATTATAATCTGTATAGTTACTATTTGCATGTTCAAAAATCATGCCCCTCAGAAATTCAACAGCTTCAATTCCATTCTTTTTCAAATAAACAGAATCCAACATCCTATCTTCCAGCATAACAACATTATCACGCTCGTCATAGAAATATTCTTCAAGTATTTCTGATTTAACATTAATGGAATATGGTCTTATTATTTCAAAATTCCTCTCATAAATCTGAAGATACCGGGAAATTTTTTCACTTTCACCCCTGATAAAAACTACTCTGTTGAACTTAAAACCGCAGCAATGCAACGAGTTAGATAACAGACCTGCAATACGAATCATATTCAGCAACAGGAAATTCTCTGCTGAATTATGCTTCTTTGCTAATATCAAGAAAATCTGTTCTGCTGTCTCTGAATTCAGACTATTTTCAAGATTCATTTTAAACGTTTTATCAGTAACTAAGGGATAATTATTTTCCTCACAATATTCCTTTGTAACGAAGCAATATCTTCCGTCCAGTATATGAAATCCATTATGTTCAGGCAAATCATACACTTTACTTCCTGATTTTGAAAGAATAAGCTTGTACAGATACTCACTTATTTTCTTCTGTGAAAAATCAGTATAAAAACAGCATATTCCATTCTGCTTCAGAACTGCAACAAGACGGTTATTGATACAATCCTCCTTGTCCACAAATACTGTCATGTTCTGTCTGATACTATTTAAATTCATATAGTCGATATCAAGCTGGTACTTAGTATCATAATCTTTTACAGAGTTTATATACATATATGCAATGTCAACAGTATCTTTTTTTGCCTCATTTCTCAGTTTGCGTGAAAGCATAGAATATTCGCTCATTGTAACTCTGTCTTCAGCATTAATATTAACTTTAATAATATATGTTACACATCCTATTGAATCATCAATCGGAATAGAGCAGTATCTATGATGATGCCTTTCTTTTTGCTCACTCTGTTGATTAAATCCAATATTCATAATTTCATTCTGATTTCCCTGAATGGAAGCATTTTGCGGTGTTACAGCTGATGACATCTGTTGAACAGCATTCTGAGGCTTAACATTTTCTCTACAACAATCTACAGAAGCATTATACTGCTCCTGACCGGAAACAACATACGGTTCTGATTTATTTTCAATTCCTGCTCCATATAATTGCTTTCCAGCTGTATCACGTTCTACTTTTGATTGTTCTTCAAACATACCATTTGAATCTGAACTCACTTCATTAAATAACCCGAATTTCTGTTCTTTTGATTCTTCATTATTTTCTTTTGCATACACCAATTTCACAATAAATCATCACCACTCATTATTTTATATTGATTAAATTATATCATATTCTCGAGCTTTTTTCAAGTAAATTTTAAATATTTCACTTATATATCATAACAGTGAATCTATGTCAGGTACTGATTTTACGAAAATGGTATAACCACATAGATAAAC
>JAIDTI010000059.1 GCA_029060755.1 Ruminococcus sp. | reverse complement strand
GGCGTGCCTGGAGGGATTCGAACCCCCGACCTACTGGTTCGTAGCCAGTCACTCTATCCAGCTGAGCTACAAGCACATCATATCAACAATATATATTATATACCATATTTCTTAAAAAGTCAAGCACTTTTCAAAAATTTGTACAAAACAACTATTTTACGAAAATTTTATGCTATTTTTTGTAAAAAAAGACGTTTTCAAAAAAAACTGTTGACAAATACAAAAATATGTGATATAATAATTAGTGTTGTGAGGCACTAGCTCAGTCGGTAGAGCATACGCCTTTTAAGCGTAGGGTCGAGGGTTCAAGTCCCTCGTGCCTCACCATTTCAAATAACTTTTATGAGACACTAGCTCAGTCGGTAGAGCATACGCCTTTTAAGCGTAGGGTCGAGGGTTCAAATCCCTCGTGTCTCACTTTTTTATACCTGAAAAATGCCATAGTATTATTATAATACTATGGCTTTTCATTTATCAGTCTAATAAATTCTCAAAAACTTCAATATATTTATCCGCAGGAATATTCCAGCTGAAATCGCAGTTCATACAGCGTAGTATAAGGTCATTCCAACGCTCTTTATTATCATAATCAGCTTTTGCACGACGTACCGCATCAAGCATATCACCTGCATTGTACGTCTTGAACGTGAAGCCGTTACCGTCAATTCCACCGTTATCACATACAGAATCACGCAGACCGCCAGTTTCACGCACAATAGGAGGTGTGCCATATCTCATGGCTATCATTTGTGCAAGTCCGCACGGCTCATTTTTTGACGGCATAAGAATCATATCCGACCCCGCATAGATTATACGTGCAAGTTCGGGGACGTATCCTGTTGTAACTGAAACTTTATCGGGAAAACGTCTTGCCATTTCAATGAAAAAGCTTTCATAGATACTCTCGCCACTTCCAAGAACAGCAAATTTGAATCCAAGTTTAATAATCTCCTCAAAAACACAACGTATAAGGTCAAGACCCTTATGCTCAACAAGACGTGAAACAATTCCAATTACGGGCGAATCGTCAACAGTAAGACCAAGTTCTGTAAGCATCTCACTCTTGCATTTTTCCTTGCCTGATAAATTATCCTTTGAAAAATTCCATGCAATAAACTGGTCTTTTTCGGGATTATAGTCGTCCATGTCGATACCGTTCAGAATACCTATAAGCTTATCCTGCTTTGTCTTCAGAATCCTGTCAAGTCCATAAGCGTACCACTGGTCAAGAATTTCATTTGCATAGCTTTGTGAAACCGTGATAATCTTGTCAGCCGTTTCCAATGCACCTTTCATCATGTTGATTCTTCCGTCATATTCAAGGATATTTGCATGATTTTCAGGAATACTCATAAGTTCGCCAAGAACTGACATACCATATGTACCCTGATATGCGATATTGTGAATAGTGAATGTTGTTTTGATATTGCTGTAGCCCGACTGATATTTATAGTAAATCTGGAGATAAACGGGAATAAGTGCTGTCTGCCAGTCGTTACAGCTTATAATATCAGGCTTGAAACTGATATGTTTAAGCATTTCAAGAACTGCCCTGTCAAAGAAAACGAATCTTTCGCAGTCATCATAGAAACCATAAAGACCGTCTCTGTAGAAATAATACTCATTATCTATGAAATAATATGTAACATTATTATTTTCAAGCGTGTATATTCCACAATACTGCTTGCGCCATGAAACATCTACAGTAATATTTGTTACAAACTCCATATACTTTCGGTGTTCAGGCTTTATCGACTTATAAAGCGGAATCACAACAGCACAATTATGCCCTTTTTTACTGATACTTTTAGGCAAAGAGCCTGCTACTTCGGCAAGACCGCCGGAGGCTGAATAAGGTACAGCCTCACTGGCAACAAAAAGTATATTCATGTCATCTGCCAACCTTTCGGTTATCGGGATTATATCTTGCCGTTCTTGTCAATGTGAAGCGGATAGGTTTCAGAAAATTTCAATACCTTTCCGTCACTTATTTCTGCATTTTTATCTGTAATTATTGAAGATATTGTACAGTCGTTTCCGATAACAGTACCCTGCATAATAACAGAATCTTTTACAACAGTACCCTTTCCGATTTTAACACCTCTGAATATAACAGAGTTTTCAACAGTTCCCTCAATTACACAACCGTCTGCAATAAGAGAGTTCTTGATATTGGATTCAAGACCGTATTTTGTAGGTGCATTGTCACCGACTTTTGTATAAATAGGAAGACCCTTTTTAAAGAGTGCTTTTCTTGTATCTTCACAAAGGAGCATTTTATTTGCAAGATAGTAATTCTGAATATTATCTATGCGGACAAAGAAATCCTTGTGTTCATAGCCCATGATTTTATATTCATTGTTGTTATTCTGGAGAATTTCTCTTGTAAAGCTGTAGACATTTTTGCTTACAGCATCAGTAACAATCGTTCTCAATAAATCCTTGCTTATTATAAGCATTTCAAGCCACTGATTACATTCGCCTGAAATTTTCGGGTCAACAAGAACGCTCTTTACTCTGTTATCCTCATCAAAATCAAGAATTGTCGCATTGTTGTTTTTCTCGCTGTCATAGAGAGCCTTGCTGTAAATAAGAGTAATATCAGCTTCTGTACTCATATGCTGACGGAGAACATCATTGAAATCAATAGTTGTAACAATATCGCAGTTTGCAAGAATTACATACTGTGCCTTTGAATGTTCAACAAAGCTCCAGATGTTGCCAAGTGCATCAAGTCTGCCCTTGTATATACCGCCTGTCTGGCTGTATGGTGGAAGAAGATGCAGTCCGCCTTTTTTACGAGCCAAATCCCAGTCTCTACCCGAACCGAGATGGTCGAGAAGTGAGCCGTAATTTGCCTTTGTGATAACGCCGACTTCTGTAACACCTGAATTTACAAAATTTGAAAGAGGAAAGTCAATAAGTCTGTAACGTCCACCGAACGGAATCGAACCCATAGTTCTCTTTTTAGTAAGTTCGCTGACATATGAATCGTGCATACTTGCGAAAATAAGACCTAAAACATTATAATTAACACTACTCATTTTTATAGTACCTCCGCTCATATGTTTTCGCTGATAATCTGCTTAGGCTCAACAGACTTATCATTTGATACTGTTACATTGTGACCTACAACAGCAATACCCCAGTCATCTCTGTTTTCAACCTGTTCAGGACTCTTTCCGATATGTGTACCGCCCTCAATTACACAATCACTGCCAACTATAGCGTATTCAACAACTGCTCCTGACTTGATTACTGTATTCGGCATAACTATACTATAATTTACAGTTGCACCTTCTTCAACAGTAACACCGGCAAAGAGGATTGAGAAATCAACAGAGCCGTCTACAATACTGCCTTCTGCAATCATGGAATTTTCAACTTGTGCATTACTGCCCATATACTGTGGTGGCATATAACTGCTTCTTGAATATATTTTCCAGTTCTTGTCATAGAGGTCAAGCGGAACGCTCGGACTAAGCAAATCCATATTTGCCTCCCAGAGTGAATCAAGAGTTCCTACATCTTTCCAGTAGCCCTCAAATTCATACGCAAAAAGTCTCTGATTATCACGAAGCATAGAAGTGATGATGTCTTTTCCGAAATCCTTAGACCATGCTTCACCTCTGTCACGCTTGGCATTTGCATCATTTTCATTTTCGATAAGATACTTCTCAAGCTTATCCCAGCTGAATACATAAATACCCATTGATGCAAGAGTTGACTTTGGTTCTTTTGGTTTTTCAACGAAATCCATAACCTTGTTGTTTTCGTCACAAATCATAATACCGAAACGTGAAGCTTCTGCAAGAGGTACATCAATAACAGAGATTGTGCAGTCTGCATTGTTCTTGATGTGGAAATCAACCATTTTTGAATAGTCCATTTTATAGATATGGTCACCGCCAAGAACTACAACGTATTCAGGGTTATAACGTCTGATGAAGTTCATGTTCTGATAGATAGCGTTTGCAGTACCCTCATACCATGAAGCACCTGCCTGTGATTCATATGGTGGCAGTACATGAACACCGCCGTTCATCTTATCCAAGTCCCATGGCTCGCCGTTGCCGATATATTCATTAAGCACAAGTGGCTGATACTGCGTAAGAACTCCAACAGTATCAATTCCCGAGTTTGTACAGTTGGAAAGTGGGAAATCGATAAGACGATATTTTCCGCCATATGGTACAGCAGGTTTTGCTACATTTTTTGTAAGAGCATATAATCTGCTTCCCTGACCGCCTGCGAGAAGCATTGCTACAACTTTTTTCTTTGTGTACATAAAATTCCTCCTGATATTTATATTTTGTTTTGTTTATTTAGTCTCATTTGAAGATTTTTTCTTTACTGATGTAGACTTTGTTTTGTTTTTTGGAGTTTCTTCTGATTTTACAGTCTTTTTTCTTGCTGAAAGTTTAAGATACATTACAGAAAGAGGTGCAAGCGTCATTGAAATGCTGTCCTCAAAACCGTGCATAGGTTCTTTTTCCGATTTATAGGATTTTGCCGACGCATCTTTTCCGCCAAATTCCTTTGAATCTGTATTGAATACAACTTTATATGTGCCTTTCTTTGGTACGCCTATACGATAATTTTCACGTTGTACAGGAACGAAATTGCATACAGCAATGATTTCATCTCCGTTATCGTCTATACGTCTGAACGCAATTACACTTTGCTTATTGTCGTCATTTGAAATCCAGCTGAATCCACTCCATGAATCGTCATTATGCCATAGCGGAGAGTTTTCAACATAGAATTTATTCAGTTTTTCTGAATATTTAAGCATATTGCTGTGTTCAGGCGTATCAAGCAGACCCCAGTCAAGCTGTGATTTGTAGTCCCACTCACTCTTTTGAGCAAACTCCTGACCCATAAAGAGAAGTTTCTTGCCAGGGTGTGCCATCATGTATGCAAGAAAAGCACGGTAAGACGCAAACTTATCTCCCTCTAATCCGGGCATTTTATTAATCATTGAACATTTTCCATAAACTACCTCATCATGAGAAATAGGGAGAACATAGTTTTCTGAAAATGCGTAGAAGAATGAGAAAGTAAGCTTGTCGTGATTGAATGAACGATAGATAGGGTCAAGGGACATATAACTAAGCATATCATTCATCCAGCCCATATTCCACTTGAAATTAAATCCAAGACCGCCTATGTCAGTCGGCTTTGTAACAAGAGGCCATGCAGTTGATTCTTCTGCAATCATCAGAGCATCAGGGTGCTTTGAAAAGACGGACTCATTAAGTCTTTTAAGAAATTCAACAGCTTCAAGATTTTCATTTCCGCCATTCTTGTTTGCAGTCCATTCGCCGTCACGTCTGTCATAGTCAAGATAAAGCATAGATGCAACAGCATCAACTCGCAGACCGTCAACGTGCATTTCAGTAAACCAGTAGTTTGCGCTTGAAATAAGGAAAGAGCATACCTCTGATTTGCCGTAATCGAAAACACGTGTACCCCAAGCCTTATGTTCTTTTTTGCGTTCATCTGTATATTCATAACAGCAAGTGCCATCAAATTCATACAAGCCTGATGCGTCCTTTGGAAAATGAGCAGGAACCCAGTCAAGAATTACGCCTATTCCTGCATTGTGGAACATATCAACCATTCTGCGGAAGTCGTCTGGAGTTCCATAACGTGAAGTTGGTGCAAAATATCCCGTAACCTGATAACCCCATGAACCGTCAAAGGGAAATTCTGTAAGTGGCATAAACTCAACATGAGTATATGACATTTTTTTGAGATATGGGATAATCTCATTTGCAAAATTTATATAGGAAGTGAAAACTTCTTCTTCACCTGTATTTTTCCATGAATTAAGATGCACTTCATAAACATTTACAGGACTTTTATAAATTATCTTGCTTTTTTTGGATTCAAACCATTCCGCATCATTCCACTCATAACTGCTTTCATAGATTTTTGAAGCAGTTCCAGGACGTGTTTCAAAATGATGTGCATACGGGTCTGATTTCAAAATTCGTCTGCCGTCCTTTGTTTCGATGCTGTATTTGTAGATGTCGAACTGTTCAAGCTTTGAAATTTCTGTTTCCCATATTCCATCAGAAATAAGTTTCATAGGATTTTTTGTTATATCCCACTTGTTGAAATCACCCACAACTGAAACACTTACAGCATTAGGAGCCCATACTCTAAATGTAAAAACTTTGCCTCTGCCTTTTTTTCTGGAATGAACACCAAAAAATTTCCATGATTCATAATTTTTTCCTTGATAAAACAAGTAAAGAGGAAAATCGTTAGGATTGTTATTTTTATTAACTGACATAATATAGTCTGCTACTCAGAATACGGAAAAATGTATCCATATCAGAAAAATTCATGCTTTTGCATCAAGATGATACTACTTACAAAGTCAACAGGCGTAAAATGAATTTCAGAGTAGCTTTCTCCTTTCATAATAATTAATAGATTTTTTATGCTGGTTTTCTCTTTTATGTATTGCCTTCAGCTCCTTTACTATATACATTGTATCAGAAATAGCAGAATTATTCAAGCTTTTTTGCAAATCTGCACAAAATTTCAGATAAAACAATAAATATTGGTAATGTTTTTTGGTTAAATTGCCAAAATTAAACAGTTAGCATATATAAACATTGTGTATTTATACACACTATAATTAAAAAAAGTTAACTAAGGTAACCAGCTTTACAATTGTTCATATGTTTATTTTAAAATTCACTCTGCTTGATTTTTATCCCGATTACAGTAACATCATCTGAATGTAAAGAAGGGTTGAAAATATCAGCCTTTGCTGTAATTTCCTGAACTATCTCTTTTATATCCTGATTATTCAGAAGCAACTCCTTTATAAATAGGTAAGCATTTTCATTTATTCCGTCCGAAAACATGATAATCATGTCATTTTCATTAAGTTCATGCTCTGATATGTAAAGTTCAGCCTGTTTTGTAATTCCTATAGGAAAAGTCGGCGACGATATTTTTATAACATCATTTCTTCTGCGGATTATCGTTGCTGCCGCACCTGATTTTATAGAAGTCACTTTGCAGTTATCAAGGTCAACTCTTATTGCATCAAGAGTTGCAAAAGATTCCTCACGTGATTTTGTTACCATGATTGAGTTAATCAGCTTTACAGCGGACTTGTATTCCATTCCGCCACAAATAAGACGACGGAACATTCCTATAACAAGATGAGAGTCAACAGCAGCATTTTTTCCGCTTCCCATGCCGTCCGATAAAATAACATAGTTAATTCCTGTTGTATCTGCAAAAATCGCCGCACTGTCTCCGCTTATTTTCGATTCCGAAGCACATACAGATGTGGAATATACCTCAATCTCATACGGTGGCTTTTCGTACAGACAGATTCTCATTTCCTTTGATGAGCTTACAGGCAGTGAAACGGAAAAATTTATCTGCAATTCGTCTGAAATAAGGTCGCATATTCTTACTCTGTTTTCAGGAATATCAGTAATATCAAAATAAATCTCAACAATAAGCCTGTTTGCTGAATTATAATAAGCCGTAACATTTTTCGGATTCATTCCATGATTTTCAAGATTCAGCATAATCTGATTGCTTTTTGACACTGAACAGCGTATATCTGCCTTTTCACCTGCAAAGCGGACTATTTCGCCTGTAACTTTAAGCTGTTCGTCAAGAAGTTCACGCTCATCTGAAAATCTCAACCGCATAAGCTGTTCAGTTGCACGTGTTCTTATATTTTTTTCAAGTTCCTCTGCCACTTCTCTCTTGCGGACACAGTTTTCAGGAAGAATCGGTATCATCTCCCCTGCTGTCTCCGTAAAATTCGATTGACATATACTACGGCGATAGCATGAGTCGCATACTTTTTTTCGTGGACTTGTCTGCTTTTGCAGTGGTGTTCTGTCTGCTGAAAGTACGGCAGATATTTTCATAGCATCAAGTCTTACTGCCTCTATTGCATCGGACAGAAAATTCATTCTGATACTGTTTATATCGGAAATTTCAGCAGGCTTTTCACTTCCAACAGATACCCACTTATCAGAATAATACGGAGCAACTATAACAAATATTGCCGTACCGCATACTATGCTTAATGTTGCCTCCATTGTTATGTCAGAAGATGTCATGACAGCAAGTAAAAAACATGAGAACGAAAAAAATACAGCCGAAAGTGAAATTCTGCGGATTTTCATAAATCCTGTAATAAGTCCTGCAACAGGAAGGACAGATGCAGTTATACCAAGTTCGGACGATACAAAAAAAGCTCCGCAAGCCGACAAAGCACCGCATATGATACCGCCTGTACTGCGATAATAGAATGATGCCATAACAGTTATGGCAGATGCTGTTATTATTCCGAAGTTGAGACTTGAAAAACTCATTGAGCAGAGAGATGCTATGTAGACTATATATACAATTGAATATGTACAGCCTGAAACTCCGTTAAGATTTATAACTTTGTGCTTTCGGAAATCCGATATAAGAATAGCAAGCGAATACGAAACAAATCCCGATATTACGCCATAAATCATATAGAAAATAAGTTTTTGTGGAAATTCATTTATCAGAAGTGAAACTGCCGTTCCTGCAATAAGCACGGAAAACGCCGTAACAACTCCACTGCCTTTAGGCTTGTTGCTTTTTTCCGAAAACATCTTTGCAATAACGATTACAGTCATAGAAACAAGCTTGACGATACTTTTTCCGACTGTATCAGTCACAATGCAATGCACTATTCCGCCGATAAGTACCGCCACGGAAAAAGGCAGACTTAATGCTCCGGCAAGCGATATATCAGCAAATGAAGCAACTCCTGCAATATCAGATATTGAAAATACAAAACCGCCTGCAAATGCACATAAAATTCCTGCTATTGATTTTATAAGCTGTATACGTACTGTTTTTTTTATTCTTCCCATTTTTACCACCTTAATAACACAGATTATTTATAATTGTATCATACTTTTTGTGCGAATTTTGTCGGATTCAGTCTATGATAAAATTATAAAATTGTTGTTCACCTATATATATAGTAACTTTATATAAGTATATTTTTAATAATACATCTTTATATGAATATTGTCAATATGTAAATTTCATAATAAAATTATTATATCAGGGGTGATAAACTATGAAAATTACAAAATCAGTATTCACACTCAATGATTATGGCAATATAGAAATCTGCCTTAAAGAAGTGATGGATTCAAAAAATGTTAAAAGAAATCAGCTTGCAGTGGCTTCCAACACCAGATTTGATGTTATAAACAAGTGGTATAATAATAAAGTTGAGAAAATGGATTTAGATGTACTTGCAAGATTTTGTTATATTCTTGAATGTCAGCCAAGCGATATTATCAAATACAAATAAAATGTACAGAAAATTTGTAAGGGACAGAATAACTCAATTAAGAATGAAAAAGGGTGTATCTGAATATCAGATGAGTTATGATTTAGGTCACAGCAGAGGTTATATTTACAATATATCATCAGGCAAATCACTTCCGCCACTGACAGAACTTTTCGCAATATGCGATTATTTTGGGATAACTCCGTCAGAATTTTTTGATGATGCTGTAAAGAATCCAGAAATTATACAAAAAGCTGTTGAGGGTATCAACAAGCTTGATGACAGCGACCAGCTTATTATACTTGAACTTATAGAAAGACTTCTGAAAAAATAAAACAGCAGAGGTGATAAACTATGAAAATTACAAAATCAATATTCACAATCAATGATTATGGCAATATTGAAATATGCCTTAAAGAAGTAATGGAGTCAAAAAATATTAACAGAAATCAGCTTGCGGTTGCTTCCAACACACGATTTGAAGTTATAACCAAATGGTATAATAATCAGGTTGAAAGAATGGATTTAGATGTACTTGCAAGATTTTGTTATATTCTTGACTGTCAGCCAAGTGATATTATCAAATATAAGTAAAAGCCACCGCAAAAAAGCAGTGGTTTTATATTTTATTGGAATAAACACATATATTTTTTTATATGATATACAGCATATTTATTCGCAAGATTAACAAATAAGTTCGTATGAACTTATAAAATAATCTGAAAATCCATATATTAAATCATCTGATTTTATTATACAAACACATATAATCAGAAAATGACGGATATTGACAAAATCTGAAACATAGTATATAATAACATCAATCACTGGTGAAATAATATGATATGGAGGACTTTATTTATGGATTTACCGATTATTCCTACTATTATGGGAGCTATTGCAATTATCGTGCTTATTATCATCATCGCCACAGGCTACATAAAAGCTCCACCTGATACAGCCTATATTATATCAGGTCTAAGGCAAAAAATCATCATAGGCAAGGCAAGTATAAGAATCCCGTTTTTTGAGCGTGTAGACAAACTCAAATTACAGCTTATTGCTGTTGATGTAAAAACATCAAGTGCAGTTCCGACAGCCGACTATATCAATATAAATGTTGATGCAAATGTCAATGTAAAAGTAAGCAGTGATCCTATTCTTATCAAATTAGGTGCTGAAAACTTCCTTAACAGAGAGCCTGCATATATTTCACAGGTTGCAAGGGAAGTTCTTGAGGGCAATATGCGTGAAATTGTCGGACAGATGTCATTGGAAGCTATGGTTAACGACCGCAAGGCATTTGCTGAAAAAGTACAGGAAAATGCTGCTCCCGACCTTAACAGAATGGGACTTGAAATAATTTCGTTCAATGTTCAGAATTTCAGAGATGACCAGAATCTTATTGAAAATCTTGGTATCGACAATACAACAAAAATTCAGAAAAAAGCTGCTATTGCAAAAGCTGAATCCGAAAAAGAAATTGAGATTGCAAAGGCACAGGCTAAAAAAGAAGCAAATGACGCAAAAGTAATTGCTGAAACTGAAATTGCACAGAAAAACAATGAACTTGCTATCCGTCAGGCTGAACTCAAAAAAGAAGCTGACACACAACTTGCTATAGCTGATGCTGCTTATGAGATTCAGAAAGAGGAACAGCGTAAGACAATCGAAATCACAAAGGCTAATGCAAATATTGCCGCATCTGAAAGAGACGTTGAACTTAAAGCAAAACAGGCAGACGTTATGGAAAAGGCTCTTGATGCTGAAATCAAGAAAAAAGCCGAAGCTGAACGCTATAAGGCACAGCAATATGCAGATGCAAAGCTTTATCAGCAGAAAAAAGATGCAGAGGCAGACCGTTTCCAGCGTGAACAGGAAGCAGAGGCAAAGAAAGCTGAAGCAGAAGCTATGAAATATGCCAAAATTCAGGAAGCAGAAGGTATTGCTGCGGTCGGTCAGGCTGAAGCTGATGCTATACGTGCAAAAGGTCTTGCGGAGGCAGAGGGAATCAATGCAAAGGCTGAAGCTATGAAAAAATATGGTGAAGCTGCTGTATTGGAAATGTACTTCAAGGTACTCCCTGATATTGTCAGAAATGCTGCTGCTCCGCTTGAAAATGTTGACAGAATCACAATGTACGGCGACGGCAATTCAAGCAGAATGGTTGGCGATATTATAAGTTCCACAACAAAAGTTACTGACGGACTTTCAGAAGCAACAGGACTTGACATTAAATCCATTCTTTCAAATTTTGTAAACGCAACTAAAAATAATTCTGCACCTGCTCCGACTACTGATAATTTTGAGGAAGTGCCGACAGAAGATTAAGGAAGTGCTTATTATGATATTCTTTTGGTTTATGCTTGTATGCGATTTATTAGTACCAATAATTATGATAACCACAGGCGGAATAATGTGGAAACATTATCCTAAAGATATAAACGGACTAATTGGCTACAGGACAGAACGCTCACGAAAAAATATGGATACATGGAAATTTGCTCACGAATACTGCGGAAAGTTATGGCTGAAAACAGGTATAATTATCCTTATTATATCTGCATTGGCTCACATTCCTTTTATTCACAGTTCGGAAAATACTATCTCTATTATGAGCATTATCCTTTGCATGACACAATGTGCTGTTATAATTTCCACTATTTTTCCTACAGAAAATGCACTGAAAAAAACTTTTGACGACAATGGCAACAGAAGATAAATATTGATTTAAACGGGCAGTTTTTCGGGATTGTCCGTTATAATACGGAGGTACAATATATACGAAAGAAAGGTAAACTGATATGAAAAAGTCAAAACTGATGCAGATTGGTGCTGTCTGCGGAATAATCGGCGGTATCGGGCTGATTTGTTCAGCGATAATATACGACAATATCCCAATAATTATAAGGATTATGATTGCAGTCTGCGAAATTATTATGGCAATTTCACTTTTTTACAACTACAAGGAAAATAAATAAAACATTTAACGGAGGCATAAAAAAATATGAACTGTCCTTTTTGCAGTATTCCTATGAAAGAAGGCTGTATTTCAGGTGACGGCAGAACTAAAGTACGCTGGATTGAAAACGGCGATAAACTGTATTTATCCGATATACTTTCAGAAAAAGGGGTTCTTAAATCTGCAAAATATTCTCTTGTAAAATTCAGCATAAGCGGATATTACTGCATAGTATGCAGAAAAATAATTATCGATACAGACATAGAGAAATAACCGCAGTTTAATAAATAAAACATTTAACGGACAGTTTTTGTGGCTGTCCGTTTTTATATCTGTATACGGCTTAAAATTTTTTTCGTGAAAAATTGACTTTTCTGTTGTTTCGTTCGTATTATAAGTGAAAGGCGGTGAGGAACTTGTCAGACAAGGAAAAATTGAAAATTGCAATGGAAAAATATGGTGATATGATTTTCAGAATATGCCTGTTTACACTGAAAAATTATGCAGATGCAGAAGATACCGTTCAGGAAACTTTTATCATATACTTCAGAAAATCTCCTGCTTTTGAAAATTCCGAACACGAAAAGGCATGGCTTATATCAGTTGCACAGAATAAATGCAGAGATACTTTGAGATTCAACAAACGCCATATGACCGAACCCGAAGAAGCCTTACATAACTACATTCAGAATGAAGAAGAAACACATATAATTGATGCACTTATGTCAGTTCCCGAAAAATTCAGGATAGTTCTGCAAATGCACTATATTGAGGGATTCAAGGTTGACGAAATTGCAACAGTTATAAAGAAATCACCGTCAGCAGTAAAAATGCGTCTTTCAAAAGGACGTAAACTGCTGGAGGAAATTTACCGAAAGGAGTTTTTATAATGATTGAAAAGAAACTGAAAAAATCAGCGGAAAAAATCGTGATGCCTGACGAACTCAAAGAACGCATACTTGAAAAGTGCGACGATTCCGCTTTGATTGAAACAGGTGCAGAGGAAATCACATTTACTGTTGAGCCGTACCGCAAACGCAGAATAAGTCATATTGTTTCATGGGCTGCTGCTTTAACTGTTGTTATCGGCGGATTAGGCTATTCCACGCACTTAATCACAAAAGAGGGATTTTCTCCCGACAGCATGAGTGATATACTCTCAAATGCACCATTCGGCAGTTTAGCAGATTCAACTATTAATATATTTACTTGTAGATTCTGGACTATGTTCCGTAATGATGAAATATCCGACGACGTAAAATTACAGATAAGCGAATTTTTCAACAACATGGAATATATTGAAAAAGAGGATTACTATTATCCACCAAGCTCAATTGAAAATCCTGAAAGACCATATATGGCTTACACAATTACATTGTTAGATTCTCCGATAAATGACATATACAACAATAATGACAATTTATCTGTTTTAGAAGATGACACACTTATATATGAACATTCGGGGATAACCACATACTATCAAATCGATTTCAAGGCATTTGATGAACTTATAAGAAGTATTCTCCCTGTCTACGCTCCGTTTGGAAATCTTGCTGAATGTGACAATTATACTGTTGCTATTGATATGGAAACGGAAGTACGTACACCAGATGAAGAACAGAAAGAACTGCTTGCAGGATTTTTCAACGGCATTAAAACGTGGGAGCTTATAGAGGACTACGACACATCAACTTTCAATATCTGCCATGCAATCACATTTAATGGTGACAGCTCTGAAAGTGTATTTATATGTGAAGATGATGTACTTGTATACAACAAACCAGACAGCACAAAAGAAGTCTATCGTATTGACTTCAACGAAACAGACAAGAGTATCAGACATTACATGAGAAAACCTGCTCCGTTCGGCAGTATGACAGAATATGAATATGATGCTTATATCAATATCAGCGGAGAAGATTATCCCGTTGACCATGACGGCTCACTCTCACTTGAACTTGATGATTTCTTTAATGCTATGGACTGGAAACCTGTTGAAAATTACGACGATTCAGCAATGTACATTCGCCATAGAATCGTATTTAATAATAACATGGGCAATATCTATATCAGTGCAGATGATAAGCTCATATATAACAAGCCTGACGGAGTTGCAGAAGTCTACAATATCAATTTTGCTGAATTTGATGAACTTATGAAAAGCTTGTATCCGTACAAATACGACAAGGAAATCAAATGTGATTTCTTCAATGAATTAGACGGCTGTATACTTTCACCAAGCTCATTCAGATATGTCAGCATTGATGATGGGATTGGACTTGATGAAAAGGATTCTGCTAAAATACTTAAAATATTAAACAGCATCTGTATTGAAGAAATTCCCGAACCTGAAAACGTTGTATTCAAAAATATCGGTCTGGACAGCATATCATTTGCAACAAGCAAGGAAGCTGACGGCATAAATACTGGATATAGTATATGTGTCAATCTTATTAAAAAATATGTAATGTTTTCAAAAATGGAAAACTCCAAAACAGAAACACACTTTTTCAGAACAGATGCAACAGGTATAATTATACTGCTTGGCAATATCAGAAATGACAGTGCATTATATCCGCCTTTGATATATCATATACAGAATGATGTACAATGCACAAGCGAATTATTCAACGGAACACTTTCCGAAGAACAGGCTATAATGGTTGATACTGCATTTTATGGCTGGAACTGGTCTGAACTCTACGATTTGGAACTGACACATTTTGACATATCAGGCAAACTCAAATATAAATTCTCAAAAGAAGATAGACCTGACATCTGCGTATATGATGACGGTACTATTATTATGGACCACTACTTATATCAGAATATTGACAAAAACGACAACAATTACCTCTTGTATCTCCTTGACTGCATATTCAGTGACGAAATAAATCCCGACGACTACAAAACACAGCACGAATATCCCTACGGATTTTCACAAGATGACAAAGATATGCTTGATGCTTACGGAAGTATCAGTTAAATAACAAATGCTGTTATGCTGTTGTTTACGGCATGACAGCACTTTTTTTATCACGGAAATCAATTTTCAAAATTTTGACAAGCATGGTATAATAAAAATATGAAAAATAACGGAATAACAGAGTA
>JAIDTI010000058.1 GCA_029060755.1 Ruminococcus sp. | reverse complement strand
ATAAATATGAATATGCACATTATAATGACAGAAAAAGTTATTATCAGCATTTTTTTATATTTCTGCATACAAAACTCCTTAAAAATCCAGTTTATTTTATATCTTAATCTTTAAAAATACCCATTTTGAATGAAGTATCATCTATGATTGTATCATAAGAATTTATGTCAAATACGGCATAGTCACCTATTATACTTATATAGCTTGAATTTTTTATAAATGATGATTCAGGCATACGTGGGTCTGTATATTCCCCAATAAGTTCGTATGTATGCGGATATGAGCCTGAATATATAAGAGTTGGTTCATAGTTATAATCAATTTTATCAACAGGGATATATATACACAGATTCTGAAATCTTCCCGTTCTTGATACGTTCCAGACTGGTGAGACAAGTTTGTGTTCGCTGTCAAAAGAGTCATATGAAAATGACTGCTTTGTATCCAGTAAATATTTGTCACTGTTTTCATGGCAGTAAAGACATACATCGTCCATCACCGAATACAAAAAGCCGTCACCCTCATGTATGTTAAGCTTGTGATATTCAGGCTTTCTTTCTGTTGCAGAATTGCGGAAAATATAGGAGTATTCCTCAATATACGGCGCATAATGAACTGCTTCATACTCATTCGGAAAAGTTTCGTTCTTGATTTTTTCGACATCTTCATCAGAATAACATGAAATAAACATACAACCATAGCATATATCTGCTTTGTCCATTTTTTCAAGAAAACTGAATTGTGATTCATCTGAAAAGTCATGATTGACATAAAAAGCATATATGTCAAATCCAAAACCATTCATGAAATCGAACAGATTTTCACCGTCATAATATTCAGTATAGAAATTGGAATAATATGTGTTACCTGTGCCGATTATTGATATTTCTTTAAGGTTAGGCAATTCAGAGGAAAACCAGTCCTTGAAATCATTTTTTATCTGTTCTTTCTGATAGTTGTCAGAACAGCTTATATTTTCAGCTGAATATGTATTTGCAAGCACATCAAATTCATGTTCACCGTCTGAACATTTTACAAGAACATATGCTGTATCTCTCTTTACCGGAAAAAGTCCTTGATTTGATGTTACACGCTGTGCCGTTTTTATTTCAGGGCAGAAACCGTATTTTTCCATTATATATTCATCTACAAATTTTTCAGGTGATTCAACATAAATATCTTTTTCAACTTCCTTACTGTTATTAACGTTCATATTTTCGTCGCAACTGCTGAAAACAAGACATAAAATAACTGTTATGATAAATGATATATATTTTTTCATACTTTTTCTCCTTAAAAGCGCAAAGACTGCTGTTATTTCACTTACAGCAGTCTTTTTGTCATTATTCAACAGTAACAGATTTTGCGAGATTTCTTGGCTTATCTACGTCATAACCCTTTGCTACGGAAACATAATATCCAAGAAGCTGTAATGGGATTACAGAGAGACTTCCA
This sequence comes from Ruminococcus sp., assembly GCA_029060755.1. Taxonomy (GTDB): domain Bacteria; phylum Bacillota; class Clostridia; order Oscillospirales; family Ruminococcaceae; genus Ruminococcus. Next base: position 8,702 of record JAIDTI010000058.1, on the reverse strand, counting down.
GCGAAATGCGGGTCTGTCTTTGGAATATATACAGTAAAATCTGCTAAATCTTCCATGCTGTAGTTGCCGTATGTTGTAAGACCGACGAGAGATGCACCACGGCTTTTTACTTCAACCATGTTGCTGACGGTCTTTTCATATAAATCAGGTTGTGTGAGTATGCTGATAACAGGAACACCATTTTCAATAAGACTGATTGGACCATGTTTCAGTTCGCCAGCTGCATATGCTTCAGAGTGGATATAGCTTATTTCTTTCATTTTAAGACTTCCCTCAAGTCCGATAGCATAATCTATTCCACGACCGATAAAGAAAGCATCTTTGCTTGTAGCAAGCTTTGTAGCATACCACTGTATACGTTCTTTATCTTCGAGAATTTTCTCAATCTTTGCAGGAATTTCAGCAAGTTCTTTAAGAAGTTCATCATATTTTTCCTGCTCCATTTCGCCACGTGCAAGAGCAAACTGCATTGCAAGAAGATAGCTTGCAACAAGTTGTGTGCTGTATGCCTTTGTAGTAGCAACAGAGATTTCAGGACCTGCGAGTGTGTAGAATACATTGTCCGCTTCACGTGCAATAGATGAGCCGACAACGTTTACTATACCCAAAGTTTTTACACCATTATCCTTTGCCATTCTTAAAGCAGCAAGACTGTCTGCTGTTTCACCTGACTGACTGATGATTATTACAAGACTATTTTTTGTAAGCTTCATCTTTCTGTAGCGGAACTCTGATGCAAGCTCAACACGTACAGGAATTGAAGTAAAGTCCTCAATAACATACTGTACCGCCATACCAACATGATATGCAGAACCGCAGGCAACAATGTAAATCTGCTGAATTTTCTGCATTTCCTCATCACTTAATCCGATTTCACCAAAACAGATTCTGCTGTCTTTTACAACTGAATTGATAGTATCTTTGATAGCCTTTGGCTGTTCATGAATTTCTTTAAGCATGAAATGTTCATATCCGCCTTTTTCAGCTGCTTCAGCGTCCCACTTGATTTCAACAAGTTCTTTTGTGATTTCCTCACGATCAATATTATAGAAAGTTACAGCACCTTTTTCAAGTTTTGCAATTTCCATGTTGCCTATATAGTAAACGTTTCTTGTGTATTTCAGTATTGCCGGAACATCAGATGCAACATAGGTTTCGCCATTTGAGATGCCGATAATCATAGGGCTGTCCTTGCGTGCTGTATATATTTCGTCGGGGCAGTCCCTGAACATTACACAAAGAGCATACGAACCTCTTATGCGAATCATAGCCCTTGCGATTGCATCAACAGCACCCTCATTATATTTTTTGTAGTAATAGTCAATAAGTTTTACAGCTACTTCTGTATCGGTCTGTGATTTGAAAGTGTAACCGCTTTTTGAGAGTTTTTCTCTTAATTCCTGATAATTTTCGATAATGCCATTGTGAACAGCAACAACATTTTCATCATCACTTGCATGAGGGTGAGCATTAAGAGTTGACGGCTCACCATGAGTTGCCCAACGTGTATGACCGATACCACAACTTCCGTGAACTGAATCTCCGTCATTTGTCATATGCTTAAGTACTTCCAGTTTGCCTTTAGCTTTAATTACAGTAGTCTCTCCGTTTCCGTCACGGACTGCAATGCCTGCTGAATCATAGCCCCTGTATTCAAGTTTAGAAAGTCCGTCAAGAAGCACCGGAGCTGCCTGTGAATCACCTGTAAATCCAACAATTCCACACATATATATAAAACCTCCTGTATTCTGAAAAATAATATATAATTACATTATACCATATATAATATATATTTGTCAAGGAAATTATTCAGAAAAAATCAGGTGTGGTTTTCACTTATAAATCTCTTTTTTCGTATATTTTTATGGATAACTGCCATGAAAGCAGATAAAGTATAGCAACTACAGCAACAACAATAAACGGCAGAAATCCAGCTATATTGCCGAAAATATTATCACCTAAAATTGATGTTGTCTGCGTGAAACAGACTGACATTCCGCCAACAATGCCGTTCATAATCATTAATACCATTCTGCCCTTTTCTGTATTTAATTTATAAACCAGTGGAAGAAGCAATGACGGGTAAACAATTCCCATAATCAACGACAGGAGCATCAGTGTAAACAATAAATCTGCCGAAAAATCAACTTTTCCCAAAGCAACAGAAATAAAATAATTAAAAACGACAAACACAATTGAAGAAGCATTAAGAATAAGTATCATTAAATATTTTGATGATACTATTTTTCTGCGTCCATATGGAAGTGCAAGTGAATACTGTTGCCATTTGCTTATTTCGTCCATATTCATAAAGCTGACAGTCCATATAGACATGAATAATGGCACAATCAACAACATTCCAGTCTCTCCGCCGAAAATTCCAACAATAGCAAATGCAACATTCAAAATTGTAAATGCAAACCAGCTCTTACGCAACGTAAATAATTCTTTTAATAATAAACCTTTCATTTACTTTTCCTCCTTTACCATGAACACAAAAAGTTCCTCAATTGTTATGGGCTTGACTTCAAAACTTTGTGGTATTCTGTCACGCTCAATAAGTGCCTCTGCACCCCATTTTGTCGATTTTCTGCCGATTACTGCGGATTTGTCAAGTTCATTAATCACATCTTCTGTTGCCTGAATAAATCCGTATTTTTCAAGCAGTATATCTTTTTCCTCACATAGCATCAGTTTTCCGTCATGCAGAAAAGCTATATAGTCGCAGATTTTCTCCAAATCGCTTACTATATGTGATGAAATAAGTATTGAGTGATTTTCGTCACGTGTAAAGTCGTTGAAAATATCGACAATTTCATCACGCACAACAGGGTCAAGTCCGCTTGTCGGCTCATCAAGTATAAGCAATTTTGCATCATGAGAAAGTGCTATAGCAATACCCATTTTCATTTTCATACCCTTTGAAAACGATTTGAACGGCTTTTTTTCAGGCAGTTTGAATCTGCGGATATAATCATCAAAAATATCGTCCTGCCAGTTTGAGAAAGTATTTCTCATTACCGCCTGAATTTCCCTGATATTGAACTCCTGCGGAAGTCCTACTTCATCAAGCACAACACCTATATCATTTTTCAAATCTGCTGTTGATTCCTTGCCAAAAAGCCTGATTTCTCCGCTGTCGGGTCGGATAATTCCAAGAATTGACTTGATAGTTGTGCTTTTTCCTGCACCGTTTTCGCCGATAAGTCCCATAATACAACCGTTTGGCAGTGTAAGTGTGAGATTATCAAGTGAAAATCCCTTATATTTCTTTGTGACGTTCTTCAACTCAATTGCATTCATAATAAATCGCTCCTTATCATTTCTATAATATCATCTTTAGTCAGTCCGCATGATGCTGAAAGCTGTAATATTTCTTCAATGAAACTTTCAATTTTCTTTAGATTTTCTTCTCTTAGCATTTCAGTATTTTTTGGTGCGACAAAACAGCCTTTAGCCTGAACTGTATATATAAATCCTTCTTTTTCAAGTTCATCATATGCACGCTTTGTCGTAATAACACTTATACGCAAATCCTTTGCAAGACTTCGTATAGACGGCAGTGCATCATTTTCTTTGAGTTCGCCGCTGATAATCAGATTCTTGACCTGCTTATATATCTGGTCATAAATCGGTATACCGCTTCTGTTGTCTATGAATATATTCACTGTATCATCTCCTTTTACTGTATATATACAGTATACACAGTAAAAACAGATTTGTCAAGTACTTTTTGTTATCATATACTTACAAAAAAAGCAGTGACGAAAAAATCCGCCACTGCTTTTCTGACTATTGCTATATTTAGTTATATCAGTTTACGCTCGTCACAATATTCACATTCAAGAAGTGTTTCATCTCCGCTGAATCTGAAACTTTTCGGCAGATGTTCTTCATGATTTGTGATACATTTAGGATTATCGCACTTGATACCGCTGTAAACTTTTCCTTTGAGAGTTTCAGAGCCTTTGTTTTCGCTTAAAATTGTGAGAATCAATGCCATACGTACAAATACACCATACTTTGCCTGTGTGAAATACATAGCTCTCTTGTCGTCATCAACATCAACAGTTATCTCGTCAACTCTCGGCAATGGGTGCAGTACAATCATATCTTTCTTTGCCAACTGCATCTTTTTTCCGTCAAGCACATAAGTATTTTTCTGTGTAAGGTATTCTTCTTCACTTGCAAAGCGTTCCTGCTGAATACGTGTCATATAAAGCACATCAAGTCTGCCAATAGCTTCTTCAAGCGTGTGAACTTCTTCAAATGTACTGCCATTTACTGTTATTATATCCTTGATATAAGCAGGCATTTTCAATTCAGGGGTTGAAATAAATATGAACTTGTTACCGCTTAATGAGCTTAAAGCTTTGCAGAGTGAATGAACAGTTCTGCCGTTGATTAAGTCTCCGCACATACCAATTGTAAGACCGCTAAGAGTTTTCTTCTCAATTTTAAGTGTAAGCAGGTCTGTAAGAGTTTGAGTCGGGTGAAGGTGTCCGCCGTCTCCTGCATTTATAACAGGACAATCAGCTGTAAGTGATGCAGCCTTTGACGCACCTGCTACGGGGTGTCGGATTACAAGAATATCCGCATAACTGCTGACTATTTTTGTAGTATCCTTAATTGTTTCGCCCTTTGATACAGATGAATTTGCAGGATTATCAAATCCGATAATACGTCCGCCAAGACGGAGCATAGCTGTCTGAAATGACATCTGTGTTCTTGTTGATGGCTCATAGAAAAGCGTTGCCATGATTTTTCCGTCACATTCATGAGCATATTTCTGTGGATTTTCCTTAATCTTTACACCTAAATCAATCAACTTATTCCACCATGAAACAGGGTAATCACTCAAATCAATAAGATGCTGATATTCTGATTTCATATTTTTTCTCCTCCGATTTTTTTCACATTATTATCTTAATAAGCTCCATTTTGTTCAAAGTAAACTTTGTACCACAAAAGGAAAGTAAAAACAGTCCATATTTTACGGCTGTTATCAGCTTTGCCGTCTCTGTGGTCGTCAAGGAGCTTGATTAAAGGCTCTGTATTGAAAAACTGTTCTGCACTTCTGCTTTCAAATGCACTTTTTACTATATTATAGTACTTATCCTCTTTAAGCCATACACGGATTGGAACAGGAAAACCAAGTTTTTTCTTTGCAGCTGTTCTGGCGGTCTGTTCGGGAGTATCTTTTTTAGCCGCAAGTCTCATGGCATATTTAGTTATATATTTTGTATCTGATGTAGATTTTTCGTGCGTTACTCTGTATTTTGTCGGAATTTTTTCAGCAAGCGACATGATTTCCTTATCAAGAAATGGCACACGCAGTTCAAGAGAATTTGCCATACTCATTTTATCAGCTTTAAGCAGAATATCTCCTGCCATCCACATATGCAAATCAAGATACTGCATTTTTGTCACATCATCTTTATTTTTCACACGGCTGAAATATCCCTTTGTGAGTTCGGTCGGGTCGGGTGCATCTGTATGAATCTTCAGAAGCTGTTTTCTCTGTTCGGGAGTGAACATATAGGCATTACCGATAAAACGTTCCTCAACTGTCTTGCCCTTGCGGACAAAGAAGTTTACACCCTTGTGTGCAGGAAGTTTTTCTGCAACTGCACCTATACTGTGACGTATACTCATAGGAATCTTGTCATATATAGTACCGTCAGGGTCGCTGTAGACGTTATAACCGCCGAAAATTTCGTCCGCACCCTCTCCCGAAAGTACAACTTTAAGCTGTTGAGATGCTATATTGCACACAAAATAAAGAGCAACAGCAGACGGGTCGGCAAGCGGTTCATCCATGTGATACTGAATTTTTTCAAGACTTCCCCAGTATTCCTCCGGCTTAATAACCTTACTGATATTTTCTTTTTCTATTGCATCTGAAAAACTCTTTGCCCAGCTGATTTCGTTATATTTTTCATCATCACCAAATCCGACAGTAAAAGTCTTGTCAACGTCAGCAACAGCAGCAACATAGCTTGAATCCACACCGCTTGAAAGAAATGAGCCGACTTCTACATCAGCAATTTTATGTGCCTCAACTGAATTATGGAATGTATCTGAAATACGTTTCACCCATTCATCAAGGTCAGGCTGTCCGTCCGCATTGAAATTTACGTCCCAGTAGCGTTTTATCTGCATTTTTCCGTCTTTATAGCGGAAATAGTGTGCAGGGAGTAATTTGTAAACATTCTTAAAGAAAGTTTCTTTTGTCGGAGAATATTGGAAAGTGAGATAATTTTCAAGTGCAGTTGTATTGAGTTCCTTTTTGAAATGCGGGTGTGCAAGAAAACTTTTTATTTCAGAACCGAACATGAGAGTTTTTCCCATTATTGCATAGTACATAGGTTTTATGCCGAAAAAGTCTCTTGCTCCGAAAAGTTCACGCTTGTTCTTATCCCATATCACAAAAGAAAACATACCACGAAGCATATTAAGCATTTTTTCGCCGTATTCCTCATATCCGTGAATCAGTACTTCTGTATCAGTATTTGTTTTGAAAATATGACCTGCTTCAACGAGATTTTTTCGGATTTCCTGATAATTGTAAATTTCTCCGTTGAAAACAATAACAAGCGAGCCGTCTTCATTGAAAATCGGCTGGTCGCCCGACGAACTTATGTCAATAATACTTAGTCTGCGGTGACCGAGTGCGATTCCGTCATCAACATATTTACCTTCCGCATCAGGACCTCTGTGTCTGATTCTGTCCATCATTTCGCCTATAACCTTATTTGAATCATCAATAAAGTTAGTAAATCCTACAATTCCGCACATATAAAAAACCTCCGTACTGTAATTAAATTCTCCCAGAATATTATACTACATTTTTCCGGATTTTGCAACAGTATAAGAAAAAATTATTTTTCTGCTGATGCTTACTTATTTACAACTTTCCAATGAATGAATCCTTTGCTATCTTTTTCAGCTTCGGCATATACGATTCTTTCAGTACCATTGATAGTTATTTTCAGACTTTCTCTGAATTTTGTAAGAAGACAGATAATCTGTTTTTCTGACAGTTTCTGACCGTAGATACTGGAAATCTGCATATTGCAACCAGCGGTGCATTGATATGAGCCGTTTTGCCTTTTGCATACTTTTCCGCCACAGTTAGGGCAGATATAACCATTGTTTGTATTTTTCGGAACTGTTGAAACTGGCTTTTTTTCTGTCGGTGCAGGCTTGTTTATAGTTTTCCACTGAATATAGCCGTTATTTGTTACAGCTTCCGCATATACAACTTTTTCAGTACCGCCAATATTCATATTCAGGGCTTTTCCTGGATTTTTAAGTAGCCAGACAACCTGTTTTTCTGAAAGTTCATGACCATAAATTTTATTGAGAATCATTTTGCAGGATGTACAGCGGAAACTATACTGTCCCTTGACTACTTCTTTTTTGCAGTTAGGGCAGATATAACCGCCATTTGTTTTTTTCGGAGCTGTTTTTTTCTCTGCTGGCATTATTTTTTCTTTGTGATGTGCAAGAAAATCATCTGCATATCTTTTCATTTCACTGTCTGAAAGTTCGTCAAGACCCTTTCTGAATAAAAAACCTGTTCTTTTGTTTTCCTCATTGATTCTTTCCAATGTCGGAATAAGTTCATCAATCTTTACAATATGCTTTTTTAGTTTATCAGGTGTATTACTGCGGTCAAGTATACGTGAAGTATTTGAAAATACAATAATCGGGAAAAATCTGTCTGCATATTTAGGAAACATACGTGTTAATACGTCAATGTGTTCTCTGTTCTGTTCAAGCGGAGACTGGAAACTTTTATTTCTATCCATATCTATAAACTGTCCTTCACTGTCCACTTTAACATGGAAACCAAAATTCTTGCACTCTATAACAAAAATGATACATCTTGTAACAGCAATAAAGTCAATCTGTGCCGATTTGCCGTCAGCGGTGGTGAGCTGTACATCATGGAGGAAATACATAGGGTATCTGCTGTAAATCAGCTTGTCTCTCAAATCATATTCTCCTGCATCTCCTGCTTTTACATTGTAATCAGGATTAACAGACGGAGTTTTTTTCTTAATCTGTATTGCTTCATTAAGTTTATTGATATTTTTCATAACATAAAATTCCTTTTTGTTGATATTCTGCCGAATTGATATAATCTGGCTTCCGTTTTCCATTATACTACATTTTTTCGTATTCGTCAACAAAATCAGAGGATTTTTATTAATTTGACAGGAATATTTGCTTTCTGACAATTATCTATGACATATTTTGTGCCGTGTGATTTTCCGTCCCAAAAAGCAATAACAATGTCTGCATACTGAATAATCTGCAAATTTCGCTTTAACGGCGCACTTCTGCCGAATCTTCTGTAATCGGGGAAAAATTCTGTCAGCGGAATATTATTCTTTAATGCGTATTCTTTTGCATTGGAATCCACACCCTTTGCACCACCGCTTACAATTTCCGAAACGTTTTCAGGCATATATTCCTCAAGATTTGTGATGTTCAAGTCTCTTGAACCTACGATTGCTACTTTCATAAATCAATCTCCTTTTATATTTATTTTATACTTATTTTAAGTATACTAATTACATTACACCACAAAATATAATAAAATATAGTTATATTTTAACAGTCATTTTATTTTCCTGCTCTCTGAATATTTTTCTTCTATTATATCAGAATAAAAAATAGATGTCAATATATTC
>JAIDTI010000057.1 GCA_029060755.1 Ruminococcus sp. | reverse complement strand
CATAAAAGTACATTCTGGATAGCCCTCACAACCGTAAAAACTTCTTCCTTTTTTGGATTTTTTCAGAAGCATTTTCTTTCCACACAAAGGACAGTTTCCCTCTGTTTCAGTTACAAGCTGTTTTGCATTTTTACACTCAGGAAAACCGGGACAAGCAAGAAATTTTCCATATTTGCCGAACTTTATAACCATATTTCTGCCACAAAGTTCGCATATTTCGTCCGTTTCTTCACTTGGAACTTTTACACGCTTTCCCTCCATAGCATTTTCAGCTTTCTGTAAATCAGCTGAAAATCCCTCATAAAATTTTGCAAGAGTTGTAATCCAGTCTTTTTCACCCTTTTCAATTTCATCAAGACTTGTTTCCATATCAGCCGTAAACTTTGCATCAACAATGCCATTAAAATGCTCTTTCATAAGTTCTGTTATTATTTCGCCTAAACTTGTCGGTTTAAGCTGTTTTCCGTCATGTTCAACATACTGACGTGCTGTAATCGTTGAAATTGTCGGCGCATAGGTACTTGGTCGACCTATGCCGTTTTCTTCCATAGCCTTTATGAGTGATGCCTCTGTATATCTAAGAGGGTGCTGGGTAAAATGCTGATTTCCTGCAATTGATTTCAGCTTTACATTGTCATTCTCATTAAGCGGTGGAAGCATCTTTTTTTCAATTGTTTCTTCGTCATTTGCTTCTTTGTAAAGCACCATGAATCCGTCAAATTTTACTGAATATCCCGATGCTCTGAAAATACATCTGTTTGCTTCAATATCAACTGAAACAGTATCAAGAAGTGCATTTGCCATCTGACTTGCAATAAATCTTGACCATATAAGTTCGTAAAGCTTATACTGGTCGCTTGTGAGATTTGCTTTCACTCTTGCGGGAGTTAAATCAGGAAGTGACGGTCTTATAGCTTCATGTGCATCTTGTGCATTGTTTTTTGTTTTGTAAACTCTTGGCTTATCGGGCAGATAACTTTTTCCGTAAACAGTTTCAATATATGATGATGCAGCTGTTTTTGCTTCATCAGAAATACGGAGACTGTCTGTTCTCATATATGTTATAAGTCCGACAGCACCAATCCCCTGAATATCAATACCCTCATAAAGTTCCTGAGCAGTTTTCATTGTACGCTTTGAACTGAATCCAAGTTTTTTAGATGCTTCCTGCTGCATTGTGGAAGTGATAAAAGGTGGCGACGGCTGTTTTTTCGTTACACGTTTTTTTACAGATGTAACAGTATATTCCGCATCCTCAAGCATTGCAAGTATTTTGTCCGCATCTTCCTTTGTGGAAATAAAAATCTTCTTGCCGTCTTTTTTTGAACTGTCAGAATCCTTTGCCGGTATTTCGATTTTCTTTCCGTCGACAGACAAAAGACTTGCACTGAATACTTTTCTTGAAACAGGAGCTGTAAACTTTGCATCAATAGACCAGTATTCTTTCGGAACAAATTTTCTTATTTCATTTTCTCTGTCAACAACAATACTTACAGCTACAGACTGCACACGTCCTGCCGATAATCCACGCTTTACTTTTTTCCAGAGAAACGGACTTAATTTATAGCCGACAAGTCTGTCAAGAATACGTCTTGCCTGCTGTGCATTAACCAAATCCAAATCTATTTTGTGTGGATTATTCATGCCGTTGCTCACGCCTGTTTTTGTTATTTCATTAAACTCAACACGGTTATTGTCATTCATATCAAGATTAAGCAGTTGTGCAATATGCCATGAAATAGCCTCACCTTCACGGTCGGGGTCGGTTGCAAGGTAAACTTTTTCACACTTTTTTGCACGGCTTTTCAAGTCTTTGATAATACTTGCTTTGCCTTTCATATTTATATATTTAGGCTCAAAATTATTTTCTGTATCAACACCAAGCGTTGATTTAGGCAAATCACGTATATGACCCATAGAAGCTACTACTTCATAGCCTTTTCCAAGATATTTCTGTATTGTTTTAGCCTTTGCAGGAGATTCTACTATAACTAAATATGACATTCCCCCGTCAATCCTCCTTATCTTTTTATCTCAAACATTTTTCCTGGAAGCGACCTTATCTGTCCCACAATTTCAAGTTCTGTAAGAGCTGTCATAAGTTCTGTCGGATTCAGATTCAGCTTTTGTGATATAACATCAACATGAAGCGGATTTTCCGAAAGAATTTCTTTAATCTTATGACAAATCTGCAAATATCTTTCATCATCTTCCAGATTTTCAGGAATACTTACATTGATTATTTCACTTTTTTCTGTTTTTTTACAAGAAATATAATTATTTTCATAAGTTTCTGATATGGATTCAGATTTATCAGAATGTGCAGAAATTTCTATATCAAGATAAGCTGAAATATCATCTGCGCAATAAAAAGGCAAAGCACCGTTTCTTAAAAGATATATATTGCCTGAATAATCTGCACTGAAAATATCGGGTGGCGGCATACAGAAAACTTCTCTGCCCTGTTCAGCGGCAAAGTTTGCAGTAATCAATGAACCGCTTGCCATAGATGCCTGAAATACAACAGATACCTGTCCGACAGCTGAAAGTATTCTGTTTCTTTTCGGAAAATTACCGCCGAAAGCCTTTGTCCCCATAGGAAATTCAGATATAAACACTCCGCCTGAATCAAGAATCATATCACGATATTTAAAATTATCAGACGGGTAATTTGTATCAACGCCACACCCCATTACACATATTGTAGGCATATTTGCTTTTACTGATTCAAGATGAGATGCTATATCGATGCCTTTTGCAAATCCGCTTGCTATGATAACACCATTTTCAGCAAGTTCATGACATATATTTCTTACAACATACAAACTGTAATCAGAAGCTTTTCTTGTGCCGACAGAAGTAACTATTTTTTCAGATGAAATGCAGTCAATGTTTCCTTTGTAATAAATTATTGCAGGCGGATTTGAAATATACCTTAATTGTTTCGGATATTTTTCTGAACTGTATGATATTATATCCGCACCCTTTTTATGACATTCATCAATTAAACTTGTAATATTCCGCAGGTTATATGCTCTCATATTATGAATTTCTTTTTGTGAAAGTTCAATTGCATCAGGATTGAAACTCAACTCATAGTATGCTTCAGAAGCACTTTCAAAAAAATTCATGATTTCCCATATACGACCGTTATTTCCGAAAACAGCATCAAGCCATAACCAGTATTTTAAATCGTCCATTAAATTATCCTCACAATGATTATTTTGTCAGTTCCCACATAATAATACCAGATGCCATAGCTGCATTAAGTGAATTTACTGTTCCGTTCATGTGGATTGTTATACGCCTGTCGCATCTTTCAGAAATTTCAGAAGGAAGTCCATTTCCCTCATTTCCTATAAAAACAGCCTGTTTTCCTTTGAATAAACAGTTATTGATATTTTCAGCATCTTTGTCTATAACAGATGCAAGAGTTTCAACCGTGTTTTCCATGAGTATGCCGAACAGGTTTTCTGTATCATTTTCAATAAGCGTATCAACACGGAATACCGAACCCATAGTTGAACGTATCACTTTAGGATTGTATAAATCACAACAGCCAGACAATATAACTCCGTTTATTCCTAAAGCGTCAGCCGTACGGATAATCATACCGACATTTCCAGGGTCTTGCAAGCCGTAAAGCACAATATATCTGCCATTTTCTGAAAAAATCATTTTTTTCTGAACAGGTATTCTGCATATTGCAAAAATCCCTTGTGTTGTATCAGTTGAGGCAATTTTATTTCCAAGTTCATTTGAAATAACAATAGTTTTTGTATCTCTCAAATCAGCCTGAAAAATAACAGAACCAAATTTTTCATAAGCATATTTTGTCATTATAATATGTGAGAGACCGCTTTTTTCTTTTATCGCATCTTCCACAATGCGTAATCCCTCCAACACGAATAAGCCGTATTGAAGTCTTTCTTTTTTTGAAGATGACAACTTCTGATACAGCTTTATAGTCGGATTTTCTTTAGATGTTATAATATTTTCCAATAAATTTTCCCCCAGCTCTATGCAAATGATTATGTACAACAAAACACGCTCTTAATTGAATTTAAGAAGCGTGTTTCTGTGCATAATCTGATAATTAAAGAGCAGCTTTTGCCTTATCAGCGATAGCTGTAAATCCTGCTGCATCTGTAATAGCAATTTCAGAAAGCATCTTTCTGTTAAGAGTGATACCAGCTTTTTTACAGCCATTCATGAATGTAGAATAGTTCATGCCGTTCATCTTTGCAGCAGCAGAGATTCTTGCAATCCAAAGCTGTCTGAACTGTCTCTTTTTCTGTTTTCTTCCGACATAAGCATAGTTGCCGGATTTCATAACAGCCTGTTTAGCCATCTTGAAATGCTTGCTCTTTGCACCCCAGTAACCTTTTGCAAGTTTTAAAACTTTATTTCTTCTCTTACGAGTCATCATTGCACCCTTGATACGTGCCATAACATTATACCTCCGTTAAAATTTAAGATTCAGTTGCTTGTATAAGCCGAAATTATGCGTATGGGATAAGCTCTTTGATTGTTGGTGCATTTGCACTTCCTGCAACACCTGAATTACGAGCGATTCTCTTGCGCTTTGTATCTTTCTGTGTAAGTCTGTGTCTCTTGTTTGTATGCTGATACTTAACTTTACCGCTTCCTGTAACCTTAAAACGTTTCTTTGCACCGGAATGAGTTTTAACTTTTACCTTTGCCATTTGAAAATTCCTCCTTATTTCAGAACAGTGTGTCCTTACTTATTTCTTAGGGTTGACAAACATAACAATGCTGCGACCCTCCATTTTAGCCGGCTTGTCAACAGTACCTGCTGTGGAAACAGCCTCTTTGAAGCGGTCAAGCAGTTCCGAGCCAAGTTCGGGGTGTGCAATTGCTCTCTTGCGGAATCTTACAGAAACCTTGAGTTTATCTCCACCCTGAAGAAACTTTACAGCCTGATTGACTTTTGTTTCAAAATCGTGCGTATCAATAGTTGAAAACATTCTGATTTCCTTGATTGAAACAACCTTTTGATTTTTCTTTGCTTCTTTTTCACGTTTAGCCTGTTCAAAGCAATATTTGCCATAGTCGAGAATACGACATACTGGCGGTGTTGCCTGCGGAGCAATTTTCACCAAATCAAGCTCCTTTTCATCGGCTAATTTAAGAGCGTCTTTAGCAGACATAATGCCGAGCTTTTTTCCATCATTGTCAATTACGAGGATTTCCTTGTCTCTGATTTCCTCGTTGATTTGCAGTTCCTGTTTGCTAATGTTCAAGCACCTCCGGTTAAAATTTAAAACAAAAATGAGTGCAGAAAATCCCACACTCAACAATACGCAATAATCATATAAAGATGTATACATATTGACCGTTTCAGCCTTGCCTTACGGTGAGAACGGGTAGTTCTGCTTTGTTTACTTTGAATAGTATACATCATTTGCAAGAAAAAGTCAAGAGGATTTCTCATTTTCGTCACTATGCACAATTATTTATTCAAAATCTCTTTTATTTTATCCCATACAGCAAAACGAACTTCGTATTTTTTAGGGTTATACATTATATCAAGTTCATTTTCGTCAAAAAGCTCCTCTGCTGGTTTGTTTTCTTCAACATCGCAGGCGGCAGGAATACACAACGGCGGATACATCACACACCACCAGTTTTTACCTTGTGCCGAACCGATTTTTACACGCAATGCACGATAAACCCCCGCAGGCATTGTTATATCTCCGTAAGTGCGCACATCAAATTCAACATCAGCAATTTCCGCAGTAACCGGCAGATTACAGCCGTTTTCACGCAGAACTTTTTCTGCTGTTTCTTCAATCTGATTCAGTTTTTCCCCTGCAATTCTTTCAGCTGATTCAAGTGACTCTGCATCTTCAAAAATATTGCTTTCAAGAAGTGCATCACGCACTTTCAGTTTAAGCGACTGGTCATATTCGCTGTCGGATTCAGCAAGAATATGTAACCGCAGAACACTTTTTCTTAACTCATCAAGTTTTCTGCCGTCACGTATAACTGATACACCGTTTGTTATAAGTATCGACATAATAAGTCCCATTGCAAAAATTATTGATTTTTTCATTTTTATCACCTCGACAATAAGAATTGACAACAGATAAAAAAATATTCATAATTTTTGTCATAATTTTTCGCCCTCAATCTGCCTTTATCTGCAAAAAAATTTGTTGCAAAAAGCAATTTTTTGTCAGAATCATCTGAAACAACAGCTTTTTTTCAGAATACAGTAAAATATTTTGTCTTTACTGATTATCAGAAATGATATAAAATTTTAATTATCAAGAATATGTGAGGTGTTTTCAATGATAAAATATGTTTTAACAATTATTATTTTTTTCACTGTGATGATTTCTGCCGTGCCGTATGTTGCTGAAAGTGCCGAAAAATCGGATTATCTATACACAATCACCGACAATAAAGCTTCGATTACAGGATTTTCAGGAGAGCCTGTTTTTCTTGAAATCCCCGATATAATAGACGGCTGTCGTGTAGTCGAAATACATGATAATGCTTTCTATGAATGTAGTACATTGAGAAATATAAAAATCCCTGACAGTATCGAAAAAATCGGACACCATGCTTTTTATGGCTGTTCATCACTTGAAAGCATAGTAATTCCCAATAATGTAAATGAAATCGGCATGGGCTGTTTTTGTGGCGATTCTGCATTGACTTCCGTTTCACTGCCTGAAAATATAACAAAAATTCCAGAATCATGTTTCAGAAGCTGTATTAGTCTCAAAGCTGTAATAATTCCAAAAAATGTGACAGATATGGGTGACTTCTGTTTTTCGGGGTGTACATCACTTTCATCTGTATCACTAAATGATGCACTGCAAAAAATCGGGGACTGTTCATTTTATATGTGCGAATCTCTTACGGGAATATATGTTCCATCATCGGTAAATGAAATCGGCTTTTGTGCTGTGGGATATGTTCCGACTCCCGACGGCGCATCAACTCTTGACAAATTCATACTTCTTGGTGCAAAAAAATCATCTGCTGAACGATATGCAAAAGAAAATTCGCTTACATTTGAAAATGCGTCCGATTCAGTTCATGCAATAGCAATCCAGAAAATAAACGGACAAAGAATATATATTCCTTCAATAACTCTGATTGGCGGAATAATTCTGATATTTGCAATAACTATACTTGCATGGCATAAAAAAATACATATCAAAAAATGAAAAAACTATTGATTTTTTATGAATAATATGGTATTATTGTAACAGGGTATGTAATTATCTGAATTTTCAGGAGGGATTAAAAAATGATTAAATTCAAAAAAATTGCCGCTGTCATGTGTTCAGCAATAATGCTGACGCAGACTGCTACAACCATACCATTTATCAATGCCGCAGAGGAGATTAAAGATTCACTGGCAAATGATTCAGGTCTTGACTATGACTTTGCCCGTGCTTTGCAGTATTCCATATACTTCTATGATGCTAATATGTGCGGTATAGAAGTAGACGAAAACAACCGCTATACATGGCGTGGCGACTGTCATACTTATGATGCTGAAATTCCGCTTGTTGCTGGTATAGAAGACTTTCACGGAACAAATCTTTCTCAAGAGTTTATCGACAAATACAAAGATATTCTTGACCCCGACGGTGATGGCTGTGTTGACGTTGCAGGCGGTTTCCATGATGCAGGTGACCACGTTGAATTTGGTATGCCGGAAAATTACTCTGCCGCAACTCTTGGCTGGGGATATTATGAGTTCCGTGATGCTTACAAGAAAACAGGTCAGGACAAACACATAGAAACAATTCTCCGCTATTTCAATGACTATCTCATGAAATGCACATTCCGTGACAAAGACGGAAAAGTTATCGCTCACTGTTATCAGGTAGGTGACGGCGATATAGACCACGCTTTCTGGAACTCCCCTGAAATTGACGAAATGGGCAGACCTGCATTTTTCCTTACAGCTGAAAAACCGCAGACAGACTATGTTGTATCTGCCTGCGCATCTCTTGCAATAAACTATCTCAATTTCAAGGATACCGACCCCGATTATGCGGAAAAATCACTTGACTATGCACTTGCATTATGGAATTTTGCAAATGAAAATCCGCTTGAATTAAGTGACAATGCTGACGGTCCAAAGGGCTATTACCGTTCTGAAAAATGGGAAGATGACTATTGCTGGGCTGCTGCATGGCTCTATCTCTGTACAGGCGATAAATCTTCACTTGAACTTGCCGCACCTTATTATGATTATTATGCTCCAAGTGGCTGGTGCTACTGCTGGAATGACGTTTGGAGCGGTACGGCTTGTCTCTGGGCAAGAATAAATCAGGAAAATCCTGAACTTGACCTTATAAATATCATCAGAAAAGCACAAGGTAAAAATGAATATGTTTTTGAAAATATCTGGGAACAGGTTGCTAAATGTCTCCCGACATGGCAGGCACTTGAATCTCCACAGGGATATGCTTTCCTTAACCAGTGGGGTTCTGCACGTTACAACACTGCAATGCAGCTTATCGGTCTTGTATATGACAAGTACACAAACAACGGCAAACCTGGTGAATTTTCTGAATGGGCTAAAGGTCAGATGGAATACCTCATGGGCAACAACGACCTCACTTTCAAGGAAGCTGAAGATTCAGAGGAATATGTTCCCACGCATGGTAGCAGAAGTATGATTGTAGGATATAATGAAAATTCAGTCAAATATCCTCACCACAGAGCAGCATCAGGTCTTACAAAATGTGAAGACCCTGATGAGCATAGATATGTGCTTTACGGT
The DNA here is from genome assembly GCA_029060755.1 of Ruminococcus sp. Classification (GTDB taxonomy): domain Bacteria; phylum Bacillota; class Clostridia; order Oscillospirales; family Ruminococcaceae; genus Ruminococcus. The sequence continues at coordinate 2,886 of JAIDTI010000057.1, read as the reverse complement.
GCATTGGCTGGCGGTCCGGACGGTCAGGACGGTCACAGGGATATAACAGAAGACTACATATATAACGAAGTTACTATTGACTACAATGCTGCATTTGTAGGAGCTTGTGCAGGTCTCTATGAATATTTCGGTACTCCTGATATGCAGCCGACAAAAGATTTTCCGCCTGCTCCGAAATACAGCGGAGGTGCCGAAGGCGGTGGAAACAATTACTGGATAAATGCTTGTGGTATTGACGACCTTAACGCTGACGGCTGTGGAGTTACAAAAGTTTCATTCATGGTAATGACTGACTCAACAAAAGGCTCTAAAGATATTTCAGTCCGCTACTATTTTGATGCCTCTGAAATTGCAAATGTTGAAAGTGTAAAAGCTTCTGAACTTTATGACCAGGCTGCTACAGAAGTTGCTCCGGCTGACGGCGTAATCAGCGGACCTTATAAATACGACAAAAAAGACAACATATACTATATTGAAATCAAATGGGACGGCTATAAGATTGCCAATTCAGGCAAAAAGTATCAGTTTACAGTTGGTATGTACTATGGCGACACATGGAATCCGAAAAATGACCCGAGTTATCAGGATTTGACAATGTACAAAGAAGATGATGCTTTCTTCGGAACAGGAAACGAAGTAAGAACAGACAATATCTGCGTATATGATGACGGTGTATTTGTCGGTGGAATTGAGCCTGACGGTTCAACACCTGTCAAAGAGGAAATTCCGACAGAAACAGCTCCGACTACACTTTCAGGCAATAACAAGACACTTCTTGGTGATGCAAATGAGGACGGCGAATTGAATATTGCAGATGCTACGGCAATTATCCAGCATCTTGGAAACAAAGACAAGTATGCACTTTCAAAACAGGGATTAATCAATGCTGATTGTTGCAATGTCGGAGACGGTGTAACTGGTCTTGACGCACTTGCTATTCAGAAACTTGAGGCAAAACAGATTACAAAACTCCCCGATACAGTCAAATAAAGAAGTTTTCGCCATAGCACTTATGATTTTCAGTCAAAAGTGCTATGGCGTTCTATGAACAAATTAGCAATAGAAAGGAGATTAAAATTTGAAAAGAACTCAAATAATTGTATTCATGCTTTTAATATTTGTAACTGCTATTGCTGTCCTGTCAAGTATTTTCACATTAAGAAAAGCTATTATTTTTGTTATCATAATCTCTGTTGGAATTGCTTTTACTGCTATACCCCTGTTTCATATTGGAAAGATGATAGTTATTGATGTTATAATTGCAAAGAATGGGCAAAAGAAAAACGGAAAATGTATAAAATATATACGAGGAAATCGTGTAGATTTTGGAAGAATGTTAGTCGAATGGAAAGATGATGAAAGCAAAACAAAGCATAGAGAATTTATTGCATTAAGACTTCGTTTTAAGTATCCATACAATGTAAAGGTCTACATACTCAACAATGATGTATATCACAGTAATCTTGGAATACTAACAATAGTAAACGAATTATTATATTTTTTATTATTCCTATTTATATGGGGTATTTGTTCAATCGGTACAATACACTTACTGTTGGAAATCATAAAATACACATAGTGGCTTTGATGTATAATTATTACTATGATAAATCGGAATTTATATTACAAAACGATATGTTTGTTCCTTATGTTTGAGTTTTTTTGAATAAGGAAAGCTTTTTAATTGACATATAATTTTTTCTAATGTAGTATATGTATCATTTATCGGAACACAGACAATGATATAGTTTATTTCATCACTTTCACATAATGTCATTGTATATTCATCATTATTGACGATTCTTAAAAGGTAGTAATTACCATTATCTTTCATATAAAAGTCGATTTCCTGATTAATTTTCCATTGATTTTCAGGCAAGATATGAATAGGATTAAGTACTATATTATCAATCCTTATATCATCTTTTCCAAAGTGACACTCAAATTTTTTTTGCTTCTTATGATGGAATATTATTGAAATCGTTACAATAGAAATCGCCAATAAACTAACTGACCATATAACAGACGGTTTATTCATTGTTTTTTGCCTCCAAATTCTGATTTATGCAAGTAATCGGATATTAACATTTAATTAAATCTTTTATAACTTCTCCTGCTATGATAAGTCCCGCAACAGACGGCACAAAAGCATTTGACGACGGAACAGGCTTGACGTTATCCGCATTTTCGGGACGTATTGCCTGTTCTTTTGAGTAAACTACTTTGAGAGATTTAATACCCCTTTTTTTCATTTCATGTCGCATAACTCTTGCAAGCGGACAAACAGATGTCTTATATATATCAGCAACTTCAAAAGCTGTCGGGTCAAGCTTGTTTCCTGCACCCATTGAACTTATAACAGGCACATTCGCTGATTTTGCATGGATAATTATTTCAATCTTGCCTGTAACAGTATCAATCGCATCAACAACATAACTATACTGCGAAAAATCAATGTTTTCAGCCGTATCAGGCATAAAGAAAAGTTTGTACACTGTTACTTTGCAGTCGGGGTTTATATCTGCTATACGTGATTTCATGACATCAACTTTATATTGCCCTATTGTACTATGTAACGATATAATCTGACGGTTTATATTTGATTCACTTACAGTATCATTGTCAATCAGGTCAACAGCACCCACTCCCGAACGTGCCAGAGCTTCCGCAACATAACCGCCGACTCCTCCTACTCCGAAAACAGCAACTCTTGAATCAGCAAGCTTTTTCATTGATTCACTTCCAAACATTAATTCTGTTCTTGAAAATATTTCTGACATATTTTTTCTCCTTATGAAATTATTTTTTTAATTATATCATACATTCCATAGGAATTGTATATATAAAATAATCGTCTGTACAAAGATATAAAAAGTAATATTCTGC
>JAIDTI010000056.1 GCA_029060755.1 Ruminococcus sp. | reverse complement strand
GCTACATATATCTGGGTGCTGTCGAAGAATAAGCGTGAGGAGCGTAGGGGCAAAATTCAGCTTATTGATGCAGGTACAATATTCCACAAGCTCCGCAAGGCTCTCGGCAACAAGAAAAATGAAATCAGCCCCGAAGACCGTTCCGCTATCACAAAGCTGTATGCGGACTTTGAAGAAAATGAATTTTGCAAGATCTATCCAAATACGGAGTTTATCTATCGTGAGTACACGGTCATGCAGCCGTTGCAGAGGAGCTATGCGGTAACATCAGATCGTATTCAGTCGATGCTTTCAAAGGGTTCTCTGTCCTCACTTTACGATCCTGCAAAGGCGGCGGAGCTTGAAAATGCTGAGGAACTGACAGGCAAGGAGCTGAAAAAGCTCGAAAACTATCAGAATAACAAGCCCGTTTATGATGCTATCATCAAAGCATTGAACGGTGCTGTTTCCGATATGGTCTATCTTTCTCCTGCGGAGTTTATGCCAGTATTGACAAAAATACTCAGTTCCGCAACGGCAGATAAGAAACTCCTCGACAAGATCGCTGACGGTCTTTCGGTTATGGACAAGTCCGCCGAAATTCAGCGTGACAAAAAGGGCAATATTATTTACGATAAAGAGACAAAGGACACAGAAATTGTGAAGTTTGACGAGAGTATTGAGGACTATATGGCGCGTGAGGTTCTTCCCCATGTTCCTGATGCACAGTGGTTCTTTGAGGAAGATTTGAGCAAGAAAAATCCTGTTATCAAGACAGGTGCGGAGATTCCGTTTACACGTTATTTTTATAAGTATCAGCAGCCGAAGCCGAGCGAGGAGCTTGAAAAGACTTTCCTTGAATTGGAGAAGTCTGTTAGTGAAAGAATTGCAAGGTTGTTTGGATAAGAAAGGATAGCTATATGTCTTTTTTCAAGAAAAAGCAATCTCCAATAATAGTAAAGCAAGAGATAGATTATGAAAAACTAGCTGATGCTATTGCAAAAGCAATATCAAAAAGTAAAAAGGACAAAACAGAAAATGAAGAAAATCCAGTTATAGTTAAATCAATAGAAAAAGCTTTAATAAACATCAAAAAAAAAGAAGACGATGATAATAAGAAATTAATAATGACATCAGGTTTTTTTTGGATATTTCCACTTTTTACTTTGGGATTGTTAGCATTTATATCATATTGTGTTGCTATTACAGCCTTGGGATTAGCTTGTTATAATTTTAGTGGATTTACTGATGAATTTAGCTCATATTTATCTATCACATTTGCAGGATTATTTTTAGCGTTTTTATCTGGTGGAGCAACACATGAAATTTATCAAATGAAAGACTTCAATCGTATTATGGCAATTACATCTACACTAACTTCTGTTATAGCTACAATAGTTTCCATAGTAACATTGATAATCACTTACAAAGGAATAAGAAAATGAGAGAAATGAAAGACAGCGGCATTGAGTGGATAGCAGATATTCCTGAAAGTTGGAGCGTTTCTAAAATAGAAAGTTTATATGATTTAAGAATCACAAAAGTAAGTGACAAGGACTATTCTCCGCTTTCAGTAACAAATAAGGGTATCGTACCTCAATTAGAAACGGCAGCAAAAACAAATGCACACGATGATAGAAAACTCGTTTGTAAAGGTGACTTTGCTATAAATAGTCGCTCAGACCGCAGAGGCTCTTGTGGTATATCTGCCTATACTGGTTCTGTTTCATTAATTAATACAATTCTCCGTCCGATTACCGAAATGAATCCTCAATACTATGATTGGCTATTTCATACAATTCAATTTGGTGATGAATTTTATAAATGGGGGCACGGTATAGTTGATGATTTATGGACTACTGGTTGGCAGGATATGAAGAAAATCAACATTCCAACTCCACCACTTGAAGAACAACAAAAAATTGCTGATTTTCTTGATGAAAAATGCAATGAAATCTGCAAGATTATTTACGACATTCAGCAACAAATCGAAACCCTTGAACAATATAAGCGTTCTGTCATTACCGAAGCAGTCACAAAGGGATTAAATCCTGATGTGGAGATGAGAGATAGCGGGATTGAGTTCATTGGAAAAGTTCCTAAACATTGGGAAATAAGAAGAATGAAAACTTTAGGAACAGTTAGAAATGGTCTTACATATACTCCACAAGATATTTGTGATGAAAATGAAGGTACATTGGTTTTACGTTCTTCAAATGTTCAAAACGGAAAAATATCATTAAACGACAATGTATATGTTTCTTGTGCTATAAAATCAGATTTAATGGTAAAATATGGCGATATTTTAATATGCTCAAGAAATGGAAGTAGAGAACTTATAGGCAAAAATGCAATTATAAAGAACTTAAATGCAACTTTCGGTGCGTTTATGATGATTTTCAGAAGTGAATCACCAGAATATTTATACTATGTTTTAAATTCCCATGTCTTTTCGTATTATCTCGGTACTTTTTTCACTTCAACAATAAATCAGTTGACAGGTTTTAATTTTGGAAATATGAAAGTGGCATTTTGCCCGAATGTATGTGAACAACAAAAAATTGTAGAATACCTTGACAAAAAATGCATTGAAATAGATGGCATTATTACCGAAAAGAAACAGCAAATCGAAACTATCGAAGAATACAAGAAGTCACTTATCTTTGAGTATGTGACTGGAAAGAAAGAGATACAGATATGAATGACATATTGACTGAAAAAGAATATCAAGCAGAGATATTGGCGATACTCCGTGACCAGAACGGCTACACTATCAGGAAAGCAACGGACTTTGACCGCCGTTTTGCTCTTGACCGTGAAATGTTGTTTGGTTTTCTGAATGATACTCAGCCGGAAACAATGGAAAAGCTCAGAAAGATACATAAGGAAAGACTTGAAGATACGCTTGTATCGTTCATTAATGCGGAATGTACGAAGAAAAAAGGCAGTCTGCTTGAAGTTCTTCGTCATGGTGTTGAGCTTTCAGGACATAAGCTTGAACTGATGTACACAAAGCCTGCGACTACTTTTAATAAAGACCTTATGCGAAAGTATGAAAAGAATCGTTTTACAGTTATGGAAGAAGTGTGGGCTAATGATAAAGAGCGAATTGATGTGGTAATTTTCCTTAATGGATTTGCAATTATTACTTTGGAGCTGAAATGTAATTTTTCCGGACAGTCAGTTGATGATGCGATTTATCAGTATCGTAC
>JAIDTI010000055.1 GCA_029060755.1 Ruminococcus sp. | reverse complement strand
GCATTCATTATACCATATAATTTTGAATTTGTCTACTTTATTATATGAATTTTCTTGTATACGCCTGATTCAACTGCGTTTCAGAATTATGTTGGTAGACAATATAATTGTGAATCGCTATTTTTTTCTACCAAAATTGTTCGTTTTTTGATTACATTTTTCGTTCCTGTGATAACAAAACATTGAGATTAAAATAAAATTCTTCATTATATCCACTAAATATTCATTTTTTGTATTGACTTATTAATAAAAATATGATAAAATAAATAATAATTAGTAGTATTGTACAGATATTTTTGTCTTTTGATATATGCTGAATAAGGAGGATTTTATGAACAAGTTTATAACAGCAGTTTCAAGGGAAAAATAATCAATGAAACGTATACCGGAATCAATGATGCAAAAAAACTTAATGTTTATCTCCCGTATGGATATGACGAAAACAAGAAATATAACATCTTTTACCTTATGCACAGTGGCGGAGAAAACGAAAATACAATATTCAGCAATGATGTAAAGTTCAACAATATGCTTGACCATATGATTGAAAATAGTGACATTGAGCCGATGATAGTAGTAATTCCTACATTCAATGGTGGAAGTTGTTCTGCTGAAAACATATATAAGGAAATGAAAGAAAGTATTGTTCTGTTTGTTGAGGGCAATTATTCTACATATGCTGAAAATATCATTCCTTCAGGACTTGAAGCATAAAGATTACACCGTGCTTACGGTGGCTTCTCAATGGATGGATGGTCTGCATGGAGTGTCCTTATATAATGATATTGACTATTTCAGATACTTAATGTCATTAAGCGGTCATTGCTGGGGAGAAGTTTAGGCAGTTGCAAACTCTAAATATAAAGACTAAACCTATAAACAGGTACAGACAATATAGCTTATGAAAATCTTAAACCAAAGATAGATGCTATGAAGAAAATGCCTGTATTTACATACACTTCAGACTTCTCTAAAGGTAATCTCTATTTCCTTGAAGCTGATGGACTTACACACTGGTGGAGATTTGTAAGACATTACGTTTATGACGCATTGCCTTATTTCTTTCACGAATAATGGAGGTATTATAAATGAAAATAAACAGAATTACAGCAGTCATTACTTCTTGTATCATGACTTTTACATCACTTCATTTTGCTGTCGGACAGGAAGTACAGGCGGCAGAAACCATTGTAATTTCTCCATACAATGCTTATAAAATAAACGACGGAAAATTTGAGGGCTGGGGAACTTCTCTTTGTTGGTGGGCAAATCGTGTCGGATATTCAGATTCTCTTTCCAATCAGACCGCCGAAGCATTTTTCGGTGACAGCGGACTAAAAATGAATATTGCCCGTTACAATATCGGCGGTGGAGATGACCTGTCCCATACTCATATCACAAGAACTGATTCAGATATTCCTGGATATACAAAGTACAATAATGGACAGGTGACGTACGACTGGACCGCTGACAGCAGACAGAGAAATGTACTTATGAAATCAATTGATGCCTGCAAAGATGAACTTATTGTGGAAATGTTCTCTAATTCACCACCATACTATATGACAAAAAGCGGTTGCAGCAGCGGTAACACTGACGGTGGCAAGAATAATCTGAAAGATGACTGCTATGACGATTTTGCAGAATATTTTGCAACAGTCTGCGAACATTTTCAGAAAGACTGGGGAGTTAATATACAAAGTGTTGCTCCCATGAATGAGCCATATACAAATTTCTGGTATGCAGGAAGTCCGAAGCAGGAGGGCTGTCATTTTGATATTGGAAGTTCGGAATCATTAGTAATAACAGAACTTGATAAGGCAATGAACCGTCATGGTCTTGGAGATGTTCTCATAAGTGCTTCCGATGAAACCTCTATTGATACAGCTATTGATGCTTATAATGCCCTTTCTGCTGATGCAAAAAAGGCAGTGGGAAGAATCGACACCCATACATACAGCGGCAGCAAGCGTTCACAGCTTAAAGAACTTGCACTTAAAAACAACATGAATCTTTGGATGAGTGAGGTTGACGGCGGTGCTGTTGCTGGTAAAGACAACGGACAAATGGGTGCTGCCCTTTGGCTTGCAGAGCGTATGACAATTGACCTTAATGGCATGAATCCTTCTGCATGGATTCTCTGGCAGGCTATTGACAAGCATATCTGTGCAGCCGGTTTCAATGGAAAAAAGGATTCTGGTATGCCTGATATAAACGGCGGTTTCTGGGGACTTGCCGTTGCTGACCATGACAACGATAATATTATTTTCACAAAAAAATATTACGCTTTCGGACAGTTTTCAAGATATATACGTCCTGGTTTTACCATGCTGAACGTTTCAGGAAACAACGTTGCAGCCTATGACGAAAAAAATAATCAGCTTGTAATTGTCTGCGTAAACACTTCGGGCAGTAATAAAGATATTGACTTCGATTTGTCGCAGTTTGACAGCGTAGACGGAAATGTCAAAGTTGTAAGAACAAGCGGAGATATTCAGACGGGTGAAAACTGGAAAGAGCTTTCTCCTGTTACAGCAGATGAAAACGGTTTTTCAGCTACACTTCTTGCAAATTCCGTCACCACATATATAATTGATGATGTTGAGATGCTGTCAATGAATCTTGAGGAAATACCACTCTCTGCCAATATGCTGACTGGTTCAGATTCATGGAAAAATGACAGTGCTACCGACTTCACAAAAACTGTTGACGGAGATTTCAGCACTTATTTTGACGGACTTGGAAACGGTTACGTTCAGATTGATTTAGGAGCTGAATATAATCTATCAGCTGTAGGCGTTGTCCCACGTTCAGGATATTCCTACAGATGTATTGATGCGGTGATTTCATGTTCTTCTGACGGAAAAAACTGGACAGAAGCTTACACCATAAAAAACAAGCCGTTTGACGGTCTGAATTACTTCACTCATCTTTCAGCTAACAAGAATATACGCTATATCCGCTATCAGACACCAACCGGCAAGCCAACCAATCCATACAACACAGACGCATCATATTGCTGTAATATAGCTGAAATAAAGGTATATGGCAGTCTGTCGGGATTTGATAACAAAATACCTCTTGCTGCTGAAATGATTACTGGCTCTGCACCTTGGAATAATAGCAGTAACGATTGTACAAAGGTAATTGACGGCAGAAATGACACCTATTTTGACGGTGTAGGCAATGGCTGGGTACAGATAGACCTTGGCAAAAAGTACAATATCAAAGGTATAGGATTTGTTCCAAGAGCAAAGTATGAGTTTCGCTGTGTTGATGCTGTAATATCAGGTTCGGCAGACGGAAAAAACTGGACTGAGCTTTATATTGTCAATAATCTGCCTGTTTCAGGTATGAATCATATTACACTTGATACACCTGCAAATCTGAGATATGTGCGTTATCAAGTACCTAACGGAACTCCTGCAAACAGCTATAATCATGACGATATTTACTGCTGTAATCTTGCAGAAATAGCTATTTATGGCACAGAATCGACTTTTGTTCCTGGAGATGCCAATGATGACGGAAGTCTGACAATTGCTGATATTTTAATGGTTGAGAAATGGCTTCTTGGATATGGAGAAATTATAAACTGGGAAAATGTAAATCTCTGTAAAGATGAAAAAATTGATGTATTTGACTTTTGTCTGCTTAAAAAAGAATACATCAGACAAGAAATAAAATAACAATTAGTTATAATAAAGCACACCAACTGAGGTGTGCTTTTTTTAAAAATTTACAATTTCTGTATCAAAGATGTATAACAGATTTTGAATCAGAGTTTTTTTCAGCATATAATGATGGCAATACTGTCAGCATATCTGATGCCATTAACACCGTCATAAAGACTGTACATAATTTTTTGAATTTCACTTTAATAAGACCGAAATCGAGGTTTTATTTCTTTCACATCAAAATATTTAATTTCAAAGTTTTCCAATTTATCTCACTGTTTTTTCGGCTATATACCACCATTTTTAGCTCTTGTTCGGATTTTCCGATTTTTTGTGTTTTGTTTGAAAGATTACAATAAATCAGAATAATTGTTTCATTCCAGCATATTTATGTTAAAAGAATTGTTAAATCCGAAATTATGATTCTTGTAATTTGCAAGTATTATCTGCTGTTCATACTTTTTATTGTCTATTGCGTATGAGATAAATATATCGATATTATCTTTCTTTATGTATTTCAGAATGTTTGTGAGATTTTCAGAATCGTTATTATCTATAAGATACTTTACAGTATCATGAATATTTCTTTTGAGATAACTTAATGACTTGTTGCTTTCATAGTTCAAGGCATAGAAAATTATAAATGGAATCTTATATACTGAAAAATACATTTTCCCAATCATATTATACTTTTCGTTTTCGTCTGCCGATATAAAATTAAATACAAGTGATGCAAATGATATATTGTCGATTTTTGGCGGGCATTTGAATATAACCTGCGTATTTCTGCCTTTGAGAGTTATTTCCTCTATGGAAAGACACAAATCAAATGCTCTTTTATCTATATAGTTTATATTATCATACAGCGATATTTTTTTAAGAAAAAGACAACAGGAAAAAGTGGAATGTTTGATTTCAGACAGGTTTTTTGGAAGTGATATATATTCAAGTTTTTCACAGCCTGCAAAAGCATATTTTCCGATTGAAGTTAAATTTTCAGGCAGTTTTAATCTGTATAAAGATATACATTCTGCAAAAGCATAATCTTCAATAGTTTCTACGCTGTCAGGAATAATAACTTCTTTTATTTCATGATGTCTTGCAAAAGCATTTTTACATATTTTTGTGTAGTTCCCTGAAATCACAACTTTTTCTGCATCTTTTTTATCATATCGTTCGTAACATAATGACATAAATCCACCTCAATCAAGAAATAAACTGTCAAAACCATTGCTTATATTAAAATTATCATTTCTGTATGATGAGAGTATGATTTTTGCTTTCGCTTTTTTGTTGTCGAAGGCATAATCAATAAGCTTGTTTATTTCATCATGACTGACAGAATCAAGTGCAAGAATTTTCTTTATGTCCTCGCAGTCCTCAATTTCAGTGAGATATTTTATTACACCGAATGTATTTGTTTTAAGAAAGTTTTCCGCTGTACTGTTTTTATAATTAAACGCAAGAAAAATAGCAAACATAACTTTACAGCCGAAATTTTTTGTTTCATTGAAAATATGTTCCTTTTCATGCAAATCCACTTTGAGAAAATCAAGCAGATTTCTTGTGTCCATATTAAGCTCGCCGTTTTTGTTTACTATGCCGAATATAGAATTTACAGTGAGACTGTCTTTACCTGATACAAGTGTTATACTTGATAGCTTCGTGCAGAACTTAAATGCTTCCTTGCCAATACTTTCAACACTTTCAGGAATTGTTATTGAAGTAAGTTTTGAACAGCCGTAAAATGCGTGATTTGCAATACTTCTCACGCCCTGCGGAATGACAGCATCACCCTCTGCAATTGATTTTATAAGCAGTCCATTTATAATAAGAAGCGGATTTGCTCTTATTTTGTTCCAGAGCCATAAGGTATTATAGAAAGCCTCATCTTCTATTGTTTCAACACTTTCCGGAATCGATATATCTACAAGTGCCGAACACCAGTAAAAAGCAAATTTCCTGATTTCCGTAACTCCGTTTGGGATTATGACCTTCTCAATATTACGGCAGTTTTCAAATGCCATTTCGCCTATGATTTTAACTCCGTCTGGAATTATAACTTCTGTAACTCCGTTTTCCTCCGTGTATTTTTCAAGCACATCATTATTTATTGTAAATCCCATAATAAACACCTCAATTATAACATAAATTTATCAAAATTATCACTGAATCCAAATGTTTTGTTTTTATAATTACTCAATATAACCTGAATTTCAGTTTTGCGCTGTTGGATAGCATATTCTATAAGATAATCAATGTCATCTTTTTTTATAAAGTGCAGTATTTTCATAAGATTCTGCACGTCGTTAACATCTGTAAGATAAG
>JAIDTI010000054.1 GCA_029060755.1 Ruminococcus sp. | reverse complement strand
TCCGAGCCCACGAGACGCTCATGAATCTAGTTTGCCGTATTCTGCATTAAAAAATAAAATGTTTGTTCTGAATTAGAAAAAATAAATGTAGAATTTCTACCTTTTAATTTTATGCCTTTAAGATTTTTGCATAATGAAAATGCGTAAAGTCCTGTAATCGTATTGCTGCTGCATATCGTTATCCATTCAAGATTGTTGCAGTTGGAGAAAGCATTATTTTCTATAGTTTCAACACTTTCAGGAATAACAACTTCTTTCAGATTGTCGCAATTTGCAAATGCTTCTCTGCCTATAATTTTAAGATTTTTCGGTAATAATATATTTTCAAGATGTGAACAGCGATAAAACGCATTGTCAGATATTTTTTTTATGCTGTCAGGAAGTGCAATTTTTTTAAGGTATCTACAGCCTGCGAATGTATTTGCTGATATTATTTCTACATCATCAGGAATTATGATTTCCGTTATTGCTGTACAGCTGAAAGCACTTGCACCTATTTTCTTTATATTTGGCGAAATTATAATTCTGCTAAGATTTCTGCATATTGCAAATGCCCATGTATCTATATTTTCAACGCTTGACGGAATTTCAATTTCTGTAAGTTCTTTACAGTTTGCAAAAGCACGATAGCCTATATGAGTAATAGTTTCAGGAATTATCACTTTTTTTACATTTGTATTATAAGCAAAGGCTGAATCGCCTATTGAAGTAAATTTATCTGGAATGACAACAACTTCTTCCCTGCTTCTGCATTTATATACTTTTCCCATTTTTTCGCTCCCTGAATTTATTTGCAGTTGTTTATTTCTTCTTCTGTAAGGACAAGTTTTATTGCCCATGCAGGAACTGGAGGATTATATTCGTCTTCTTTTTCGTTTACAAAAACAAAAGCTGATTCATATGACGGCTTTTTCTGCGGGAAAACTCCGTAACCGTCCGTAAAATATATCATACCTTTTAAGTTTGTAAATTCCTTTTCCTCTATAAGCTTATCAACGTATGCAAATACAGGGCGAAAATCAGTACCGCCGAAACCTCTTAAAGTCATATTTGAGATATATTCGTCAAATTCCTCCTGATTTGTGATTTTCTTATCCTCCTGAATTTCAGCATCACACTGTATAATGTGAATGTTTATTCTGTTGAAGAAGTTTTCCTGCTGTTTGAGGATATTATAAGTTTTCTGTATAAAACTCTGGACAAGTCCGCCCGAAACTGAACCCGAAGTATCGATAGCAATGACAAACTCTTTCACAAGCTTGACATCTTTGTACTCCAGTGGCTCAATAAGTGGCATATTGCCGTAAAGTTCAAGTCCATATGTATAAAAGTTATATTCAAATTCATCAGGGTTTATTATCATCTTCTCACCCATTACAGCAAACTTTTTCAGGAAACTTGAATAGTCATATTTTTCACGGTTGAGTGATTTAAGATTCTGCATAAAGCTTCCACCGGCACTTCCATGCTCACGGGAGAATGTTTCAAGGTCAAGTTGCATCTGCTCTGAAACGTCTTTCCACATCTTGTCCAGTTCTTCTTTATTCATATTTATAGAAAATCCGTTGACTGAACTGCTATTATCTTCTGGTTTGTACCATATATCATGAGAATCTGCACTGAACTCCGTCTGTAATTCGTCAAGCTCATCATCTGTATACTCATTTTCAATGAAATGATGATAAAGCTTTTCTGCTGTAAGCGGTTTTATATCCTTGAAATTCAATAATATACTGCTTTGATTCTGACTTTTTTCGGTATTGAAAGTACCTGCCTCAAAATCGTTTATCATCTTTTCAACGGCAATATCGCAGGCGGTATCCCATGCTTTCAGATTTATTGCATTATGGTCAACAAACATATGTCTGAAAACACAATGCATAACTGTGTGCATATATTCTCTTGTAAACTGATTCTTGTCTTTTTTGTAGCTTGCAACAACATAATCAGGATTATAAAATATAGTTTCACCATCGCAGGCAAGACGCTTGTCAAATGTTTTGAAATTTACTCTGTTTATCGCATTTCCCATAAATTTCATATTTATAAGAATTGAACTTCTGGAAAGGTTGATTATATCTTTTGCAAGACTTTCAACTATTTTCTGTTTCTCCTCTTTTGAATAATCCATGTTCAGCACTCCTTTATAATGTATATATCTATTATGCTATATTTTTGCAGAAATGTCAACAGTTTTTTTTTTGCTTATTTTGTTATTTGATATTCTTTTTAAAAAGTTTATTTAAAATTTGAATATTTTGTTGACTTTTGTTTCCATATGTGATATAATGTTTGTACAGACTGATATAAAATTAAAATCGGGAGAATATATGGGAAATTATAAAAAAGCTTTTTTATTTAACGGAATAGGCTCAAAAATGGAAAAACTTACCGAAGATATGCCGTCTTTTCTTATGGAGAAATTCAATGATTATCATACAGATACATTCAGAAAATTAAATCTGTATATGGATTTTGACAGCTGTACACCTCTTGAACAGATTATAAACAGATGGATAACATCTTCCGTCTGCGACCGTGTAATATTTGAATACTACGCAGAAAAAGGCATAAAACCTGATATATGCGCCGGCTACAGTTCAGGAATAGGAAATCTCTGTGCTTGTCTGGGAGTGATTCCGTTTGATTTTTCGTACAGGATTTTTCTTGAAAACAGCAAGACAATTATTGAACTTCAGAAAGTGGGTGTTTCGCTTGATATGGGTACGATTATCGGGCTTGATGCAGATACAACGCAGGAAATCATAGATGAACTTGCTTTGCAGGATTCTGTTGTAATCGGAAGTGTAAACTCCCTGATTTGTGTCATGATTTCGGGATATAAGACAGCAGTTGAGCAGGTACTTGAAAAAGCACTGGCAGAGGGTGCGCTGAAAGCAATACAAATGAATCTTCCTGTAGCATTTCACAATACAATTGTAGCACCATACTGCAAAGATTTTATTGATTTTTGTGAGACGCAGGAGTTTGCAGATTCGACGATTCCAGTCGTATCATCAGTTGACCAGCGAATTATTACATCAGGTAACGACTTGCGCTATGAAAATCAGTCTAACATAATAAAGCAGATGAGATGGGATTTGACAATAAAAAAGTTGCAGGATTTAGGTGTAACTGAATTTTACGATGTAAGCGCATCTTTTGATGTCAAGAAGTTTTCAAGATGGAATAAGAAAAAATCAAAGTTTTTTACTTATTTGGACATCTGAATAAGTTTAAATATATTATTTTATATGGAGGAAATAAAAATGAGAGAAATTACTGATGCTGTCAGAAAAGAAATTGAGGAAATGATTTTCGACTATTATGCAGAGGAATGTGAGATTGAGCGTAACGAAATCACAATGGAAACAAATCCGCAGGAAGATTTAGGCGGTGACTCACTTATGTTTGTTGAACTTGTTGAAATCGCATCTGGAAAGTACGACCTTGACATCAAGCTTCAGAGCATAGGCAAGTATATGCTCAAAGCTCCACTCAATACAATGGCTGATGTTGTAGATATTTTCTGTAAAATCTATCAATATGGCAATGATATTGTAAACCAGTGAGCATGATAAAGTCAAAACTTTCAACATTGACAATTATTGAAGATTCAGCCGTTCTTACAATAGAGAACGGCAGAAAGAATCTTCTTACAGACCCCGAATTTATCGGAACAGAAGTATTGCAGAAATTTGTTGACGATAATCCGCAGATAAAATCACTTATTATAAGGGGAGCAGGACGGCATTTTTCGCATGGTGCAGATATTTCACGCTTTAACAGCAATGAGGATGTTTCTGTAATTTCAGGTCAGCTTGAATCCGCAAGAAAACTACTGGATTTTATTGAAAATCTATCGATGGTAACAATATCTGCTGTAAACGGCGGTTGTTTTGGCGGAGGACTTGAAACGGCTCTTGCTTGTCAGTTCAGAGTATGTGCAAAAAATGCTTATATGGGATTGCCCGAAGTTATGCATGGTGTACTTCCGGGAATGTGCGGAATGGAGCGTCTTACAAGATTAATCGGCAGAAAAAAGGCACTTGAAATGTGCCTTAGCGGTTCGATTATTTCAGCATCAGATGCACTTGAAATAGGTCTTGCCGATAAGGTAACCGACAATAACGACTGTTTCAGTGATGCTTTGACATTCGCAAAGGAATTTACAGAGGACAAGACAATATCACAGATACATAACATTATAGAAACAATAAATCTTGCATCAAAAGGCGAAAAAAATCCCTCAAAAGGCAGATTTGAACAGGTTTTGCAGGAAAAATGGGAGACTGAAAAATGATACAGAGTATTTATAATCTCACTGTTCGTGGATATGAGCTTGATTCTTTCGGTCATGTCAACAATGCGGTGTATCTTCAATATGCCGAATCTGCAAAGTGGGATTTTTTTTATAAAAGCGGTTGTATTGAGCAAATGAAAAAACTTGAGTTATTTCCCGTTATACTTGAAAACAATATCCGTTATATTCATGAACTGCATTTAATGGACGAAGTTGAAATTAAAACTGAATTTACCTGTTCTGTCGGGATAATCAGATTCAGGCACATTATAAAAAATACTGCAACAAATCAGACTGTATGCCGTATTACAGGAAAGCTTGCTTATGTTGATAAAGAGCGTATAATCTGCGATATACCCGAAGAAATAAGAGAACTAATCGGAGGGTGATAAATTTTGAAACTTACAGAAAAAAACGGATATACAATAATTTCTGATTTTGATTCAGCAGAGGAATTTGCAGATATAAAAGCAGAAACAGCCGTTCTTGTGTTCATGCCTGAAAAATCTTTTTGTGCAGATGCGGATTTTATGAGGAATATGCCATATATCACAATTTTAGCGTCTAAATCTTTGCAGGACTATTCCCCTGAAATGCTTATGATGTTTGATGTGAGACTTGCAAAAGAGCCATATTTTATGCGCAACAGTGCAGAATATCTTGGCATCTACAGAAAAATCTGCGGAAAAAACAGTGCATACCGCTATGAAAATACTCCCGAAACGGATAATTTTCAGACTGACCTTGTACGTGAGATTTCGGGGGATGTTGCAGAGGCAGTTGATGAGTATCTGACAAATATTCTCAAGGATAAAAGCGATTATCAGGTTAAGGCTATTGCTTCATGCCTGATAACAGCAAGAAAAGGCAGTGCAGATGATGTTCTTGATGAGGAGTCAAAGCAGTTTTACAGATTAATCAGAAAAAAAGCAGAGGTGTGAAAAATGGAAGAACAGATGTTTATAACAGAAATAACTGACCATGTTGCTTTTATTACAATGCAAGCACCTCAAAATAATCTTATGACGGCTGAATTTTTTGTGGAATACGAAAAGACTATGCAGAATATTGAAAATCTTGTTGAAAAAGGTGAAATCAGCGGACTTATAATCAGCGGAAAAGGTCGTCATTTCAGTGTCGGAGCGGACGTGCCGTCACTTGCTGAACGCTCAATGAATAATTTGCAGAAAATGAAATCTGATACCGATTTTTCGGATAGTCACATAAAACAAAAGCATCTTGTGACATTTCTGCATGATTTGAAAATACCTGTTATAAGTGCGGTTTCGGGATTCTGTATAGGTTCGGGAAGTGAGATTGCAATAAACAGCCATATAAGAGTATGCGATAAATCGGCAAGAATCGGACAGCCTGAATCCACATTCGGCATACTTCCCGGTTTGGGAGGAGTTGCCCGAACAGCTGAATATTTAGGCTTAACAACAGCTTTTGAAATGGTTATGTCGGGGGGATTGATGTCTGCTCAACAGGCTTATGAAATTGGCTGGGCAGATATTCTGACAGAAAAAAAACAGGCTCTCCCGACTGCAAAAAGACTTATGAACTATATTCTTTTACAGCCTGAAAAATATGACCATCTTTTAACAGCACGCTATATTTCGGGATTTTTAAAGGAGAACGCTGATGAATAATATAGGTATTGCAGGATTCGGAAAAATGGGCAGGGATATTTTTAATTTATTTCTTGCAAATCCCGATATTTCACATATAACTGTATTCTGCCGTCACGATATTGGAGCACATACAGAAAAAATGCAGAAAGAATTTGCAAAAAGTCTCAAACGAAAAAAGCTGACACAAGAGCAGTTCAACGAAAAATCAGAGAATACACGTTTTACCGAAAATATCGCCGATTTGAGTGAATGTGATATTATAATCGAGAGTATTACGGAAAATCTCTCCGCAAAACAGGAATTTTTCCGACAGCTGTACAATATTGCAAAAACTGATTGTATTCTTGCGACAAATACGTCATCTTTGTCAGTTTCAGATATTTTTGCGGACTGTCCTAATCCTGAACGCTGTATGGGTATGCACTTTTTCTATCCTGTCAAGTTTTCGGAATTTGTTGAACTGAATGTTCTGTCCAAAACAGGTACGGAGCAGATTGAAAAAATCAAAGATTTTCTGCAAATATCAGGTAAAAAAAGTATTGTATTTTCGGGCTGTTACCATATTTTTCTCAATCAGATTATAAATTATGCCATTTCACTTGGAATATCTCTCTACAATGAAAATGAAATGAGTATGAAACAGATGCAGGAAATTTTTTCAGAATTATTTCCAATGCATGGGATTTTCGGTTTGATTGACGGAATCGGACTGAATCTGCTTGCAAATAATAAGATGAAGAACTGTTGTAAACGTCTTGAACCGGTTATGGATTATGGTACAAAGCAAATGAAACAATGGCTTGATGACGGCTGTTCAGGAGAGCCAAACCGTTTTTTTGATACATTCAGTGACAAGCCTTATACAGAAATTTCTGACAGCACAAAGCAAAGTCTTATTGAATATGTGAAAACAGAAATTGAACGTCGGACAGCAGAAATTTCCGCTGAATACGGCGGAGAACCGCAACTGCTGATTGATGCAGTGAAAAGCACTCTCGGATTTGCGGAAAATATTTAAACAAGGAGTGAAGTGGAATGGAAAAAGTAGTTGTAACTGGTCTTGGTGCTGTATGTTCAATAGGCAACAATGTTGATGAATACTGGAACGCACTCATTAACAGCAAAAGCGGAATACGCAGGATACAGGATATTTCAACAGATGAACATGATACAAAAGTAGGAGCAGAAGTTGATGACGGCTTTGAGGAAATTGTAAAAAAGCATTGGAAAAAACGTCAGCTTAATTCTACAACAAAATCCGCAAGATTCGGACTTTGTGCATCTGTTGAAGCTGTTGAGGACAGCGGAATAAATTTTGACGAATGTGACAGGACAAGAGTTGCCGTAATTTATGGAGTATCTGAAAGCGGTATGAAAGACAAGGAACTTGATAACAAGAAAAACTATATCCTCAAAGATATGCTGAGTACAGTTCCAGCAATGATTAGTATGCGCTATAATATTCATGGTGCAAGCTTCAGTATTGCAACGGCTTGTGCAACATCAGCAAATGCAATTGTAATTGCAAAGCAGATGATTGAGTCAGGCGTATATGATGTTGTAATTGTGGGTGGACTTTCAAGTAAAATCGCTCATGACAAGCTTAGCGGATTCAATCAGCTACTTGCGTTATCGGTAAATCCCGACCCTGAAACAGCCTGCCGACCATTCACAAAGGGCAGAGACGGTTTTATTATGGGAGAGGGTGCAGGAACACTTGTTCTTGAATCTGAAACATCTGCAAAAAAGAGAAATGCAAGAATTTATTGTCAGCTTTCAGGTGGTGCAATGTACAGTGAAGCATTTAATATGACTGCTCCCGAAACAGACGGAACAGGCATGGCAAACTGTATGCACATGGCTCTGGAAAATGCAGGAATTTCACCAGAAAAAGTAGACTATATCAATGTACACGGCACATCAACAGGATTGAATGATAAATATGAAACAATGGCAATAAAAGAAGTTTTCGGCAAAAATGCAAAGAATATCCCTGTATCTTCCACAAAATCTGCAATAGGACATACTCTTGGTGCTTGTGGTGCGCTGGAAGCTGTTGTGTGTGTAAAAGCACTTGAAAATGGAATAATTCCGCCTACACTTCATTATGATGAACCCGACCCCGAACTTGACCTTGATTATGTTCCGAATAAAGCAAGAGAAAAAGAACTGAATGTAGTTGTTTCAAATTCGTTTGCATTTGGCGGACGTAATGCAACACTTGTATTCAACAAATACAACGGATAAGAGGAGAACTTATAATGCCGATTTGTCAGATAAAAACAAATTTTAAGTTTTCACCCGAAAAAAAGAGTGAATTTCTTGAAAAAACAGCAGAAACTCTTTCAATTCTGCTTGAAAAACCTATTCAGGCTGTTATGGTAATGCTTTCAGAGGAAACAATGTACATGAATAAATCGTCGGACATTGTATTTTTTGCAGAGTTCCGCTATGTGATGAATTTTTCAGGTGCGGACGAAAAATCAGCATTTCTGGAAAAATTTGCAGATACAATGCTTGCACTAATACAGTCATATACAAATGTTGACCCATATCGAATATATATGCAGTTTACGGAGATGTCAAGAGACGGTGCATGGCGATATATACCAAAATAATTGAGGAGTTTTTATAATGAAATGGAGAATACGTGATTTGCTCAACCCTGTTGTGACACGTTCAATGATTTATGGTGCAGACCCTTTTGATATTGAATACGTATTGCAGAAAGTTGACAGAATTGAAAAAATGAGCGGAAAAGAAGTAAAGAATGTATGGTTCAGCGAATGGCAGCGCAAAGCACAAATTTACTTGAAAAATGCTGTAAAATCGGAGAAAAAAGGACGTACAATTTCCGCACGTGAATATTACATGATGACTGCGCAGTGCTGTTATGCATGCTATATGATTAATACGGACGATATTGAGCTGAAAAGGGGAGTATATAATTGCCTTGCAAAATACTACAAAAAAGCTGTTTCGTTCCGCAGTAATCTTGTTGAATATGTTGAAATTCCTTTTGGTGATATTGTAATTCCTGCTTATCTGCATTTCCCTGATAACAGAAAATCCGACAAGTCTTATTCGTGTGTTATGACATATTCAGGCATAGGAAGCTGTAAAGAGGAACTTGATATGCTTGCATTACCACTCAATGAGCGTGGAATTGCTGTTTTGTGTGTTGATATGCCCGGAACAGGTTCTTCACTTTTTGATTATGATTTGAAGTGCAATGGTGCTGTTATAGAATCTGCATTTAAGGCTATACACGATTACCTTGTAAGCCGTTCAGATATTGACGCTGAAAATCTTGCTAACTATGGGCTTTGTATGGGAGGAGGATATGCTTTTAGAGCAAGTTCATTGATGCCTGATGTAAAATGTTGTGTAAGCCTTTTTCCGTTACTGCTTGATATTGCTGATGTCGATTCTGTTCCGATATGGATGAAACGTGGTAAATGGGCAAATTTTCAGCATGGTACAATAGACGGGGAAACTTTCCTTAATGAAATGAAAACACTTGGACAAGGCGAAATTTCGTGTGATTTCCTTATGGTTCACAGTGCGGACGACAACTGGATGGATACAGATGCAACAATGAAGATATTCAACAGAGCAAACGGTTATAAAGAAAGATTTCCTGTTGTGGAAAAGCCTGCATACGTTTCAGAGGAAACAATTATGCACGCTATGCCTGTCGGCGAACAGTTCCACTGGGTAAAGCACATAGCATCTGATTTTATTGCAGAGCGTCTTAAATAACAGGAGAATGATTATGAATAATAAAATTAAGAAAAAAATCATGAACGAAATAGAAGAACTGGTAAAAAAATATGGACTTGGAAATGTAATACAATATAAATATTATAAAAAAATCTTCTGGTGGCATATTGATTTTAATGATAAGGTAAAAGCTTGTCTCAAAAATGTTTGCGAAGATTATGATGGCATACATTTTATGCCGTATTTTGTAGGACAGGAATTATTGGACGTTGCAAATTTATCTTATGAGGAATCGCAAAAAGCAAAGAAAATTAATAAAGAAGAATACACCGTGCCTGATATAGACGGAAATACTGGAAATCTTCACTCGATATGGAGAGATGAGGAAATCGAAAAATGGTGTGAAGCACCTGCTGTAAAACAGGTTGTTTTAGTTAAAAAACGTGGTCATGGATTTGGACCATTAAAAGGTAAATCATTGAGTAAGTCATGTAGGCAAGAAGGAAAAATCAATTTCAGTTGTATAGCAGACCCTTGTTGTTATTATCCGAAAACTGACAGTGATTCTGATTGTTCTTTTACTACTGAAGAACTGCTGAAAGGACTTTTAAGGCAAGTGCTGGATAAAGACAAAGTAATGAAGAATTTCAGCGAAAAAGGTGAACTTTATAAACTGATGTTGATGAAAGAGAATTTTTTTACTTCCTATATTGAAAATGCAGAGCGTACACCTGATAAGGTTTTGCTCCGTATAGATGAAAATACACTTACATACAGTGAATTTATTGAAAGAACTGCTGAAATAGGCTACGGATTACAGAAACTTGGAATAAAGCCGAATGATAAGATAGGACTTATTCTTCCGAACAGCATTGAATGGTACTTGTTTTTCTGGGCATCAATAAGAATCGGCGCACAGCCTGTTCCAATTGACCCGCAAAGCGGTGTTATGGAGTTATCAAAGCTTATACCTGCAACAATGTCAAAAATCTGCATAGCTGCGAAACAGTACCGCAATAATGTAATATTGAATGTTCTGAAAGAGATTGTCCCTGAAAAATGTACAGTTGACCGTATAATCTGTTTTGCAGACGAAAATGAACTGTCCGAAAATGAAGTATTTCTGTCTGCTGATAAGTTTTTTGCCGATTTCTGTACTGATAAATGCGGATTATATGAGCCGGAGGAAAATCATATAATGTCGCTTGCCTGCACATCAGGAAGTACCGGCACACCAAAAGTTCTTGCTGTTCCATACGACGGATTCTATGTATCACAAGTTGATATGGGTTCATATCTCGGATTTACTTCTGATGATGTAATGATGATTGGCATGACGCTTTATCATCAGGGCGGTTTTGGCATGGGTTTACAGATGACTGTAAAAGGCGGTACTGTACTCTATCAGCCACAGTTTAATCCTATTACATTCCTTGAAACAGTACAGAAATATCACATTACAGTAGTTCAGCTTACATCTACACTTGCAAAAGTACTTCTCTCAACACCTGATTTTGATAGTTACGACTTGTCAAGCGTGAAAGTGTGCTATTTTGCAGGTGAGGTATTACCACAGGATTTGGCAGATATTTTTGTTAAAAAGCTGAATATCCGTGTAATAAATGTTATTGGCTCATCAGAGACAGCTACAATGGTAGTATGGGATTCCGATCGTGACAGTGATGTTGACCCGTCTGATTTCCGTGATTTGCCGTTTACTGCTGTACGTGTAATAAATGGTGACTTGTCAGAAGTTGAAACAGATGAAACAGGTGAATTGTGTATACATACAGATGCCATTATAACTGAATATTTCGGCAATCCCGAACTCTCAAAAGAAAAGATTCTTACAAACAAAAGCGGTCGCTGGTTCTGTACGGGTGACCTTGTAAAAAAATTACCTGACGGCAGAGTGAGATTTGCAGGCAGAAGCAAGCGTATAATCAAACGTGGCGGAAATCTTGTTCACGCAGAGGAAGTTGAATCAACACTTCTCACATATCCGAAAGTTGAGGCTATCGCAGTTACAGCCGAAGACCACCCTGTTATCGGACAGCAGATTGTGGCATATATTCAGACTGTAGGTGGTGAAAAAGTGACAAGGGGAGAACTTGCAAGATATTTTGACGGTAAACTTTCAGCATATAAACTTCCCGATAAAGTTATTATTGTTGAGGAAATCCCGAAAGATATAGGCAAGATACAGTTTAAGTATCTTAGAGAAAAAAAATAACCTGAAAGGAAAAAATACTATGGAAAATTTAACATGGGAAGCATTTGTGCAGTGCATATCCGATTATGTCGGAGTAGATGCAGATGAAATCAGAGAGGAAACAGATATTTTTGAGGATTTATGTGTTGACTCTCTTGGACTTTTCGGTCTTGGAACTTACATTACAGAAACATTCAAAGTAAATATTCCGCTTTCGTCCGTTGCATCTATATACAAAATCGGTGATATGTTCAGCCTTTTGAAAAAAGAGGGAACACCAATTGAATAAGCATATAAATTTGTTGCTTCTGCCTCATGCAGGAGGTTCAGCAAAGGGATACTGTATCATGAAGCGATTTTTCCCTGAAAATATAACTCTTGTACCGTTAGACCCGTCAGGCAAAGGATTAAGGGCAAAAGATGCTTCATGCAGTGATATTCCGTCATGTGTTGCAGATATTATTGATAAGAACGAACAGTATTTTCATGAGCCTTACGCTGTTTTCGGGCATAGTATGGGTACACTTTTAGCGGTTGAAATGATGCGACAAGTGCATGAAAAAGATTTGCCCGAACCTGAACACATATTCTTTTCAGGGAGATGTTCTGCTGATGAACAAGGTGCATTTCCAGTGAATAACAGCAATGCAGATGAGGAAATAACATCATTTTTTGTAGAAAACGGCTTGATTCCTGAACAGGTACTTAATAATAAACCGTTGCTTGAAATGTTCTCAAAGATATTATGCCATGACATAAGACTGACACAAAAATATACAATGTCACCTGAAAAATGCAAAGTGAACTGCGATATAAGCGTTATGTACGGAACAGAAGATACTTTTCTGAATGGTTTTGACATGAATAACTGGAGCAGGTTTACAAGCGGTAAATGCACTCTTTATCCGTTCAGCGGAGGACATTTCTATTATACATCACAGCAGAAATATTTTTGCGAATGTATAACAAAAGAATTAGTATAATTTTACATACAAAAGACCGACATTTTTTAATATGTCGGTCTTGATTTTTTAACTTAATTTTATAATACCTGTTGCCTGTAAGAAAAGTATAAGGAGCATAAGCGGTACAATATATTTAATCATAACAATATAAAGTTTTTTTCTGCTGAATTTATATTTCCCCTGCGTAACTTCCTCTATAATAACATCAGGTTTAACAATCCAGCCAATAATCACACTAGTCAGGAATGCAACAATAGGCATCATGCAGTAGTTGCTTATATAGTCGAATATATCAAGAATCTGTGCTGTTGTACCATTAGGAAGTGTTACTTCAAAATAAAGAATATTATATCCAAAACATACAATTACAGCTGTTATAAGTGTATACACTATAACAATCAGTGAGCTTTTGTGTCTGCTTAATCCGAATTTGTCCATAATACTTGATACTATCGCTTCCATGACAGATACAGAAGATGTTACAGCTGCAAATGAAAGTATCAGGAAAAATATAAGTCCTGCAATTTTTCCTATACTTCCCATTTCGTTGAATACTTTTGGCAATGATACAAATACAAGTCCAGGACCAGCAGTCATGCCCTCTTTGCCACTAAAAGTAAATACAGCTGGTACAATCATCATACCTGCAATAAGGGCAATAAGTGTGTCAAAAAGTTCAATTCTGTTTACAGACTGCATAAGATTTGTTTCTTTTTTAGCGTATGAACCGTATGCAACCATAATTCCCATAGCAACGCTTATTGAGAAAAAAAGCTGTCCCATAGCGTCCATTACAACAACAAGGAATTTTTTTAATGTCATTTCTGAAAAATCGGGAATAAGATAAACTTTTAAGCCCTGCAAACCTGTTCTTGTAATACCGTTTTCATCTGTATATTTCAAAGTAAGTGAATATATTGAGATACCTATAATCAGTACAATAAGAATCGGCATGAGTATTTTACTGAATTTTTCGATACCCTTTTCAACACCGCAGAAAACAATAAATGCTGTAATTGCAAAATAAATAAGCATACATATTATTGGCTCAATATTACCTGTTATATAGTTGTTGAAATAGCCGTCTGTTACTGCATCAGCTGAATGACCTGTAAGGAAAAGCGATAAGTATTTTAGTACCCAGCCACCTATTGAGCAGTAATAAGGCAGAATAATTGTCGGTACAAGGCAGGCTATAATGCCTATGCCATTCCATTTTGGGTGGATTGCACCATAAGCTGTAAGAGGACTTTGTGTTGTTTTTCGCCCTATTGCAATTTCAGTCGTTAACAAGGTAAATCCGAAAGTAAGTGCTAAAACAAGATAAACAAGCAGAAAAATTCCTCCGCCGTCTTTAGCTGCAAGATATGGAAAACGCCATATATTGCCCAATCCGACAGCACTGCCTGCTGCTGCCATAATGAATCCGAATTGACCTGAAAAACTTCCTCTTTCGGTCTTTTTTTCCATTATATCTCCTCCATAAAATAAAAATATACTAAATTATATCATATTTCAAAAATATTTTCAATAGTTTTTGTATATTTAAAGAAATTTAATGTATAATATCATAAAAAACGAATGGAGTGTATATTAAAATGAATAAATCTGCAATCCAAAAAGTAACAGGTCGTGAGATTCTTGATTCAAGAGGAAATCCGACTGTAGAAGCAGAAGTTACTCTTGCTGATGGTACAATAGGCAGAGGAGCAGTTCCAAGCGGTGCATCTACAGGCGAATCTGAAGCACTTGAACTGCGTGACAATGACGAAAGATATTGCGGAAAAGGTGTGATGAAAGCTGTTGAGAATATCAACACAACTATAAATAATATTCTTGTCGGGGTTGATTCTTCTGACACTTATGCTGTTGACAGAGCTATGATTGATGCAGACGGAACAAATGACAAGTCAAATCTTGGTGCAAATGCCATACTTGCTGTTTCGATTGCATCAGCAAAAGCATCTGCAAATTCACTTGGTATTCCGTTATACCGATTTTTTGGCGGTATTTCAGGCAACAGATTGCCTGTTCCTATGATGAATATTCTCAATGGCGGAGTTCATGCAGGCAACAATGTTGATATTCAGGAATTTATGATTATGCCTTTAGGTGCGGAAAGTTTCAGTGAAGCATTGAGACAGTGTACAGAGGTTTTTCATAGTCTTGCAAAACTTCTGAAATCAAAAGGACTTTCAACAGCTGTAGGTGATGAGGGTGGATTTGCACCGAATCTTGAAAGTGATGAAGATGCAGTAAAATATATAATGCAGGCGATTGAAAGTGCAGGATATGAGCTGAAAAAAGACTTCATGCTTGCAATAGATTCTGCTTCAAGTGAATGGAAATCAAACGAAAAAGGAAAGTATATTCTGCCAAAATCAGGAAAAATATTTTCTACAGATGAACTTATTGCACATTGGAAAAGCATGACTGAAAAATATCCGATAATCTCAATTGAAGATGCTCTTGATGAAAATGACTGGGAGGGCTGGCAGATTCTCACAAAGGAACTGGGTGATAAGATTCAGCTTGTTGGAGATGATTTATTCGTCACAAATTCAGAGCGTCTTAAAAAGGGAATATCGCTAGGGTGCGGAAATTCCATTCTGATAAAACTTAATCAGATAGGAACAATATCAGAGACTATAGAAGCTGTCCGAACTGCACATAAAGCAGGATATAACGCTGTAATATCGCACCGTTCGGGTGAAACGACTGATACAACAATAGCAGACCTTTCGGTTGCACTTAATGCAGGGCAGATTAAAACAGGTGCGCCAAGCAGGGGAGAACGTGTTGCAAAGTATAATCAGCTTTTGAGGATTGAGCAGGAACTTGGCAGGAATGCAGTATATAGTGGATTTAATGCTGTTATGTAATAAACAGAAAAGCAAGGGTGAATATTTGCCCTTGCTTTTTGTTATATAGTAATATTATATTTCTTTTCCACCATATATAATTGTTTGACATACAACAATATTGAAATGCGTTACTGTTGATTTTTTTATCATTTCACTTATAATCTTAAGAATCTCATCTTTTTCATTGCAATTATCAATTTTTTCATTAGGTTGTATTTCTTTAATTAGTATTACAGTTGTAAAAAGTGGGCGTTCCAATGACAGACAGAAGCATTAAGCTGATGTTTTAATTTCCATTT
>JAIDTI010000053.1 GCA_029060755.1 Ruminococcus sp. | reverse complement strand
AAGGAGAAAAATCCCGAAACTGAACAGGTACAGCAAAAGCAGTCCGCAGAAAAGCAAGAGACAGTCAAGCAGGTTAATGACAAGAAAACTGCATCGGCTAAGGAGAAAAAGCCTGAAACTGAGCCAGTACAGCAAAAGCAGTCTACAAAAAAACAAGAGATAGCTAAATTGATTGAGGAAAGAAAACTTGAAATTATTGAGTGGAAAAAGTCTAAAGCTATGCTTGAAGTCAACATTATGCCTGAACTTGATGCAGAGAAAAAAAGTCTGCCAGCAGAAAAGCCAGCTGTGAAAAATATCGAATCAGCACAACTTGTTGAGCTGAAACCTGAACAGAAAAATCTACTTAAAGAAAAACCCATTCGCAAAACTGAAAAAGCTGTTGTTACCATTGATGAATTATACACTGATAAGAATATTGAGCATGATGAAAATGTTAAAATCGACGATATAAATAACATGGCAACAGGTAAAAACGGTACACTTCTTATAAAGTATATTGGTGTAAGTGAAATAATCCGTATTCCTGACGGCATCACAACAATAGGGAAATATGCATTCAACGGAAATTCATTTGTAAAAACTGTTATAATGCCTGACAGCATAAAGCAGATAGACAAATGTGCATTTGCTCAATGCAATAATCTTGAACAGGTACTTTTTTCGGGAAATCTTGAATCTATCGGCGAAAATGCGTTTTTTAAATGTATAAGACTCAAAGAAGTAAACTTTCCTAACTCAATTAAAAATATTGGAAAAGGTGCTTTCGGAAAATGCAATTCCATAAAAAAAGTAATTCTGCCTGCACAAATAAAAAAAATCAGTGAATTTGCGTTTTTTTCATGTAAAAATCTCAACAGGGTTATCATATCAAATTCTGTTGAAATTATCGGAAACGGTGCTTTTTCAGAATGTTCCAGCCTTAGAAAAATTATCTTTCCTGAATCGCTTGCTACAATCGGAGAGAGTGCATTTTCCTGGTGCATTTCAATAGAAGATTTAGTAATTCCGTCATCTGTCAAGCTTATCGGAAACTGGGCTTTTTATGGTTGCAGCAGATTGAAGACTTTGAAAATAAGCGTAAAAATAAAAGAAGTCCGTGATGATGCTTTCAGTGGTTGTGAGAATATAGCTGATATTCGTATTTCAGAGCTGGAAGGAGCTAATTTCAATGCTGGATATGTCAAAAAAGGGCATAGGCTTGTACTTCGTATTCTGAAACAGGTTAGCCGCAAAAAAGCTGAATCATACGCAAAAGAACACAAGCTGAATATGATGTTCATATAAAAAAATTCTCTTTAGATTTATTTTTCTAAAGAGAATTTTTTTATCAGTTAGGCTGTCCCTGACGGTTGCGGAGGTTATTTTCTTTAAGCTGTCTGCCTTCTGCAATAAGTTCAAGCATTGCCTCATTATCAGACTTTTCAAGTGCTTCTTTGTAGCAGATAAGATTTTCAATAAGCGTATCAAGTTCATACAGAAGATTTTCACGGTTCTGCATAAACAAATCCGTCCACATACGCTCATTCATGGTTGCAATTCGTGTCATATCCTGAAAACTTCCTCCACTGAATCCACATTCCAAATCAAGTTCAGGACTTTTTACATACGCACTTGATACAATATGCGCAAGCTGTGAAGTATAAGCTATCATTTTATCGTGGTTTTCGGGAGATGTTACAACAATTTTTCCTGCTCCTATTTCTTTTGCAAAATTTTTTAGAAGTTCAACATCATCTTCTGCACTGTCCTCAAAAGGTGCAACAATAAAATTTGCTTTCTGAAATAAATCTGCACTGCTGTTATGATAACCGCCGAACTCTTTTCCAGCCATAGGGTGAATACCAATATATCGCATATTTTCTGAATCTGCTAGAGCTTTTACTCTTGCTGAAAATTCGCCTTTTATTCCGCATACATCAGTTATAAGAGTATTTTTGTCAAACTTTTTTATATTTTCATTCAGAAATTTTTCTGTAGCATCAGGAAAAAGCGACATGATAATCAGGTCAAATCCGCTGAAAGAGCCGTCATGTTCCCTGTCAATTGCAACGTCACGCAGAGCAGAATACTCTATATCATGGTTAATATCACAACCGACAACATAATGAGCCGTATACTTTTTCAAAGCTTTACAGATAGAACCGCCGATAAGTCCAAGTCCGACAACAAGTATTTTCATATTATCAATCCTTTCTTTTTAATAGTATATCACTTTAAATGGAAAAAGTCAACAGTTTTTCGGGCAGTTTTATTTCTGTTTCGTTCAGATAATGCAGTTCTGAATCATCAGGGAAACTGAACTTCAGAGAGTATGCGCAAAGAGCCTGACGGAATACGCCATATCGCTTATTTACTGATATATCGCCATATTTGCCGTCACCAAGAACATGACAGCCGATATGTGCAAGATGCGCCCTTATCTGATGTGTGCGACCCGTATAAAGTGTAATTTCAAGAATATACATTTTTTTTATTTCGCCGATAATCTTATATCCCGTGCGTATCTGCTTATAGCCGTCTTTTTCCTCATCGGATATGCGGACAATATTTCTGCCTTCATCTCTGAAATGCCATGCCGTGAGAATATCGCTGTTTTTCGGTGGTTTTGCCGTTACGATACAGCGGTATTTCTTGTTGACTTGTCCTTCTCTTATGGCTGAATTAATCTCACGCAGGGCAAGTGCATTTTTTGCAGATGTTACAAGTCCTGATGTATTGCGGTCAAGACGACTGCACAACGCAGGTGCAAACGAACTCTCATTTTGTGGCATATATTCGCCTTTTTCATAGAGATAACGCTTTATTCTGTTAATCAGGGTATCAGCTGAACCCGTACCATTGCTATGTGAATCCACACCGACAGGCTTGTATACAACAAGAATATTTTCGTCCTCAAAAATTATTTCAAGTTCGTCTGATGCACTAAGAAAGTTCATATCGTGCTGTTTTTCACCTGAAACGCTGTCTTTTGCGTAAATTCGTACAATATCGCCCTCATTCAGTCTTGTATCACCGTTACAGCGTTTGCCGTTGATTTTTATATCCTTTTTTCTTATCAGCCGATATATCATACTTTTTGGCATTTCAGGCATAGTTTTTGTTATGAATCTGTCTATCCGCTGTCCGCTGTCATTCTGGTTGATAATAAATTCTTTCATTGTAGATACCTCATAAAAAAATGTTGTTTATTTGGCGAAATTGTACAAAAATATTTTAATAGGTTGTTTTTTGTTAAATTTACTTGAACTGATTTTGTAAATATGGTATAATTAATTATGTATTGAGGAATTTTAAGGAAAATTTTTTAAGGAGATGAAAAGATGTCATGAAGTGTTTTTTCAGAATACTTTCTGTAATGCTGTCTTGTACGATTTCAGGGCTGGCAGTACTTTCTCCATATGTTTTCGGAGAAGATACCACTATATCATATGATAGCACAAAATCACAGAAAAGTAAAGAGCTTTTGGACGAAACACCATTTGAAGTTTTTGATATTTACAACGCATACTATGGAATTACAACAACTACTACCACAAAAACAACGACAACAACCACAACCACAACTACAACTACAACCACACAAACTACAGTTCCGACAACAACAGTGACAACAGTAACAACAACTACAGCAGCGACAATTACAATGGCTACTACAATTACAACAACTTTTACCACAGAAACAACTACAGAAACAGAAACTACAACTGACACAACTACAGAAACGGAATCAACCGAAACAACTACAACGTCTATTCCTATAAGTCCGCTTATGCCTGAACCGCTAAAAAGAGGTATCGACGTTTCAGAGCATCAGGCATATATAGACTGGAAAAAAGTAAAGGAAACAGAACAGGTTGATTTTGTTTACATAAGAGCAGGCTACGGAAAAGAGCTGAATCAGGTTGATAAGTATCTGTATCAGAATATAAAGGGTGCAAAAGATGCAGGAATTGAAGTTGGCTTATATTGGTACAGTTATGCAGATGATACAGAAACGGCAAAAAGAGAAGCAGAGGTCTGCTATGAACTCATAAAGGACTACAGTTTTGAATTACCGCTGTATTTTGATATTGAGGAAAAGAAACACATGAACATGACAACAGCACAAGCTTCTGCTATTGTTGATACATTCTGCACGGAAATGGAAAACAGGGGTTATTATGTTGGTGTTTACAGCTATGCAAATTTCCTTCAGACACATATTTACAAAGAAATTCTTAATAAATATGATGTATGGGTTGCACAATACAGTGACTGTCTTACAGCGTATACAGGTCATTACAGTAACTGGCAGTATTCAAGCAAAGGCTCAATTGACGGCATAAACGGAAATGTTGATGTTAATTTCTGTTACAAGGATTTTTCACAGGTAATCAATCAGAACCCTGACCCGTCGTATGTTACTGTAACTACAACAGCATCACCTGATATTCCGCTGACTATTCCAACAACAGCACGCAGTTTATGTGATAAGATTACAGCAGACAGCACGGTTATTGACTGGGAAACTATTTCCGAAAGGGAAATAATTATGCTTGATGTAAACAGTACGGAAAATGAGCCAGATTGGGAAATACTCTCTGAAAATATTGTAGGTGCAAAGGAAAATTCACGCAAGATTGGTCTTGTATGGAATACAGATACAACAGATATTGAAAAAATTGCAGAGGAAGCAGAGAAACTTCATGAATTTGTTGAACAGTATCAGTTTGAATATCCG
Source organism: Ruminococcus sp. (assembly GCA_029060755.1). Lineage (GTDB taxonomy): Bacteria > Bacillota > Clostridia > Oscillospirales > Ruminococcaceae > Ruminococcus. The sequence goes on along the minus strand of JAIDTI010000053.1, from coordinate 26,125 downwards.
CTTTATCTTGATTTAACAAGTTCAGGCTTTGCAGATATTCCAAAAGATGATGTTTCACAGCTTATAAAATCTTTCTGCGGTGTGTTTGATGCAGACAAAAAGCACTATATCGGCATAAGAGGATATGACGATTTCCTGACAGATAATGTCAATTCTGAAATATTCACTGATTATGATGTATGGCTTATAACTGATGATGATTCAATCAGATGTGGCTATAATTATGGTGTAATCAGCCGACTTGTATCAGATGTTTATGAACATGAATGTAAAAGAAATTATCCCGCAATAATGATTACATATCATTTGAACGGATTCTGAAAAACTAACAATGCTGTACATAATTTCTTGTACAGCATTGTATTTTAAAGGGTGATTATTTATGATAGAATTTATTATAGGCTCATCAGGAACAGGAAAAACAACTGAAATGTTTGAAAGAATCAAAAAATTTCAGGCAGAGGAAAAAGAAGTCTGTGTTATTGTCCCTGAACAGTATTCCAATGATTTCGACAGAACACTGTATCAAGCTATAGGTGCAGAAAATTTTAACAAGCTTGTATCATCAACTTTCAGCGGAATTTCACGTGAACTTTTTCAGCTTTACGGCGACCCGAACAGAAATGGCGATTATGCAGACGAAAATGCACGAATGATTATTATTTATCAGGCTATTGCTTCAGCAGGAAACCTGAAATTCTTTGCAAAAAGAAAGAATCAGAACGGCTTTGCAGAAGAAATTTTACAGCTTATAACAGATATGAAACAATCGGGCATAACTCTTGAAAATTTTCTGAAAAAAGTTGAGTTATTAAGCGGAAAATTAGGGGAAAAAGCCTCTGATGTATCAAAAATTTACTGCGAATATGAGAAACTTATGAAAGAATACGGATTCAAGGATAATCTTGAAAATATCCGTATAGCATCAGAGATTGCGAATAAGAACGAATATTTCAAAGGTAAAAGCGTTTTCTTTGATGAATTTGAAAGCTTTAATGCCGACCAGCTGGACATGATAAAGGTTATTTTTGCATCTGCTGAAAATGTTGTTGTAACTTTGAGAACAGATAATGTACACGCTTATGATTTTACACTTTTTGATACAGTTAATTCAACATACAAACAGCTTGTGCAGATATGTACAGATAATAACTACAGTTCAAAGGTAAAATATCAGATAGAAAGCTATCGTTTTAAAAGCCCTGATTTGAAGTATATCAGTGAAAATATTATGCGAAACAAGCCGAATAAGTTTAAAAATGCACCGCTTATGCAGAATATTTTACTGTTTGAAGCAAGAGATATGTACAGCGAGGTTGAATATGTCTGCGCAAACATAAAAAGACTTATACATAATAGCAATGGTAAACTAAGATACAGGGATATAGCTATAATTTCCAATAATATTGAGGATTACAGCACCATTTTGAAAACAGCTTTTGAAAGGTATGAGATACCATATTTTCTTAGTACGGAACGTTCTATAAATCACGCTCCTATAGTTGTATTTTTTATAGTTCTGCTTGATTTGCTTACATCAAGAAAAATTCAGTCCGAACAGATTTTTCGTTTGTTGAAATGCGGAATACTTGATGTGAATATAACTGATATATCACTTCTTGAAAATTACTGCTATAAGTGGGGCGTTGATGGTGATGTATGGACTAAGCCGTTTACTGCCGAAGATGAAAATCTTGATAAAATCAATACAATGAGAAAAAACATAATTACTCCGATAGTTGAGATTAAAAAGAAACTAAGAGGAAAAATAGCTGTACTTGAAAGCTGTACCTATATTTATAATTATTTTGTTGAATGTAATGCAGAAAATAATCTGCAAAAGATAATGAATAATCTTATAAATATCAACCGTGATTATGAGGCATCGGAACTGAAACGCTTATGGAGCTGTATAATGGGTATACTTGACAGCATTGTGCAGACTATCGGTGAAAATACAATGACATTCAGCGAACTTTCAAGTATTATCCGTTCAATGATAGGCAAGATAACATATTCTGTACCACCGCAGACGCTTGATTCTGTAATGACAGCTTCTGCACGGACAGCAAGATTAAATTCTCCGAAAGTTGTTTTTGTAATGGGTGCAAATGACGGAACTTTTCCGAATCAGATAAGTTTATACGGCATATTTTCTGAAGGTGACAAGCAGAAACTTTCTGAAAAAGGTATCAATATTTCACGTTCTGTAATAGAACTTTCGGCATCAGAAAGACTTATTGTATATAAGGCACTTTCAACAGCTTCTCATAAGCTTTATGTGACATATCCGCTTGCCGACCTTAAAGGAACTGTAAAATATTCTGCATCTGTTGTCGGACAGATTGACAATATGTTCAAAGAAACAGCCTTTGATAAAAAATACATGAAAAAAGACAGTCATATTATATCAGAAGAAAATTTACCGCCTGATTTTTATGCTGTAACGAAAAAATCTGCCTATTATCATTATATGCAAGAAAACGCAAGAAAAGATAAGTCTGTTGCATCAATTGAGAAGGCACTTTTTGAATATACAGACTATAAAGAGAGAATTGAATCAAATTTCAGAAATTACAGAAACAAGAAAGAAGCAAAATTCCATGTAAGCACTGGTATAATTGAGAAGTTAAGAGGAGGATTTCAGCCCCTTATACTTTCTCCGACAGGTATTGAGAACTACAACAAGTGTCATTTCATGTATTTCTGTAAAAGCTGTCTTTCGTTGAATATTCCTGAAAAAATAGACCTTGATGTACGTATTGCAGGAAGTCTTACGCATGAGTGTTTTCATTCAATAGTGCAGAGGAACGACTTTAAAACTATGTCTGAACAGGATTTGAAAAACGAAATATATGCACAGGCTGACAAGTATTGTGAAGATAATTTAGGCGGAGATTTTTCAAAAACCCCTAGATTTGAACTGTTTTTCAGCAAGCTTAAGGAACAGCTGTTCAATGTATTTGAGTATACGCAGGCTGCACTTAAAGACAGTGATTTTGAACCGAAAGAGTTTGAATACAATGTAAACAGCATAAAAACTTCTGATTTTGAGTTTAGCGAAAACAGCTGGCTTAAAATAAAGGGAGTTGTTGACCGTATGGACATATGGGAGAATCCTCTTGACAACAAGAAATATCTCCGTGTGATTGACTACAAAAGCAGTAAAAAGAAACTGAATGCATTTAATATAGGCAACGGAATAAATTTACAGATGCTTATATATATGTTCCTTGCGACAGATATAGCCGGAAACTGTAAAGCAACGGATAAAAGCGGAGATTACAGCAGTCATATTCCGGCAGGCGCACTTTATTGTCCTGTAAGTATTTCTGATGTTGCGTGTGATAATGTAAAAGAAACTGTCAAAAATCAGGAAAAGATAAATGATGCTTTAAAGGCAAGTGGAAAACTTCTTGATGATGTCAATGTAATCAAAGCTATGGAGAAAAGCATGGTAGGGAAAAGAACATCAAGCTTTATTCCTGTACGAATAACAACCAAAAATGAAATTAATGGTCAGGATTTGTCAAAAGTAATTCCAGGCGAAAATATGGAAAAATTAAGAAAGCTGGTTTATGAAAAGATGACGGAAACAGCAGAATCCATAAAAAGCGGAGATGTCAAGGCTGAACCTGTTGTAAGCAATAATGAAAATCCATGCAGATATTGTTATTTCAGTGCTTTATGCGGAAACGGTGATACTTCTGTACAGCGCAGTGAAGAAGATACGAAAAAAGCAGAAGAAAAAGCAGAGGCTATTCTTTGCGAAAAGAAGAAAGGAGACAAAAAGAAATGAACTATACAGACCAGCAGAAAGATGCGATAAATGCCCGTAATTCGTCTATTATAGTATCAGCGGCGGCAGGAAGCGGAAAAACAGCTGTTCTTACTGAAAGACTTCTACAGCTTATCCGTATGTCCACAGACGGACAAAAGGGTGTCAGTGCAGATAAGATAATTGTTGTAACATTTACAAATGATGCTGCAAATGAGATGAAAAGCCGACTTGATACAAAACTTCGTGAGCTGATAAATACTGTTTCAGACGAAGAAAGAGAACATCTCCTTAAACAGCAGATTCTTTTGCAAAATGCTAAAATTTCAACTATAAATTCATTCTGTTTTGAGCTTCTCCGTGACAACATAACAGAACAGGGTATAACATCGGGATTTGATATTCTTGATGATACAGCAAATAATGTTATAAAATCGCAGGCTATGGAAGAACTTCTTGATTTCTACAGCAAGGACAAGGAAAGTGAGGAATACAGGGATATTTCTGCACTTTATGATTATTTCTGCATGAAAGACTATAAACCACTTACTAAAATTATTATGTATGTTGATGAGTTTCTGTCCTCTGTTGCATTAGCAGAGGACTGGCTTACAAAAACTGAAGATGAATATAAAAAAGATTTTCAGCAGTCAGTATATTATAACCAGTTCTTTGAAAGTGTTTCAAAGCAAGCAAATAGTATTCTTAATGAATTTAAGAAGAATATGAAAAGAATAGAACAAATTTTTCCTGATATGAATGAATCTTCAGCAAAAAATCATAAAACTCAAGCGGAGGAGGAGCTTGCAAAAGTTCAATATCTTGTACAGCTGATAAAGGACAGGAAATTTCCTACAGCTGATGACAGGGAATACATGAAAAAATTCAAAAAGCTTGAATCAAAGCCAAAGAATATTGTGTTTAATGAAGCAATGCGTGAAATTTACAGTAAGAAACGTATCAGCTTAAAGGATAAGTTTACTCCCATAGTTGACAGTATGGATAAAGTCAAGGATAATTTCAATGAAACAGCGCAGGTTGTAGCACTTCTTTTCAAAGTTATACGCAAGTATCGTGAAATTGTGTGGGAGAAAAAATGCAGTAAAAACGCATTGAGTTTTGATGACGGCGAGAGACTTGCACTTGAACTTCTCATTGAAAAAGATGAAAACGGACGCATCTGTCAATCAGAAATTGCAAAGCGTATCGCAGATTTGTATGATGTTATCATGATTGACGAATATCAGGACTCAAATAACAAGCAGGATTTGATTTTCAAGCTTATCTCAAAGAATTTCAAGTATGATTCCGACGGAAATCCTATGTATGGTGATAATGTTTTTCTTGTTGGTGATGTAAAACAATCAATATATGGTTTTCGTCTTGCAAATCCGAAAAATTTTATTGATGTCATGCAGAAATCAAAACCATATCCGGACAGCGGAAATTCAAAGAATCAGTCAATATTCCTGAATGAAAATTTCAGAAGTTCAAAGGAAACAATTGACTTTATCAATTATATTTTCAAGGAAATCATGACTGAAAAATGTGGTGGTATTGACTACAGTCTGGAAGATGAACAGTTGCATTTTGGTGCGAAAAAGTATGATAAGTCAGAAACCGAAAGCAGAGTTACTGATATAATTCTTATCAATACGGATTCATTGGAAACAGATGAAAATGATGATAATGAAGCCGAAGTTATTGAAAGTCCTGAAGCAGAAATTATTGCTGATAAAATTGCACAAATGATTGCAGATAAAGTTCAGGTTGTAAAAGATGATGAAGGTGCAACAAGAGATTGTGAAGCATCGGATTTCTGTATACTTCTTCGTAAAAAGGCTTTTATGAGTACTTATGTAAAAGCACTTCAGAAAAGAGGAATTTCCGCAAGAGGAAGCGAGGAGCAAGGCTATCTGAAATCGCAGGAAGTAGCAATTCTTATTGATTTACTGCGAGTTATAGCTAATCCTTTGCAGGACGTTCCGCTGACTGTTGTAATGTTTTCGCCGATGTATATGTTCAGTCTTGAGGAGATTGCATATATAAAAACAAAGGCAATTGATAAGAAAGACCAGAAAATTGACAGAAAAAAACTGATGTATCAGGTTATTATTGAAGCTGTAAACGGTGAAATTGAAGATTTCGACCCACAGCTTGCCGAAAAATGCAGAAAGTTTGTCAGGTCATTGGAGAATTTCCGTTTTGATTCTGTAACAATGACAATAGGCGAGCTTATAACATCAATTTATGATAACACTGATTTTATGTCAGTTATGCAGTTATATAAGGATGGTGAGAAAAAACGTGCAAATCTGCGTATGCTTATAAAATATGCTCAGGATTATGAAAAATTTGCATCAGCAGACGGCAGAGGAGGATTAAGCGGTTTTTTACGTCATATTGACAGAGTTTCAGAGGAAAGCGACTACAATCAAGGAAAAGTTCCTGTTTTTTCAAGAGACTATGTAACTGTTCAGACACTTCATAAATCAAAGGGTTTGCAGTATCCTTTTGTGTTTATTTGTGAAACATCATCAAAATTCAGATTTGATAGTGATTCAGTAATGTGCAGTGATGATTGCCGTATAGGATTTATTTTACACAATAAGAATTTTGTACGCAGATACAAAACATTTCAGCATACTCTGCTTAAAGATGAAAAGTCAGAAGATACAAGAAGTGAAGAAATGCGACTTCTCTATGTTGGCATGACAAGGGCAGAGCAAAAGCTTTTTGTAACGCTTAAATGCGGACAGAAATCTAAAGAGAAATTACTTAAACTTGTTGAAAATTGTGTTATCAATGACAGCAATATAAACAATCTTGTTGCAGAAGCAAATAGTTTTTCCGATTGGCTCTGGCTTTGCCTTATGATGCACGGCGAATTTCCTGCAATAGCCGATTGTATCGGTCTTGACAGTGAAAATTCTGGTTTCCCTGCACATGATGAAAGTAAAAAATTGTTCGATATTGAATATTTCGACAAGATACTGGGTGTATCGGAATCAAATGAAGAAAAGCAAATGCCTGAAGCAGATTCTGAACTTACAAAACAGATTAAAAGCATAATGGAATCAAAATACGACTTCACACTTTCTGAAACTCCCGAAAAGCTTACTGTTACACAAATTCTTGAAAAACTTGATGGAAACAACAGCAAATTCAACAGTAGTCTTGAACGTCCTGCATTTATGACAGAAAAAGGTGCAACAGGTTCTGAACGTGGAACAGCAATACATACATTTTTTCAGTATTGCAGTTTTGAATCTGCTGAAAAAGATGCAGATGCTGAAATCACCCGACTTAACAACAATGGCTTTCTTACAAAGATACAGACTGACATTGTGAGAGAGAATATAATCAAGATAGATGCTTTTTTCAGAAGTGATTTATATATCAGAATAAAATCTGCTGTAAAATCGGGAAAATGTGAACGTGAAAAGAAATTTCTTGTTAAATTTTCCGACCTGCAAAAGAAGAATACTGTTTTTGAAAATATCATAAATTCCGACAGCATGATAAAAGGTGTTGTTGACCTGATTTATGAGGAAAATGATGGACTTGTTATTGTGGATTACAAATCCGATAAAGTATATTCAGCAGATACACTTATAAAAAGCTATAGCAATCAGCTTGAATTTTATAAGCTTGCTGTTGAACTTATAACAGGAAAAAAAGTAAAAGCACTTGTGATTTATTCAGTTGAACTTGAAAAAGCAATAGCATTATAACAGAAAAAAACCGGCTTTGTTTTAAAGTCGGTTTTTTTCATTTTATTAAAAATAGAAAGGAGAGGTGGAAAATATCTTTGTTTAGTTTTCTTCCTGAACATTCATTTCTTCATTGGCATCATGAAGTGTAAGTGGTATATCAATATCTTCTCCATCACGGTAAATTGTAAGTGTTATAGAGTCTCCGGCTTTGAACTTGTTTTTGATATTGTTAAGCTCCTCCATATTTGTAACAGTTTCATCATTTATGGCAATAACAACATCACCTGTTCTTATTCCTGCTTCTTCGGCGGCACTTCCCTTTGCAACGTTACGGACATATAAGCCCATAGGTAAGCCGAGATAACTTGAATATGCTTCGGTAATATTTACAGCGGAAATACCAATCTGCGGTCTGCCTTTTACATATTTGTAATTGATTAAATCATCAATAATTACTCTTGCATCTGTAATTGGAATAGCAAATCCAAGACCTTCAATACTTGCCGAGCCATAGCTTGATGACATTTTAGCGGAATTTATTCCGACAACCTGACCGCAGCTGTTCAGCAAAGGACCTCCCGAATTTCCTGAATTTATAGCAGCATCTGTCTGAATGAGCGTCATGCTTTTTTCGTCTATGGAGATTTCACGGTTTAATGCGGAAACAATACCGCTTGTTACAGAGCCGAAAAGTTCAAATCCGAGCGGATTTCCTACAGCTATTACAAGTTCACCTACTCTCAAATCGTTGCTGTCTCCGAATGTTGCAGGAGTAAAGCCTGTTTCATCAACTTTCAGTACGGCAATATCCGTTTCAACATCATAAGCTATAATTTTAGCATCGTATTCTGTTTCGTCGCTCATTAATACCGATACTTCTTTAGCTTCTCCTGCTCTGTATTGGTCGGAGTCGTCATATATAACATGGGCATTTGTAATTATATAGCCGTCCTCACTCATTATAATTCCTGTTCCCGTGCCGACAACGTCCTGCTTGTATGATTCAGTCGGAAAACCAAATCCCCATGATGAGTATGTTTTTTCAACCTCAAATGTTGATGATACGCCGACAACAGACGGCATTATTTCATCAACTATATCGGGGAGAGCCTTTGCATCAGAACGAGCTGCAATATCAAAAAGTCCGGGTATATTTTGCACAGGCGGAGCAGGTTTTGTGTCATTCTGATTTTTTTCTGTCTTGTTTGTTTCATCTGTTTCTGCATTTACCGGAGTATTGCTTTCTTCTTCTGATGAATCTTCAGAAAGATTGAATTGACTGTTATCCATGAATTTATATATCTGAACAGAGCCGGCACTTACAACACCCATACACAAAAGAAATGCTAGAACTTTAAGAAATGTATGATTTTTAGGCTTTTTAGGTGGTTGTGGTGGTTGATTGCTCAATTCGGAGCTGTATTCGTTATAGTCATTGTAATCATTATAAAAATCGGACATAAGAAAAGACCTCACAAATTAAATTCATATTATATATTATCCTGATAGATGTTAATTTATTCACTGATAATAATTATACTCTTTAATGTGATAATTATATGATAAACGCTAGAAAATTATATAAATATACCGTACTCACATCATGAATACGGTACATATAAAATTTATTTGATTTTTGAATATGTTTTTTCTGTGAATTTTTCTGCAAACACAAGAAAACGCTTGTGTATTCCCTTGCCGATTACTCCTGATTCGTCATAAGCAGTAACATCAAATGTAAACTCTCTGCCGTTTACTTCTGTTAGGACTGATTCAGCAGTGATTTTCATTCCTTCAGGTGTTGCGGAAGTATGTATGATGTTCAGTTCTGTTCCGACTGTTGTTTCGCCGTCATCAAGATAATTTTCAAGGCAGTTGCAGGCGGATTCTTCCATAAGTGCAACCATTGCAGGAGTTGCAAAAACTTTCAGACTACCGCTTTTCATATTTACTGCAAGTTTATCTTCTGTTGCAGTTGTTTCGGCTTTGCCTTTTATTTCGGTTTCGATTTTTTTCATCTTTTAATCTCCTTTGCTTGCTTCTAAAACTTCGGCAGGTATAGGACACGGCGACATTACATCACCGACTACACGGTCGTAAGTGAGAATATCAAGTTCTTCATTATCGGGTGTACCGTCATTGTAATCTGTTGAATATACGGGTACAGACATCATGAAGTCGTCCATTGTTTCGATAAATTTATCATGAGGAGCGTCAATTATATCAATAATTATGTATGGAACATAGAAAAATGAGAATTTTTCTGTTGGTACTGCTGAAAAGTCCGCATCATAATTGCTCCACAAGAAATATTTCTGCTCATATAGTGTACTGCAATTTTCACCTGTTATATTAAGCTGATTGTATACACTTGTTTCTCCTCTGAGTGAGGGGAAATGGTCGCCGACATAAAATATAAGTGTAGGCTCATCAATTTCTTTCAGTTCATCAAGAAATACAGAGAGACTTTCATTTGTGTGCTGAATCCATGTGAGATAGTTTGTAAACTCGTCTGCATCACCTAAATCATATGGCTGATGATTCTGCATGGTTGTTGTATGAATGTAGATTGGCTCGTCAGTTGATTTAATCAAATCTGTAAGCTGATTGAAAACAGTCGCATCATCTACATAAGTTCCGTAATGCTCAACAGGTACGGTAAAATCTGATACATTGTCAATATCATCATGGAAAATCATTTCATCAAAGCCGAAACCGCTGTAAATTTTTGAACGATTGTAAAAATTAGGCTGAAAAGGGTGAACATACGCTGTTTTGTAGCCCCAGCTTTTATAATATTGCGCAATTGCAGGCTGTTCACGGTCAGCGAGTTCACGTTGTGGCATATTCGGGGTATTTATTCCACGTACAGGAAGTCCGAAGATAAGTTCAAATTCTGAACGTACAGTCCAGCTTGCATAAGTAGGAGTTATTGTTATACCGCTTATACCCTCTGAACAGGCTTTGTCAAATCCTGCATAGTATTTATCGTCAACGTTAAGCTCGTCAAATACACGGAAATCGCCATAAGATTCGCTCATAATTACAATAACATTCGGTTTTTTTCCGCCATTGAAATCGTCATTTTCTGTAACATAAACGTGAGTTATCTCGTCAACATATTCTTCCGTATAATTTGCAGGCACAACAAGTCTTTTTGAGTAGCTTTCAGATGCAGTCTGCACAATAAACGCCAGAAAACCGTTGTTTGTAAATTTTTCATTGAGTAGAAAAGCATTGTTTGAATTGGTTGTATCAATCTTGAAAAAGCTGTAAACAGGATTATAAAATGCAGGAAATACAACCATACACATTCCGAAAGTGGCACAGGCAGCCGACGTTATTGCACGTTTTAACGGTTTTTTCTGCGGAATTACAGGATTGAAATGAAAAATTAATGCAATCAGTATAGCAACAATAATGCAATATATAATAAGTGGTGGTGTGATTTTTATGTAAGCAAATGATTTCAGACTTTTCACGCTCTTGAACAGTTTCATATCTGATAAAAGCAGATGATTTCCATTAGTTCCATATTTGAAAAGTTCCGTTATGCTAAGTGCCATATAGATTAATCCGTGTGCAAGAGATGCAAGCCAGCTTTTGTTGAAAACCGACAGGAGCAGAACATATATAATTCCTGCAACAGCGAAATCGAACATAAGCACCGACGGTCTTGCAAGTGCAAAGTCAATAAATGTGCCGACGTGCTTGAACTGATTTATTTCAGCCATACAGGTGATAAAAAAAGGAAAAATAATCATCAGTGCAGTATTGAGATGCTTATATTTTTCGCTGTTATGCTCACGAATCTTGTTGTAGGCTTTAATCCATTCAAATCGGGATTTCTTGTTTGAAGTTTTGTTTTCTGTCATATTTATGTCCCCCATATAATTATAGATTATAATTATAATATCACATAAAAATCAAACTTTCAAGCCTTAAAAAGAATTATCACAAATCTATCACTATTTTCGGCATTTTAGTAATAATGCACTTAAATCACGGTTGTGATTTGTGAATAATGACAATATAGACAATTATATAAAAAAGTGCTATAATTATTTCGGGAGTGATTTTTATGCAGAAAAAAGTACTGATTACAGGCGGAGCAGGCGGAATAGGTGAGGCAATCAGCCGACAACTTGCACTTGACGGGTATTTTGTTTATGTCGGATATGCAAAATCAAAAGAAAAAGCTGAAAATCTTTCTTGTGAGATATGCGGAGAAGCGATAAAAATTGATGTTGCGGATTCTTCTGATATATCGACAGCAGTCGAAAAAACAGGCGGTATTGATTTGCTTGTGAATAATGCAGGAATATCAAAAATAGACCTTTTCACAAGCATTTCTGAACAGAAAAGCCGTGCCATTGCTGAAATAAATCTTATAGGTGCAATGAACTGTACAAGAGCATTTATGCCTGATATGATTCGCAGAAAATCGGGCTGTATCATAAATATTGCATCAATGTGGGGGCAAATCGGTGCATCATGCGAAGTTGATTATTCCGCATCAAAAGCAGGACTAATCGGCTTTACAAAAGCACTTGCAAAAGAAGTTGCGCCGTCAGGAATACGTGTGAACTGTGTTTCTCCCGGATTTATTATGACAGAAATGAACAGCAGTTTTTCAGATGAAGATTTGGCACTGATTCGTGAGGAAATTCCGTTAGGCGTATTTGGTGAACCTCGCCATATTGCAGATGCAGTAGTATTTCTTGCATCAAATCGGGCAGAATACATAACAGGGCAAGTACTTGCTGTCAATGGCGGAATGGTGATATAAATTATTATTTTAATTAAAAAAAAGGCTTGACAAATCAGAACTTATGTGTTATAATATTAAAGTACCATGTTTGAGTTATGGTAATATTATCCTTGCTTGCAGATGGTTGCAGAGCGAAATCCAGAAGGAGGTGTACAAAAATGGCAAAGGTATCCGCAAAATACGAAGTAATGGTTGTTTTCAGTCTTAAGAACGGCGAAGAACCTATGAAGGCTCTTATCCAGAAGTTCAAAGAGAGAATTGAGCGTCATGCTGAAGCTGTTGAAGTCAATGAAGATTGGGGTAAGCGTAAGCTTGCATATCCTATCGAAGACGAAACAGAGGGTTACTATGTAATCTACACATTCCAGTCAGCACCGGATTATCCTGCTGAACTTTCAAGACGTTTAAACATCGCAGACGGTGTTCTTCGTTCACTCGTAACAGTTGTTGAATAATTCCGCCGTACTAAAAAGGAGATGTCCGAATGAATAAAGTTATTTTAATGGGCAGACTTACTGCCGACCCTGTTCTTAATCAGACACCAAACGGTGTTTCGTCATGCAGATTTACTATCGCTATAAACAGAAATTTTAAAAATCAGAATGGCGGTTATGATACTGATTTTATTAATTGTGTTGCATGGAGACAAACAGCCGAATTTATCTGCCGTTATTTCAAAAAGGGCAATATGATGATGGCTGAAGCTACTCTCAGAAACAATAATTATCAGGATAAAAAGTATCAAGATGTAACTCACTATACATTAGACGTTGTTGTTGATAATGTTGAGTTTACAGGCTCAAAGTCTGAAATGAATACAGGAAACAATAATTATCAGCAGAATAACAATGGCTATAATAATAGTTACAACAATAATAACTACAATAATAACTATGGCAACAGCTATGGTAATAACAATAATTTCCAGACACCTCCTGCTCAGCCGACTCCTCAGTTTCAACAGCCTGTTCCAAACAATGACAATATGTCATATGGAGACAAAAGTGAATATGAGGACATTATCGGCGATAATGATGTTCCGTTCTGATTGCTGAACCTATTATTACGAAAGGAGTATTGTCATGGAAAAAGAAAGAATGTCCCGTCCCTCAAAAAAGCCACGCAAAAAGGTTTGTATGTTTTGTGCTGACAGAATTGAGAGAATTGACTATAAAGACATCATGAAGCTTAGAAAGTGCATGACAGAGAGAGCAAAAATTCTCCCAAGACGTGTTACAGGCACTTGTGCTTTTCATCAGCGTGAGCTTACAGTTGCTATAAAGAAAGCAAGACAGATTGCACTTCTTCCTTATGTAAGCGACTAATTTATAAAAAACATGGGAGACTTTATGTCTCCCTTTTGTGTATGTAATAAACGCTTCACGGCATCTTATATGAGAAGCGTTTATATCGGGTTTATTGCCTGTGGTTTGCTGTATCAAATGCAAGTTCGTCATCTCTGCGGAAAAGCAGTGAGATACACCAGATAGCAGAAATTGCCACAAGAATATATACTGTTCTTGCTAAAAGACTTCCTGCTCCGCCAAGTAGCCATGCAACAAGGTCAAGCTCAAATATGCCGACCAGACCCCAGTTGATTCCTCCTATTATAAGGAGAATAAGTGCAATTTTGTCCCACATTATGTTACACCTCTTTCTATGACGTTAGTAACGTCTGAAATTATTATTGCAGAATATGCACGGTTTATTCATGGAATAACAAAAAAACGCCCCTGTTTTTCAGGAGCGTAATGTGTATATCGTCTTTTATTTTACAATGAATCTGTCAATTGCTTCAAAGAACTGTTCTGCATCATCAGTATGTGCATTGAGTTCAATCGGCTTTGAAAGGTCAAGGCTGAAAATACCCATAATTGACTTTGCATCTACTGCATATCTGCCTGAAACAAGGTCAATTTCAAACTCATACTTCATAACAATGTTTACAAATTCCTTAACATCATTGATTGCCTGAAGTGAAACTGTTGTTTTAGTCATATTTGTTACCTCCTGATAACGTTTCCGATTTTGTGTGTACCTTTTTTTCTTGTTTATTTCTTTTTCATGCGGTTTTCCGTTCCGCAAGTATATAATATCACGTCTTTTCCTTTATGTCAATAGGTTTTAGACAAATTCGTTACTTTGGTATATTATTATTATCCGATATTTTACATTTTTTGGGAATTATTTATAATGCACAAAAACATATATTGTATTTTGTGCAGAATTAACATGAATAATATGTAAAAAGTTTGTGACAATGGAGTGAAATATGTATAAAGTATTTTTTTTAACATTCGGCTGTAAAGTAAGTCAGTATGAAACAGAATGTCTTGAAGGCTGTTTTATTGCAGAAGACTTTGAAATAGCAGAATATGAAGCAGATGCAGATGTATTTGTTGTAAATTCATGTACGGTAACAGGAAGCGGAGACAGTAAATCCTTGTATGCCGTACGGAAACTGCGCAGAAGATACCCTGATGCTGTTATAGTCCTGACAGGCTGTCTGCCACAGGCTACACCTGAAATTGCTGAAAAATGCACAGAGGCTGACATAGTAACAGGTACAAAAGAGCGTGAAAAACTTCCGAAACTGGTTATGCAGTCAATCAGCGAAAAAATGCGTATAACTGATATTCCTGAATATACAAATCATGATGTTTTTGATGATATACCGTGCCGTTTGTCTGTAAAGACACGTGCTTTCATGAAGATTCAGGACGGCTGTAACTGTTTCTGCTCATATTGTATGATTCCGTATGCCCGTGGAAGATGCAGGAGCAAGCCTATGGATTCACTGCGGAAAGATGCTGAACAGTTAGCAGAATCGGGACACAAAGAAATTGTGCTTGTCGGAATTAATCTTGCATTTTATGGGCAGGAGTTCGGTTTGCGACTTGTTGATGCTGTTGAGGAGTGCTGTAAAATCGACGGTATAGAGCGTGTGAGACTTGGCTCGATTGAACCTGAAATGCTTTCAGATAATGATTTGATGAGACTTGCAAATCAATCGAAATTCTGTCCGCAGTTTCATTTGTCATTGCAAAGCGGAAGTGCTGAAACACTGAAACGAATGAACCGCAGATATACTCCCGACGAATACATGACGCTTGTCGAAAAAATCCGCAGAAATTTTCCTGACGCTTCATTTACAACTGATGTTATGGTAGGATTTCCGCAGGAGACTGAACAGGAGTTCAGCGAATCACTTGCATTTGTTGAAAAAGTCGGATTTGCAAAAATCCATGTATTTCAATATTCTGTAAGACAAGGCACAGTTGCATCACGTTTACCGCAGATTCCGAAAAATATCAAGGCTGAACGTGCCGACCGCATGAAATCTCTTGGTGAAAAATTGCAGAAAGAATATATGCGTAGTCTTGTCGGAAAAACTGTTCCAGTGTTGTTTGAGCGTGAAAATTCAGCAGAATATCATCAGGGACACGCACCTGATTATACGCTAATAAAAATTTTACGAAAAAATTCTAAAAAAAGTTTGCGTAATCAGATTTTTTATGTTATAATAGAAGAAAGCCTTGACGATTGCTGTCTCGGCAAAATTATTGATTAGAATGGAGATAGTACTATGTCTGTATTCAGAATTTATTCAGAAAAAAAGCCGGAGTTTGCTGTTGAAGCACAATCTGTACTCAGCGATGTTCAGACTGCTCTCAGACTTGACATCAAGGGAATAAGAATCCTCAACAGATATGATGCTGACAAACTCAGTGAGGAAGATTTCAAAGCATCAATAAGCACTGTATTTTCAGAGCCTGCTGTTGATGTGGTTTACAGTGAACTCCCGAAATTAACAGAGGGGGAGCGTGTCTTTGCTGTTGAATACCTTCCGGGACAGTTCGACCAGAGAGCAGACAGCTGTGAACAGTGTATTCAGATACTCAGACAGGGTGAAAGATGCCGTGTAAGAAATGCAAGAGTATATATTGTTGATGGTGATATTACTGATGAAGAATTTGCAAAGCTTAAGGCATATATAATCAATCCTGTTGAAAGCCGTGAAGCATCTCTTGAAACTGTTGATACTCTTGATACAAATTATGAAATCCCGACAACTGTTGAAACACTTGAAAACTTTATCAGTCTCAACGAAAAAGGACTTCATGCCTTTGTAGACCAGTTCGGACTTGCTATGGATTATGATGACATCAAATTCTGTCAGGATTATTTCAAAAACACGGAACACCGTGACCCTACTATTACAGAAATCCGCATGATTGATACATACTGGTCTGACCATTGCCGTCACACAACATTTTTAACAAATGTAAAAGATGTAAATATTGTTACTCCTTATATAAAGGATACATATGATATGTACATCAATGTCCGCAAGGAACTTGGCAGAACGGACAAGCCTATAACTCTTATGGATTTAGGTACAATAGCCGCTAAAAAGTTAAAGGCTGACGGTTTACTTCCTGACCTTGATGAAAGTGAGGAAATCAATGCTTGTTCCGTAAAGATTAAGGTTGATATTGACGGCAAAATGGAAGACTGGATTCTCATGTTCAAGAACGAAACACATAATCACCCGACAGAAATTGAGCCATTTGGTGGTGCGGCAACTTGTCTTGGCGGTGCAATCCGTGACCCACTTTCAGGACGTTCATATGTATATCAGGCAATGCGTGTAACAGGTGCGGCAAATCCTCTTGTGCCGGTTGAAGATACTATTTCAGGCAAACTTCCGCAGAGAAAAATAACATTAGGTGCGGCAAACGGCTACAGTTCATACGGCAACCAGATTGGACTTGCTACAGGTCATGTTGCAGAAGTATATCATTCAGGATATGTTGCAAAGCGTATGGAAATCGGTGCGGTACTTGGTGCAGCTCCGGCTGAAAATATTCGCCGTGAAAGACCGGTTGCGGGAGATGTTGTAATACTTCTTGGCGGAAAAACAGGACGTGACGGTTGTGGCGGTGCTACAGGCTCATCAAAGTCGCACACATTACAGTCACTTGAAAACTGCGGAGCAGAAGTACAGAAAGGTAATCCGCCAGAGGAAAGAAAGTTGCAAAGACTTTTCCGCAATTCCGAAGTTACAAAGATGATTAAAAGATGCAATGATTTCGGTGCAGGCGGTGTGTCTGTTGCAATAGGCGAACTTACAGACGGACTTGTTATCAATCTTAATGCAGTCCCGAAAAAATATGACGGTCTTGACGGTACAGAGATTGCTATTTCTGAATCACAGGAGCGTATGGCTGTAGTAGTTTCTGCTGATGATATGGAAAAATTCATGGCTGAAGCTAAAAAGGAAAATCTTGAAGCTACTTATGTGGCAGATGTTGTTGATGAGCCTCGTCTGAAGATGAACTGGAACGGCAAGACAATAGTTGACCTTTCAAGAGAGTTCCTGAACTCAAACGGTGCGTCAAAATATACCAATATTTCTGTTGATATTCCAGAAGATATAAACAATGATACTGTAGAAGATTCAGCAGACCAGTGGATTAATCTTATGGGTAGCCTGAATGTATGTTCGCAGAAAGGACTTATCGAAAAATTCGATTCAACAATCGGAGCAGGTACAGTTCTTATGCCATTTGGTGGAGTTTATCAGATGTCACCTTCACAGGCTATGGCTGCAAAAATTCCTGTACTCAAAGGAGAGACGAACACCTGTTCACTTATGGGCTGGGGATATAATCCCGATATATCAACAAAAAGTCCTTATCATGGTGCATTGCTTGCTGTTGTTGAATCAATTGCAAAAGTAGTTGCCGCAGGCGGTACATATAAGAAGTGCTGGCTCACATTCCAGGAATACTTTGAGCGCACAAAGAACGACCCGAAACGCTGGGGCAAGCCTATGGCTGCACTTCTCGGTGCATTTAAAGCACAACTTGAACTTGGCTGCGGTTCAATCGGCGGTAAGGATTCAATGTCGGGAACTTTTGAAAATATTGATGTTCCGCCGACACTCGTTTCATTTGCCGTATCAACTGCAAAGGCTGACAAGATTGTTTCAACAGAGTTTAAGAAATCCGAAAGCAAGGTAATATATATTGCTCCTGATTACGACGAAAACGGACTTCCTGTATTTGACAGCGTAAAGGCTGTATTTGATAAGGTTGAGGAGGTTATTTCCGCAGGCAGAGCAGGTGCAGTATGGACTGTCGGATATGGCGGTATTTCAGAGGGTATTGCAAAGATGTGCTTCGGAAACAAACTCGGATTTGAATTTACATCACGCATTTCCGCTGATAAGCTTTTCAAGCCGTGCTATGCTTCATTTATTATCGAACTCACCGGCGAGGCATCAGATGATGAGTTTGTTATCGGTAAGACAACAAGCAAATACAAAATCTGTACATTTGATTATACTGTCAATCTTGATATGCTCCAGAGAGTATGGGAAGGCAAGCTTGAACCAGTATTCCCATGCAGAATAAAGACGACTGATGCAACTCCTACAGTATATAGCTATAAAAATACAGCTAAAATTGCATCTTCTGAAAAATTTGCAAAGCCGAAAGTTGTTATTCCTGTATTTCCTGGTACAAACTGCGAATATGATACAGCACGAGCATTTGAAAAAGCAGGTGCAGTTGCTGAAATTGTAGTTATCCGCAATCTTTCGGCAGGTGATATTGAACAGTCCGTTGATTACTTTGAACAGGCAATCAAGCAGTCACAGATTATCATGATTCCAGGTGGATTCAGCGGTGGCGACGAGCCGGAGGGAAGCGGAAAGTTTATAACTGCATTTTTCCGCAATCCGAAAATAAAAGATGCTGTTCACGATTTACTCAAGAACAGAGACGGTCTTATGCTTGGTATCTGCAACGGTTTTCAGGCTCTTGTAAAACTTGGACTTGTGCCGTTCGGTGAAATTGTCGAGATGAACAGCGATTCACCTACACTCACATTCAACACAATCAACAGACATCAGTCCATGATGGTAAATACAAGAATTGCATCAAATAAAAGTCCGTGGCTCTATGGTACAGAAGTCGGCGATATTCATTGTGTACCAATTTCACACGGTGAAGGACGTTTTGTAGCTCCTGCAAGTCTTATTCAGCAAATGGCAAATAACGGACAGATAGCAACGCAGTATGTTGATAACGAGGGTACTCCTACAATGGATATACGCTATAATCCTAATACTTCTATTGAAGCTATTGAGGGTATCACATCTCCTGACGGACGAGTATTCGGAAAAATGGGTCATTCAGAGCGTAAGGGCAGTTATATCTGCAAAAACGTTGCAGGCGAAAAAGACCAGAGAATCTTTGAAAGCGGTGTAGCATACTTTAAATAAGGAGAGTTTTACTATGAAAAAACTTGTGTTAGCTGTACTTTCTTTTGGTTTCTGTTTATCGGGACTTTTCTTTACAGTCCGCAGTATTTTTGACAAATCCGAAAAAAAAGACGAAAATAATATTGTTGCTGCTATGGTATGTATGCTTGCATCGCAGATTATCAACATAATAATAAGAAACAATAACAAATCAAAGCAATAAAAAATTCAGTGGGCAGATAAAAGTCTGCTCACTGTATTAATAAGAGGTGATTTTTATGATTAAGAAGTTTATATCAGGGACTTTATCTGCTATTATGCTTGTTTCGTCAATGGGAATAAATTCAGTCCCGTATGCTGTAAATGCGGTTGATGCGCCAAATTACGCAGAGGCATTGCAGAAATCGCTGTATTTTTACGAATGTCAGCAGGCTGGTCCTTTGCCTGAATGGAACAGAGTTGAGTGGCGAGCAGATTCAACAATGATTGATGAAGTCAAGGGCGGTTGGTATGATGCAGGCGACCACGTTAAATTCAATCTCCCTATGGCATATTCAGCATCAATGCTTGCATGGGGACTTTATCAATATCCGGAGGGCATTGAAAAATGCGGAGAAATGACAAACTATGTCAATAATCTTGAATTTGTCCTTGATTATCTTGCAGAGTGCGACAGGGGAGACGAAGCAGTTTTTCAGGTAGGCTCTGGACAGATTGACCATACATGGTGGGGAGCTGTTGAACTTTATCAGTACGGCATGGAGGACAGCGGAACATCATATGAATCAGCAAGAGAAATTCTCGTCGGTTCTGACGGCTGTTCAGCCGTTTTCGGTGGAATGGCGGCGGCTCTTGCATCTGGATATTGTGCATTGAAAGACAAAGTTGACAGCAAAAAGCTTGATGAATATATAAAACACGCTGAAAATCTGTTCAAGCTTGCTGATGATTCAAAAAGTGACGAATATTACAACAATACTGATGCTATGGGATTTTACCGTTCAAGTCATTTCTATGACGAACTTTTCTATGCGGCAAACTGGCTTTATATTGCAACAGGTGAAAAGTCGTATCTTGACAAGGCAACAGGCTATATTCCGAATCTTAGCAAGGAACTTGGCACAGATGAATTATGCTACTCATGGTCGCATTGCTGGGACGATACAATGCAGGGCGGTATGCTTCTCTATGCGATAAATACAAATGACGATTTCTATATAAGCCGTGTTGAAAAACATCTTGACTATCTTGCAAATAAAGTTGAAAAAGTTGATGGCAAGCTTGCATATATAAGCAACTGGGGCTGTGCAAGATATGCTCAGACATCTGCATTTATTACAGCTGTTGCGTGTGATACCGTGCTTAAGGGTAAGAATACAGGTACATATGAAAGTTTTTACGAAGACCAGATAAACTATGTACTTGGTGATAATCCGACGGGGCAGAGCTATGTTGTCGGATATGGTGAAAAACCTGCTCACAATGCACATCACAGAACGGCTCACGCATCATGGAAAAACGATATATATATGCCTGAACAGAACAGACATACTTTATATGGTGCATTGGTCGGCGGTCCAACTCAGGACGGCGCATACGAAGATGACAGAAACAACTATATCAACAATGAGGTTGCAACGGACTATAATGCAGGATTTACAGCTATTCTTTGCAAGATGATTGACAAATACGGCGGAAAATCAGACCCGTCATTTCCTCCGAAAGAGGAACATGATTCACCTGAATTTTTTGTTGAAGCACTTGACAAGGGCGTATCAGCATCAGGTGCTACAATAAGTTTCAAGGTGACGAATCATTCAGCATGGCCTGCAAGAGTTCAGGATAACATTTCATTCCGTTACTATATGGATTTAAGTGAAATTATAGATGCAGGAAAATCACCCGAAGATGTAGTTGTGCGCTGTGACCGTGACCAGTCTGCAATGTATTCGGGAAAAGGTGTAAAGAGTGCTGAAATTTCGGGAATAAAGCATTACAAGGACAATATTTACTATGTTGAAGTAAATCTTCCTGACGGACGTGCTGTACTTCCTGTTTCAGAGGGTATGCAACAGTGTGAGATACTTCTTGCATTTGTATTCCCCGATTACGGAAGTGGCTGGGATGCTGAAAATGACTTCTCAAATAAAGAGATTATCGGAAAATCGGGCGAAGAAGATGAGGACGGCAAAATCAAGGGCACTATGACAAAATATATTCCTGTTTATATAAACGGTGAACTTTATTACGGTGAAGAACCTGATGGCACATCTGCTGACGGAAATACAAGTGGTTCTGCAACAACAAAGCCCATACAGACAACGACTTCTGCAACTACAACTATCACAACAACAACAGCATCTGATAAACTGCTTATCGGTGACGCAAACTGCGACAGTGAAGTCAATATTGCTGATGCAACTGCTATAATTCAGCATCTTGGTAACAAAGACAAATACGGACTTTCGGAGCAGGGTTTAATCAATGCCGACTGCTGTAATGTGGGCGACGGTGTAACAGGTCTGGACGCTCTTGCACTTCAGAAACTTGAAGCAAAATCTATAAGTTCGCTCCCGATTACTGAATAAAATAAAAAAGGCAAGTCAGATAACGGCTTGCCTTTTCTGTTATGTTCAGTTATTTGTGCCGATTCGTTCAACTTTCATGAGGTTTGTTGTACCTGACACACCAAGCGGAACACCTGCTGTTATAGCAACAAGGTCGCCGTCCTGCACAAGTCTGTGAGCTTCTGCTTCATTTACAGCTGCTGCGAAAAGTTCATCTGTACTGTTTTTTTCGTCGATTATATATGGAATAACGCCCCATGACATATTCATCTGACGGCATACAACTTCACTCATTGTACAGCCGATTATTGAACAGCATGGACGGTATTTTGAAATAAGTCTTGCTGTCTGTCCGCCAAGTGAAACGGTAATAATAGCACGTGCATCAAGGTCATGGGCAGTTGTTACAGTAGCGTGTGCAATTGCTTCAGCAATACTTCCTTCAGGATTTGAGCGTCTTTCTGCAAATTCAGCTTTATAGTCAATGTTATTTTCTGTTGTTTCAGCGATAAGAGCCATAGTCTTTACAGCTTCAACGGGATATGCGCCTGCGGCAGTTTCACCTGAAAGCATTATTGCGCTTGTGCCGTCATATATAGCATTTGCAACGTCTGTTATTTCGGCACGTGTAGGACGTGGGTTTGTAATCATGGATTCAAGCATCTGTGTTGCTGTTACAACCTGTTTTCCTGCGTTATATCCTTTTTTGATGATTTCTTTTTGTATTGCTGGAATCTGCTCAAACGGAATTTCAACACCCATATCACCACGGGCAATCATTATGCCGTCAGCCGCCTCTAAAATTTCGTCGATATTCTCAACACCGTCACTGTTTTCGATTTTTGCGATAATGCGTACATCAAACCAGCCTAAACTTTGTGTGAACTTGCGGAGGTAGTTAATATCAGCGGCAGAACGTACAAAACTTGCGGCGATAAAGTCAAATCCCATTTTTGAGCCGAACTCCAAATCTTCCATATCTCTGTCGTTGAGATATGGCATAGAGAGCTTAACGCCGGGAACGTTTATACCCTTGTTGTTTGAGAGTGTACCGCCATGAATAACTCTGCATACAATTTCAGTTTTTGTGACTTTTTCGGCAAGCAGTTCAATAACGCCGTCATTTATAAGAATTTTTGTTCCTATGCTTACATCTCGTGGCAGTTTCTTAAAGCTGATACTTCCTTTTTCATTTGTACACGGCAAATCTTCTGTTGTGAGTGTGTAAATATCGCCGTCATGAATTTCAACAGGCTTATCGTCAACAAATTTACCTAAACGGATTTCAGGTCCTTTTGTATCAAGAAGTGTTGCAACAGGCAAATCAAGTTCTTTGCGAAGTTTTTCGACTTCACGGAAACGCTTTTCGTGTGTAGCGTATTCACCGTGTGAAAAGTTGAATCTTGCAACATTCATTCCTGCAAGCATAAGCTCACGCATGATATTTTCGTCATCTGTTGCTGGTCCGATAGTGCATACAATTTTTGTTTTTCTCATAAAAAGACTCCTTTATATCTTTTTAGGCTTTGTATAGTTAGCCATAATTTTTTTAGTTCCGACTTTATCAAACGCAATTTCAAGCATGGAATCATTGGACATACTAGTTACAGAAACAATCGTTCCGTCGCCGAAGATTTTATGCTGAACTCTTTCGCCAACAGAATATGTTACATCTGTACTTTCTGAAGATGATGCCTGACGTTTGTTTCTTGCAAGTTGCTGTTGAAGTGATGAGGACTGTACTTCTATAACATTATTGTTTTTTTCGGGGATAATCTCTTTTACTAAAGTATTATCCTTTTTTACTATATTGTTCATGTCCATTTCACTTATGAACTTTGATTTCATATTGCTTTGAGTCTGTCCGAAAAGCATACGTCTGCCGGCACTTGTAATATACAGCTGTTTCTTTGCTCTTGTTATTGCAACATAAGCCAAACGGCGTTCTTCTTCCATGTCATCATCATTATAGAAAGAGCGTGAGCCGGGGAAAATATTATCCTCAAAACCGATAAGAAAAACATTGTCAAATTCAAGACCTTTTGCAGAGTGAACTGTCATAAGTGTAACCTTATCTTCATTCATATTGTCGCTGTCTGCCTCTGTATAGAGAGTAGTTTCCTCAAGAAATTCATTGAGAGTTGGTTTTTCCGTATTTCTTATGTACTGAACTATAGATGTTTTTAGTTCTTTTACATTCTGAATCTTTGTTTCTGCATTTTCTTGAGTTTTGAGATATTCAAGATAGCCTGATTTTTCAAGTACAAAATCAAGAAGTTCATCAAGCGGAAGTTCGCTTGCTTTTTCAATAAGCTGTCCGAATAATGAAGCAGCATTTTTCAGTGTGTTGACTTTCTTTGCAAGCGGTGGATACTGTTCGCAGTTAAGCATTACTTCATATGGTGATATTTTCAGGTCTCTGCTTATATCTTCAATAACTGCAATTGTTGAATCACCTATGCTTCTTTTCGGCTCATTAATAATACGTCTGAATCGGAGCATATCAAACGGATTATTTATAAAAGCAAGATATGAAGTTATATCCTTTATTTCCTTACGGTCATAGAAACGCATACCGCCATATACCGTATAAGGAATATTTGCACGTAGCAATGCACTTTCAATAATATTTGATTGTGCGTTCATTCTGTAAAGAACAGCATTTCTTCTTAAACTTCTGTTTTTCACATAGTCTGCCTTTATGGTTTTTATAACAAAATTAGCCTCATCATTTTCATCAACAGCCTTGTACCATAAAATCTTACTGCCTTTTTCGCCTGCTGTCCATAATGTTTTTGACTTTCTGCTTTTGTTATTGGAAATAACAGAATTTGCCGCATCAAGAATAGTCTTTGTGGAACGATAGTTCTGTTCCAGACGGATAACCTTTGCATCTTCAAACCTGTTTTCAAATTCAAGAATATTTGTTATATCCGCACCCCTGAATTTATAGATACTTTGGTCGTCATCACCTACAACGCAGATATTGTTGTTTCCTTCTGAAAGAAGTGAAACAAGTCTGAACTGAACATGGTTTGTGTCCTGATATTCGTCAACCATTATGTATTTGTAACGTCTGCGATATTTTTCAAGAACATCAGGGAATTTTTCAAAAAGCTCAACTGTCTTGCAGAGAATATCATCAAAATCAAGAGCATTTGCATTTTGTAGATGCTCCATATAGGCACTATATATTCTTGCAATAGTTTTCTTGCGATAGTCGTTGTTTGATTCTGAAAGCATGGCTAAAGGAGAAATCATTTTGTTTTTTGCAGAACTTATTTCAGCAAGAACATTTTTCGGAGCAAATTTTTCTTCTGAAATGTCTAATATGTTCATAACATTTTTAATCATGCGACGGCTGTCGTCTGTATCATAGATTGTAAAATCTCTGCCGAAACCTATGTTTTCAATGTCATTTCTTAGTATTCTTACACAGGCAGAATGAAAAGTAGAAGCATGAATATCTTTTGCTGTTTCACCTAAAGCATCAGCCAGACGCTCTTTAAGTTCTCCTGCCGCTTTGTTTGTGAAAGTTATAGCAAGGATATTTCGTGGGTTTACTGGTTCACTTGCAACGATAGAATGGAGTATATCAATATTATCTGCTTTGCCCTCTGCATATTTTTTCAGAAATATTGTTTCGTTTTCGCCAGATATACCGCCGTTTCTGTTAAAATAAGCATTGCCGAAGTTTATCATATTAACAATGCGGTTTACAATAACGGTTGTTTTCCCGCTTCCTGCACCTGCAAGGACAAGTACAGCACCATTGACTGTAAATATTGCTTCTTGTTGCATTTCATTCATTTCGCTGAAATATTTTCTTAGTGCGGCTTTTTTTGCCTCATAAAAAGACTGATTATTCATAGAATATTTTCCACCTCAAATTAATTTTTTACAACAAATCAAAATTTTCATGCTTATATTATACCACATTTTTTTAATTTTTGTAAAGCCCTTGTATTATTTTTTTTCAGAAATAAAATTTTTGTTGATTTTTAATATTTTTCTATTGACTTA
>JAIDTI010000052.1 GCA_029060755.1 Ruminococcus sp. | reverse complement strand
TGCACTCTTGCAAAAAATTTCTTGATTCTTTTTGTGCATTTTGACGAATTCTTTCTGTGAATGCTCATTTATAGTTCACTATAGAATTTATACATCTTTTCTATTCCGATATTTTCGGGATTTTCCATGCCGTCTGATGTGACAAGTTTTCCGTCTGTTTCATTCAGATGCGTAACGGCAACAGAAAGCACTGTATTTTCAAATTCGCTGAATTTTGTGAAGTCATTCATTATACGCTGTCGGAGTTCGGGAATATTTATTTTTCCGTATCTTATTGCCCCCTGATAATCATTAGGAACATTTGTTTTATCAACCATATCAGAATTTATTTCAGCTTTTGTACATTCATAAGGAAACTGACCTGCTCCATGACGTGTAAGATAAGAGCGTGTAACATAGCAAACCTCAATATTATTTGTACCGTTCAGCGTTTTTATGATACGCACGGGATTTTCCGCTCCTGTATAACTTGGTGTAGTATGTGGATTTGTTTCCGACTGACTTAACAGCAGTCCTTGTCCGCCCTCAAAAATTATACACGGATAATTTTCAAGTACGCCTGTATCTGAATATATAACGGAATTGTCAAAAAATATGCAGTCATTTATAAATCCTGTAATCAGATTATCATCTTGTATAATATTGTGCCATTTTTCAGGGATTCTGTAAATGCCTGCACTTTTCAGTCGTTCAGGCATATATTTGTCCCTTATTTTTTTCAGGTATGCTGTTTTACTGTCTGCATCAAGAAACATGAAATCACGGAATGGCATAGTATCTGAATTTTTATATCTTACAATAGTTTCCCATATACCATAGCCACAGCTTCCGTGACGTTTGTCACCTCTTGAATCCTCAATAATCTGATTCAGCATCATATCAAAAGGCGTAGACCACATACAGTCAATTGAACAGTATATTTTTGTTTTAGGATTCAGTTTATTGTATTCATCAGCGAAAACAAGCGGATTTATTATAAAGCTGTCTGCAAAATATGTATCAGACCCCGAAAAAGTTCCCGAACTTAAGTGGTGGAATACATGACGGAGACCGTTTTTGCTTATTACAGTATGTCCACGCTGTGAACCGCCGTTGTGCAGTACTGTTATACATGGCTTATCTGCATTTCTGCAAAAATAGTCTGTCATGAATCCTTTTCCCTCATCACCGTATGATGCACCAATTACAACTTTTATATCCCTTACCATTTTATCAGGTTGCCGAAAAAGCCTTTTTTCTTTTCTTCGTGTTCTGCTGGATTATCCACAATACTATCCTCAACAATACATTCAGAATTATTTGCAAATGCGGTCACGATTTTTATAATAACATCAGAAATACTGTTAACATCAACTTCTCTTAGATGCTGTTTGTCAAGATACTGACCGAATGTTTTTCTTATGTCGGGGAGATAATGACTTCCGCAGGAACGTATGTCCACAACAGCAAGATGATAAACGTCGAATTTTTCAATCACCTGTGAATAGAGTTTACTTGTTTTAATATCAACCTCGTTGTTGTCGCCTGTTACAGCTCCTAATGGTGCTTTCGGCAGATAAGGATTAAGCGGTTCGTCACCCATAGTAATAATAAGTCCCTTTTTGCCACGCTTATGACAGTCAAGTTTTGTGTGATTCAATGCAAAATACCATGCAGCTGTATACGATTCAAAACCGTTTCCGCCTCCTCCTGCTTCAAAGTATATTTTGTCAAGCTGTTCAGCGATTCTTATATCAGATTCAAACTGACTTGTCTGAATCGGCGCACGGTCATAAGCAAGGTCGCCTATACCCATAATCATAAACTCAACATCTTTTGTGTCCTGATAGAGTTTTGTCATGACAACATTAAGTTTTTTTGCAACCTCAACAGCTGCACTTCCCATACTTCCAGTAACATCAAGTGCAAGGATTACCGGAACAGTTTCGGGATGTTCTGCACTGTCGCAACATTCCCTTATAACATTATGCGGATTCAGTGCGGGGTCAATCTGTCTTGATTTAAACATATCCTGCGCAGAATAATTTCCCGATAAAGAGCCGTCTGCACCGACTGTTCTGCCTGCACTTCTGCTGTAATTCCTGAAAGAATCTCTTGTCCAACTTCCGCCACCCATGATTAATCTTCTCCTTCCGTATCGTCGTCATCATCTTCATCAAACAAGCCATCGAACATATCACCCATGCCACTGCCTGACATCATCATCAGCATCATAGGATTAATTCCGCTGTCTGATTTTCCTTTGCCTTTGAGCATCTCTGAAATCATCATATAACGCATGATTTTTCCCATGCCCTTTTTACCTTTGTCACCCTTGTTGAAATTTCCGAACAAAGATACTATTTTTCCGAAGAAATAAGTATTGCCCATGAAAATTTGTCTTTCAGGTATAACATTTTCTATTGTAGAATCTTCAAAGTTGATGACTGTAATTATGTCACCTTCTTTTTTGATTACACATTTTGGCTTTCCACCGACAAGAATTATATCTCCTGCAACTACTTTTTTAGTAGGAATCAGGAAAAAGAAATCTTCACCAGCTTCAAATACAAAGTTATTGCAGTTTGTCAGTCTGTTGTTTTTCACATTATAAGTCTTATAGCCGTTTGATGTCTTTACAGCTATTTCACCGGTCATGGACAATTTGCACATACCCGGCGCAATCTTTCCAAACATACCATTGAATATATCCATTTATTATCCACCCTTTCTTCTTACTTTGTACAGCTTTGATTTTCGGTGCGCCATTGTTGTATCGTCATAAAATTCTGTTTCTTCAATCCTGCTTGCCATACGTTTTCTGAATGCCTGAATAGTTTCATTTTTATCCAGTATCATTTTATATATGCTGTGCAGATTTGACACTGTAAAAAGTTCTGGCATAAGGTCGAACAGTATATCATTATGCTGTACTTCCTCCTGCAACTTTTTAAAAGCGTCATATATAATCTGACTATGGTCGAATGACAGTACATTTTCCTTGACGATTCCGTCAACAGCTGATATTGTAATATCATCAGCAATATGAATTGTATCATCTTCAGCTGAATAGCTGAAATCAAGCCATACAGCTTCTTTTGCATCAGAATTTTCAAGCGTTGAAAGTGCAACAGTGTTAGTCAGTGAGATAAAGGCATCTGAAATTATCCATCCACGAGGATCACGCCCGATACTGCTGTAAACTTTCAGTGGAATAAGCTTTGTATTTCTTACACCTGTTTCCTCAACAAGTTCACGCTCAACAGCCTGTTCCACTGTCTCATTTTTTCTTAAAAACCCACCCGGCAAAGAATACATATCCTTGAATGGTTCTTCTCCACGTCTTATAAGCAGGATTTTCAACTTTTTTTCTTCCATTGTTGCGGTTTTGTAATCCTCAACACCAAACAGCACTGCATCTACTGCTACAGATGGTCTGTCATATTGTGAAATATCGTAATCCAATCAATCAGCCTCCATATATTCAGTTAGCAACTTTAAGTTATTAACTTTATGTTTCTATCATATCATACAAATGTGCATTTGTCAAGTACTTTTCATAATTTTGTAATAATTCACAAAAAACACAGTGATTATATGTGAAGATTGACAATTATATTAAGTTGAAATGTTCAAGTGCGTTGTATATTCCGTCATCAGCAAGAGATGTTGTTATATACGAAACATAGGGATAAATTACTTCCGCACCACCCATTGCTATACTGTTTGGTACAGCTTTAAGCATCGGCAAGTCATTTCTGCTGTCGCCAATTGCATATGCTCTTTCAGGCGGAATGTTGAGTTTGTCAAGTATAAGCTGAACAGCAGTAGCCTTTGAAAAGCCAATCGGAACATTTTCAAAAAAGCCGTTTCCTCTGTCGATTATATCGAAATATCTGCTTATTTCATGGCGGAAAAGTTCCATATCAGAATATTCGTTCTCCCATATGACAAACTTATCAAAGCAGAAGTTGCTGTCCTCCACACGTCCGTTAATGTTAATACCCTCATCAACGAAAGTTTCAAGAAAGTCATCTAAATCAGCAGTTTTCGGTGCTTTATCGTCAAAAAAATATCCATCTTTATGTTCGTATACGGGTGTAACTCTGCATTTTCGCAGAAGTCCTGCAATCTCACGGCAAAAATCCTGTTTCAGCTTATTATAAAGCAGAATTTCGCCATTATACTCGATATATGTACCACAGCCACAGATAATACCGTCAAAACCAAGTTCACGTACTTTCCTATTTACGTTAAATTCTGTTCTGCCAGTATTTATAAATGTGATGTTGCCTTTTTTTCGTGTAAGGGATATTGCTTTTTTTGTACTTTCGGGAATTGTAAACAAGCCGTCTTCTGAAACGATTGTGCCATCTATGTCAAAAAATATAACTGATTTCATAAAAAATTCTCCTTATTTGGTATTTTCTTTTTAATTATAGTCATGCAGATTGCTTTTGTCAAGTTTTTTTGCAAAGAATAAATATTTTACTTGATTTTTTAAAAATTATGTAGTATAATATATTTACGACAATTTTTAAAAGCAAAGGAGAATTTAGAGAATGGAAAGAGTAATGAAAAATAGCAGGAATACAGACACTAGAAACGTATTCTATACCGTTGCTATGAGAGGTCTTGTTGCATTTCCGAAAATGGTTGTGCATTTTGATGTTGCAAGACCAAAGACGATTGAATCAATTGAAAAAGCTCTCAAAGAAAATGGAAAAATTTTCCTAGTTGCACAGCATGAATCTTATGTTGATAATCCTAAATCAAATGACTTATACAAAGTCGGAGTTGTTGCAGAGATAAAACAGGTTCTAAAAATGCCTGATAATATTATGAAAGTTCTTGTTGAAGGTATGTACAAGGCGAATCTTGTGCATCTCTATGATGACGGTAAGACAATCCGTGCAGAAGTAAAGCGTACGCCTACATATTCAAGAGCAAAATATGATGTTATTGAGGCGGAAGCTCTTGTGCGTTCGGTAAAAGATGCTTTTGAAAAGTATTCACAGTATCTTCCAAAAATGCCACAGGAACTCATATCCTCCATAATGATGCAGGACGACCCGATAAAGCTTTTTGAAGCTATAGTTTTCAACTGCAATATCAATTACAGGGATAAGCAGACACTTCTTGAAGAATCAAGTATTGTCAGCAAACTTTCAATATTGTATGCTTGTCTAAGTTCAGAGATTGAAATAATGGAGCTTGAAAGTCTTATCAATGAGCAGACAAAAATTAACATTGACAAAGGACAGCGAGAATATTATCTCCGTGAACAGCTCAGGGTTATTCAGGAACAGCTTGGCGAAGATGATGGCGATGATGTCTTTAAGTATACAAATGATATAATGGCTTTGAAAATTGATGATAAAAGCCGTGAAAAGCTTATGAAAGAGGCAGACCGACTTTCAAAACTTCCGTCCGCATCTCAGGAAGCATTTGTTATAAAAAATTATCTTGATACAGTTCTTGATTTGCCGTGGGGAAAATATACAAAAGCTAAAATCTCTCTACAGAAAGCGGAATCCATTCTCAATGACGACCACTACGGACTTAAAAAAGTCAAGGAGCGTATTCTTGAATTTCTAGCAGTTCATATGATAAATCCCGATATAAAAGGGCAGATTCTCTGTCTTGCAGGACCTCCCGGAATCGGCAAGACTTCCATTGCAAAGTCTATCGCAAAAGCTATGGGCAGGGATTATGTCCGTGTTTCTCTTGGCGGTGTGCGTGATGAAGCAGATATAAGAGGACACAGAAAAACTTATGTAGGTGCTATGCCGGGACGTATAATTACAGCTCTGGAGCAGGCAGGTTCTGCCAATCCG
Organism: Ruminococcus sp.; assembly: GCA_029060755.1. GTDB lineage: Bacteria > Bacillota > Clostridia > Oscillospirales > Ruminococcaceae > Ruminococcus. The sequence goes on along the minus strand of JAIDTI010000052.1, from coordinate 3,908 downwards.
CTTATTCTTTTTGATGAGATTGACAAACTCTGCAACGATATGAAAGGCGACCCGTCATCTGCTATGCTTGAAGTGCTTGACAGTGAGCAGAACTCAACATTCCGTGACCATTTCTTAGAAGTTCCCTTTGATTTGAGCAAAGCGGTATTTATTACAACGGCAAATAATGTAAGCGACATTCCTGCACCACTTCTTGACAGAATGGAACTTATTGAACTTCCAAGTTATACGGCAGAAGAAAAATTCCATATAGCAAAAGAACATCTCATTCCAAAGCAACTCAGAGAACATGGCTTAAAGGGTACACAGTTCAGAATTGAAGATAAGGCAATTCACGATACAATCAGTTTCTATACAAAAGAAGCCGGTGTGCGTACACTTGAAAGAGTTATTGCATCACTTTGCAGAAAAGCCGCAAAAAAAATAGCATCAGGAGATGCAAAGAGAATTATAGTAAAAGAAAAAGATTTACAGGACTGGCTTGGCACAAGAAAGTATACAAGTGATATTGCATCAAAAGAGAATCAGACAGGTGTTGTAAACGGTCTTGCGTGGACATCAGTCGGTGGAGTTCTTATGCCGTTGGAAGTCATTGTGCTTGACGGAACAGGCAAAACAGAAGTTACAGGCTCTCTTGGTGATGTAATGAAAGAGAGTTCAAAGATTGCTGTAAGCTATGTAAGAAGTGTTGCTGATAAGTATAATATAAACAAGGACTTCTACAAAGTCAACGATTTGCACATTCATGCTCCTGAAGGTGCTGTACCAAAAGACGGTCCGTCAGCAGGCGTTACAATGACAACTGCACTTGTTTCCGCTTTGTCGGGAAAAAAAGTCCGTTCAGATGTTGCAATGACAGGTGAAATCACACTTCACGGAAAAGTACTTCCGATAGGCGGTCTGCGTGAAAAAACAATGGCAGCATATAAGGCAGGCATAAAAACTGTAATTATTCCGATTGCAAATAAACCCGACCTTGAAGAAGTTGACGACGTTGTAAAAGATTCTGTCGAATTTGTGTACGCAGAGACTCTTACAGATGTTCTTGATACTGCTCTCATCAATTAAGGGGGCAGTGTCAATGAAAATCAATTATAATAAAGTAGAATATATAGCTTCTTATGGCAAGTTTTCGCAGATGCCGAAAGGGGAGCATATAGAAATTGCGTTTGCAGGTCACTCAAATGTTGGCAAGTCAACACTCATAAACAAGATTTTCAACAGAAAAAATCTTGCGAGAGTGAGTTCCGTACCCGGTAAGACAGCTACAATAAATTTTTACGGACTTGATAATATACGTTTTGTGGATTTACCCGGCTATGGCTATGCTAAAGTTGCAAAGTCGGAAAAAGAACGCTGGTCGGGACTTATCGATGGTTATCTCAGTTCCGAAAGGGATATAAGGCTGATTTTTATGCTTGTTGATATGCGTCACGCTCCGACAAAAGACGACCTGAAAATGATTGATTTTCTCATTGATACTGAAATGCCGTTTGTGCTTGTTCTGACAAAAGCAGACAAGCTAAAAAAAACGGAGCGTGAAAAGCGTATGCAGTCATTCAGCAAGGAAATACCGTGCTTTGACGATATGCACGTTGTGCCGTTTTCGTCCATGACTTTTGAAGGCGTGGACGAACTCAAAGAAATCATTGAGGAAATCTGTGAAGATTAAGAAAGGAAGTAGGAAAATATGTTTGTATCTGAAAATTTAAGTGTAAACGAAAAAGGAAATCTCACTATAGGTGGTGCTGATACCGTTGAACTTGCAAAGGAATACGGTACACCGCTTTATGTAATGGACGAACAGCTTGTAAGAAAAAACTGTCGCCGATTCAATGAAAGTATCAGGAAATTCTATGGCGACAAAGGCAGAGTACATTATGCAAGTAAAGCTATGTCATGTATGGAGATGTGCAGAATTGTCGGCAGTGAAGGTCTTGGACTTGATGCTGTTTCAATCGGTGAACTTTATACGGCTGTTAAAGCAGGTTTTGACGTGTCAAAAATAGGCTTCCACGGCAACAACAAGACAGATGAGGAACTTGCATATGCTGTTTCAATTGGTGTGGGACATATTATTGTTGATAATATAAGCGAACTCCACCGCCTTGAAAGAATTGCAAAGGAGCAGGGTAAAAGACCGCACATAATGTTCAGAATCAAGCCGGGTATTGATGCGCATACTCATGATTTTGTAAAAACAGGACAAATTGACAGTAAATTCGGCTTTGCACTTGAAACAGGTGAAGCGTATGAAGCAGTAAAAGAGGCTGTTTCATGCGAAAATGTGGAGTTATACGGCTTGCACTGTCATATCGGCTCACAGATTTTTGATATTGACCCATTTGAAGAAGCAGCAAAAGTAATGCTTGAATTTATAGCAAAAATCAAAAATGAGCTTGATTACGAAATTCAGGGACTTAATTTAGGCGGTGGATTTGGTATTAAGTACCTTAACAGTCACGACCCGCAGCCATTTGAAGTATTCATGGAGAGAGTTTCAGAAGTGGTTAAAGCTGAATGTGAGAAGCTGAATATTTCCCGTCCGTTCATTTATATTGAACCGGGTCGCTCAATTGCTGCACCTGCTGGAATCACACTCTATACAGTTGGTGCAAGAAAAGAAATACCGAATATCAGAACCTATATTTCCGTTGACGGCGGTATGGCTGACAGTCCACGCTATATCCTCTACAAATCAGAATATGAGGCAGTTGTTGCAAACAAGGCAAATGAAGAACGTACAGAGAAAGTCACAATAGCAGGAAAATGTTGTGAAAGCGGAGACTTAATCGGTGAAAATATGCCTTTACAGCACGCTGAATCAGGAGATATTATTGCAGTATGTGCAACAGGTGCATATAATTACTCAATGTCATCAAACTACAACAGATTGCAGAAACCTGCTGTTGTTTTTGTTAATGACGGTGAATCAAGAATTGCTGTAAAGCGTGAAACTCTTGATGATATTATCAGAAATGATGTATAATTATGAATAATCTTACTATAAAATATAATAAACTAAGTGCAGAAGAATTTATTTATTTGTGGAACAGTGTATGGGACGGCTCCCCCTCTTTGGAACAGACTGAACTTGCTATGCGGAATACATTATTCAGAGTATCTGTCTTTGACGGACAAGAAATTGTAGCAATGGCAAGAATGATTGGAGATATGGGTCTGAATTACTACATAAAAGATGTTGTGGTGAAACCTGAATATCAGCATAAAGGAATAGGAAAAATGCTTATTGATGAGCTTCTGAAGTTTGTCAGGGATAATGGCATTGAAGGAACAGGTGTTTTTGTTGAATTGTGTGCAATGCCTGATAAAATGCCATTTTACGAAAAACAGGGATTTTATGCAAATGAAGCACAAAGATTAAAGATGATGTGCGAAATCAAATAATTTTATAAAACAGTTCTGAAAAATCGGAACTGTTTTACTTTTAAAGGAGAATAAAAAATGGACGACAAATATTTATTAGTAGAAAAATATAAATTAAAGCATGAAAATAACGCATGGTATTCAGAAAGGGAAAACTCTCATAAACATCTGATTTTCAAAGACCCATTTTTTGAAAGAACTGATATTATCGGGCTTCTGTTCCGTATCAATAAATTATGTATGGCAAAAGTAAAATATTTCCGTGCGAATATAGATAAATATGAGCCTTTGCGTTATCACTATAAAGATGGATTTTTTGATGTTCCTTTGTGGGACGCTGATTTTTTAAAACATAGTGCATCAGGATATATCCTTGATTTTCGCTATTTACAGACAATCACCGTTTATGATGATTTTCTTGCTTTATGTAAGGAATTGGAATCATTTGAATAAATATTTTGTTATTATTTGTAATAATATATTAATTGACAGTCGTTGAAAAATTATGTATAATATAAGCA
>JAIDTI010000051.1 GCA_029060755.1 Ruminococcus sp. | reverse complement strand
ACAAAAGAATTATCATATCCCTTTGCCCAGATAAATTCCTCAAAATCCATAGAATACATAGTAAAATCAGTCTTATAACCTACACTGTTGCTCTCGATTTTTCGGTAGTTGATACCAAACATCGAGCCACTGCAAATAACATTGAACATCCCGTCCTCCTTGAAAAATTTCAGGGAAGTTGCAATATCGAGGAACTTCTGAATCTCATCGAAAAATATCAACGTTTTGCCCTCTATGAATCGCTTTGACGGGTCTATGAGTGATATATTCTTGATAATGTCAGAAGCCTTGTAGCAATCAGAAATAATCATCTCGTACTTTGGTTCTTCAACAAAATTTATCTCAATCACGCTTGCATAGTTTTTTTCTGCAAACCTGCATATAGATGCAGTCTTACCGAATTGCCGTGAACCTTTGACAATAAGTGGTTTGAAGAATCAGTTCTCAAAGAACGACTCTGTACAAGAAATTTTTATGGGTTCAGACTTCCGTGAAACGAATACTTGAAAATGAAATTTATATGGGAACGCTGGTGAATCATAAAACTGTAACAATTAAAATTTATAAAACAAAGAGTACTGTTCCCGAATCAGTACAATTTTACTGGCTTCAAAGAAATATTTTGCAATGAAAAACACTCCAGTTATAAAAGCACCATATGCTGTAAAAAAAGTATTAATACAATTGAGTTTGGTTTCTGCATTATTTAATTGATTTGTAAAATTTGAAGCGGAATTATTCAAAGTATCATATCCTTAAATTTATCGTTGGTGCACCTGACAGGACTTGAACCTGCACTTCTCTCGAAAATAGAACCTAAATCTATCGCGTATGCCAATTTCGCCACAGGTGCATATATATCTATTTAATTTTTCTGTCTGAATTTAACCTGCTGACAGGAGCAGTGGAATAATTCCAATGACGTAACGCAAACGAAATCTAGTGCGTATACCATTTTGCCACAGTCACTTAATTATCAAACTTTTAAAGAATTTCTTTAGCCATTCTTTTGATTTTGGAAGCATTAAGACCAATTTTATTCGTTTCTAATAATTCAGAATTCATGTACATAACTTCATCTAATCAGATTTTATGGTATTGTTTAGATTTATTATATATTGATATTCTATAAGCGAAAGTTTTAACTTTTTCCCAGTTTTTATGAGTGGAGTTTATCTTCTCATAGTATGCATAAGACGTAAACCAAATTGTTCCAATTTTATTTAAAAAATCTCCACCAGCAAAATAAAATGGCATATTTTCCCTCCATGTTTTATTCACATGATATAACGCAAACGAAATCTAACGTGTCTTATAGCTTCATCACATATACAATATTGATAATTGATTAAAAAGCTCTTTTAACTCTGATTTAGAAGAATTGTCCAGTTGATTTATATCTAATACCACGAATGGCGGCTTCCAGATAATAAAGTATGACAACACAAGTAGTTGGATATTGAGTTTTAAGTCGAAAAGCTGCTTGCTTACTTCAAATAGCAGTTAATTCTTCAGCCGAATGAATACCAACTGAAAGGAGATTTTTCCATTGTTTTACCAAATCCCAACATTTTAAGTGAATCCATTCTTCCCTCCATTCGTATACTTTATAATTATACTCAATTTTCTTGAATTTGTCAAGTCACAATTTAACATTTTCTTGGAATTGCATCTTCTTAAATCGGCTTTAGATTTTTATTGAGCCTGTCAACCATCCAAGTGATACGCTTTTCACGTCCGGCATCTGTTTTTGCGTCAAAATATGCTCAAGTGTAAGTTTTCTTTATCGATAGCGGCATAGTTTCAAAATTTATGTAAGCAGTCTCATATGCTTTCAACAGAGATGATAAGAAGGTGATTTGTTCTTCGGTGATTGTTGGAGTTTTTGGAGCATACCATTGACCGTTTTTCTTGGCTTCATCACTTTTCTTTCTGCCAAAGTCGGTCATAATACCTCTTTCTTCAAGACTTTTTGCCAATGTCTTGTTTTTCTCAAACCACTTGCTCTTCTCTCTACGCATAGAAAAATATTTCTTATAGGTTTTATCATCAATGCTTTGCATTTGTCCGTCGACCCACTCAAAGCAGAAAGCTTCTTCAAGTGCTTCGCTTGCCTTTATGGTTTTCTGACCGCCCATCTTACCGAATATAAGCCAAACTCTGTCATTAGACAGGCAATTATCATAAAGCCATTTTCTAAAATCTTCTCTGTTGGTAAATTCCATTAAGTCACTCATTAGCTGCTTCAATCTTTAGTTACACTATGCGTTAATAGCCAAAACTTTCATTTTTACATAGTAATTGTTCCATTGTAGTAATGCAAACGAAATCTTGCGTGTCTGCCCATTTCACCACACCCGCATATTATTTTTTTAATTCAAACTTTAAATTCTTTGTTCAGAATTGCATAAACATAACAATCATTATAGATATTATTGTTTTCCTTTCGTGGAAACAATTCTTTATGTTCTGCCTCTTTTCTCATTCCAATTCTCTCAACAAGTTTTAAAGATTTTGTATTTCTTGAATCTATTTCAGCAAAAATACGGCGGACATCAAGAATTGAAAAAGCATATTTCATCATTCCAAAAACACTTTCATAAGCATATCCTTTTCCCTGAAAGTCTTTATTAAATGTATACCCTATTTCATAACTGCCAAAGCATTTATCCGAAAAATATATCTTTCCTATAACTTTATCATTTAATACAACTGCAAAAAATTCTTTGCTTTTTGAGAAATTTATTGCTTCCTGAATACATGCTTCTCTTGTAAAAGTTTCATAAGGCTCAAAATAAGTTACTTCAACATCAGTTAAAATATCTGCTAAATCATTATAATCATCAGGAACAAACTTTCTTATCGATAAGCGTTCAGTTGTAAATAATACAGTCATAATTACTCCTTGTCTAAAGCTGGTGGGTTTGCGATTAACAACATAGCGAATAAGGTAACGCCTGCACCTGATAATATAACGATTGTATGTGTATCATTTCCCTCAATGTAAGCATTACGTCTGCCATTTTCAATTTACTCTTTCATACCAATGACCATTCATTAAAGACTGCGCACGGATATAATCAAGATTTTTTTCGTAACCCTTAACAGCATAGATTCTCCAGTTTCCGTCCTTAGATTTGCATATTAATTTATATGTATTGAGTTCATTTGTAAGCACATAGTCAGTGCAAGGCGCAAATAACATTCCGTCAAATGACACTCTCTCAAAGCCCACAACAGCACGACGCATCGAGTGTTCTATACATAATGCACTTTCTAAAACAATTAATATAACTAACAAGGCAAATGCGATTAATTTTTTTTTCGAATTTTTATCCAGATTAAATATTTTTTCTTTTAACACGATTTTCTCCTTAATCTCTGACTGATTTTCAGTAAAAACAGTCAGAGCATTAATCACTGGATAATCAAATCAGTTATTCAAATGTATCCTCTGTTGACTTCTCAACATCAGCCACTTTTTCTGCAACATCATCAGCACTGACTGTTTCTTTCGCTGATTTAACAGTTTTTTCTTCACTGACAGCATTCTCAGTTTCAGTATTTTTTTCTTCTGCTTTTTTCTCAGCAGTTTTTTTATTGTCATCTTTCGGAGAAGTATTCTTGAGAAGTTCTTTCTGTTTTTCTTCAATATCGCTTGCTGATTCTGTATAAATATCCTCATCAGCAAGACTTCCAACGAAGTTAAGCTGTTTTACAGGTATTCTTTTTAAGGGAGAATATATAAATTTAAAGCATGAGTCATTTCTCTGCACAAGACCTCTCTTTTCGCAGATAACCTTTTCTCCGTCTTTAGCACGTCTGCCGAACTGGCAATAATCACATTTAGGCTGAATATGTTTATCAAAATATTTTCCGCCTTTGAAAATAGAGAATAAATCCATAATAATCACCTCTATAAGTTAGTCGAATTTTTTCACTTTATATTATATCACAAATTATTTTGTTTGTCCAGTACTTTTTGAAAATTTTTTTTGTTTACATAAAATATAGTGAATAAAACAGAAAAAACTGTTTATAATATGTTTTACAAGGCTGAAAACCTTGATTTTTAAATTTTGAAAGGCGGATTATATCATGAGCCACAAGAAATCAACACAGAAAAAATCTGACTTCAAGTCAACTGACAGAACATTCACCGACAAGTCCGACCACAACAAGTTTACTGACCGAACAGGTAACAACAGCTATACAGACAAATCAGACAGTGATTCTCAGAATTATTCTGATTAAAAAATATAACAATCCCTGTAATGCCCAAAAGCATTGCAGGGAATTTTTTTATTTCACCATCATTTCTTTTTGCTCACATATATTCCCCTCTATCTTGTAATTCACTGTAACTGTAAGGTTATCGCCGTTTTTTTCTTGCTTTACTTCACGCTCAATAATTTTACAATCACTCATAAAATTCTGTTCATACAGATACACTTTTTTCATTAGTTCTGCGGAAAGTTCTTCCTCTGTCAAGGTGCTTTCTGTTCTTTTAAGTTCGGAATACTTATTTTTCTTAATGCTTATAGGAATTGTTTTTCCGCCGATTACAAGCGGTTTTTCTGTCGATTCACATTCTTTGTATTCGTACTTGTTTTCACCGAAATATAATGGAATATTAAGACTGAATAATTTAAGTCTGCACCTTGTATCTGTTTCTCCAGTAAATATCAGACGTTCTTTGGTAAAACTTCCCTCAAAAGAAACAGAATCCTTGTAAATACCTGTAATATCAGCCATAGCATGATGCAGAGTTGTGTGACCTGTAGAATCAGAAGTTACACCGCTTACAATCATATCTCCAGCCTGAACATAATCTCCGACCTTTTTCATAAGCTGACCATCAAGAACTGATGTATATGTAATATATCCGCTATGAGATGCAACTATATTGCAAGGCATACGCTCATTAAGCATTTCAGGCTTATCAACAAGTTCTGTAACTTCCACAACAAGTCTGTGTCCTGTTCTGTGCATACCTGCCCATGCTATGTCATTAACCATAAGTCTAAGCTGATTTTCGCTCCACACATAATTTATACTTCTGAATGATGCACCTGTTTCAATACCAATCTGCTCAAGTGCGGTCAGAATTACACTATCGCTCACTTTTTCATTGCCCTGTATTTCTATAGTGACAATAACTCCCGAAAAGTACATTGATGACGCAATAACAAGAATAAGTCCTATGATGATACCAATACGTCCCCGACGACGAATAACTTCTGATGATATTGTATCATACTCAAAACTTTTTATTTCTATTTTGTATTCCTCTGCAATTTCCTGAATTTTTTTCAGGTCGTGACGATAAATTTCAGCACAAAAAATTCCGCCCTTTACATACTGTTCAAAACAGCATATATTTTCCTTATGTAACTTATTTATAAATCTATATAGGTGCTTGCCCTGTGCGTTAATCTTCACAATTCCCCGTATCTGATTTTTCATGTTTACTGCTCCTTTCAATAAGTTCAACCTGTGCAATCTTTCCTCTTATAATCAGTCCGCTTGTCTTGAAATCAAACGCCCTCAAATCGTAACCCCATATATGTATAATAAGATTATTTGATATAAGGCTCATGAAAACATCACTACATTCCTCTATCCTGTTGCAGTTTTCAACAGTTATCTCCCTGTTTCCTGCAATATGTAAACCAGTTTCAAAAAAAAGCGTCTCTTTCATTTTTCCGTTAATTTTATCAAACATATTATCACACTCCGGGTTATAAATTTCTTTTTAAAATAATATGATTAATCAGGTGATTTTTATGAGAAAAATAAAAAATATACTTGTACTTGTTTTAGTTATAATATTTGTTTTATTCTGCTTTTTCAGGGCAGACTGTATAAAATCTGCTGTATATGATGCAGTAATGCGTTGCCTTAATGTGATAATCCCATCACTTTATGCAATGATGATTATATCAGGCTTTCTTGTAAGAAGCAATATTGCATCTTGCGGACAAATTTTCTGCGGATTATTCAGTATGCTTTCGGGTTATCCGGTTGGAGCAAAAATATTGTACTCACAATACATAACCAAGAGTATCAGTAAAAAAGATGCCGAACTTCTTTCGGGGATTTTTTTCGGCGCAGGAGGTGCATTTATTTTCGGCTGTACATCATACGGTGGTGAACTTATATTAATTTCAAATATTTCTGCAAATATAATTTTATCAATAGTTCTGCTGATGTACTTTAGAAAAAATCCCCCCGAAAAAGCGCAGAAGAAAAAAATCTGTTTTTCAGTTGAAATGCTTGTTGAGTCGGTAAATTCAGCAGGTCGCTCAATGGCTGAAATATGCTTTACAGTAATGGCGTTTTCAGTTATTACCGCTGTTCTGCGTGAGTTCGGCATTATCTCATCAATTGCAGGTATACTTTCAGAACTGTGTGAACTTTCTCCCGAAACAGCTGAAAATATAGTCTGCGCATTTCTTGATGTCACGGCAGTAAGCGACATCACACAACAAAACTATAATCTTATACCAATTATTTCAGGTCTGATTTCATTCGGCGGACTATGTGTATTCTTTCAGATTTCAGCAATTTTCAAGGGCAGATTATCAATGTTTCCGCTGATTATCTCACGTCTGATTGCTGGAATATCAAGCGGTATCATATGCAGAATATTAATGCCAATTTTCATAAAAGACGAAAGTATCGCCGTTTCTTCAATGAGTTCACAACTGCATCAGTCAGCATCTCCTGTTCCGTCAATTATTTTAATCATAATGACAGTGATTTTATTTTATGAATATGAAAAAAATTTTCAAAAACCCCTTGACAAATCTGTTTTTTTGTGATATACTATAAAAGCTGATTGATTCAGCGCATATCGTATTCTAAAGACAGCAGGCAAGGCTATTATGCTGATAAGTCCCGCCGAGGAATTGCAAATGATGAATTTTTGTCATGTCCTTTTCCCGAGCTGTCGGCAAAAGGATTTTTTATTGCACCCGAATACGATAATATTTTATCGGAGGTGAATACACAATGCCAAGCAATGCAGTTCTCGAAGCTAAAAAAGCTAAAGTTGAACAGCTCACCGAACTCATCAAGAACTCTGTTTCAGGCGTTCTCGTTGACTACAAGGGCATCACTGTTGAGGAAGATACAAAGCTCCGTAAGGAACTCCGTGAAGCAAATGTTAACTACTTTGTAGAAAAAAATACTATGCTTCTCCGTGCTTTCCAGAATTGTGGTATTGAAGGTTTTGAAGAAACTTTAAACGGCACAACAGCTATTGCTATCTCAAACGATGACCAGACTGCTCCTGCACGTATTCTCGGCAAGTTTGCTGAAAAATCAGGAGACAAATTCAACCTTAAAGCAGGATACATTGATGGTGAAGTTTACGACCAGGCAGGCGTTACTGCTCTCTCAAAAATCCCTTCAAAAGATGTACTTCTTGCTCAGCTCGTTGGCTCACTTCAAGGTCCAATGCAGAAACTTGCTGCTATTCTTGATGCAGTCAAGGAAAAGAAATCAGAAGAAGAAGCTGCCTGATTTCAATATCATTTATTTTGCAGCTTAAAAAATTTAAATTAAAGGAGAATAATTTATCATGGCTTCAGAGAAAATTACAAAATTTGTTGAAGATATTAAAACTCTCTCAGTTCTCGAACTCGCAGAACTCGTAGATGCAATTCAGGAAGAATTTGGTGTAACAGCAATGGTTGCTCCTGTTGCTAACAACGGCGGCGACAACAATGCAGCTGCTGCTAAGACAGAATTTGATGTTGTTCTTACATCATTCGGCGATGCTAAAATGGCTGTTATCAAGTGCGCTAAGGAAGTTCTCGGACTTGGTCTTAAAGAAGCTAAGGCAGTTGTTGAGGCTGCTCCTAAGGCTATCAAAGAGGGCGTTTCAGAGGCAGAGGCTAACGAACTCAAAGAAAAGTTCGAAGCTGCTGGTGCTACAATCGAAATCAAGTAATTATTTACTTAATGCAAAGGGCTGTACTTTCTGTGCAGTCCTTTTTTGCTATATCAGGAGATTAAAACTATGAATTTAGAATATGTATATTTTGAAGATGCTGTTGCTGAAAAACTTATGGAAGCTTTCAAACTGTATGGCAACAGATTATCAAGATATGAGGGCATAAACCCTTATATTATATACGGAATTGCAGATAAAGAAAAGAATCTGTTTTTTACAAGAGGTTTCAGCAAAAGAAACGGAAAATCTCAGGAAACTGAATATATTTTCTGTTACGGAGATTTGCTTGGACAAGTCAACTGCAATATAACTATTGATAGTGCAAAAATAGACGGCAAATGGGTATATCACGTTGAAAAGCTGGAAATACTTAAAATAAAAGGAAATACAGAATTTGATGAAATTCAGGCAGAAGAAATTATCCGTTTCTATGAGGAAACCAACGCTTTTGAATTTGAACAGCAACTCTGCAAAAAACTTAATCTGAAAAGCCATTTCTTAAATAATCTTAATGTTATCCGTCAGCATGAAATAATGATAAAAAATAAGCATAAATGGGAGAACATGGGCGAACTGCTTGCAGAAGATTATATTTTTGAGCCACTCAATGAAACAGACAAGCTGAATTTTATGGACTGCATAAACAAGCACAGTGTTGATTACTCATATTTCAAAAATGCAAATATGGATTACTACATGACAGACAGAAATCACAGCTTTAAAATGATTCAGTGTGCATCTGTTTCAGAAATGATAAAACGATGCGGAGAACCAGATGACTATGAATTTGCTATACTCACTGAAAATACAAGCGGTACTGTACTTGTATGGAATTGTGATGATTTCAGGGTCACCAACGGCGAAATTCCCATAACTCACGAAAAACTTAGCACTATGTTCCATTACTATGAAAAATTTTACTATTCTTTCACGGAAATGATTGAAAAAAATATTTGACATTTTCTTTTACAAATGGTATAATTAACTTGTAAAGGAGGTTTTATTCATGAAAAGTACTTTCAAACGTTCAATTTCAGCAATAACCGCATTGTCTGCTGTTGCATCTGTTATATGCGCATCTTCTGCATTTGCTGAAATAACGCCGAATCCTGTAATAAGCAGAAACTGCCCTGCATATTCGGAAAAAGGTGACGCAAAATCCGCAAATGATGAGCATTATTTTTCTTTCTGCTCAATTACTTCCCCCGACTATCTTGCCTATGACTTGTCAGCCGTTCCCGACAGTCAGAAAAAGCAGGTTATAGCCGTATGGTATACAACAAGTTCATTCGATAGTATCGGCACATTTTCAAACAGCAATTTGATTCCATCTGATTATACTATTGAAGTCAACAAGGCAGAGGGCGGTGAATATCCGGAAGATAACTGGGAAATTGTCGAAACAATCAAGGATAATACACTGGCATCACGTCAGCATATTGTTGATATGGAGGGATATAATTGGATACGTCTGAATATTGCAAAAGCAGACGGTCAGGAGGGTAAAAGTGCTTCTGTAAATTTTGATATTCACAACGTAAGCGACAGCATTTCGGACAGCTGGTTATTTTTAGGTGATTCAATTACAGCCTGCGGAATGAATAACTGTTATGGTACAGGATTTGCAACTTATATAAATCAGATAGACAGCAAGTATTTTCCGATTCAGGAAAACGGCGGTATCGGTGGAATAAAAAGCAGTGACGGCAAGGAAAATATCGACCGCTGGTTATCCGTATCACCTGCAAAATATGTAAGTATCGCATACGGCACGAACGACTGCTGGGGAAATCCAGATGCAACGCAGGAATACTATGAAAATACAAAGTATATGATTGATGCTGTACTCAAAGCAGGAAAAATTCCCGTACTTCCGAAGATTCCAGCATCAACAAATGACGACGTAAAAGACAATGTACCGCTTTATAATCATATGATTGACAAGCTTTATAATGAATACGGCAACAAGATTATTCAAGGCGTGGACTTTGAAGCATTTTTCACTGAACACCCTGATTATTTGAGTGCGGACGGCGTTCACCCTAATGATATTGGCTATGATGAAATGCGTAAGATATGGGCTGAAACAATGTATAAGAACGTATATTCTGCCGAAAACGAACAGCCAATAGTTTATGGACTTGGAGACATTGACGAAAATGGCATTGTTGATGCAAGAGATGCTTCACTTATATCACATGAATACTCCAAAATTTCAACAGGTTCTGATTATTCATTCAGTGAGGAACAACAGAAAAATGCTGATGTAAATGGGGATAACATAATTGATTTAATAGATGCTTTTTATATTGCTGATTATTACAGTTCAAGACTTACAGGCTCAACTGCTACTTTAGAATCCTATATCAGCCATACAGATGACGGAATAACAGTACCGCTATTTGAAAAAAACGCCTCAAATGGCTATACAGATGAGGAAATTGAAAAATCAAAATTTACTCCACATCTCACTCTTAAAGCTGAACCCGATTCGACAGATGACAAAATTATAAATCTTAAAATAGATATTTCAGGAGCGCAATTCAAATGGTCTACTATGGGATTTGTCCTTGACTATGATTCAAAGCTGACACCTACTTATAACGGCTCTAAAGTCAAAGTGCAATGGAGCGAAGCTGTATCATATATGAGTCACTCTATCGAAGAAAACAAAAATACCAATCAGCTTGTAATCTGTACAATTGGTAAATCTGATATGGGAATGGACGGAACTATTGTAACAATTCCATTTAAAATTCCTGATAATGTTTCAGGCATAAATGACTATACATTCAGTATCAACTATAACGGCGGTGAGCTTTTTACTGATATAAATGATTCTGAAAGTGCACGACTTATGCAGGCGTACTTATTCACAAAAGGACTTGACAGCACAGAAATAACTGTTGATTCAGGTGGAGAAACTACAACAGAAAATACTGATACACTTATCGGTGATGCAAACTGCGACGGTGAAGTCAATATTGCTGATGCTACTGCAATAATACAGGCAATCGGAAACAAGGACAAATACGGATTATCTGAACAGGGTGAAAAAAATGCAGACTGCTACAACGTCGGCGACGGTGTAACAGGCATGGACGCTCTTGCAATACAAAAACTTGAAGCAAAGCAGATTGACAAATTACCATTGAACGAATAAATCAGAAGGGAGACCGACGAAACAGTCTCCCTTTATTTTATTCCTCAAAACGCTGATATACTTCAGCAGGTGCAGACGAATCAGCCGTATATTTCATGGTGAGAGTATCGCCCTCAACAGTATAATTATAATTGACTGAAGTTGCATTTTCGTCAAGATACTCCATATACTGACTGAACATTTCAAGAGAGCCGTTTTTTGTTTCATAATCACAGTAATTATTGAGTGTAACAATAAAATTCTCTCCCCTGATTTCAGCATCAAGAGTAATATCTTCATCATCAAGGACTTCATCAAAAGTTATGCCCAACATTTCAGAAAAAAACTGTATAAGCAGACCGCCATAAAGATTATATACACCGTCAAAACTGTTAAGGTTTTCCGTGTCCTTGCGCTCCATATTGACAAGGATAGAAATATCGTTAGTTTCGGGATTTATATACTGTACTATCAGGTTTTTTCCGTCATACTGAATATTATCCTTTTCAATAATTTCACCTGCTTTCAGAAATTTTCCGTCATTGGTGAAATTTATCTCCATACTTGAAAAATCCATAACAATAGACACTTTTCTATTTTCGTCAAAAATATAGCCGTTTGAGCCGTTCCACCATTTACCTATAATCTGTTGGTCTATAGGTGCTGAACTTATTCTTTTCGGCTTTTCCTGAACTTGTGAAGTATTGCCCGATACAGAAGTTCTTCCGTCTGAACAGCCTGCAAAGACTGTAATCAATAAAGACGTTGCAAACAATACTGAAATTATCTTTTTCATCTTATTATCCTCCGTTATATTTCGTCCATTGAAAGAGTAGCTCTTGCATTGAGACTTTCATCTGCTGTAATTCCTGCAATAAAGTTATAGCTTCCCTGACAGGCAATCATAGCACCGTTATCTCCGCAATACCTGATTTCAGGCATATAGAAACTATATCCCTTTTCTGCACACGCTTCTGAAAGTGCCGCACGTACTCCTGTATTTGCCGAAACACCGCCGGCAAGTGCGATTTTTTTATATCCTAATGATTCAGCCGCAAGCATTGTCTTATCAGTAATAATTTCGGCAATAGTACTCTGAATACTTGCAGAGAGATTATTTTTGTCAATATTCTCCCCTTTCTGTTCAGCATGGTGAAGCATATTTATTACAGACGTTTTCAATCCCGAAAAACTGAAATCAAATTCACTTCCTGCAACAACAGGGTGCGGAAGTTTAAAGGCGTTCGGGTCGCCTGTTTGTGATGCCTTATCTATATGCACCCCGCCAGGATATGGGAATCCCATAGCCCTTGCACATTTATCGAAGCACTCCCCTGCCGCATCATCACGGGTTCTGCCGACTACACGGAATTTTGTATAGCTTAGTACCTCAACAATATGACTATGCGCACCGCTTGCAACTATACAAAGATACGGCGGTTCAAGTTCCTTGTGACAGATGTAGTTTGCAGCAATATGACCTGCAATATGATGTACGGGGATAAGCGGTTTACCTGCTGAAAAAGCAAGTGCTTTGGCAAAGTTCACACCGACAAGCAATGCACCGATAAGTCCGGGAGCGTATGTTACAGCTATACCGTCAAGGTCGGCAAGCGTGACATCTGCATCATCAAGAGCCTTGCGGACTACTCCGAGAATATTCTCACAATGACGGCGTGACGCTATTTCAGGTACAACACCGCCATATTTTTTATGCTCCTCAATCTGCGTGGAAATTACCGACGATTTTATATTTCGGCAGTCCTCACATACGCTCGCTGCTGTTTCATCGCAGGAACTTTCTATTCCAAGTATTAACATATTATCACCTTTCTTTTTGATTTTTATCAATCGACATTCAACATTTCAAATATCCAAGAAGAAATATCAGAAAAATTGTATCCTAAATGTTCCGCTTTCTTACAGTTAAATGAAGTTTTCATTTTATTTCCATCATAAGGTGCTGAATTGCCGTTTTGAGATAAAACAGCTTTTTTCCCTGATTTTCTTTCAATGTATGCGATTATTTCTTTTTGTGATATAATGCCTTTTGAACAACCATTAACAGCTCCAGATATTGAGTTATCAACAATGTAAGAAAGAAATTCTCCTGCTTCTGATTCATTTATATATGATGTCCCTGCATTTAGGTTATCAATACGCATGGGAATTTGATTACAAATTTGCTCTATATAAAATTTAAGTCTGCCTGTATAATCATTTTTTCCAATTACAACAGGGTATCTGACAAATGTACATTTGCTTATATCCATAAACTCCAATGCAGCACGCTCTGCCTGTCTTTTGCCTTCTGCATAATCATTTGTTCTGTCAAGCCAAATTAACTTATGACTTTTCGTATCAAACTCATCTTCATCAATCAATAAATGTTCATCAAAATATACTGCACAAGATGACATTTGTATATATCTGTTACATCGAATATTTTCTAAAAGTGACCTTACATCATTTGAAGAATATGCTACCTTGTCAATAACCACATCATACTCTTTAGCACCAAGTGAATTTTTTACGCTCTTTCCATTAGTTTTATCCATAATAATATGGTTTACTTTTTCACCAAATGGATTTCCGTGACTTCCTCTTGTAGCTATTGTTACATTATGTCCATTTGCAAGAATACGATTCACCATTGGTATTCCAAAAAATCTTGTTCCACCAACAATCAAAATATCCATATATAACCCTCCTGAATTACGATTTATTTATCAATAATAGTTTTTTTTAAATCAATTGGCTACACCATCATCATTTGATAAAATTATTGCAGTGGCATATCATCACCTTTCTTTATAAATCATAATTTATTGCTCATATTGTCCTGTTATTTCAATGACATTTCCGTCAGGGTCTGTTATGTTAAAATACCAGTATGGCATATGGATATTTACATACATTAAATCAGAAACTTCTCCGATATTAAGATTTTTTAGTCTCTGATACTCTTTTTTCAAATCTTCAACTTCAAAATTAAAAACAACAATGTCATTTTTAGGATTTCCTTTACTTTTATTGAAATCTTCAATATATGCTTGATTGAAGTTAATAGAAGATTTGCTTTCTATGATTTTTTTATCATAACAGTAATTATATAATGCAATATAATTACTGAATTGCACCCATCTGTTGTCATTGTTGTATAATGGTTCTTCTTGTAATAATTGTTTGTAAAAATCAACAGATTTTTCTATGTCATTTACCATGATATATATTGTACAAAGTTTCATTCAATCGCCTCTATAAATTTCAATTTATTTTAACTGATTTATATAAATCATAAGTCAGTCATATTCTTCTGCAATAAACTTGAAGTCATCAGCCTTATCAAGCTTATCAACCACATTGTTTTTTATAATATTGGTCATCACATCAATAGCCATATCCAATAATTCTACCTGAATATCAGGATTGGCACATAACATCATAATATTAAGCGTATCACGGTCACATTCAATGCGATTTTCGTGTGGATAATCTCCGCTGTTATCAATAACACTTTCCACAAAACTACATTGCTTTGCTCTATCTCCTAAACTTTTAATAAGTGCCTGTTTATCTGCAACTGTTCCTATTTTAGCAGCAAAGTCCATTCCGTCAACTGCTCTGTAATATTCAATAAACAATCTTGAAACTTTCTCTCTACATTTTAAAAGTTCATTTGAGATAATATCTGCACTCTGTTCTGCATAATCCAATACTTCCGCTTTTTCGTCAGCATCATCAATATAGCTTATAAACATTAGTCTTATATCATCACCCTGTATAAGTTCCACATATTTTAACTGCCCAGTATCATTGTAAGTGGCATACAAACAATCCTGAAGCAACTGTTCTGTAATGTTATAAAGTCTCACTTCCGTTTTGTACTTCGGAACAAAATAAGATAAAATATCAAATTTTTCACAAGAAAACAGCAGTACATTTTCATTATTTGTCGGCAGTTCACTAAAATGAAATTTTCCCGACTTGAATTGAAGTGGTATTTTATATTCTTTCATTATAAATTCCTCCTGATAAATTCCGATTTATCACAATTCTTTTGTTGATTTTTTACATATTTATTACTGCAATGATATAATTATCGCATATATTGTTGAGCATATCCATATAGCTTCCAAGATAGAGAACATTACAGTATAACCGATTGCTGAAACAAGGGCATATTTTTCAAGACAAGCATTTTCAGGACATTCAGGGTCATAAATAACTGGTATTTTATTATAGCCAATTTTCCATTTATTCATTTTCAGTCCGCTTTTTAATGTATATTCTTTTCCGTCTGCCTGATAATTTATACAATTATAGCTATTTCGTACATAAACTACGTATGTTAACGTTCCATCAGTGCGACAGCCTTTTTTGTGAAGTTTTTTTATATAAATCTGATGTTTAAAGGCTGATATACATAACCATGAAGAAAAAATACCAAAACAAACAAGAATGGACAATACAAACCCCATTTCTCCGAATAAATAAAAACATAAAGCAAATATTACCGCTATGACGATTATAACTGTAATACAGATTTTCAAAATTCTGACAATGTTCATTCTTTTAATTTCCTCCCCATAACAACTGCGTTTTCTATCGGATTTTCGTAAAATTTCTTTCTTATGGACAACTTTTCAAATCCGAATTTCTGATTCAGAATTTACACGGGAATAATATCTAATAATTCTCCTTCAGTTCCTTCAAGAAATACTTTACTTATATCCGGACAGGATTTTTTTATATGATATTTGTCAGCTCTTGTAAGTTCAGGAATATATTTAATGGATTGATTAGAAAATTTTTTATTTTTAATCTGTTCCTGCAAGTCCGACAGAAAATCTTTTTCCGATTCTGAAAAAACATTTTCTTCGTCGTCCAACAAAAATTCATATCCGCCAAAAAAGGAAAATACCATAAGTGCTGTACCTAAATCGCAGAACGAATTAGCAATTACAGTTTTTGGAATTTCAATTCCATTATCCCAATTATAATTAGCCATAATCATATGAAGTAATTTACTGTCAGTTATATCTTTAATAACAGAAATCAATTCCAAATTACTTTTATTGTACAGCAAATCATATAAATATTCTTTTGTAATCTTTATATTGCTTTTTAATTTTTTCATTATAATTTACCTGCTAAATAATTATTCCGTATTCCATTTCCTCACAGATTTCAGCCCAGAATGTACCGCTACTATGAAAAGCATCTGCATCTAATTCAATGATTTTTGATTTGAAATTATTGGTAAATTCAGAAAGTTCTGCATCATCAGGATTTTTAGGCAGTTTATCCGCTTCTGTATTCATATAATTGTCAAATAACAGGATTTCTTTTATAAAAGTTTCTATATTTACTGCAATATAGCAAATATCATTGTCATCAACTGAAATATAATACACTTTTTCATCTTCAGCAATTCCAATAAGATTATCTATCCCCTTATCTCCGCCAACAATTGTATAATTATTATTATTAAAATAAATACTGTAAAAATCCGAAACACTTAAAAAACTGACTTCTAAAATTGTTTTATCAGGAAATGAAATATCCGAATAATTTTTATAATTCTCCGTTAATTTTTTCACCATGACAACTGCATTTTCTGTCGGATTTTCATAGAAATTCTTTCTTACTGACAACTTTTCAAATCCACATTTATTATACAGCGATATTGCAGGAACATTTGATTCCCTCACTTCAAGAAAAATCTCACTGATATATTCAGGCAGATGATTTTCAAATTCCTGCATAAGCTGTACAGCAATACCATGACGGCGGTAACTTTCATCAACAGCAACGCTTGTTATATCCGCCTCATCTCCTGCAAAATATCCGCAGATAAGCCCAATTATACGCATATCATCATAACAGCATATCACAGTGCCATTATCTTTTTCAACCTCTGATTGAAATGATTCAGCCGACCAGCCCTCCGCACCAATGCACTTCTTATCAAGTGCAGAAAGTGCGGAAAATACAGCGGAATCTGCATCAGATGCAACCTTGTAAAAAGCAATATTAGCCTTTTGCATCATACCAGCTCCCTCCCTTGTTTACATCAACAGACAGCGGAACTTTCATTTCATATACATTCATCATTTCTTCTTTGAGAATTTCTGCACATCTTTCTGCACAAGCAACATCAGATTCTATAATAAGTTCATCATGTACCTGTAAAATAAGGTTTGCATTGAGATTTTCCGATTTCAGACGGCGGTATACATTAATCATAGCCATTTTTATAAGGTCTGCCGCTGTACCTTGTACGGGAGTATTCATGGCAATTCTTTTGCCTGATGCCTGCAAAACTTTATTTGATGACATAATTTCAGGTATACGCCTTTTTCTCCCGAACATTGTCGAAACTATACCAGTTTTCATTGCACTGTCAACAGTAGTATCCATGAACTTCTTTACTTTAGGATAATTCGCAAGATAGTCTGCAATATATTTTTTTGCCTCTGATACAGTTACATTTATATCCTTTGAAAGCGAAAATGCACCTATACCATAAATTATGCCGAAATTTACAGCTTTTGCCGCACTTCGCATTTCAGGAGTAACCATAATTTCAGGCATATCAAAAACTTTTGCCGCTGTTGATGTATGAATATCCTCTCCCGAATTAAAAGCATCAATCATATTTTTGTCACCGCATAAATGCGCCATTACACGCAATTCAATCTGACTGTAATCGGCATCAACAAGCACTTTTCCTTTTTTGGCAACGAAAAATTTTCTCATTTGCGAGCCTAATTCTGTACGTATCGGAATATTCTGCATATTCGGTTCAGTTGATGAAATTCTGCCGGTACGTGTTTCAGTCTGCTTAAAGCAAGTGTGGATTCTGCCATCATATGAAATTTTGTCAAGCAGTCCTGCAACATAAGTTGAATTCAACTTTGTATAGTGTCTGTATTTAAGTACATTTTCTACAACAGGCGAATAATTGCGTAACTCCTCCAGAACTTCGGCATTTGTGGAATAACCGCTCTTTGTTTTTTTAGTTGCAGGAAGTTGCAATTCCTCAAAAAGAACTTTACCAAGCTGTTTCGGAGATGAAATATTGAATGTGTGTCCGACATCATCATAAATCATCTGCTGAACTTCCTCAATCATTTCAGAAAGATATACACCAAAATCCTTTACACCCTGCTGATTTATTTCAATTCCTGTATGCTCCATTGATGCAAGTACTTCAATCAATGGCATCTCAATATTATCAAGCAAAGATGTCATACCCTCTTTTTCTATTTCACGATTCAACTTGTCAGCAAGATTTTTAAGTGAAATCAAATCAGCATAGGGAGTATTTTCAGCATAATAATGTACACCGTATTCTGCACAAAGATGCTCTGTTGAATAATCTGAAGCGGAATTATTAAGCAGATAACCGCATATGGCAACATCACTTTTCAGATTGACTACATTTCCGCCATGAGCCATAGCAAAATGATAGTGCGGTTTTGCGTCATTTGTAATCTTCTCACATTCAGAACAGAAAAAAGTGCATATAAGCTCTGCCGAAGATGTATTGTAAACAAAGTTTCCGTTTCTTACTGAAAGATTAGCACCATCAAAAATATAACTGACTTTGCTGAAATTTTTAATTATATCCTCTGTAAGCTCTTTTTCAGCAACTTCAACAGGTTCAAAAGTTTCCTGCTTAACTTCCTTTTCAGCCTCATGAACTGATATATTGAGTTTTTCAAGCAGTTTATACATTTCAAGTTCTGTAAGTAGTCTGCTTATACCTGCATTGTCACAAGAAGCAATCTTATAGCTGTTCAAGTCCATATCAATCGGAACGTTGCGGACGATAGTTGCAAGCCATTTACTCTCCTTTGCAGAATCTTCGCCATTTGCAAGTTTTGTCTTCACACCTTTTGTAAGTCCTGAATCGGCATAACCTGCATACAGATTTTCTATAGTGCCATACTCTTTTATAAGTGCAGATGCGGTTTTTTCGCCTATTCCTGCAACACCTGAAATATTGTCTGAACTGTCACCCATAAGTGCTTTCAGGTCAATTAATTTAATCGGCTCAAAGCCATAATCTTCATTGAATTTCTGCGGAGTATAATAAATATCGCCTTTATTTGTTGTAAGAATTACTGTAACATTGTCATCAACAAGCTGTAGACTGTCACGGTCGCCGGTAAGAATAAAGCACTTGTTTCCGCTGTCGGTACATGATTTTGAAAGTGTACCAAGAATATCATCTGCCTCATATTCCTCACACTCAACAATCTTTATTCCCATAAGATTCAGAAGTTCTTTTATTAATGGAAGCTGTTGAGCAAGTTCGGGGGGCATACCTTTTCTGTTCGCCTTATATGTTGTTACAGCTTTATGACGAAAAGTAGGTGAACTCATATCAAAAGCAACTGCAACACTGTCGGGCTTGATTTCATTGAAGTTTTTAAGATATATATTCATAAAACCAAAAATTGCATTTGTAAAAACGCCATTTTTGTTTGAAAGCATTTTTATCCCATAAAATGCACGGTTAAGAATACTATTTCCGTCAATAGCAAGAAGTTTCATAGCAATCTCCTTTACAAAATAGATTGATATTATTATATCACATATTTACAAAAATAGCAAGTGATGTATTGACATTAAAATAAAAATATGTTAAAATAGTAATATAAGGGGAAACAGGTGAAAATCCTGTGCGGTCACGCCACCGTGAAGCAGAAATGTTAAGTCGGGTCTACTTTTTCAATTACAGTTTACGAGCGATGAACTGTAATTTTTTGTGATGTAAAAAATCAGTCGCTCTCTGATATTTTTCGGGGAGCATTTTTATTTTTGAAAGGAATTTTTAACTATGGAAGAAAAAAAGAATAACAAAAAGCTGATTATAATAATAGTCGGCATCTTGCTTTTAATCGGATTATGTACAGGATTATTTTTCCTCTACAAAAACACCCGTGAAAATGCTGTTGAGGGTGAAAAGTCAATAATTGTGCAGATTAATTCTGAACGTGACGGCTATTCATTTGAGGAAAGTTATTCAACTAATGAAGAATATCTTGGAACTTTTCTTGATTCAGAGGGTCTTATAGGATTTACAGAAAGCCAGTACGGACGCTATATAACATCTGCAAAGGGATATGAGGCAAAAGACGACGAACAGTCATGGTGGTGCATTTCAGTAAACGGAGAATCAGCAATAACCGGCGTTGACGAAATTGTGATAAATGACGGAGATACATACTCACTTGAACTCAAAATCGGTTACTAAAAAAATAAGCATCACACAACTTACCCGAATCGCTCTCATGGGTGCTGTAATCTACGCTTCACAGGTTGCACTGGCAGGACTTCCGAATATTGAGTTAGTAACTCTGCTTATCGTCATATTTACAAAGCATCTTGGAAAAGAGGGTACACTTGCGTGCTTTGTATATGTAATGCTTACATCAATTACATGGGGATTCAATATATGGTGGTTTACATATCTTGTAGTTTTTCCATTGTTTTCCCTTTTTGTCTATAAAATCAGAAAAACGGACAACTGGATTATATGGGCAATTATAAACGGCTCTTTCGGCTTATGTTTTGGCGCTATATTTGCGATACCGTATATTTTTGTATCACCGCTATACGCATTTAACTGGTGGCTTAATGGCATACCGTTCGACATAACCCACTGCATCGGCAATTTTTCAATAGCCCTTGTACTTGGAAAACCGCTTGATAAATCAATGTCAAAAATAGTAAAATATCTTAAAAAATAAAGGAGAATCAGAAAAAATGATTCTCCTTTTTGTTGTATTGTTATATATTTCACGCTGTTTTAACTTTTTTTTCAGGAATTTCAATAAGTTTAGCCTTGTACAAAGCAAATCCTACTGCACCTGCAACAATAGTTGCAACAGCCATTTCAGAAACAGCATTTATTGAAATAGCTCCGATAATATAAGCAAGTGCATTTTTTTCACCCATGTACTTTTCTACAAAATCAGCATTATTGCCAAAGAAAATAACCAAAGCACTCATAAAGAACACAGTATTGAGAAAAGCAGCAAAAAATCCTGTAATAAAGCATGATACTTTTTCATTCATGATTTTTGTTGCCAGTCTGAAAATCAAGCCTACGCAGAAACCGTCAAGAACTCTTGGTATAAAACGCTGTAAGAATGTAAGTGCAGGGTTTATATCAAATGTAAACATACCCATAGGGCTTGTTCCAAGAATACTCATGCACTGCAAAAAACTACAGATACCAAATACTCCGCCTATAACAGCACCGCCGACAGGACCAAGAGCAATAGCAGCAATCGCAACAGGAATTACATTGAGAGTAATTGTCAATCCGTTAATCGGGATAACAATGTTGGAAAGCACTACAACAAGAGCCGTAAGCAATCCAAGTAAAGCCAGCTGCTTTGTGTTTGTTTTTTTGTTCATATTCAATTTTCCTCCTTGTTATTATTCCTCATGATGAGGATACAATACAACAGGAATATAATACCACATTTTTTACAGTTTGTCAAGTCTTTTTTTTTCTCTCAATTTTTTGAAAAAATCTTTCAGTATATCAGAACATTCATGCTCCATTATACCGCTGTATACGGTTGGTTTGTGATTATATGGCAGTTCAAATATATTCTGTACGGATTCGGCAGACCCTGATTTCTTATCAAATGCACCGAAATACACGTCGTCTATACGTGAATTTATAATAGCACCGCAACACATGGGGCAAGGCTCAAGCGTGATATATATTGCACAGTCGGGAAGTCTCCAGCCTTTAAGATTTTCACAAGCCTGATTTATTGCAAGGATTTCTGCGTGGGCAAGAGCATTTCTGCTTGATTCACGCTTGTTTCTGCCTTCTCCTATTATCTCACCTGTTGATTTTCTTACAACAACAGCACCTACAGGAACTTCACCTTCTTCTGCCGAAAGTTCCGCAAGTTCTAAAGCACGTTTCATATACTTATCCATTAAAATACCGCCTTAACTAATGCACATACAACGCAAAGAGCAGTCACCGCTGAAAACGGAAATGTTTTAACTGAAAAAATAAATCTTCTGCTGTAATGAAGTTCCGATTTATATCTGGCAATTCCCCACTTTTTCTTTTTTGCAGTATATATCCAGTATGCAATCAGACCTGCTCCGCCTATAATAAATATGAATATCATGAAAATATTTCTTGTAAAGGGCATTTTTTCTGACGGGTCAACCTCAATTATTGTCAATGCAAGGTTATATATCTTGTATATAATCACAACACATACAGAAGTAAAAACACTTCCGCTTGCAATCATACCATAAGAAGCAACAAACGATATTAAAATTACAGTAAGCATTGTATTAAAGTTCTGTGTAAGAAGTCCTGCAATAATTGATGTTATAATAATAGCAAAAGGGTCGCCGAATTGTCTTAAAACTGCAAACATAGCACCACGAAAAAACATTTCTGACAAAACCGACATGACTATAATATCAAAAATTGTGTATACCAGAAATTCAGTCTGTCCCCATACAGATATATCTGTTTCAATATTTTTGAAAAACTCATATATTTCTTTTGTCTCACTTGAATAAACATTCGGCAGACTTGATATTGTGCATAAGACAAGAGCCATTGAAATTGCACCAATAAGTGCCATAGGATTATTCATATTACCCATAAATTCAACTTTCAACGGAAGCCCGAATTTAAAATGAAGAAACATCAGTGGAATAAAAACTTTTATAAAAGTTACTATAATAAATACTGTAACTATTTCCCTGCTTCCTCCATATATAATTGAGCTGAAATAATTATTATGTATATCTATCCCGAAAAAGCTGAACAGAGAAATAACTATCTTGCTTATAACATCATCAAAGGCAATATACATAAGCAATGCAAGTCCTATAAAATAAAAAATATTTGCAAGAACTTTCTTTTCAGTACTTACAGCCGAACTTTCAATAAAACCCCGTCCGTCAATATAAACACTCTCTTTTTTATTTTCAGCAAAATTAAATGCAAATGGATTTTCTTTTTTTCTGCGCCATCTCCGGAATTTTTCGTTATATGATTCATTTTGTGTAGAATAATCAAACTCATCAATAACATTGACAATATTTTCATTATTCACATTTGTAATTTCATTGTTCATCGTTCATCTCCTTAATAATGTTATAACTACCCTATTATATATTTTAACACAAAAAGCGATAGCCTATGTTAATAATTTAAGCACTCATTAATTAATTTTTTGTATATTTGTAAAAATATAAAATAAAATATAAAATTTCCTTATAATTGACTTGACAGAAAAAATATGTTATAATAAAATTAATATATCTGTTAGCGGAGTTGATTTAATGGAATTTTTAGTGGCATTGATTGTAATAATAGTATTCTGTAAAATTCTTGGAATAAGTAATGAAATGCTTATTACGGGCGGTCTTGCACTTATTGAACTTGCAATTATTGCAATGCTGTTGTTGTTTTTATATTTCTGCCTTAATCTTCTCTTTACTAAATCCAAAAAAGCTGAATTTATCTGTAAGGGAAAGCCTGAAGGCTATAAATTCAATGTTGCTTATTACCGCATTGACGGTGAAGAATATCCATGCGTGTTTCCTTGTGAATCAGGTATTGCCTACAGGACAAATCACACTTATAAAGTCCGTTACAGCAAAAAATTAAACAAAGTATTTGATATATGGTCAATATTAACCTGCGTTATCGGACTTATTTTCAGTATTGCGGCGGTATATTTTTCACTACAGATAATCTCATTTGCAGCAATTTTATAAAGGAGCGTGACAAAATTGGAAAATATCACAGATGAAAAAATATCAGAAATTATGCCTGATGAAAATGTGCTTTATGATGTAGCTGAACTTCTTAAAGTGTTCGGCGACCAGACAAGAATACGCATTATCTTTGTACTTGTCCAGAAAGAAATGTGTGTATATGAAATAGCAAATCTTCTTGAAATGACACAATCAGCAATTTCACATCAATTAAGAGTTCTGAAACAGGCACGGCTTGTAAAAGCAAGAAGAAGCGGAAAAACTATTTTTTATTCACTTTGTGATGCTCATGTACAGAAAATCTTCTATTGTGCAATGGAACATGTAAAGGAGCAGAAATCATGACATACTTTGATTTTCACACACACGCCTTTACAGATACACTTGCAAAAAGGGCTATGAGTTCACTTGCTCTCACGGCTGAAAAATCAGAAATCGGAGAAATCACACCATGTACAGACGGAACACTGAACGGATTAAAGCAGAATATGCAGAAATATGGTATCGAAAAGACAATGATTCTGCCCATTGCAACAAAATCATCTCAACAGACAACAATAAACAACTGGGCTGCTGAAATAATGGAAGAAAATATATTCTGCTGCGGAACTGTTCACCCCGATGCAGATGATATTTTTCAGGAGCTTGAACGCATAAAATCGCTCGGACTCTACGGAATCAAATTCCACTCGGAATATCAGCATTTCCGTCCTGATGAAAGCCGTATGATTCCGATTTACCGAAAAATTGCCGAATTGGGTCTTATTGCCGTATTCCATGCAGGATTTGACCCGCTCTGCAAAGATGAAATACTTGCAACTCCGAAAAGTATTGCATATGTTGCGGAAAAAGTTCCCGATTTAACCATAGTTGCGGCACACCTCGGAGGTATGTTGTTATTTGATGAAGTTGAGGAATACATAGCAGGAAAATATGATAATATTTTTCTTGACGTAAGTATGCTGTCAAGATATGTGAATCACGAACAGCTTTTAAGGATAATACAGAATCACGGTGCGGACAAGGTACTTTTCGGAAGTGATGCACCATGGGATAATCCGCAGAATGAGATAGATATGATAAATTCATTACCTCTTACATATGAGGAAAAAGAAAAAATATTCTATAAAAATGCCGAAAAACTTGTAAATAAATATGACAACTAAATCTTAGGAGGATTTTATGGGAAAATATGTTGACTCGAACACCCGTGCTGAAAATGCGGGAAATGCAGAACTTTCAAAAGAAAAATTCAAGCAGATACGTGACAAAATATTAAAGGTGTCATTTATCAGGAAAATGCAGTACAACAATAATTTCAACCGCATAAATGACTATATGATAAACGGAGATACTCAACCAGCCATTGTTTATTCTGTAAATCCGCTTATTATTTCGGCATATTCAGATGAAATGGACGGTGTTGTTTTTCTGGAATTTCCTGATGTTCTTGCGGAAATGTACAATCTTAAAACAGGCTCAAGACTTGTTACGTCAAATATATATAAATACGGCTCGAAAATTGCAAAGGATATTAATATCGGCTCAAATTATTATAACAGATATGTTGATTTTACACCGATTGTACAGTTGTTCTTGTCGGATAATGAAAATTACATAAAAAACCGTACTGAACTTTTCAGCGAAGAAATATGGGACAAAGTAAATTATCTTACAAACGAGTATGCACATAGCGGAAACCAACCACGTAAAGGTTTCTATTATTTAACAAAAATCGACGGTGGTACAATATTCTGCATTGTATGTATTATCATAGGTATAATACTTGCAATATAACTTGAAAGGAGCAATATTATGGATACATTTGAATCTGATTTGGAAATACTTCATGAATGTGGCTTTGATTTACCTGCAACAAGATTTGTGAAGATAAAAGGCGAAGGACTTGAAAACGCCGTGATAGATATGGGATTTGATGCAGTATTGAAAATATGGCATATGGCGGAAAAAAATGAAGTTCCATATGCTGAAAGCATAAAATTGGAATGGTGTGCAAACTGCGATATTACATTCAAAGGCAGTAATCTTCTGCTGTTCCTTAAAGAATACTATCCCGATAAATTGCAGTATTTTGCGGAAAAAGTGAATCCTGATGAAGAATATGTTCTTATGTGCATGGACTTTTCGTAATCATTTCAGTGAGGACAAAAGGAGTTGAAATATTTTGTCAAGAGAGGCTATGATAGTACTTGATTGCAGAAGATATTCCCGAAATATAGCTGATATTATAGAAATATTCAGAAAAACAGGCTGGAGAGTCCGCAATAAAAATAATCTTACCGAATTTCTACCATTGGGAGACAATGACCAATATAACTGGCAGACTTCAATAATGAGTGACAGTGATTTAACGGAACTGATATTGCAGAAACAGAATAATTCCGAAAAAGTTGGCATCAATCTTTTTTATGAACATTCAGATATTGGGATTTCACTGTTAGCTGAAACAACAACTGAAATTATATTGTCTTTGAATATTAACAGGCAGACTGTCAGTGACAGCAATAATATCACTGATATAGGCTGGTATTTCAATAATATTATTCTTAAATTGCACAATGCAGACTGTTATATTGATTGTTTTCAGTTTTCGGACTATACTGACTAAAGAAGAATAAAAAAATAATCTGTAAAACTATTGCAGAATTTAACAGAATATGATATAATTAATTATATGCCTTTGAAAAAATATGTAAGGAGAAAAAATTATGAACTATGGACATTTCGACCTCGAAAACAAGGAGTATGTAATTACAAATCCTGCAACGCCTGCTCCTTGGGCAAACTATCTTGGCGACCCTGAATATGGTGCTATGATTTCAAACAATGCCGCAGGATACAGCTTTGTAAAATCCGGTGCAAACGGACGTATTCTGCGTTACCGTTTCAATTCCGATATGGCACTTCCCGGACGCTATATCTATATCCGTGACAATTCAGACGGCGATTACTGGTCTGCATCATGGCAGCCTGTAGGCAAGCCCCTTGACAAGTATAAATCAGAGTGCCGCCATGGTACAGCCTACACTGTAATTTCTGCTAAATACAGAGAAATCGGCTCTGAAGTAACTTATTATGTACCATATGGCAAGACATATGAAGTATGGAGGGCAAAAGTTACAAATAATTCTGATACTGAACGTAAATTATCAGTATACGGCTTCTGCGAGTTCACCAATGAAAACAACTACGAGCAAGACCAGGTAAATTTACAGTACACACTTTTCATTTCCCGTACAAGCTTTGAGGAAAACAAAATTGTACAGCATATCAACGAAAATGACGGCAGAGACGAAACAGGCTCAAATCATCAGGAACGCTTCTTTGGAATGGTTGGTGCTGATATTTCCGCATACAACGGCTCACTAAGCGACTTTATTGGTGCTTACAGAACATATTCAAATCCTATTGCAGTTGAATCAGGCAGATGCAATAACGGCTTGAACTACAATTCCAATTCATGTGGAGCTTTGCAGAGTGATATAACTCTTGCTCCGGGCGAAACAAGAGAATTTATATACATTGTCGGACAGCGTGACAATATGCAGGCTACAGCTATTCTCAACGAATACAAGACAGCTGGAAAAGTTGATGCAGAAATTGCAGAACTCAAAAACTACTGGCATACACAGCTTTCAAATTTCAAGGTTGAAACACCGTCAGCAGAGTTCAACAACATGATAAATGTATGGAACGCTTATCAGTGCTTTATCACATTTATATGGTCAAGAGCAGCTTCTTTTGTATACTGCGGACTTCGCAACGGCTATGGCTATCGTGATACAGTTCAGGATATTCAGGGCATTATACATCTCAATCCTGAAATGGCTGCTGAAAAAATCAGATTTATGCTTTCTGCACAGGTTGATAATGGTGGTGGACTTCCGCTTGTAAAGTTCAATCACAATGCAGGTCACGAAAATACTCCTGATGACCCTGAATACGTAAAGGAAACAGGTCACCCCTCATATCGTGCAGATGATGCACTCTGGCTTTTCCCGACTATTGTCAAATATATTGGCGAAAGCGGAAACAAGGCATTTTTAGATGAAGTTATAGTATATGCTAATGGCGGAGAAGCTACAGTATACGACCATCTCAAAAACGCAATCCGTTTTTCAATGGAGCATCTTGGTGTACATGATATGCCGGCAGGTTTACACGCTGACTGGAATGACTGTCTTAGACTTGGTGCAAAGGGTGAGTCTACATTTGTCGCATTTCAGTTATACTATGCCATGAATGTAATAAAAGATATGGCAGAAACAAAAGACGATACAGTCTATATCAACTATATAAACGGTGTACAGGCAAAACTTGCTGAATCACTTGAAAAGTGCTGGGATGAAGACAGATTTATCCGTGGTATCCGTGAAGACGGCGTTATAGTTGGTGCAAAGAAAGACCCTGAAGCTAATATGTGGCTCAATCCGCAGTCATGGAGCGTTATTTCGGGATTTGCCAAACCTGAACAGGCTGAAAAAGCTATGGATAGTGTACATAATATCCTTAATACTCCATATGGTGCAAAACTTCTTGAACCGCCATATAAAGACCACTATTTCGACGGTGCATTGATGCACATATTCAACGATGATACAAAGGAAAATGGCGGTATATTCTCACAGTCGCAGGGCTGGCTTATTCTTGCCGAAGCACTTATGGGCAACGGTGACAGAGCATTTGAGTACTTCATGGAAAGTTCACCTGCATCAATGAATGAAAAAGCTGAAATCCGTGTAATGGAGCCTTACGTACACGGACAGTTCACCGAATCAAAAGCATCACCGTTTGAGGGTCGCTCACACGTTCACTGGCTTACAGGTACAGCATCTACAGTCATGGTAGGTTGTGTTGAGGGTATATGCGGTATGCGCCCTGATGCTGACGGACTTAAAATTGCACCGTCAATTCCTGCATCATGGGACGGATTCAGAATTGAAAAAAATTTCCGTGGCAAAAAACTCAACATTACATTTGACAACTCTGCACACGTTCAGAGTGGTGTAAAAGAAATCACACTCAACGGCGAAAAACTTGACGGAAATTATATTTCTGCTGACAAGCTTGCTGATATAAATGAAATAACAGTTGTACTTGGCTGATAATCACCAAAACAACAAGGGAGCATTCAGAAAATGAAATGCTCCCTTTATTTTTTTACATCAATTCACAAATCAGGTTTGAAAATTCAACAGGATTCTCAACAGGCATACCTTCAATAAGAAGTGCTTGGGTATAGAGAAGATTTGCATATTTAGCAAGCTTGTCCTTGTCGCCTGAATCTGAAACGGACTGGAGTTTTCTGAATATTTCATGTTCAGGATTGATTTCAAGAACTCTCTTTGCCTTTACTTTCTGGTCGCCCGGCATGGAGTTAAGCACCTTTTCCATTTCAAGAGTAATTTCGCCCTCACTTGTAAGGCATACAGGGTGAGACTTAAGACGCTTTGAAATAATAACCTTTGCAACCTTTTCTTCGCCGATTAATTCAGCCATATCTTTAAGCATATCAGCATTTTCTTCTTCTTTTGCCTTGACTTCTTCTTCACTCTTTGTATCTTCGATACCTAAATCATCAGCAGATACATTTCTGAACTCTTTTTCTTTATAATTCATGAGAGTTTTTATTGCAAACTCGTCAACATTATCTGTAAGATAGAGAATTTCAAATCCCTTATCTTTTACAAGTTCAGTCTGCGGAAGCTGTTCAATACGTGCAATGCTTTCACCAGTAGCATAATAAATATACTTCTGCTCCTCACTCATAGCTGTAACATATTCGTCAAGTGTAACAAGTTTTCCGTTTGATGATGTGAAAAGGAGTAAATCCTGCAATTTTTCCTTATTCATGCCATAATCGCTGTACACACCGAATTTAAGCTGTAAACCAAAGGCTTTCCAGAACTCCTCATATTTTTCACGGTCATTTTTAATCATGTCTTTGAGTTCATTGCTGACAGTTTTTTCAATACTCTTTGCAATAACTTTCAGCTGTCTGTCGTGCTGGAGCATTTCACGGGAAATATTGAGCGATAAGTCCTCACTGTCAACAAGACCTTTTACAAATCCGAAATAATCAGGAAGCAAATCAGCACACTTGTCCATGATTAATACGCCGTTTGAATAAAGCTGTAAGCCTTTTTCATACTCTTTTGAATAGAAATCAAACGGAGCTTTTGACGGAATATACAAGAGTGCATTATAGCTTGGCATACCCTCATTTATTACATGAGAATATTTCAGAGGGTCATTATAATCGTAGAACTTTTCTGTATAGAAGTGCTTGTAATCTTCTTCTTTGAGTTCGGACTTGCTTTTTTTCCATAGCGGAATCATGCTGTTGAGAGTTTCAACTTCAGTATATTCTTCATATTCAGGTGCTTTTCCTGCACTTTTTTCTTCTTCTGTCTGCTCAACAGGTCTGCTGTGGGTAACTTCCATTTTAACAGGGAAACGGATATAATCAGAATACTTGCTGACGAGACCTTTTATGCGGTATGTGTCGAGGAACTCACTGTATTTTTCGTCCTCTGTATCTTCAATAAGTTCAAGAGTGATTTCTGTTCCGACACTTTCTTTTTCAGTTTCAGAAATTGTGTAGCCGTCAACGCCCTCCGACTCCCATTTATAAGCAGTATCAGAGCCATAAGCTTTTGAAATTACAGTAACTTTCTTTGCAACCATAAATGCAGAATAGAACCCAACACCAAACTGTCCGATAATCTGACTTTCTTCTGTAAGATTGTTTTCACTCTTGAATTTAAGTGAGCCACTGCTTGCAATTGTACCCAAATTGTTTTCAAGTTCTTCAGCAGTCATACCGATACCATTATCGGTAATTTTGAGAGTATTATTTTCCTTATCAGCAGAAATCCAGATTGCGAAATCCTGCTTGTTAAGACCCACCTTATCATCTGTGAGAGACTTGAAATAAAGCTTGTCTATAGCATCACTTGCATTTGAAATAAGTTCACGGAGGAAAATTTCCTTATGTGTGTAGATTGAATGAATCATCATATCAAGAAGTTTCTGAGATTCAGCCTTGAATTGTTTAGTTTCCATTTTTCAACATCTCCAGTAAAATTATTAGCACTCTCCACCTTTGAGTGCTAATAATAGTATAATCCTTTTGAAGCAAAAAGTCAAGATTAAGCGGAAATGTTTACAATTTGTTCACAAATAGACACAATGTACTTTTTTTCTTTTAATATATATTGCCTGAATCTGTAGTCTTTTATGTTTGAGACGATTTTACCGTCCGCAAATGAAAAATTCACCTCATTCAACGGAAACGAAAGACCAATTCCGATAGCTTTTATGTACGCTTCTTTGAGCGTCCACAAGCGGAAAAACAGCAAATCACGCTGATTGTCAGGTGCGGAGAGAATCATATTTCTTTCGTCATCAGAAAAAGCACGTTTCAACACATTCGGACGGTATTCACGGACGTTCTCGCAGTCGATACCACATTCAACATCAGAAATAATACAAGATGCTATGCCGTCAGCATGAGAGAGATTATATTTTATATCTGGAAAATCTGTAAGTGACGGCTTGCCATATTTATTTTTTGTTATCTCTATATTTTCGGAGTAGTCAATATTCAGCGGTTTAAGACATTCACGCAGAAGATTATGTGCATGGGTATGTTGTTCTTTTTTCGGAATATCTTTTATTGAAATCATCAGCATTTTATCACGTCCCATAAAAATCACTTAATGAATTGCTGATATAATTCTTAACCAGTTCCCAGAATCTGTCAATATCTGTATTCCACAGCAATTTACTATACAAAGCATCACCTTCGTCCCAAAATATATCTTCATTATTATTGAATAAATCATTTAACTGCTGTAAAATTTCAACATCATTATCAATTCCACAATTATGCAGTGCTGTTATAATATCAGGAAATTTGTCACTGTCATTTACAAATATATCGCCGTCCATTGATAAATCCGTATCATAGTCAATAATTGCAATTGCATCAGCTACAAATTGTGGATAGTTTACAATAATATCCCTGATTTCTGGATACGAATAAATATTAAGCATTATTTCACGTAAAAAATCATCACATTGAAGATGATTTTCAAAAGCCTTGTCAATAAAGTTCATGATATTTCTGTCCTTTCAGAAAAAAATCCCCGTACTCTAAAAGTACAGGAACTTAAATTATTCAATATTCCACACTATCTCAACATTCTGGACTAATTTAACTACAGGAGATGACATCTGACTTGATTTTGAATTAACAGTTCTTAAAATATCATCAAGCATATATCCCCTGTAACATTCATCATCATCTTCATCATCTTCATCATCTTCATCATAAGAAGAAAAATTATTTGTTAAAATTTCTAATTTATTAATTCCCGAAACTTTCTCTCCAGCAAATGAAGCTATCATTTCAGCTTTATTTTTTGAATCTTCAATAGCAAGTTTAAGAAGTTCTTTATAGATTTCCTCTATATCTGAAACGATATAACGTTCTTCCACTTCAACATTAAATTCATATTCTGCAATAATGTTCATTAACAAATCAGAAAGTTTTGCACTCATAGGAAAAACAGCAGATATTTTTCTGTTGGCTTTATATTTCTGCTCCTTATTAGAGTTAGGTCTATATTCTTTTGATGTTGAATTATCTTCTATTCTGAAAACATCTGGAGTTATTCCTGTTTTCTTTTCAATTATTTCAAGGAAACGTTCAAGTTCAGCCGATACAGCTTTTACAGATGCATCAACTGAAAAATCACTTTTTTCAAAATTAAATTTATATCTGACTAAATCGCTCTCAACTTCACGTTCAGCATAGCCTTTTACAGTCATTTCACCCATATATAATACTCCTTAAAATTTTTTATAAAAATCCCCGTCCAGCATGGTGGACGAGGATTTATTAATCAGTTCATGGAATTAGTCCTGACCGTAAAGTGTTGTAAGTCTTGTGAGGTAGTCATATCTGTCTTTAGCATTAGCAACAGCAGCATCAAAGAGTTTCTCTGCTCTTTCAGGATTTGAGCGAGCAAGTGAATTATAACGTACTTCACCCATGAGGAAGTTTTTGTATTCTTCAGTATTAGGAGCTTTAGAGTCAAGAGTAAATGGATTCTTGCCTTCTTCCTTGAGTGTAGGATTATATCTGTAGAGATGCCAGTAACCAGCCTGTACAGCTTTCTTTTCTTCTGCCTGAGCTGTAGCCATACCTGTCTTGATACCGTGGTTGATACATGGAGCATATGCAATAACAATTGATGGACCGTCATAAGCTTCAGCTTCAGCAAATGCCTTGATACACTGATTCATGTCAGCACCCATAGCAACGTGTGCAACATATACATAGCCATAGCTCATTGCAATACCTGCAAGGTCTTTCTTCTTTACAACCTTACCAGCAGCAGCAAACTGTGCAATAGCACCTGTAGGTGTAGACTTTGAAGCCTGTCCGCCTGTATTTGAGTAAACTTCTGTATCAAATACAAGGATATTAACATTCTTGCCTGATGCGATTACGTGGTCGAGACCGCCGAAACCGATGTCGTAAGCCCAGCCGTCACCACCGAATATCCACTGTGACTTCTTTGAGAGATAGAGCTTTTCAGCAAGAATTGCCTTAGCATCATCACAACCGCAAGCTTCAAGAGCAGCAACAAGCTTATCTGTAGCAACAGCATTAGCAGCACCGTCATTATATGTGTCAAGGTATTCAGCAATAGCAGCCTTTACATCTTCTTTTTCAGCTTTAGCCTGGAGAGCAATAACCTTGTCTGTAACTCTCTTACGGAGTGTTTCCTGTGCGAGATACATACCATAACCAAACTCTGCGTTGTCCTCAAAGAGTGAGTTGCTCCATGCAGGACCTCTGCCCTGTTTGTTTACAGTATATGGAGTTGAAGGTGCAGAACCGCCCCAGATTGATGAACAGCCTGTAGCGTTAGCAATCATCATTCTGTCGCCAAAGAGCTGTGTAACAAGCTTAGCATATGGAGTTTCACCACAACCAGCACAAGCACCTGAGAACTCAAGAAGTGGCTGTCTGAACTGTGAACCCTTAACAGTTGTAGCCTTGAACTTAGCAGCAACTTCCGGCTTTTCGTCAATTGTAACACCATAATTGAATACTTCCTGCTGTTCCATCTGTGAAGCGATAGGCTCCATAACGAGTGCCTTATTTTTAGCAGGACAAACATTAGCACAAACGCCACAACCTGTACAGTCAAGTGTAGAAACTGTCATAACAAACTTAAGGTCGCCGATAGCTGGTTTGAAGTCAAGAGACTTTGTAGCAGCAGGTGCAGCAGCAACTTCATCAGGTGTCATTGCAACAGGTCTGATTACAGCGTGTGGACAAACATAAGCACACTGGTTACACTGAATACAGTTTTCAGGAATCCAAGCAGGAACTTTAACAGCAATACCACGCTTTTCAAATGCAGCTGAACCCTGTGGGAATGTACCGTCTGCCATGTCTACGAATGTAGAAACAGGGAGTGTGTCACCCTTCTGAGCATTGCAAGGAATCTGGATATTGTTTACATAGTCCTGAAGTTCCTTATTATCACATGAAACAGCAGCCATACCCATTTGTGTATCAGCAGCATCTTTCCATGAATCCGGTACATCAATCTTAACTATGTTCTGGTGACCTGCATCAATAGCATTCCAGTTCTTTTCAACAACGTCCTGACCTTTTTTGCTGTATGATGCTTCAGCAGCAGCTTTCATATACTTAACAGCATCTTCAAAAGGAATAATGTCAGCCAATTTAAAGAATGCAGACTGGAGAATTGTGTTAATTCTTGTTCCCATGCCTGTTTCTTCACCAAGCTTAACGCCATTGATTGTGTAGAAATTAATGTTATTCTGAGCGATATATCTCTTAACCTGTCCAGGAAGATTAGCTTCAAGTCCGTCCATATCCCAGATTGTGTTAAGGAGGAATGTACCGCCTGGCTTGATGTCAGAAACCATATCATATTTATCAATATAGCTTTGATTATGACAAGCTACGAAATCAGCCTTATTGATAAGGTATGTTGACTTAATAGGTGTCTTACCGAAACGAAGGTGAGAAATAGTTACACCGCCTGATTTTTTAGAGTCATATGCAAAATAAGCCTGTGCATAGAGATCTGTGTGGTCGCCGATAATCTTGATAGAGTTCTTATTAGCACCAACTGTACCGTCTGAACCGAGACCCCAGAATTTACAAGCTGTTGTGCCTGCTGGAGCTGAATCAGGGTTTGCTTCAAGCGGAAGTGAAAGATTTGTAACATCATCTTCAATACCGATTGTGAAACGTGACTTTTCTGTATTCTTAAATACTGCAACAATCTGTGCCGGAACTGTATCTTTTGAGCCGAGACCGTAACGACCTGTGAAAATCGGAGTATCATTGAACTTTGTTCCCTTAAGAGCAGCAACTACATCAAGATAGAGTGGCTCGCCAAGTGAACCAGGTTCTTTTGTTCTGTCAAGAACTGAAATTCTCTTTACAGTTTCAGGGATAACTTCAACAAGCTTTTCAGCAACAAAAGGTCTGTAAAGTCTAACCTTGACAAGACCGTATTTACCGCCCTGTGCATTGAGATAATCAATTGTTTCTTCAATTGTCTCATTTACTGAACCCATAGCAATGATGATATGTTCAGCATCAGTAGCACCATAGTAGTTAAAGAGTTTGTAATCTGTGCCGATAAGTTCATTAACCTTATTCATGTAATCTTCAACTATTGCAGGAAGTGCATCATAGTATTTGTTGCAAGCCTCACGAGCCTGGAAGAAGATGTCAGGATTCTGAGCTGAACCACGAAGAACAGGTGTTTCAGGGTGGAGAGCCTTATCTCTGAATCTCTGTGCAGCATCTTTATCAAGAAGTCCGAGAAGTGTCTCGTCGTCCCATGTTTCAATCTTCTGAATTTCGTGTGATGTACGGAAACCGTCGAAGAAGTGGAGGAAAGGAACTCTGCCTTTGATTGTTGAAAGATGAGCAACAGCACCTAAATCCATAACTTCCTGTGCTGAACCTGAGCAGAGCATTGCATAGCCTGTCTGACGGCAGGCATAAACGTCTGAATGGTCGCCAAAGATGTTAAGAGCGTGTGAAGATACACAGCGAGCTGAAACGTGAATTACATTCGGAAGAAGTTCGCCTGCGATTTTGTACATATTAGGAATCATAAGGAGAAGACCCTGTGATGCTGTATATGTAGTTGTCAAAGCACCTGCTGAAAGTGAGCCATGAACTGTGCCGGCTGCACCTGCTTCTGACTGCATTTCTGCAACAGTAACAGGCTGTCCGAAAAGATTTTTCTTGTCTTTTGCAGACCAGCTGTCAGTAACTTCAGCCATAACAGATGATGGTGTGATTGGGTAAATAGCAGCTACGTCAGTAAATGGATATGAGACCCAAGCAGCAGCGTTATTACCGTCCATGGTTTTCATTTTTCTTTTGATTGCCATTGGTAATGACCTCCATTAAAAATTTTTTCAAAATGGTTACGAGCGTAATAAACGCTTAATAACTTCGTATAACATTATACCATAAAATATCTGATTTGTAAACATTTTTTTGTAATGTTATTCCAAATTTAAGTTAGATAATACAAACTTTATAAAAATATACATTTGTTAAATAAATATCAAACATGGATATTTCATGAGATAATTACTGTGTATTATGCAAAAATGAGAGTATTTATAATTGTTAAAAATGACAAAAAGCAGTCATTTTTTATAATTTTTTTTGAAATTCTATTGACTGAAACAGAAAAATAATATATAATAGTCATAGTGTTAAATAACCTTTGATTATTTATCACTCGTTTTGTTGTCTCCTTTCTTTTGTTCTACACATTTCTTTATTTTTTTCATTTTGAAGTCCGATTGATTTCGGACTTCTTTTTTATAATGTAAAAAGGTGAACCATTTTTCAGGTTCACCATAATTTTTACAGCCAGTTTTCCATACTTAAAGGGTTATCATTTGTTGAGGTATATGAATAGTATTCAAGAATTTTAGTCGCATCATTTGCATCTATAAGACTGTCTTTATTTACGTCTGCACATTTTTTCTGCTCATCATTCAGAATATTTGTTTTGCCTGTTGAATAATTTGCATATTCTTCCAGAACGATTGAAGCATCAACAGAATCTACATAATCATCATCATTCACATCTCCTACAGAAGTTTTGGTATCTTCATTTTTAACACTGCTTAATGAAAAGAAATTAACTGAATATTCAATAGTGCTGTCTTCCGTTGTTATTTTCACATCAAATATATCGCCGTCATTATATGAAATATCTGACGGACGGAATATAATACAACCTGGCTCTGCATAACGACCATTATCAACATAAAAATCGCCGTCTGCTGATAATGTGCTGAAATTCCACTCTTTCATGTCAGAAGTTCTTACAAGACTCACTTCAACATAATCTTGAAAGAGATTTTTATTAAGCACTATGCTCCATGCAGGTAAATTCTGGTAGGTTTGCATGGTGGAAAAGTATTCAATAGGCATATTCTGTGCAGGCCAGCAGACGTTTGATTCTGTTTTTTCTCTGTTACTGTCAAGTGCATACATAGCGGACATATTGCCTAAAACTCCGAATCCTGTTGTAGCCATAGTCGGATTCAAACACCATCTTCTGTGACCGACTTTTGAAATATTCTTGCTGTCACTGTCGTTCATATAAACAAGAACAGTCGTTGCAAGTTTCTGTAAATCACCACTACAGAGATTTGACTCTGATGCGCCTTTTCTTCCAAGCTGGTAAATATCATCGGGGACACCTGCTGGTTGCTGAGGATAATGTGAAGATGAACCATTTATACTGTTTACAAAAGCTGCCGCCTGTGCAAGTCTGCCATATTCCTCATTTAGTGTAACTTCTGGAAGTCCGGCAATATATCTCATACAGTTAAATGCATTAAGTGCATTTTCTTTAGTTGCATTATCAATCTCACCTATTTCATAAGGTGCTGTTGTTGACGGCTGAACTGTATAGACTGGTTGCGCTTGCATATCAAAAGGGTGTGCATCAATATACTGCTTTATCTCCTTCGGTGTATGTTGTGCAACGTTTATACCCTCTGAAGCATAGCTTACAAGTGACTGATTTTCTATGTATGGCACATAAACTGACGCTATAAAAGCTACAGACATTGCCACAGCCAGAACAGATGATGCTGTTTTTCTGAACTTCATAAATGACATCTCCTTAAAAAATAAATTATATATTAAGTTTAACACATTTATATGATTTTTACAATACATTTTCAAAAAAAGTCGTATTTTTCTCATTATTATAAGAAAAATACGACTGAATCCATTAAAAAGAAGTAAAAATATAGTAAATCAATCCATAAACAGATGCAGCAGCGCACCCATACAATATTACTGGTCCTGCAATTGTGAAAATTTTCGTTCCTATTCCTAATACAAAACCCTCTGACTGTGCTTCTATTGCTGATGAACTTATAGAGTTTGAAAAGCCTGTTATCGGGACAAGTGTTCCTGCTCCTGCGTGCTTTGCAAGTTTCTGATACCAGCCTAAACCCGTGAGAAAAGCACTGAAACTAACAAGAATTACAGAAGTCCACAAAGATGCTTTGTCCGTATCAAAGCCGTATGCCAGAAATACAGAACGGATAATCTGTCCTACTGCACATATTCCTCCGCCTATCATAAATGCTGTAAAAGTATTTACAAGCACATTTGATTTCGGCTCTGCCTGTTCACTCATTTTTTTGTATGCCTGCGGTGTTATGTTCATTTTATCATCTCCCTATACCATATTGTTTCATGAATTTATAAAAATATACTAAATTACTGTAATAAAATTATTGACAAAAATTTAAAATCATGTTACAATAAATTGTATAGGAGGCTGATATTTATGAATACATTACTTGATAAATTTCGAGGCTGTTTAATCGGCGGTGCTGTGGGAGATGCTTTAGGCTATGCTGTTGAATTTATGTATGAACCCGAAATTTTCAGAAAATACGGTAAAAACGGCATAACAGAATATGAACTCAAAAACGGAAAAGCAATTTTTTCTGATGATACACAAATGACACTCTTTACTGCAAACGGCTTGATTTACGGAATGACACAACAGGCTATAGGCAAATGTGATGGAGATGTTTCTGACTATATTGCAAGAGCATATCAGGATTGGTATGCCACACAAACAATCTCAACAAATATCGACAAATATATATCATGGATTACAGATATACCCGAACTTCATATAAGGAGAAGTCCAGGACATACCTGTCTTTCTGCAATTGCTTCGGGAAAAAAAGGTACTCTCGACAAGCCGATAAATGACAGCAAGGGCTGTGGCGGTATTATGCGAATTGCTCCTATAGGCTTATATTATAAGGATTCGCCTAATGAATGTGCAATATGTGCGGCTGAAGTTTCTGCCATAACTCACGGACACGAACTCGGCTATATACCCTCTGCACTTCTTTCCTATCTTATTTATCAACTTACCTACTGCAATACAACTATTCATAAAGCAACTTTTGAACTTCCTATTCTGTGCGACAAAATCTTCGGCAGTGCAGAACACGCACAAACGCTGAATAATCTTATCTCAAAAGCTGTACACCTTGCCGAAACAGACAAAGACACATTAACCGCAATTCATGAACTCGGTGAAGGCTGGGTTGCAGAGGAAACTCTCGCAATAGCTTTATATTGTGCCTTAAAGTATTCTGATGATTTTGAAAAAGCTGTTGTTGCTTCTGTAAATCATGACGGTGACAGCGATTCAACAGGTGCTGTAACGGGAAATATTCTCGGAGCATATCTCGGAATAGACGCTATCCCTGATAAATTCAAAAAAGACCTTGAAATTTATGACAAGATTATTGAACTTGCCGACGACCTCTACACATCAAGTCAGAACATAGGAAAAAAACCTGACTATGATGAAAAATGGATTAATAAATACGTGAATATATGAAAAATGCCCCCACTGCTTCTAAGCCGTGAGGGTTTTTATTCGTCACTTATGTTCAATCGGCAGGGAATTTTTATTTTCATCATAAAAAACTATATTATCTATGTAAAAATTACCTTCGTTCTCTGCTCCCCAGCGCATAATCATAAGGGTAGCCTCCTCCATGTCACCTGTCCAGCACTGACCACTTACAGCAAGCAGAAATTTCAGTTCAAGGTGAATATTGCCCGACATGGAAAAATTGTACTCTCCGCTTTCCCAATCACCGAATTTATACCATTTATCACCTGCAACATTTGCACCTGCTCCACCGCCAATCCAACCAGGAGCTTTTACGCTTCTGCCGTTTGCCGTTACAAGTTTCTTTGCTGTTGCATCTGCATATACGTCCATTTCAACAGAACGTACTTTCGATAAATTTTCAGGACTAAGAAGTTTTACAGCATCAATTTTTATTTTCTGAACTGTACCATTTTCAGAATTAGCACCACTGTCACTGAATTTAAGCATTTTGTT
Source organism: Ruminococcus sp. (assembly GCA_029060755.1). GTDB lineage: Bacteria > Bacillota > Clostridia > Oscillospirales > Ruminococcaceae > Ruminococcus. The sequence continues at coordinate 10,015 of JAIDTI010000051.1, read as the reverse complement.
TCCTTTGATTTCAACTATAACAAGTTCTCCGTCTGCGGAATCTTTTTCAGATTTATCAATCTCTGCAAACGAAAAATCACCATCATCAAAAGTAACTGCATTAGGGTCATCACATTCAGCAGGAGCAGGAAAATTATTGCCTGAAATCGTGTAATATCTTGCTGTAATAAAAATCATAATACACGATACGGCTGTCATCATAATAAAAACTATAAGGTTACTGCGAAATCTTTTTTTATTCATTCTCTCTGCTCCCCGGCATTTGCAATAATGTCCACAACATCTTTCATCATATCAAAAGGTTTTATTTTCGGATTTATTTTTACAGAAACATAAGCTTTTCCAAAGCCATTGAAAGTAATCTGCCCTTTGTATGCACCTGAAAGTGCCTCAATCTGTTTCATATCAAGATAATCAGTATAAAAATACATCTGAGCATTTTTCTGTGAAATTTCAGTTATACCAAGATGTGATGCCTTGTTTCGTAAGAGTGAAACCTCTATAAGTCCAAGTACGGATTTAGGCGGTTCGCCGTATCTGTCTATAAGTTCGTCAATAAGGTCGAATTTGTCCTCATCTTTTGTAACATACATTATCTTTCTGTAAATGTCTATTCGTTGATTCATGCTTGATATATATTTTTCGGGGATATGTGCATCAATCTGTATATCAATAAGACATTCTGAAATTTTCTGTGGTTTTTCGCCCTTTTCCTCTGCAATTGCTTCCGACAGAAGTTTCAGATACATATCATAGCCGACAGTTTCCATATGTCCGTGCTGACTTCCACCAAGAATACTGCCTGCTCCACGGATTTCAAGGTCACGGAGAGCTATTCTGAATCCACTGCCGAACTGCGTAAACTCACGCATGGCATTAAGTCTTTTTGTGGCAATTTCAGTGAGTACCTTATCTTTTTGATATGTGAAAAATGCATATCCACGACGATTTGAACGTCCGACACGTCCACGGAGCTGATAAAGTTGAGAAAGACCGAATCTGTCGGAATCTTCAATGATAAGCGTGTTTACGTTCGGAACATCAACACCTGTTTCAATAATAGTAGTGCATACAAGAATATCAATTTCATGTTCAACAAGTGCTTCCCACACTTCCGACATTTCCTCCTGCGCCATTTGTCCGTGAGCATATGCAATTCTTGCATCGGGCAACATTTCCTGTAGTTTTCCCGCACAGCTTGTTATTGACTCAACTCTGTTGTGAATATAGTAAACCTGTCCGCCACGTCTCAACTCTCTCACAATAGCTTGTATTATAGTTGCCTGATTGTATTCAATTACATAAGTCTGAACAGGGTATCTGTCCTGCGGAGGTTCTTCCAATACTGACATATCACGTATACCGCTCATAGCCATATTGAGAGTGCGTGGAATAGGTGTAGCTGACAGCATAAGAATATCAACACCATTAAAAGTCTTTTTGAATTTTTCCTTATGTGCAACGCCGAAACGCTGTTCCTCATCAATTATTGCAAGACCTAAATCCTTGAAAACAACACTTTTCTGTATAATTTTATGTGTGCCGATAACAATATCAATTCTGCCCTGCTTGATTTTCTTGATTATTTCAGTCTGCTGTTTAGGTGTGCGGTATCTGCTAAGCAGTTCAACATTGACAGGAAACTGCTCAAAACGTCGTAAAGCTGTCTGATAATGTTGATATGCAAGTACAGTTGTTGGTGCTAATATGGCACACTGCTTTCCACCAAGTACACATTTCATAGCTGCACGCAAAGCAACTTCGGTTTTGCCGAATCCCACATCACCACATAAAAGACGCTCCATAGGTCTTGCTTTTTCCATATCGGCTTTTATTTCAGAAATCGCATTAAGCTGGTCGTCTGTTTCTATATACGGAAAACGCTCCTCAAAATCAATCTGCATTTCATCATCAGGATAAAACGCAAATCCCTGACTCTGTTCACGTTTAGCATAGAGTTCAATGAGTTCTTTTGCCATATCCCTGACAGCTTTTTTGACAGCTGTCTTTTTCTTCTGCCATTCACCTGAACTTAATTTTGTGAGTTTTACACCCGCATCATCTCTTGCACCAATATATTTTGAAACCATATCAAGTTGAGTTACGGGGATATAAAGTTTGTCTGTTCCTGCATACTGCAATGTGATGTAATCTTTTGTAACATCATCAAATTCAAGCTTGCGGATTCCTATAAATCTGCCTATACCGTGAGTGCTGTGTACTACCAAATCACCCTCTGCAATATCAGCAAGACTGCGTATTTCCTCCGCCTTGTTTCTTTTCACATTCTTTTTTCTGCGGACTGTTTCAACAGCTTTTCCTTGTGTGATAAGTACAACTTTGTTTTCGGGATATTCAAAACCACTGCTGAAACTTCCTGAAATAAGGCATACACGTTTCGGAGCAGGCTGTATGCCATTTCTTGCAAGGTCGCATGGAATATCGTGTGCAAGCAAATCCTGCTGAATAAGGTGCAAGGTCTTTTCACTTCCGGCACAGAGAATTATACTATAACTGCGTGACTTCCAGTCCTGTATATCCTCAATAAGCTGTTTCATTTCACCGCTCCATGATGCAGTCTGCATTGCCTCAAAACTTATGATTCTTTTGTAGTTTATGCGTTCTCCACCTTGTAAGAAATTGCTTATATAGAAACATACTTTCTTTTCAGCAATAAACTGAATTTCAGGCAGTTCAAGAAAAAATCCGTCAAGACCTTTACAAAGCTGACCATTTTCAATAAGGATTTTTACATCTTCATTGAAACGTGAGGTCAGACCGTTTGCAGTTTCCATGATTACAGAATAATCGCTGAAAATGACAACGCCGTCAATATAGTCAAAAACTGTAGAATTTTCGGGATATGCAAGCGAATAGTATTTTATTGAGTGATTGAAAATTTCACCTGCCCTGAATCTCTTTACATCTGCACCAAGATTCTGCCGTACAATATCAGTATGTTTTCCACGAACTTTTTTCAGCAGACTTTCAAGTTTGTCTGCCATTTCATTTCCGTCGCATATAAGTTCATTTGCAGGAGAAATTTCAATGTATTTTATATGCTCCTCACTTCGTCTCTGTGTATCTGTTTCAAATTCTGCAATCGTTTCTACTTCGTCTCCCCAGAGTTCAACTCTTATCGGCTTATCCGACTGAACAGGGAAAATATCAATTATACTTCCACGAACGGAAAACTGGCTTGCTCCCTCAACCTTTTCACAACGCTGATAACCGCATTTTGTGAGTTCAAAACAAAGCTTGTCACGGTCTATTGTCTGTCCCTCTGAAATTTCAATAGCAGAGGAAATAAGAGTGTCAACAGGGATAACAGACTGCATAACAGCCTCTATAGATGCACATATAATACTACATTTGTTTCTTGTAGCTCTTGCAAGTGCAGAAATACGCATATACTCATATTCATGATTTGAACTGTCTATAGGTGTAAGAATCTGTTCTCTTGAAGGAAAAAGTACGGCTGAATCATTGTCAAGCATCATGTTTATATCATCACAAAGCTTTTTTGCTTCTGCCTCACTTCCTGAAATAACAAGATTTACTTTTTTTCCACTAAGTGTTGAAATAAGATTAGCCCTGTGTATATGTGAAAGACCCGTTACTGAAACAGGAGAAATTTTTTTATCAATACATTCACATATGCTTTTATATCCTGAAAGTTCTCTGAAAACTGTACTGAATAACTCCATTTGAAACCTCTCTTATCAGTTAAATATTTTGTTATTAGCTGTTGAATCTGTTCATTGCTTCATCTGTTTTTCCCGAAACCATTAATTTTATGCACTCTACAGCGTTATCCGCTGATAACTGCAATTTTTCTGCATCTTCTTTACGAAATTTTCCAAGTACCCATTTAGCCAAATCATAATCGGGGTGCGGTTTTTTTCCGACACCTATTTTAATGCGTGGAAAATCGTCACGACCTGTAAGATCAATAATACTTCTTATGCCGTTATGACCGCCATGACTTCCCTTTCTGCGTATTCTTAATTTACCAGGTTCAAGAGATATATCATCATAAATCACAATAATATTTTCAGCATCAATTTTATAGAACTCCATAGCCTGCACAACTGATTCACCACTGTTATTCATATATGTTGTCGGCTTAAGAAGAAGACAGCGTTTACCCTCTATTACAGTTTCTGCTGTTTTTCCCTTGAATTTCAGGCGGTTTATATCTGCACCAATATTCTTTGCAAGATTATCGATTGTAAAAAAACCTGCATTGTGACGTGTTCCGTCGTATTCCATACCAGGATTGCCAAGACCAACTATTATATATTCTATTTTACCCGACGAATTTGTCGTATTTGATGATATTCTGTCAAAAACATCAAAAATTCCCAATATTAACAACTCCTTATAAAAAATTCTTTAAATATTATATCACACAAATAATATTAAAGTCAATAAATATCCTGAAATTTAATACTCGATTTTTATCGTTTGATATGTCCTTTTTTATTTTTGTATTTTTGTGAAACCTTTGTCTGTTTTTAGTTACTTATACTATAGGAGGTGAAAATATGGAGGATTCACAGATTATTGAATTGTATTTTGCAAGAAATCAACAGGCTTTACTTGAATCACAGTCAAAATATGGCACATACTGCAATGCAGTTGCAAGAAATATTTTAAGTGATGCACGTGATATTGAAGAATCTGTCAATCAGACATGGTTTGAGGCATGGAGAAGTATTCCGCCTAAAAAGCCAGATATTCTGTCAGCATTTCTGGGCGGTATAACAAGAAATATCTGTCTTAATATTTTGCGCAGTCATTCCACACAGAAACGCCATACAGATTTTGTTGAATCTTACAACGAACTTTCAAAAATAGTAGGTATGGAAAGTATTGAGGACGAAATTTTCACAAAACAGCTTGCGGAGTCCATAAATGAATTTATCGGAGAATTACCCGAAATTCAAAGAAAAGTATTTGTCTGCCGATACTGGTATTTCGACAGTATCGAGGAAATAAGCGAGAATTTTGGATTCACCAAAGGAAAAGTGAAATCAATACTTTACAGAGTACGAAAAAATCTGCAAAAACATCTTAAACAGGGGGAATTTTTATGAAAACAGACAAGTTAATTGATGCAATCGGTATGATTGAGGAAAAATATGTGGCTGACGCACATAAACCTTGTGTGAAAATCAGTTACAGGAGAGTAAAAGGCTTTGCAATTGCCGCTGCTGCTTTACTTTGCATTGCTGTTCCGCTTCCCACAATGACTGCTTTCGGCTCAGATATAGCATACAACCTGCTTTATATGGCATCACCCGCAATTGCACAGACTTTCAAGCCGGTTCAGAAATCGTGTGAAGACAAAAATATCCGTATGGAAGTTATTTCAGCCGATATTCAGGGAGACGAAGCACATTTTTATATTTCCATACAAGGCGATATGATTGACGAAACTACAGACCTTTACGACAGCTATAATATAAAATGCCCATTCGACAGCGTGGGTCATGTCAGCTTTTCAGAGTTTGACGAAAATACAAAAACTGCTTATTTTGTTGTGAATATCAAGACCATGAACGGCGAAAAAATTCCGAAAGGCAAGGTTACATTCTCTGTCAGAGAACTTATTTTTAACAAGCATGAATTTGAGGGTGCTATTGACGGTATAGACCTTTCAGAATTGCCAGAAAATCCGCCTACAATTGAGAATGTTAATTTCAGAGGTGGTTCATGGAATTACAAGTCCATAACTGATATACTTGCTCCGAGCAGTCCGCTGACGGAGATAATGGACGGTATTTCTGTCACGGGTATTGGCTATATCAATGGCAAACTTCACATTCAGACATACTATGAGAATCTTCTTAAAACTGATAATCATGGTTATGTTTATCTTGTGGACGAAAATGGCAAGCGTATCAGCGAGGAATTTGCGGATATTTCATTTTGGGACGATGAAAGAAAAGGGAGTTACGACGAAAAATTGTTTGATATTGAATACAGCGACCTTAAAAATTATTCGCTTATGGGTTGGTTCTGTAACTCAAACGGCTATGAATCGGGCGACTGGGAAGTTACTTTTAAAATGAAATAAAACAAAAGCCTGCTTTTTACAGCAGGTTTTTTGTTTACATTGTAACAATAAAACAGATGCTTTTTCCCTCATGATTTTCTACATCTATCTTAAATTTGTGCTTGTCTATGATTGATTTTGCAATTGCAAGACCTAAACCGTAACCACCTGTTGAACGGTTTCGGGATTCATCACTTCTGTAGAATCGCTCAAAAATCTTGTATTTTTCAGATTCTTTTACACCCATTCCAGTATTATAAACAGACAAAACTGCTTTTCCGTCCTCTTTTGTAAGTGATACACGTACAGTTCCGCCGTCTTTGGAATATTTGAGAGCATTGTCAATAAAAATTCCTGCCATTTGCTTTATATGCTGTTCACTTCCGAAAACAAATATATTTTCGTCGATATTGATAACAAAGTTTCTGTTAAGTTCAAAAGCCTGACATTCAAAAGGTAATGCAGTATTTGTTATTGCACTGCTTAAATTAAATTCTTTCTGAATAAAATTGCTTGATTTATTTTCAAGTCGTGTAAGACTTAGTAAATCATTTACAAGCACATTCATTCTTTCTGTCTGGTCCTGAATATAGTTCAGCCACTTGTTATCGCCTATTTCTCCTGCTAACACATCAGCATTTGCAGATATTACAGTAAGCGGAGTTTTCAGTTCATGACTTGCATCAGAAATAAACTGTTTCTGTTTTTCAAAAGTATCTTTAAGCGGTCGCACGATTAATCCGCTTAAAAAATATGCGCCTGCTGAAAGAAATACTATACTTATAATTCCGACAAACCATGTTGTACGTTTTAATTTGCGCATCATGTTTATTTCAGCTGTTCTGTCAGAAAGTACTATAACAGTACCATTTGTTTTTTCTTTTGTATAAAAGCTGTAGTTGCCTGTCGTACCTGCATTGTTTTTATTGTCAAGTATTTGATTTATGTATTCCTGCGCAGTTTCTTCTGTAAGTTCGTCATTATTGTGTGATGCAAGATAAACACCGTTTTCGTCAGCCATTATCACAAAAAAATCAATTGAATCAAAAGATTTCGGCACATGATTTTCAGGCTTGTTTTTGATGAAACTGTCATCAGGCGGAGGGTTGTGCTTTTCAGTTAATACTGTATATCCCTCCAGAACAGGAGTAAGCGTATACGCAGTCGGCAGAAATCCGCCCTCTCCCCATATTTCATGATTAGGACGTTTTCTGTCGTTATCGGGATATGGATTTTCCCAGTTATTCCAATCTGTCGGTGGTTCTCTCCAGTCATTTGGTTTAGTCCAGTTTTCATCGGGTTTCCATTCAGGTTTCGTGGGTGGTTGAATAAATTCTTCTGTTGTAATTTGTTCTGTTTCTGTAGTAATAATCTCCGTATCAGGTTCAGTAATTTCTGTAACAGGTGGTTCTGTATCGGGTTCAGTAATTTCCATAGCAATTGATTCTGTATAAGATTCGATTTCAGTAATCACTTCTGTTATTGTATCAGAAACAGGCGGAGGAGTTGTAGCTGTTTCTGTTGTGGTATCGGAAACAGGTATGGAAGTTGTTGTTTTTTCTGTTCTGTATTCAGGAAAATCAGGTTTAGGCGGTTCATTCTTATGTATATTTGTAAATGAAAAAGTATTTGTATCGCTGTCGTATTCAATACCAGATGCAACCTGCTCCAATGCAACTTTTGTCTGATGTTCCATAAGAATATCCATTATAATATTTATTCCAATAAGAAGTGCGATAAAAATTGCAATAAGAATTGATGTTATAATCCCGAAAAATTTAAGCTGTACTTTTCTGAACAATACTGCTCACCTCTATTCAAGAAAATAGCCTATTCCACGTGCTGTCTTAATCTGAACAGATGCAGAAACAGACATTATTTTCTTTCGCAGAAATGATATGTAAACTTCAATATTGTTATACTCAACATCACTCTCACTGCCCCATATTTTCTCAATAATACGCTCTTTTGGAAGTATCTGTCCGTGATTTGCAATAAGCATCTCCATGATGTAGTATTCTTTAAGACTAAGTTTCATGTCATTTCCTTTACAGCTTATGGAGCAGGTATTCTTGTGAAGTTCAAGTCCGTTGTATTCAAGTAAGTTTTCGTTTACAAGTTCGCCTTTTCTTCTTGTCAAGGCACGTACTCTTGCAAGCAGTTCACCAGTAATAAATGGCTTTGTAAGATAATCATCAGCACCGCAGTCAAGACCGTTTATTTTGTCGTCAATCTCACTTCTTGCCGTAAGAAGCAGAACAGGTGTACTTATTTTTTCTCTGCGTAAATTTTTCAGAACGTCAAGACCGTTCATCTTCGGTAACATGATGTCAAGTATAATGCAGTCATAAACACCTGTAAGCGCATTGTCAAGACCGTCTATGCCATTGTAAAACGTATCAACAGAATACATATTGCGCTTGAGAAGTTCGGACAGGGCATCAGCAAGCTGAATTTCGTCCTCTACAATAAGAATTTTCATGTAAATCCCTCCTGAAAATGTATCTTTACATTTTTATTATACCATAAAATCTTGAATAAATCTTAAATTTTCTGAATAAAAATAAAAAAATTTCCGGATAAGACGAATATGTATACAGAAGCAATGCCCGAAAGTAGTTTTTATCTGCTTTCGGGCTTATCTTAATTATTGGTTTATTCGCATAAATCAGAATTTATCTGTTTAACAAATTGAAATTTTAAATCTTATACTTTGTCATTTTTTTGATAAGGCTGAGGTATGTGGTCTGAAACTATAGAATTAAGATATGCAATGAATTTTCTGAATTCTTGCATATCAAATTCAGATTCAGAACACGCAATTTCAAATTCAGTTCCATCGTAGAAACTATACCAGCCTGTTTCAAAAAATCCGTTTCTAAGATAGAAATCACGGCGGTGCAAACGAATTGAATTATTTTCATTGCTTTCATCAGGTGCTTCAAATTCGTTGACAATCTGGCAGTCCGGATAAAAATCTTTAAGCAAATGCAATGCTTTACTGCCAATTCCCTTAGAGCGTTTTTCGGAGCAAACAGCAAAATAAGCCATATACCGTATTTTGCTGAATTTTCGTACAGCAAAAAATCCTGCTAATTCACAATCGTCATATATGCCAATCATATCAAGGTTACCATCATTGCCGGAAGCATACAAATCATCAATAGAATTTCTTTCGCTGATTGGAAAAGATTCCTCGTTTATCTTTTCTAATTTTAATTTTTCAGGAGAATTATGAGGAATAATTCGGAGTTGTACATTATGGTCTTTTGACATTTTCAAGAGTGGTACCCATTCATCTTCAATTATTTTTTCACCCGTCAAATGAAATCCATGTCTTTGATAGAATGTAATTCCTCGTTTATTGTATTCAAGTACCCAAAGCCAGTACGCATTCTTAACATTGATTGCAAAATCAAGCAGTTTTGCACCGATTCCCTGACTTTGAAACTGCGGTTCTACAAACAGCTTTTCAATCTCATAGCCGGAAATGCGAATAATTCCTTTTATCACACCATCATCATAGACGAAAGTGTTACGAAGTGCTTCTGTACCTTCCTCATATTCCAATGCCATATTCACAACATTCAGTTCCCCGAAATAGAACTGCTCATTGTGAAAAAATTGATAAAAGTTAACACGGTAATTGGTGATTATTATTTCTGCAATACGTGAAGCATCTGTTGACAACGCTGGTCTTATGAAATTCATTTATATATTGTCCTTTCTGAAATCCGATTTATTTTACTAATATTATACATCTTCAGGCGACCAACAATTGAAAATAGCACTTTTCCCATATTCACAAGCTGAATCATAACAAGATTTCAGTTCTAGTATTACAGTTGTAAAAAATCCGAAAGTATGCTATAATAACAAATGGTGATGGAAATGGAAAAAGTAATACAGGAAAAAGTAGAAAAAGAAATGCAGGAATTAAAAAGCAGAATGCAG
>JAIDTI010000050.1 GCA_029060755.1 Ruminococcus sp. | reverse complement strand
GCAACAATGTTATAATTTATACGACTAAGTAATGAAGATATATTTTCAGAAAGGAGCAGAAATATGGATAACGGTGCAAGTAGCTACCGCCGTTTTCTTAAAGGTGACAAAAATGCTCTTGCTGATATAATCCGTGAATACAGAGACGGACTTGTGCTATATGTAGGAAGTTTCACCGATAATATCTGTACGGCAGAAGAAATTGCAGAAGAAGTATTTATAAAGCTGTATGTCAATAAGCCAAAGTTTTCAGGAAAAAGTTCGTTTAAAACATGGCTTTATTCAATAGGAAGATTTACGGCTATCGATTATATCAGAAAAAATAAAAAATTTACTTCATCATCAGTTGATGAGTTCTATAGTCTTGCTGATAACGAAGAAATTGAGAATAATTATATAAAAAATGAACAGAAAATTATGCTTCATAAAACAATGCAAAAACTCAAAACTGACTACAGGCAAGTACTTTATCTGATATATTTTGAGGGATTTGATACTTCACAGACGGCAAAAATCATGCATAAAACAAACCGACAGATTACTTATTTACTTTACAGGGCTAAACAGTCTCTGAAATCAGAACTTGAAAGAGATGGATTTACATATGAAGAATTATGATGATATTACAGAAAGAGTATTCAGAAAAGGGAATGAAATACTTGAGAAAAAACGAAAAAGGACAGCAGTCATAAAAAGAACTTCTTTCGCAGTTTCAGGTATGTGTGCAGCTGTTCTTGTATGCTTCGGAATATGGCATAATAATGATATTAAAAATTCAATAAATGATTTCCATGACAAAAGTCATATTATTACAGAAAATGATAATGTTCCAATAACTACTACAGAATATTCACAGCAGACTGATTTATCTGCAACAAATACAACTTCAGTAAATGTTACAAATATTCCTCTCCTTTCAACAATTACAACACAGATAGTGACATCAGAAAATATGGTCATCTCCACAACAATATTGAATCCGGTTTATTCAGCAAATTCAACCGAAACACAGACAAAATCCAAAGAAACAAAAACAGAATCTTTACATGAAACAACCAAAACCATACTAAGTACAACTACAGCATTTCAGATAAATTCAACAGAAACAAATACTGTTTTTTGTACACAAACTACAACCATATCGGAAAATACCGATAGAGAAGGAGGACTTTATATGAAAAAACTTACATCTTTCTTTACATCAGCAGTAGTGCTGGCGGCTTCAGCTACACCTATAATCGGTCATGCTGAATACAATATTGATACATCAAGATACTGGCCAGGCGAACAAGCAATGTTTGCCAGAATGGACAGCGGTGAACTTGATACCGATATTGACGGCAACGGAGTTGTTGATGCACTTGATGGTTATCTTCTTGAGTGTTACTGCTTTAACAGAGAAACTTCTACAGACCTCAAATTTAATATCCCCGACGACATAAGCAGCCGTATTAAAGTTATTGCTGATTATAATAACGACGGTGAAGTTGATAACAATGATACGACAAGCTGGGTAAGACATTTTATAGCAAACCGCAATTTGAAAGTTGAACTTTTTGACTATGATTACTATGTTTCGGAATATGTTTCAGAGACAGACGAATCCTCCATATCAGATGCCAAACAACGCTTTATGAGTGAATTATATCGTAATATGGAGTATCTTCGTGCAGGATATGATGTTGTATCTGATATGTACCAAAAAGGTATGATTGACCTTGATGCAAACGGAAATGGTCAGCTTGATATAGGTGATGCTTATGATTTCTATATTTATCTTAATGCAGGCAGAGCTGTAATGGCTTCCCCGACTGTAAGTTTTGTAGAAGTTGAGAATGTCTATATTTCTGATGACGAATGGAATTACTGTGATAATGCTTTTAAAACTTATGCGTCAGTTGTTTCAAAATTCAAATCTCCCTATTCCTCTATCACTGCCAGCAATGATAATTTTATCAGCTATGTAATGCTTTGTATTGTAGAGAATATTGAACTGAAATCTGAATATTTCACTGAAGAATACTATATGGAAACATATGGAGAAAATTATTATGCCACACCATATAGCATGATTGTAAGTTCATACGTGAAACAGGCAGCAGGTGAACTTGGTCTTAAACCGAACGAAAGCGCATGGCTGAAATTCAACACCGACGACTTGTATGAATTCTTTGATTCTTACTGCGGTGATGTTGAAAGTGGTCTGCGTTCTGCTCCTGATGTAAATATGGACGGCGTTATTGATTACACGGACTACTTTGCTTCCAACATTTATTTCAGTGACCTTATCAGCGAAAAAACTGCCGATGAAAGTATACTTTCTGCTGAAATATGGCAGAATATCGAACAGAACTGCGATTTCAACGGTAATGGTACAAGTAAGGATATTTATGATATTCTGACAGTGCAGTTATATGTAGTAAAATACGTAGATAGAATTGATGATTTCGATGATGCTTATAATAAATATGTAGAAAGTCTTGGCGGAATTTCGGAGTTCAGCTTTAATGAAATCAGCTATGAGGAGAATGTAAAGATTCTCTCAGATTTTGAAATGAAAAGCAATGCTGTTTATGGTGATGCAAACGATGACGGAGAAGTAAATATTGCAGATGCTACAGCAATTGTTCAGGCAATCGGCAATAAAGACAAATATGTGCTTTCAAAACAGGGAGAAATAAATGCTGACTGCTATAACACAGGTGATGGTGTAACATGTCTTGACGCACTTGCTATTCAGAAACTTGAAACAAATATTATTAACTCACTTCCTTACAATGAAGCAACTTAAACTAACAATGGAGAAAGTACTGCTATAGCCATTGATATTGCTAAATTACTCCAAATATCAAATAAATCTCTTTCTCACATTTTTTGTAGCTTTTAATTCACTCTCAAACACAATTTTAATATACATTAAAGACCTCTTAAACAGCAATTTAAGAGGTCTTAAAATTATCATTTAGGAACTTTTTGAGTTCTTTATAAAGTTTCGGTTTATCGTCTCTTGCTAACAAATACTCCCATTGTTTTCAGGACTTTTTCAATACTGTTGAAAGCTTTATTAACACATTTCATATATGGTGTTTTGAACAACTTTCTTCTCTTTTATCTTTTAATTTTGAATTGTTAGATTCTTCTTTTTTGAATGGATATTAAATTATATATCAAAGCTCTTACAATGTTAATAGAAATGCCATAGCACTTTTGACTGAAAATCATAAGTGCTATGGCGAAAACTTCTTTATGAGCCTATCTTTTCAAGGGGTTTTTATTTCATTGTTTTCATGTTTGCTGAAAAGTTTCGGGATAACAATAAGCACAACAGCAAGCATTGCACAAATTCCACCGATAATCAGCATTATTGTTAAAAGTGGAAGATACGGCTTGCTATATTCCTGTGTTTTATATGTGAAACCTGTTTCACGGAATGAAGCGTCCACAATTTCAGCAATAATCTTATGTCCTTTTAAATTCGGGTGAATGTCCATTTTTTTTATTCTTGTAAGTTCGTCTGTTTTCCCCTTGAATTTTTCTTCTACATCAATTACTTTATAATTCTGTGCCTTTTCCCTGACAATCTGATTATACCTGTCAATTTTATCATTTGAAAAATCAACAAGTATCTGAAACTGCGTAAGACTTTCAAGCGGATTGTAAAGTGTCTGAACGTATAATTCACCTGATGATTTTGTATTGATTTTATCGGAAATTTCACATATATTCAGTTCAAATTTATCTAATGCCTCATTTACATCATCTTCAAGTGTGATAAGTTTTGAAAGTGCAGAAATTATGTTTACATTATCAAAGTCGAATTTCGGATTTTCTTCAGACATTCCTAAATCAGCCAGAAGACCGTACATTTCATGGAGCATATCATTTCCGCCTATTGATATGACAACAGCATCTGCTTTTTCAAGTGCAGAGTCAATTTTTCCGCTGTCAAGAAGTGCAAGTAAATCATCAGAAGTTGCTCCCGAAACGGCAAAATTCTGCATTTCGGGGACGCATATTTCTGCAAGTTCCTGCTTATATTGATTTGCCAGCAGATTTGAATATGAGTCGCAGTTATAGTTGTCATCAGAGGTATAGCCGTCAAGTCCATATCCTGCGGCAATAGAATCCCCTAAAAAAACCATATGTGTCGGCACTTCAAGATTATATTCCTTATCAATAATATCCTGCCTTACAAGTGAACAGCCTGTCAATCCACATAGAAGTATTGCAGATGCGATAGTCAATTTCAATTTCTCAAACATATTTTCCTCACTGGTTGCGCAACTTGATATTTCTGTCAATTTCACGCTTTGCATCACGTTTAGCTGAATCTGCTCTCTTATCGTATAATTTTTTACCTTTGCAGAGTCCAATCTGGACTTTTACTTTTGAATCCTTGAAATAAAGACTTAAAGGAATAAGAGAAAGTCCGTCCTGCTTGACAGTACCAAAAAGCTTGTTTATTTCTCTTTTGTGCATCAGCAGTTTTCTGATACGCATAGGGTCACGGTTGAAAATATTTCCTTTTTCATATGGTGAAATGTGCATACCTCTGATAAAAATTTCACCTTTATCAATAGAACACCATGAATCTTTAAGATTTACAGCACCAAGACGGATTGACTTTACCTCTGTTCCGACAAGTTCAATTCCTGCCTCATAAGTTTCAAGGACAAAATATTCATGACGTGCTTTTCTGTTTTCTGTTATTGATTTAGTACCCTTTGAACGCATATACACTTCATCTCCTGTAATATTTTATATAATTATACATCATTTTATTACATATGTCAAGAAAATATTTAAATTATTTTCTTTCAAGACGTTTCAGGACAAATCCCGCAACAAGACCTGTAAATGCTCCTGCGATACAGCCTGAAACTATCAGAATCGGATAATAAGCCACTACTGAAAAACTGCGCATCATAACAACAGCGGTTATAATCTGTCCTGTATTATGAAATACTGCGCCGAAAATACTGCATAGCCAGATATATTTTTGTGAGATTATTTTTTTCAACAGAATCATTCCGGCAAGGCATAGCAAAGCACCTGAAAGACTGTAGATAAGTGCTGAAAAATTACTGCTGAACACTGCTCCCAGAAATACTCTTGTCAGTACCATAAGCAGAACTTCTTTTCCGCTGAATTTATAGACTGCATAGACTGTAAATATATTTGCAAGTCCCAGTTTTACGCCCTCAATGGGAGAGAGATTCGGAAGTCTCATCTCAATAATAAAAACTATTAGTGCAGTTGCGGTGAGTAATGATAGTTCTGTAAGACGTTTAGTATTCATCATTGTATTTAATCACCAGCTTATGCGGAAGGCAGACTATCGGCATATTACTTGAAAGAAATCCCATGTTTACACACGTTTTGTCGGGACAGTCGGCATATGAAATCCTGATTTTTCCGTCCAAAATTTCTATAATATTATATCCGCCGTTGTTATCCTCTATTCTGATTGTCTTATTTTCAGTAGTGTTCAGATTCAGCGTGTACAGAACCTTGTTATCCTGCACTATCGATATATATTCATTGTCTTTTTTCTGCAAAAGTACAAGTGATAAAATAAGTGCAGAAATAAATATAAGAACGATTACTGCAATACATATTTTTACGCTTTTAGTCAACGGAAATCACCTCCAGAGGCATATCACTCATATTTTTTAAATTGCCTTTGATTCCGTCTGTACATATTATTCTGCCATCATCTGTAACAAGAATCATATCAAATCCACCGTTTTTCTTCCAGTATTCCTGCGCCTTTTCAGTACCTGCAATAAAAAGTGCCGTTGAAAGTGCGTCGCACATTATACCGCTGTTTCCTATTATCGTAACAGAGACAAGTCCGTTGTCAGCTGGATAGCCGTCCGACTTGTCGATTATATGCCAGTAATTTTTGCTGTCATTGCCTGTAAAATATCGTTCGTAGTTTCCAGAAGTTATGACTGCTTTTTCGTCTATGGAGATGATACACATACTTGTGTCGGGCATAAACGGATTTGCTACCGATACATTCCATTGTGAACTGTCGGGCTTCAGTCCAAGAGACTGAACATTTCCTCCGAGACTTATTATTGCTGATTCAACACCGTTTTTTCTCATTTCAGCGATAACTTTATCACCTGTATAACCCTTTGCAACTGCTCCTAAATCAATCATATAGTTTTCAGGAACTGAAATATTATTTCCGTTCAGTTGAATATTAGAATAATCGACATTTTTGAGAAGTTCAGCAAGTGTTTCATCATCTGGAATTTTATAATCCTGTGTAGTGAATCCCCATTCTTTCAGCACCGGATATATTGTTATATCAAGAGTACCTGTAATATCGCCGTATTCAATTGCAGATGCAATAACTTCAGCTGTATCGTCCGATACCTGCACTGGCTTTCCGTCTGAATTATTAATTTTCCATACATCACTTTCTTCTGAATTTACAGCAAAAAGTGCTTCAAGCTCATTTATTTTTTCTGTTGACTTATCAAGAGCATCTACAGCATTATTACCATATGCAGTAAGGCTCATATATGTATCCATTGCAAAAACATCACGCTGTACTTTATCTGAATTATCAGTTTTTTCGCCACAGCCTGTCAGAATTATCAGCAGACATGATGTGAGTGCTAAAAATTTTTTAAACCTCATCAGAATCGCTCCTTTCTGTAATATTATATCATTATTTAATTATTTTTGCAATAATTATTTTATGGTCGTAAAACAGAGTTAACAGAAAAATAGTGTATTTTGTACATAAAAATAGGGTTGACAAAATAAAAATTATGTTGTATAATAATTATATCATGGCAAGGATTTGTCAGAATCTATGGTTCTCTATTAATTTTAAGAAAGGAACGATATATTATGAGAAAACATAGCTTTAAAAGAAAAATTGCTTTCTTAATGGCGTTATCTATGGTATACAGTTTTCCGCAGGCTGTAAGTGCGGGAGCTGCCTTTGTTGATATTGGTGATATTGGTGAATCGCTGGATAACAATGAATCTGTTGTTTACAACAATGACAATATCAATGTATTGTCAGAGGAATCACTTGAAATAACAGAAATCAATGCTGATAATTTGCAGGAAGGAAGCGACGATGAGCAATCATATGATGCTATAGGCAGAATTGATGTTACAATCGGATTAGCTTTGACGATAAATAATAATATTGACTTTACTGTGAAATTAAGCAATAATGACGGTTATTCTCAGGACGGCGTTATCAGTGCTGACAATCTGAATGAAGGCAAGTTCAGTTTTGAGGACCTTGCTGATGGCGAATACATTCTTACTGTAACTGCTCCGGGATTTGCTGTTTTCAGTCAGTCCATAACTGTAGCACAGAAAATGTATTCTTTAAAGCTTACTGCCGGTTTCTGTAAAGGATATACATATGAGGTAGGAGAACTTCACCCGGGTCTCCTTATGATTGGTGATGTCAATGGCGACGGAAAAATTGATGACGAAGATAAAAATATATTGATAGATGCTATTGACGGCGAAACTGTATCAGCAGATTTTACAACCGACCTTAACAATGACGAAGAAACTAATCTGCTTGATTTGGCGTTCTTCTCAAAATCTTATAATGAAGATAAAGATACTACTGCATCAGTTGAGGAATTTATTTCACCTGCGGTTATTAGGGTAGAATCTTTAGACGGTACAATTATAGAGGGCGATGTTGAAAAAGTATTGAGCGGTGATGATGAAATCGTTCTGTTTCCTGCAAAAAGCGGTGAAATTTCAGAGGAGAATCCAATATCTATAGGATTTGACCTGCTCAAAGATGGTGAAGCATCTCTGATTGACGGCGTTACTTTTGAGACTGGTACTGATAACCCTGTAGATGAGGCTTATATTGATGTTACATATACTGATGATGACGGTGAAGAACATACAGTCTCTGTTCCTGTAAAATCCGAAGTCCACTATCTGCTTAAAGAAAGTGACATTTATGCAGAAATTGACGAACACGGCAGTATTAAACTTCATCTTGGAAATCAGATTGCAGTAAAAAAAGTAACATTGACTATTACTGCAATGCAGAACAGCAATAATCTTGCTGAAATCAGTAAAGTTGAATTTGTAAACGGAATGGAAAGCCGTATTCCCGAACCTGAAATGGATATGCCTGTAAATCTTACAGCAAAGGCAGAAAGTGAAAAGTTTGAGTTAAGCTGGCAGCCTTGCACAAACATAACAGGATATGAAATAAAAGTTGAACAGGGTGGCAAGTCCGAAACATTTATGTCAACATCAAATTCATTTACTGTTTCATCATTCGGTGGAGATGATGTTAAAAATTACACAACTTATAGTGTAAGTGTACAGTCAATAAACGGAACATGGAAAAGTGGTTATTGTGATGCTGTTGATGTTACTCCGAAACCAACTAAACGTCCCGATAAGCCTGATAATGTAAAAGCATCTGGACTTTATAAGGGTATCAAGGTTAGCTGGAGCAACATGGACGATACACAGTCATACAACGTTTTCTATAAAGTAAGAAGCAGTGATGATGAATATACTAAGATTTCAGGTATTACAGCAACAAGCTATACTATTGAAGGATTAGAAGACCTTACAGAATATGAAGTTTATGTTATAGGTATTAATGAACTTGGTGAAAGTCCTGAATCAATTCATAGTTCAGCAAAAACAACAGACCTTAATCCTGCTGAAATGCCGAAATACAATCTGATTAACCGTGATGAAAACGGAACTCCGGGAAAAACACATATTGTTTCTGTTACAAGAAACGGCGGTGAAATGATAGACAGCAAACTTGATGAAGATTCAAGTAATACTGCATGGGGTGCTGTTGACGGCAATGCAGCTTCATATTACTCAAAAGCTACATGGGACGACGGCGGATTCAACAATCTTGGCAATAATGGTCTGATATATACCTTTGACCAGGAATATACACTGGATACTATCGGCATACTCACAACAGCAAGTATTGACTATACAAATTTAAGATGGTGGGACAAGGACGGAAACGAAGCAGGTCGTATTACTGATTCTTATGCTAATATTTCTGTAAGAAAAACCGATTCAGAGGGAAGATATTATTATATACTCAAATTCTCAAGTCCGATAACAGCAAGCAAAATTCAGATTGGTCTTGCACGTTATCTTACATCTCCTGTTACTATTTCCGAAACATACTTCTATTATTATGATGAACTTATGGACGAAATCATGGACTTGTATGTTGATAATCTGCATACAGTCCTGAAAGACAACGTTACTCACAGAACTATTGAACTTCTGCGCCAGAAAGTCAATACTCCTGATGAATTTGGAGAAATCAACCCTAATACAGATGCTTTACTCCGTGAACTTGAAACAGCAGAAAAAATTCTGAATGCTGAATCAATCAGCAGTCCTATAAAGATACATAAGGAAATCACTACAAAAGATACAGGTCGTGGATTCTCTGGTCTTAACGCATGGCAACCACTCGGTGTTTCTATCGGAACAGGAGAAGAAGTGACAGTCTATGTCGGAAGTGACAAGAAGAAAACAGGTGACAGCACCGACTTACGTCTTATCGTTACACAATATCACTCTGAATCAAGCGGAGTTACTCTGGACGGTGCTAATCTCAAAGTCGGAGCAAATACATTCAAATTATCTAAAAGTACAATTGCTGGTTTTGAATCCGGTGGAGCTTTGTATATTCAGTATCAGGGTGCAAGCAATGCAAGTGAAGATTATTCAGTACGTGTAACTGGCGGTTCGGAAGTTCCTTTCCTTGATTTGTACAAGGTAACTGATGAAGATGAACGCAAGGAAAGAACTGTTGAATACATAAACAAGCTTGATGAATATGTTCCGAAAATGGAAGAACTCCATAACAAGACTCACAAAGGTTCAGGCAACAAGTATATTGATTACGATTATGACAGCAAGAACTGTATTTTAGGCGCATCAGATATAATGCTTGATACAATGATGTTCTCTCTGCCGGCTCAACAGATACTTGCCGGAGCAGGAAAAGGCACTGCCGAAGAACGTGCTGAAACTGTTCTTAAGTCAATGAAAGCTATGGAAGATATGATGTATCTGTTCTATCAGCATAAGGGTCTGAATGAGTCCGCACCAGATGAAATAAATCAGGTTCCTAAGGGACATCTCAATATACGTTATCAGCGTATGTTCTCAGGTGCATTTATGTACGCATCAGACAATCACATTGGTATTGAATGGTCTGAAACAAAAGGTATGGTAAACTGTAATTCTGTAGTTGCAGATGAGAACGGAAAATATGTCAGCGGAAATTATTTCGGCTGGGGTATTGCTCACGAAATCGGACATTGTATCAATCAGGGCGATTATGCTGTAGCAGAAATTACAAATAACTATTTTGCTCAGCTTGCTCAGGCAAAAGATACAAATGATGGTATGCGTTTCCAGTATAACAATATCTACAGCAAAGTAACTTCAGGCACAAAGGGAAATTGTCCTAACATTGCAACACAGCTTGGTATGTACTGGCAGTTGCATCTTGCATATGACAAAGGTCTGAACTATAAGACTTATTCCGATTATGATGAGCAGATGAAAAATCTGTTCTATGCAAGAGTTGACACTTATTCAAGAAATCCAAAGGCTGCACCAGCACCTGGCGATATAGCACTCACACTTGACGGAAATTCAGACCAGAAACTTATGCGTCTTGCTTGTGCGGCAGCAGAAAAGAATGTTCTTGAGTTCTTTGAACGCTGGGGCAAAACTCCTGATGAGACTACTATTTCATACGCATCACAGTTTGAAAAGGAAACAAGAGCTATCTTCTATGCAAATGATGATGCACGTATCTATGCGCTTAACGGAAAAGGAAGTGTTTTAGGTAATGAAAGTGCAGTTTCTGCAATAAAAGATGTTGATGTTAAAATCGGCAAATCAGCAAATAAAGTTGACCTCAAGTTTACACCTGCTGATATTCCTGAAGATGACATACTCGGCTATGAAGTAATCCGTTGCACAATATCAGGCGGAAAGGTTGAAGAAGTTCCCGTTGGATTTGCAACAGGTTCTGAATTTACAGATACAGTTACAACACTCAACAACCGTGCTGTATTCTATAAGATTACACTTATTGACAAGTACCTTTGCCGTTCAGCAGTATATGAAACAAAGATGGTTAAGATTGAGCATGACGGCAGTCTTGACAAATCCTACTGGAGCATTTCAACAACAAATCTTACTGCTGAAAGTATTGTAAGTGAAGCTACAGACGAGATGCCATGCGAACAGACAAAGAGCAATCCGGCAGAACTTGCTGTTGATAATGAGCTGGCTACAGTTTACGCTCCGAAAGTAACTGGTGACAGTGCTGAAATCGTTATCGACTTCAACAAGACTATTACTGCAACCGGAATGAAATATACAGCCGGTGAGGGTGAATCTGTCGGCGATTATGAAGTTTATGTAATGACTGATGATGAATGGGTTCTTACAGCAAGCGGTACTTTCAAAGGCAGTGAAACAGTTTACTTTGCAAATGATGATGACAAGTACATCAGCACATATTCTGCAACAGCAGTCAAGCTTGTACTTCTTAATCAGAATGGTAAGACAGTTTCAATTGCAGAACTTGATGTTCTCGGCGTAACCGGAGATAACGTTGACTTCCGCAGAGCAGGTGAAGAAGCAACAGCGGTGATTGGTATTCTTGGCGAAGATTACAAATATGGCGACAAGGCAGACAATGTTATTGCGAAAAATTCACTTGTATTCACAGGTTCTTATAAGGGCAATCCTGCTTACAACGCAGTTATCCTTTACGACGGAAACGGAAATATCGTCGGTGGATTAGATGCTGATAACAACATTAAGTCTCAGCAGATTATTCTGGCAGATGTTCCCGACGGAAAAAATATTACAGACGTTTCAGACGGTACATGGATTTACTGGATTGAGCCAGAAGATATGGCAAGTATGGATTTACCTGAAACTGTTCGTGTTGAACTTTACAGAGTAAATAACGCTCTTACAAATGAGGGTCAGCGTATGGTCAGTGATTCTCTCTTTGAAGAAGTTCCTGTTAAGGATAAACTTCCTACTATTACATTGAGCGATAATAACGAGACAACTGAAAAGGAGTAAGTTATGTTAAAAAAGGTTTTAATGGGTGCATTTACCACATTGTCAATCGGAATCATGCTTTCTCTTAATACTGTCAGTGCAAAAGCTTTAAGCAATATTAAGATTGACGAATTAAATAATGTGCAGTTGATTGCCAATTATGAAGATATAAGCGAAGTTACTGCTGTACAGTTAAGCCTGAAAGTTGATTCTGATGTTGATGCTGATATTTCTTTTGAGTTCAACTCTGAAAACAGCATAAAAATTTCAGAATACCGATATAATGCTAAGAAAAATTACCTGAATATCTATATGTCCGATTCCAAATCACTCTTTAACGGCGATGAAACTCTGGATATTGGTACAGTATCGGCAATTGATGCTAAAGGAAATGCTGTTGATGTCAAAATTGATGTTGTAGAAGATTCATTGAAGTATGTTTATCAGAGTGTGCTTGAAAATGATGAATTTGAAGTTGATATAGCAACAAAGCCAGCAACAACAACTACTCAAACTACAACAACTACTACAAAGCCGACTACAACCACCACGAAAGCTACAACTACTACAAAACCAACCACAACCACCACAAAAGCTACAACAACTACTACAAAGCCAACTACAACCATAACAACTACAACAGATTTGACAACAACTGAATCAACTACAACAACAACTACAACTGCATTAACTACCACAACAACTACAACAACTGTAACAACTACAGAAAAGCCAGTTACAACAGTAGCAACAACTACAGCAGCAAACAATGGTCATGTTGCTTCGGACGATGAATTTTGTCAGTGGGCAATCAATGATTATAAGAATACAACAGATGTTACAGCTGCAAATGCTGAACTTGTTGAGAATGTAGACGGTATGTATGAGATTACATTGTCTGATGAGGAAGGAAAGGTGCTTGATACATACACTATCAATCCGGATACGGGTGTAGGTACTAATTCAGCTAATGAAGAAGTAAACCTCCCGCAGACAGGCAACAACTCAATGAAAAATATTCTGCTTGCTGTTTTCTCGCTCATTCTTATAGGATTTGGCTTCTGCGTTGTAAAAATCTCTGGTGTAATCCGTCGTGATGAATATGAGAAGTAAGCTTGTTGTTGATACCGACAAAAAGCGTACAAAAAAACAATGGGCTCTGTTTATAACAGGGCTCATTGCTATAATAATCGGTACATCTGTTATAGGCTTTTACGGTATCAGAAAAATCTATCGGGAAATCAACCGACAAATAATGTTCAAAGAAAATGTTGTAGTTGAAATTGACGCTCTTAAAATCAAAGCCCCTGTTTTGGAGGGTACAGACAATAAAACCTTAGCTAAAGCAGTCGGGCATTTTATCGGAACAGGCGACACAGGTTCAGGCAACTATTGTATTGCAGGGCATAGCAGTACTATTTACAAGGAGTATTTCAATAATCTGAAAAATGTTGAACTTGGAATGGAAATTTCTCTTTATGACAAAGAAAAGAAGTGCTATACATATACTGTTACGGAGCATTTTATAGTTGAGCCGAACGAAACATGGGTTCTTGATGATTTTGGTGATGACAGAGTTACCATTATAACTTGTACTGATGATGGCACACAACGTCATGTAGTTGTTGGCTTGAAAGAATTGAGGGCATCTGAATGAAATATCTGGTAAAATATCTTAATTATCCGCTGATGACTGTTTTTTCTCTCTGTATTCTGTTTGCGGTGTACGGTATAATTAGTCACAAAGAATCTATTCCGGTTTCATGGCTTGTTGTCCCGCTTGGAACAGCTATAAGCCTGTTTATTGCATGGAAACTGAATCAACTTGAATCAATAGATATGGACATCAGCAGATACAGACGTATAACAGCATTAATGAGCATAATTCTTTTTACAGTTCAGTTAATATCAGCACTACTTTCCGATTTTGTGCCAAGAAATGACCTGCTTTATGTATGCACGGGAGCAAAAAATCTTATCCTCGGACTTGATATTTCAACAAATCTCCCTGACTATCAGCCCGATTATTTTGAGATTTACCCTAATAACCATATGCTTTTTATGGTGATTTATCTGCTATACCGCATTGAATTTGCATTGACAGGGAATATGAGTAATTTTCTGCCGATAGCTGTAAATATAATCAGTCTGAATCTGTCGTATATTCTCATGTGCAGATGTGCGGAGATAGCTCATAAGCCGTCAAGGGCATTTGTCTGTGCAGTTCGTGGAATACTTTTCACTCCGCTTGTTACATACAGTTGCTTTTTCTATACGGATTCAATGGCTATGCCTTTAGTAATGACATCGGCGTATTTTTACCTGAAATATACAAAAATGCAGAAAATATCATTGCTTATATTAAGCAGTGCATTTGTAGGACTTGCATATAAAATGAAAGGGAGTTCACTTGTACTGCTTATCGCAATAATAATGGATATGATTTCAAGCCGTCTGAAAATCAAGGATTTTATGGCAGTTACATTCCCTTGTATTATTTCAGTCAAAGCTGTTTCAGAATCCGCCCTGAAAATACTGCATATAAGTCATGAAACGCTGAAACAGAAAAGTTTTCCGTTTATACATTGGATTATGATGAGTGCAGACGGCAGGGGAGGCTATAACCGTGAAGATTTTCTGTATACAAAAAGTTTCATAGGAACTGCAAAGAAATCCGCTGATTTTGACAGATTGTGTGAGAAATTAAGCAGTCAGGGTTTCGGCGGATTTATACATCATCTTGCTGAAAAAATTACGTATACATGGGAAAATACTACATTTATGGCAAGCTATTATAATCTCTTTTTTTCATCAGAAGTTTTCTATGTTATATCGTTTTTCAGCCATTTTACAATACTGTTTTCAATATTAATCGACATAAAGAAAAGCACCGACAAAACATTTCTCTTTCGTCTATGCCTTTTCGGAATGACAATTTTTCTGCTGATATGGGAAACAAGATGCCGATATTTAGTCAGTTTTTTTCCATTATTCATGCTGATTTAAAAAGGAATTCAGAATCTGAAGCCCTTTGAGATAATATTTTTAGAGGAATAATTATGGGAATTTTAAACAAACAAACGATAGATATAATAAATACTATCGGATTTGATGAAAGATATATCTATTTATCTAAAAAATATTCAAAATGTAGTTCTAATTATATAATTAGTCTTGATAAAATAAAAGAAATACTCAATGCAACAGGTTACAAATTTCAATATTACAAAAATGAGAATTTTTTCAAAATTAATTTAGGAAAATATAAAGAATATAGTTTTTATTGTCATATTATTATGTATAATAATACTAACTTTATTGATGCCGGAATATATGTTATGAAAAAAAATCATATGTTGCGGGTTCTTTGTTAAATGTAATGTATCGAGAAATTACAAATAAGGAATATATTGAAAAATTGTATTTAGAAAATGAAGAAGAAATGATGCACTTAATAAAATCTATTATAACACTTTCTGAAGAATTTAAAAAAGGTTTTGAAACCATCAACGATTGTCTTACAAATAAAAGTCCTTGATATTCAAGGGCTTTTATTACTGTATAGGATATAGATAGTTTACTGGACTTTTTTGACAGACTAAAAGGACTTCAGAAACTGAAGCCCTTTTGTTTTATCCGTTGTAATTTTCACGCAGAATCTGTATTTCTCTTTTATATCCGTCAAGGTCGTTAGGAGTTTCAAGAATTATCGGCAAATTTTTTATTGCAGGGTGATTTATTATATTAATCAGTGCATTTATGCCGATATATCCTTTTCCGATTTTTGCGTGCCTGTCTTTGTGTGAGCCAAGAGGATTAAGACTGTCATTCAGGTGAACGGCTTTGAGACGGTTCAACCCGATAATGCTGTCGAACTCCTCCAGAACTCCATCAAAATTATTTACAATATCATATCCGCCGTCCCATATATGACAGGTATCAAGGCACACTCCGACTTTATCACTGTATTCTGTACGGTCGATAATTGCATGAAGTTCATTGAATGTTTTGCCCATTTCAGAGCCTTTTCCTGCCATTGTTTCAAGCAGAACGATTGTTTTTTGTTGAGGGGAAATGATGTCATTCAGCTGACCTGAAATAAACTCAATCCCTTTGTCTGCGCCTTGTTTCATATGACAGCCGGGGTGAAAATTATAATAATTACCAGGAATTGCTTCCATACGCATAAGGTCGTCAGCCATGATTTTTCTTGAAAAACGTCTTGTTTCAGAATTATCTGAACAGAGATTCATTGTGTAGGGAGCGTGAACGACAAGTTTTCCGAATTTGTTTTCGGTCATTATGTCAGTCAGCTTTTTTACATCATTGCTGTTGATTTTTTTTGCAGAAGCTCCACGTGGATTTCTTGTAAAGAAAGCAAAAGTATTTGCACCTATTTCAAGAGCCTGTTTTCCCATAGCCTCATAGCCGTTTGAATATGAAAGATGACAGCCTATGTAAAGCATATTTTACTTGATTTCTATGATTTCACCATAAAGCTCACGTGGTGCGCCTATAGCATTTGATTCATCTGTATCAATGTGCATAGCACGTGCATATTTATCAGATACACGGCATACAACGTCACCGAGAACTGCACTTCTTTCTGGAGTTTCAACCTTTACCCATACAACCTGCTTATCAACTACACCAAGTTCCTCTGCATCAGCAGGAGTGAGATGAATGTGACGTTTTGCCACAATTACGCCCTCTGAAATTTCAATTTCGCCAGCTGGTCCGACAATCTTGCAAGCACCTGAACCGGCAACATCGCCTGATTCTCTTACAGGTGCAGAAATACCAATTGAACGTGCATCAGTTGCAGAAAGTTCAACCTGAGTTTCGGGACGTACAGGACCGAGAATTGAAACGCCTGCGAGTTCTTTCTTTGGACCGACAATTGTTACACGTTCTTCACAAGCAAACTGTCCAGGCTGTGAAAGGTCTTTTTTCTTTGTAAGTTCGTGACCTTTTCCGAAAAGGATTTCAAGATGCTCCTGAGTTACATGAATGTGACGTGCTGAAGTTTCAACGATAAAATTTTTTGACATGGTAATACCTCCACTATTTTTATGATAGCGTCCCAAAGAGGAATTGAACCTCCGACCTACTGCTTAGGAGGCAGTCGCTCTATCCAACTGAGCTATTGGGACATCACTAATACTATTTTATCATATCATTATGCAAAAATCAAGAGATTTGATTAATTTTATTCTTTTAATTAATATTACTAATTGACGAAAACAATATTTTTTGATATAATACTTTTAAGGGAGATGATTTATTTGGAAGAAACAACAACCACTTTACCGCCTGTTGTCGATACAATTCAGGAACAGGTTGACAAAGCATCAGGCTTTTTTACTGATATTACAAACTATTTTCTTGGTATATTACCGCTTATTATTATTGCAGTCATAGTTCTTATTGTAGGGATATTGCTGTCACGTCTCATCTCAAAGATTATTTCAAAAGCAATGAAACGTTCAAATGTTGAGGATTCCGCAAGAACATTTCTTGTTTCTTTTATAAGAGTGGTATTGTATGTTCTTGTGATTATCATGTCATTGTCTGTACTCAATGTACCCATGTCATCAATTATCACTGTTCTTGGTGCGGCAGGTCTTGCAGTCAGCCTTGCATTGCAGAACTGTCTTTCAAATCTTTGCGGAGGATTTATAATACTTTTCTCAAAACCTTTTGCTTCAGGTGATACTGTTGAACTTGACGGAACAACAGGTATAGTTGAATCAATAGGAGTTCTCTATACAAAAATGCAGACTTCTGACGGAAAATCCGTGCTTATTCCTAACGGCAAAGTATCAGACGCAAAAATCATCAACTATACGGAAACGCCGACAAGACGTATTAATCTTAACTATGAAATAAGTTACTCTGCAAACTACAAAAAGGCACGTCAGCTTATTATTTCTGTTGTTTCGGAAAATAAGTTCATTCTGTCCGAACCTGCTCCAGTAATAAGAATGTCAGAACACAAAAGCAGTTCAATTGCAATAGATGTGCTTGTATGGGTGTATAACGGCAACTATAATGAAGTGCGCTACACTTTGAATGAAGAAATAAAGCAGATTTTTGACAGAAATAATATTGAAATTCCGTTCAGTCAGCTTGATGTACATATAGACAATACGGCAGAGGTGGAAAAATGAAATATGATATAGCAATTATAGGTGGTGGAGCATCAGGACTTACAGCAGCTATCTCTGCAAAAATGACAAATCCACAAAAAAGTGTTGTTGTAATAGAAAAACTTGCAAGAGTCGGCAAAAAAATAATAGCAACAGGCAACGGCAAGTGCAATCTAAGCAACATGAATATTTCTGCGTATAATTATCACGGCTCTGTAAATGCTATGGAAATTATACAGGAGATGCCAGATTATAAGGAGTTTTTTACTGATACATTAGGCGTACTCTGTATTAACGGCAGTGAGGGGAGAGAGGGCGGTATTTATCCCCGAAGCAATAATGCAACAACAGTTCTTAATGCACTGCGACTGAAAATGCAGGAGTTTGGTGTTATTGAAATGTGCAACTGTGAAATAACTGATATTGTATCTGGTATATTATTAAAGGACGGTTTCAAGTTGAAACATAAGGACGGTGAAATAAGCTGTCAGCGACTTATCATAGCTTCGGGTGGATATTCTGCACCGTCATTTGGTACGGACGGAAAAATTATTCGTCTGCTGAAAAATATGGGATATATTACATCTAAAATATGCCCTGCTGTTGCACCGTTAAAAGTGAATCCAAATAAGCTGAAAGGCTTAAAGGGTGTGCGTGTAAAAGGTGAGGTGTCGGCAGTTTCAGACGGAAAAATCCTGCGTACCGAAAAAGGTGAACTGCAATTCAATGACAACAATATTTCAGGAATATGTGTGTTTAATCTTGCATATCTTTTTCAGAAATATGAGGGGAAATTAAGTCTTGTGATTGATTTGATGCCCGATATTCCGTTGACGAATCTTGAGGAATATATTTACAGTATCAGGAAAAGCAGGGCAGAATATACATTAGAAGATTTTCTTACAGGAGCATTTACAAAAAATCTTGCTTTGTATATCACAAAAAACGCTGTAAATCGTCCTCTTACAGATAAAATTTCATCATTGACAGCTAATGATATTTCTGCAATATGTAAAAAGATAAAGGCACTTGAATTTGAAGTTGAGGGCTGTTCACCGTGGCAGAATGCTCAGGCGACAATGGGCGGAATTACTGCATCACAAGTAGACAAGAATCTACGGGCAAAAAAGCATAAGGGAATGTATTTTTGCGGTGAAGTTCTTGATGTTGTGGGGGATTGTGGTGGCTATAATCTTCAGTGGGCATGGTCATCTGGAATTTTAGTCGGCAGAAAGGCGGCAAGTGATGATAAGGATTAACAATATAAAAGTTCCGCTTGATTTTGATTTCGGTAAGCTGAAAAAATTCTGTTCAGATAAATTCAGCATACCCGAAAAAAATATAAAGTCAGTCAGACTTGTAAAGAAATCTGTTGATGCAAGAAAAAAAAGTGATGTTCACTTTATAATTTCGGTTGATATATCAGCAAAGAGCGAAAATTACATAAAAAACGCCGTTCCAATTGAGTATTTTCAATATACGGTACAGAAAGTCCACGCTGAAAAACGTCCTGTTGTAGTCGGCTTCGGACCTGCGGGAATGTTCGCATCTCTTGTACTTGCAATGTCGGGGGCAAATCCGATTGTGCTTGAAAGAGGCATGGACGTTGACAGACGTGTAAAAGCTGTTGAGACGTTCAGAAACGGCGGTAAACTTGATACGGAATGTAATATTCAGTTCGGTGAGGGTGGAGCAGGTACTTTTTCGGACGGCAAGCTTACAACAGGTATAAAGGACAAGCGAATCGGCTGGATTCTTGAAAAGCTTGTTGAATTTGGTGCGCCTGATGAAATAAAGTACCTTGCAAAGCCACATATCGGTACAGACAAACTTCGTGAGACTGTCAGAAATCTGCGCAATCACGTTATTTCATTTGGCGGTGAAATAAGATTCGGTGCTAAATTTATTGGATATGAAACAGCAGACGGCTGTATTTCAGCAATAACATATACAGACGAAGAAAGAATCAACCGCATTGAAACAGATAATGTCATTCTTGCTACGGGGCATAGTGCAAGAGATGTGTTTGAAATGCTGTATGCTGAAAATGTTGATTTATCGCAGAAAAGCTTTGCTGTAGGCGTAAGAATTGAGCATCTCCGAAAAGATATTGACAAAGCAATGTATGGAAAATTTGCAGGAAATCCTGCACTTAAATCAGCCGATTACAAACTGGCAGCACATCTCCCGAACGGTCGCACACTATACACATTCTGTATGTGTCCGGGCGGATATGTTGTGCCTGCGTCATCGGAGGAGGGGCGACTTGCTGTCAATGGTATGAGCTGTTTTGCAAGAGATGCCGAAAACTCCAACTCCGCACTTTTAGTCAATATAAATACATCAGACTACGGAAACAGTCACCCATTGGCTGGAATGTATTTTCAGCGTGAACTTGAGGAAAAGGCATTTGTTTCAGGTGGTTCAGATTATTCCGCACCTGTTGCACTTTTCGGGGATTTCATAGAGGGAAAAACTTCTGAAAAATTCGGCAAGGTAAAACCGTCATATCAGCCACACACAAAATTTGCAAATCCTGAAGAATATCTGCCCGACTATGTATGTGAATCGCTGAAAATCGGCATTAAGGAAATGGGCAAAAAAATAAGCGGATTTGACAGTGCTGACGCAGTGCTTACTGGAATCGAAAGCAGGAGCAGTTCACCTGTACGTATAAACCGCACAGAATCACTTGAATCTGTTTCAGTCGGTGGACTTTATCCGTGCGGAGAGGGTGCAGGCTATGCAGGCGGTATTGTTTCAGCAGCAGTTGACGGCATGAAATGTGCGGAGGCTGTTATAAATAAAATTGTATCGGAGAAAAGCAAATGAATCTGACTAATATTAATACAGTTAAAGATATATTAAGCCGACATGGGTTTAATTTTTCCAAAGGTTTAGGACAGAATTTTATAATAAATCCTGATATATGTCCGAAAATAGCTGAAAATGGCAATGCTAAATCAGGCTATGGAATACTTGAAATCGGAACAGGAATAGGCGTTCTCACAAAAGAACTTGCCTTGAGAGCCGACAAGGTTTCAGCCGTTGAAATTGACAGTCGTCTTATGCCTGTTCTTGCTGAAACACTTGCAGATTTTGATAATATAAAAATCTATAATGAAGATGTAATGAAAGCTGACCTGCAAAAAATTATAAGCGATGATTTTTCGGGATTGAAAGTTGCTGTATGTGCAAATCTGCCCTATTATATCACGTCGCCGATAATTATGATGCTCCTTGAAAGCAGACTGCCTGTTGAATCAATTACAGTTATGGTGCAGAAAGAAGCTGCACAAAGACTTTGTGCGGAAGTGGGTACACGTGAATCAGGTGCAATTACTGTCGGAGTCAACTATTATGGTACTGTCACACAGCTTTTTGGTGTTTCCCGTGGCAGTTTTATGCCGTCTCCTAATGTTGATTCAGCAGTGATAAAAATTGACCTGAATAAAAAGTCGTTATTGAATGAGAATCAGGAAAAATTTTTCTTTAAAATGGTGAAAGCAGGATTTTCACAGCGCAGAAAAACTCTTGCAAATTCGCTGTCGTCTGTTATGGGAATTGATAAAAATATTGTTTATGATGTTCTGAAATCACTTGATATTTCTGAATCCATACGCATTGAAGCTCTTACAATGGAACAGCTTACAGCAGTTTCAGATGCACTTATGTCAAGCTGATTTGTGAAATATTCACAAAAAAGTTGATATATTCTGTAGGAAATAATATTGACATTCAATAAAATTTTATGGTATAATATTATGTAAGCTTATTTTTTAAGAAAAGAGGAAATATTTATGAAAAAAGTTTTAAGCAGTATACTTGCTTTTACACTTGCTATGGCATCTTTTACAGTTCCTTATATTGCTGGTGATAACCTGATTGTATCTTCGGCAGCTGAACTTACAGGAGAACTGGGTGGCTACAAACAGGAATTGGTTGACCAGTCCGAAATAAGACCACATCTTTATGTTGAAAGCAAGCTGATAAGCATTGATGAAGCAAGACAGAACCCGACACAGAGTGTAAGTGTAGTAGTAAGCGGTGCAGATTCGCAGTATTGCTATACAGGTCTCCGTATTTATTATGATTCACGCCTGACAATTACAAGAGACGGCTCAGGAAATCCCGATGTCAAGCTTGGCAGTGCTGCGGATTCTTTTTCTGTCCGCACAATTAAAGATGAGCCAAATGTTTCTGTTTCAGGAATGAAAGGTGTAATCTTGGAAAGTATGGGTACTTCAGACAGCGGTCGTGATGGTGTTCTCTGGACATTGACTTTTACACTTCCAGATGATGCATATTCGGGTGACGTTTATCCCTTTGATATTTATTATAAATCTGCTGACGGTTACAAAGGTGTATTTACCAGTAAGTCCAATGATGTATATGGTCAGATTATGCAGGCTTATACTTTTACAAGAGGTATAAATAATGGTATAACAAATTCGTTTAATCCTGCAACTGATATTCTTGACATTAACGGAAACGTTATTTATGGTATTGTTGAATCATGTCCGGCTGTTGCAAATGTTGATTCAGGTGTGGACGGTGTGATTGCGATTATGGGTAACGGAATAACAACAACATCTGTTACAACAGAAGAAACAACTACTACAACCACAGAGGAAACTACTACTACAACAGAGGAAACAACCACTACAACAGAGGAAACTACTACTACAACAGAAGAAACAACCACTACAACAACAGAGGAAACTACTACTACAACAGAAGAAACAACTACTACCACAACAGAGGAAACTACTACTACAACAGAAGAAACAACTACTACCACAACAACAGAACCTGCAAAAAAATTAGGTGATATTGACGGAAATGACATAGTAGATGCAAATGATGCATCATTGATGCTTTCTTATTATGCTTATTTGTCAACAGGCGGTACAGAAGAACTTGATAAGTTTTTAAATATCACAGATGCAAGTGCATATCCGCAGACTGTATCAGGAAAATTCGGTGATATTGATGGAAATGGTGTTGTAGATGCAGGTGACGCATCAGCTATACTTTCATATTATTCTTATACATCAACAGGCGGTACAAAAAGTTTAGAAGAATTTTTGATTTCAGAGTTATAATATAACAAAAAATGCTCGTTCAAGAGCATTTTTTATACCAAAAAGACTAAGTGTTTTCACTTCGCCCCTTTTTTTAATATTACTGCAATAACCGTTTTAAACATAAGTTTCAAATCAAGACCGATACTGCGGTTTTTTATGTATTTAACATCACCTTCAACCCACTTGTCGAATTCCATATCACTGCGACCTTCGGTTTGACAAATGCACGATAAACCGCCTTTAACAAGAAGTCTGTCCATCTGTTCAGGTGTATACAGTACAACTTCACGTGGGAGAGGCGG
Organism: Ruminococcus sp.; assembly: GCA_029060755.1. Classification (GTDB taxonomy): domain Bacteria; phylum Bacillota; class Clostridia; order Oscillospirales; family Ruminococcaceae; genus Ruminococcus. Next base: position 27,457 of record JAIDTI010000050.1, on the reverse strand, counting down.
ACGTGGTCCGATTATACTCATATCACCTTTTAACGTATTATAAAACTGAGGAAGTTCGTCGATTGAAAGTTTACGAAGAACACCGCCTATTCGAGTAATGCGAGGGTCTTTATCGCTTTTGAAAGCAAGACCGTCTGACTGGTTTTCTTTCTGTACCTCTGCAAATCGCTTTTCTGCGTCCATACACATAGTACGGAGTTTGTACATTTTAAACGGCTTTCCATTTTTTGTAAGACGGACTTGTGAGAAAAATGGATTGCCCTTGTCGTCAATATAGATAATAAGTGCAACGATACCAATTGGAACTGCAAGAACTGCCAATGCACAAGCAGAAGCAACAATATCAAATGCTCTCTTTATAATTTCATAACCCTTTCCGCCAGCCGGTTTCACTTTGCTATATTTAAGAGTATTAACTACACCTTCATGTAATAACTCCAGTGCTTCATTATCAAACTCCAGAATCGGATAATTTGTTACACCAATCTTTTCGCCACTGCCCGGTCTTGTAGGTTTCGGATTGTCATTTTCTTTCAGCGATTTCAGAAAATCCCTTGTAACCTCATCTTCTGATAGCATATGTTCTTTACTTTTTATTTCTGCCTGCATAATAACCTCCTACTTCAAATCCCATTCAATACTGATTTAATCTGAATATTTTTTATGATTTCTATAATCTCTTTCATAATTCTTTATTTAACAACTTATTTTACTTTATCGATATATATATCAAAACAGCATTTTCGACAGAATTTTTTGTCAAAAATAACAGCTTTTTTCTTTATAATAAGCATGCTGTAATGAATATATTGATTTATCATCTGAAATATAGTATAGCATATAGTTAAAGGATTGTCAAGAGTTTTTCGTTAAGAAAAACATTCCATTGGAAAAAATTTCCTGATTTTTAAGTAAATCAGTTATATAAAAATGTCTGTTGTCATGACCGTTTGCCCGAGGAAAACAAAGACTGCAAAAGAAAGACATTTATTCTTGATTATACCTGATAATGCCCGTAAACCATATGTAAATGAATAAAAATACTTGACAAACCGACCATTTAATGTTACAATAGTTTTAATATCTTTTTAATTTCAGAAGAAAATTATGAGTTATACAACAATCAAGAATAAAATAAAAAGTATAAATTATCCAGAAACTTCCCTTGAAGGCTCTGTACTGAAATTTATACGTGAGTGCTGTGAGAATATGCGTTTCAGTGAGGAAAAAACCAAAACCGAAGAAGAAGAAAACAGATTCTGCGGAGCTTCAATAAAAGAATCGCAGATTCCATATAATATGCAAATGGATATAGAGAAACTTTGCCTTGAAAATGCTCTTGAACGTTTTTTGAAATCGGGAAAGAAAAAGGACGCTTTTGACGTTTATTTCTGTTATCTTGAGATGTTCATCGGAAATTACGGCGATGTCCGCAGAGTTATTGAACTGCTTTCGGAATTTGAGGCTAACGCCAGTGGTCTTTTAATGAAACACCGTGACCATTATTCACATTCCGTTTATGTATTTGCACTTGGTCTTGCGTTCTATTACAACAGTTCAGCCTTCCGCAAAGTTTATTCCGAATATTATGGACTTTCCGCTGAAAAATCTGCCTGTCACTATCTGGAATACTGGGGACTTGCTTCACTGTTCCATGACATAGGATACCTTTTTGAACTGCCTTTTGAGGAAGTCTGTTCGTATTTTGAAGTACAGAATATGAAGCGTGAATATTGCCCACATATCTCCTATCGCAGACTAACTGATTTTATAAGTATCAGCGATGCTGTTTCCGATAAAATAAGAGCAATATATCCCGCCAGACATTTCAAAACAATTAATGAACTTTTTGCGTATATTTTGATTGAAAAACTTGGCAAGGTATATTCTTTAGATGAAAATGAAATGCTTTCATGTTTGTCCAAAAAGCCTACAGAGCCAAATGAATTTGAAAATTATATAGACCACGCATATTTCAGTGCGGTTGCCCTGTTTAAAATGCTGTTCGACAGAACTGACTTTGAAGTGAAAAATGAACACCTTGATGCGCTGACGGCTGTTCTTATGCACAACAGTCTGTATAAATTCAACATTGCCAGATATAAGAGTGATGACAATAAACCATTTAACATGAATCTGCACCCGCTTGCATATATGCTTATGCTTTGTGACGAACTTCAGTGCTGGGACAGAATCGCTTATGGCAGAAACTCCAAACTTGAGCTACACCCTATGGACTGTAGATTTGAACTGCATGACAATTCTATAGAAGCCGATTATATCTATGATGAAAAGGAATATGCAAAAATAAAGCGTTTTGAGGACGAATATGAAGAATACTTAAAACGTAAATTCAAAGAAGAAAACAAAGAAAAAGCCCCTGAATTAAAGGCATATTCTAAAATGTACATCAAGGATTCCGATGGAATATCCTGTTTCTTGTCTGATATAAGAAAAATAGTCAACCTGAATGACATAAATTTAGAGGTCAAGTTTTCTGAAAGTAAAAAAGTTCACGAAGGCACAAAAAATTATCTGTCAAACAGTAATTTCCTTAGTCTTTATAATTTTGCGGTTGTTCTTAACGGTCGCTGGAACGGTAAGGAATGGAAAAATTTCAGTGATAAAGATACAATAGAAAAATTAACCGAATCTTTCAACAAACTTTCGCTTGAATACAAACTTTCAAATATAAATCAGGCTAAGGCTTTTGCAGGTTATATGAATATGATAGACTGTTTTTATACTGACAGACAGGTTGATTTTGAAATGGTTGAGGATTTTTCTGGCGACGAACTCAAAAAAATCGGTATTGCTGAACATAAAAGGTGGCTTACTGAACACTATAATATGGGCTGGGAGTACGGTTTGCCCGAAAATGCAGAGCGTGAAATCAAACGTCAGCATATGGATTTGATACCGGGTTTCAGTGCAGAACAGGGAACAGTTACCGACGAAATGGCAGAAAAAAACTATAAACGTCTCAACAAAGAAGAACAGGACAAAGATACAGAGCCTATGAAATGTATGCTTGCAATGCTACGTATGTTCGACGGTCTTAGAATATACAGATTAAAGTCTTAGAGGGAGTCACAAAATGACGTATAAAGAAAACAATGAGAGAGCAAATGACCCTTCTGCCTATGAAGATTAATTAATTTATAATTTATTAATAAAAAAATTCCTGTGATACAGATTATATCGCAGGAATTTTTTATTTGTACTATATTTTTAATCTGAATCAGTAAAATAATATATATAATTACCAAAAATAAGAAAACCTATTGACAAATCTGAAAAAACGGTTTATAATATATATAACCTATAGTTTAAGTAGGTAATATGAATATGGAGGAATTATTATGGCTTGTTTTGTTGTACCAGTGGCAGAAGCAATTGTAACTTCTGTTGCAACAAGTATTTTAGAATCAAAGGAAAATAAATCCGAAAAAATTACACCTGAAAATGTGCGTTTTTCAAGAAAACTGAAATGGCTTTCAAAGCTGTTATGGGGAGGTTCATTCCTGCTTGCGTTTGAACACGTATGGCATGGCGAGATAAAACCGTTTTTTCCGTTTCTGACAGCGGCAGAAAGTTCGGAATCATTCACTGCTATGCTAAATGAAGTATCAACTATTGGCGTGGGAATGGCACTGACAGTAACAACAGCATGGATTGGTATGCTGATTATTTCGGTCATCACTGAAAAACAACAGGAAAAAATAAGTGAGGTGAAATAATATGACATTATTAATAACAGTTATTTCAGCGATAATCTGCACGATTATATGGTACAGAAAAGCTCCGCATGATGTCATGAAAATTTCAGACCTTTGCTTTATCTACTGGGGTGCGTCTTTGATGTGGATTGTAGATGCAGTTTATGAATATGTAGAAATAGGTGCAGAATTTTTTACACCGTCTTTACAGGATATGCTTAACAATACATTTTTAGGGATTTCTGCCGTTGTTCTCGGACTTGTAGCATGGATAGCAAAGTTACTTATCACTGACCCGAAACATATATTTAAAAGGAGTACATATCATGAGTGAACATAATCATAATCACGGACATTCATACAGCGACGAAAAACCGCACATTCATTCGCACCGTGCGTTAATAGGATTCGATAAGCACGGTATACCGACAATCGTTGCAAAAGCAGACCATCAAGAAGAACTTGACAGCGACCCGAATGTTTTTATCCGTGACTACATGAACGCTGTTGCGGAGTATAAAAAGACTTTTCCGTCAAAACAGGACGTTATTGACAATACCCCCGACCCTGCTGTCAGGGAGATGCTCCTGCGTGTTGAACAGCTCGGAATTGATACAGCTTTTGACCGTTTCGACAAGCAGAAACCGCAGTGTAACTTCGGTCTTGCAGGAGTCTGCTGTAAGATATGCAATATGGGACCTTGTAAAATTACTGCAAAATCTCCACGTGGCGTATGTGGTGCGGATGCTGATTTAGTCGTTGCAAGAAATCTTCTCAGAGCAGCAGCGGCGGGTGTGGCACAGCATGGTATGCACGCAAGGGAAATTATTCTGTCGCTCAAATGGGCGGCTGAGGGTAAACTTGACATTCCGATTATGGGAGAACAGAAAATCCGTGCAACTGCCGAAAGTTTCGGTATTCCTACAAAGCACCGCACTACAAAGAAAATTGCCGTTGATTTGGCAGATGCACTTCTTGCGGATATGTCACGCACCGAACTCGACGAATATAAAACTATCAAAGCGTGTGCGCCTCCTGAACGTCAGGAAACGTGGAAAAATCTTGATATTCTGCCGATAAGTGCATATCATGAAGTATTTGAGGCATATCACAAAACGGGCTGTGCGATTGACGGCGACTGGAAAAGTATCATGCAACAGTTTTTAAGATGTGGACTTGCCTTTACATTTTCAGGAGTTGTCGGTGCAAATATCGCTACAGACAGTTTATTCGGAGTTGGCGACAGAGTAACATCAAAAGTAAATATCGGCGCACTGAAAAAAGGTTATGTCAATATAGCTGTTCACGGACATCTGCCCACACTTGTAAGTCAGATTGTAAAAACAGGTCATGAAGAAAAATTCATTGAGCTTGCAAAGTCAAAAGGCGCAAAGGGTATACGTTTTTATGGCATCTGCTGTTCAGGGCTTGCGGCAATGTACCGTTATGGCGGAGTTATTCCGCTGTCAAATGCAGTTTCTGCGGAGCTGGTGCTTGGTACTGGTGCGCTGGATTTATGGGTTGCGGACGTTCAGGACGTTTTCCCGTCTATAATGGAAGTTGCAAAGTGCTTTAAGACAACAGTTGTCACAACCAGCGATTCCGCAAGACTTCCTGGTGCTGAACGTTATGAATACGACCATCACCATTCCAATATTGCGGAAACAAAAGTACTTGCCGAAAAAATAGTAACACGTGCCATTGAAAGTTTTGAACAGCGAAAGGGAATACCTGTATATATTCCACCTTATGAGGTAGAAGCAGAAGTAGGATTTTCCGTTGAGTATGTACATAAACGTTTCGGAAGCATGAAACCACTTGCCGATGCACTGAAATCAGGAAAGATTCTTGGTATTGTAAACATGGTAGGCTGTAACAATCCTAAAGTGCTGTACGAAAAGGCTATTGTTGATGTTGCAGATGTACTTCTGAAAAACAATGTACTTATTCTTTCAAACGGCTGTGCGTCATTTCCGCTTATGAAACTCGGTTACTGTAATACTTCCGCACTTGATAAGACTGGCGAAAGTCTCAAGGAATTTTTAACTCCTGATTTACCGCCTGTATGGCACGTCGGGGAATGTATTGATAATACACGTTCGTCGGGAATATTTGCAGGAATTGCGAATGTTCTCGGAAAAAATCTCTATGAAATGCCGTTTGCTTTCACTTCTCCGGAATGGGGCAACGAAAAGGGCATAGATGCCGCATTAGGTTTCAGACTTATGGGAATAAATTCATATCATTGTGTAGAAGCGCAGATTTACGGCTCACAGAATGTAATTGAGTTCCTGAAAGACGGCACAAGAGAACTGCTCGGTTCTGTAATGCACGTTGATACAGACCCTACAGCACTTGGCAATAAAATAGTTGAGGATATAAAAGCCAAAAGAAAAGCTCTTGGCTGGGACTAATTCTCATATGAAAAAGAGAGTTGATAGATATGAAAAAAATAATTTCAGGTCTTACAGCAGGCATACTTGCATTTTCGCTGACAGCCTGCGGTAAAAAATCTGATTCCAACACAATAAAAATCGCTTATCTGCCTATTACACATTCGCTTGCCGTACTCGAAACGGCAGACGAACTGGCAGAAAAAACAGGATTGCAGGTTGAGCTTGTAAAATACGGCTCATGGAATGAACTGATGGACGCTTTAAATTCGGGACGTGTTGACGGTGCTTCGGTACTGATTGAACTTGCCATGAAATCAAAGGAGCAGGGCATAGGCTTAAAGGCAGTTGCACTCGGTCACAAGGACGGAAATGTCATTATTACATCAGATGACATTAATTCCGCTGAAGACCTCAAAGGAAAAACAATCGCTATTCCGCACAGACAGTCATCACATAACATTCTTTTAAATGATGCTCTTGCAACGGCTGGTCTGACAATCGACGATATAAACGTTACCGAACTTGCACCGACAGAAATGCCGTCTGTACTTGCCGGCGGACAGATTGACGGTTATTGCGTGGCAGAGCCGTTTGGTGCAAAGGCTGTATCACTCAATGCCGGAAAAGTTATGTTTGAGTCTGCGGAATTATGGGAAGATTCATTGTGCTGTGGACTTGTGCTTACCGATAAATTCATTGAAAAAAATCCCGAAAATGCAAAGATTTTTACAGAAAGCTACAGACAGGCAGGACAGAATCTGACAAAAGAAAAGGCTTTGGAAACTGCTGAAAAATATCTTAGTCAGGAAAAAGAAGTGCTGGAGCTGTCTTTGCAGTGGATTTCCTATGATGATCTTGATATAACAGAGGAAAATTATAATATTCTGACCGAAAAAGTAAAGGCATATGGTTTGTCCGAAAATCCACCGTCATATGCTGATTTTGTAAAAAATGATTTCTGATAGAGAGAGTTGATAGAAAGTGAAAAAACTACTTTCCATAAAAAATATAACTATTTCATTGCTGTTGTTACTGGGAATATGGCAGTTGATATATGCTTTGACCGATTTCAGTTCAGTACTGTTTCCATCGCCGTTGCAGGCATTTAATGCATTGGCTGAAATGATTTCAAATGGTATACTGTTCACGCATATAGGAGCAAGTATGTATCGTTTTGCAGTGGGTTATGTAAGTTCTGTAATTATTGCCGTTCTGCTTGGACTTTTTCTTGGCAGACTGCCGAAAGTATTTCAGTATGTCAATCCCGTTGTGCAGTTATTGCGACCGATTTCACCTATGGCTTGGATGCCGTTTATTGTGTTGTGGTTCGGAATAGGCAATATTCCGGCAATTGTCATAATATTTATCTCTGCATTTTTCCCCGTATTATTGTCAACTGTTTCAGCAGTGAACGGCATTGACCCTATATATATGAAAGTATCGAAAAGTTTTGGGATAAAACAGCCGCAGATAATGTGGAAAGTTATTTTTCCGGCAGCATTTCCGCAGATAGCAAACGGAATCCATCTGGCACTTGGTACAGCATGGGTTTTCCTTGTGGCAGGCGAAATGACTGGTACACAATCAGGTCTGGGCTACCTTGTTATCGATGCAAGAAATAATCTCCGTGCAGATATACTTTTTGCCGATATTATAGTAATCGGACTTATCGGACTGTTTCTTGACAGTCTCCTGAAAACAGCTGAAAAGCAGATTCTTAAAGCATGGGGAGGTGCAGACTGATGTACATTGAAATAGAAAACGCCGAAAAAACTTTTTTACAGAACGGAAAGGAATTTACTGCATTTACAGACGTTTCACTTTCCATTGAAAAGGGCGAATTTATCTGTCTGCTCGGACCTTCCGGTTGTGGAAAAAGTACGCTCCTTAATGCAATGGCTGGGTTTGCACCGGTAACTTCGGGTAGTATAAAGATTGACGGAAAAGAAGTGAAAGAGCCGTCTATAAAAAATGTGACGATTTTTCAGAATTACGGTTTACTACCTTGGCGTACAGTACAAAAAAACGTTGAACTCGGATTAGAATCAAAGAAACTGTCTAAAGAGGAAAGAAGTCAGATAGCAGACAAGTATATTGAGCTGGTTGGCTTATCGGAGTTTAAGAAGTCTCACCCCCGACAGCTTTCAGGCGGTATGCAACAGCGTGTTTCTATTGCAAGAGCGCTTGCCGTTGACCCTGACATTGTTTTCATGGACGAACCATTCGGAGCGTTGGACGCTATCACACGCATGAAATTACAGGACGATATTCTTTCCATTTCAAAGCAGGAGCAGAAAACGATTATTTTTGTTACTCATGATATAGAAGAAGCTGTTTTTCTTGCTGACAGAATCGTTATTATGACACCGAACCCCGGAAAAATCAAGAGCGTTGTGACTGTACCGCTGAAAGGACACAGAGAACGTACCGCCAGTGATTTTCTACAGGTTCGTGATAAGATTTTCGATTTATTCAATATGAAGCATGAAGAACAGATTGAATATGTAATTTAAATAAAAAAATTTCAAAAACCTCTTGACAAAATGAAATTTATGGTGTATACTAAGTACATACCTGATAAAACCTATACAAAAGATAGGAGAACTAAGAAATTATTTTACGGAGGTAATTATCATGAGCAATATTAAACAAAGCGCACTGGAACTGATTGGCGGTACACCGATTCTTAAACTTAACAACTATTCTGCAAATGCAGGTGTGACAAACGCTGTCATTCTCGCAAAGTTGGAGTATCTCAATCCAGCAGGTTCTGTTAAGGACAGAATTGCACTGGCGATGATTGAAGATGCCGAAGCAAAGGGAATTTTGAAGCCCGGTGCAACAATTATTGAACCGACTTCGGGTAACACAGGAATCGGACTTGCGGCTGTAGCTGCTGCAAAGGGATACAAGGCAATCCTCACACTTCCTGATACTATGAGTGTTGAAAGAAGAAATCTTCTTAAAGCATATGGCGCAGAACTCGTGCTGACTGAAGGTGCAAAGGGCATGAAAGGTGCTATCGCAAGAGCAGATGAGCTGAATCAGCAGATTGAAGGTTCTGTCATTCTTGGGCAGTTTGTAAATCTTGCGAATCCTGCAATCCATAAGAAAACAACAGGTCCTGAAATCTGGGAGCAGACAGGCGGTAAAGTTGATATTTTTGTGGCAGGCATAGGCACTGGCGGTACGATTACAGGAGTAGGGGAGTATCTGAAAGAGCAGAAGCCTGATGTAAAGATTGTTGCAGTTGAACCGGCTGGCAGTCCCGTTCTTTCAAAGGGTACGGCAGGACCTCATAAAATTCAGGGTATCGGAGCAGGTTTTGTCCCTGATACGCTCAATACCGCCGTTTATGATGAGGTTATTGCAATTGAAAATGAAGATGCGTTTGCAGAGGGCAGACGTTTTGCACAGAGTGAGGGAATACTTGTAGGTATCTCTTCCGGCGCAGCACTCAAGGCAGCAGCTATACTTGCACAGCGTTCTGAAAATGCAGGAAAAACTATTGTTGCACTTCTTCCTGATTCAGGTGACAGATATTTGTCTACACCGTTATTCAGCAATAATTGATATGAACAGCAGAAAAAGGTGTCTGCTTGATATTTTCAGGCGGACGCTTTATAAAATCTGCATTTCAAATAAAAATCCAGAAATTTCCGCAAAGCCTATTGACAATATAGGAAAAGTGCGATATAATATAAATATAGCCTACCAATCAGGTGGAATAAATAAGAATAGAGGTAATTATCATGAGTAAGAATTATAAATTTGAGACTTTACAGCTTCATGTCGGACAGGAATCTCCCGACCCTGCAACAGATGCAAGAGCTGTACCGATTTATGCAACAACTTCCTACGTTTTTAAGGATTCCGCACAGGCGGCAGGACGTTTCGGACTGACCGAGGGCGGCAACATCTACACCCGACTGATGAATCCGACTTCCGACGTTTTTGAGCAGAGAATCGCAGCTTTGGAGGGCGGTGCGGCAGCACTTGCTACTGCTTCGGGTTCAGCGGCAATCTCATACGCAGTACAGAATATTGCAACAGCAGGCGACCATATCGTCAGTTCTGTGAATCTCTATGGCGGTACATATAACCTTTTTGCAAATACCTTAAAAGAGCAGGGATTGACAACTACTTTTGTTGACCCGTCAAATCCTGAAAATTTTGAAAAAGCTATCCAGCCGAATACTAAGCTCCTCTATGCTGAAACTTTAGGTAATCCAAATTCTGATGTTATCGACCTTGAAGCAATTTCTGAAATTGCCCATAAACACGGTATTCCGCTTATTGTGGACAATACTTTTGCAACTCCTTATCTGCTTAGACCAATTGAGCATGGTGCTGATATTGTGGTACATTCCGCTACGAAATTCATAGGCGGTCATGGCACAGTAATGGGTGGTGTTGTTATTGACGGCGGTAAATTTGACTGGTCGCAGAATGACAAATTCCCTGGACTTTCCAAACCGAATCCGTCCTATCACGGTGTTGTATTTACTGAAGCTTGCGGAAATATTGCTTATATCATGAAACTTCGCACAACGCTGATGAGAGATCAGGGTGCAACTATTTCGCCGTTCAATTCATTCCTACTTTTACAGGGACTGGAAACGCTCTCACTCCGTCTGGAACGTCATGTGGAGAACGCTTTGAAAGTCGTTGATTTTCTAAAAAATCACCCACAGGTTGAACGTGTAAATCACCCGTCACTTGCACAGGGCAGAGAAAAGGAGCTTTATGACAAGTACTTCCCTAATGGTGCGGCTTCGATTTTCACTTTCGACATCAAAGGTGATGCAGAGACAGCAAAGAAGTTCACCGAAAGTCTGGAGCTGTTTTCATTGCTTGCCAATGTTGCTGATGTGAAGTCGCTTGTTATTCACCCTACATCTACCACACATTCTCAAATGACAGAAGAAGAACTGCTTTCTGCAGGTATCAGACCAAATACAGTCCGTCTTTCTATCGGTACAGAGCATATTGATGATATTATAGACGACCTCCAGAATGGCTTTACGGCTGTAAAATAATTTTCCGGAAACACTTGAATCCATACTAAATCTATGATATAATTAGGTATAGTAATATTATCAAGGAGTTGTCGGTATGAAAATTTCAACAAAAGGCAGATATGCACTGCGAATGGCTGTATATCTGGCAAAACATCAACGTGATGAATATGTTTCGCTGAAGAATATCGCCGAAAGCGAGAGTATATCAAAAAAATATCTTGAGCAGATTGTACCTATGCTGAACAGAGCTGGTCTGCTCCGAACTACACGTGGAAATAAAGGCGGATATTTGCTTACAAAAAAAGCTGATGAAATAACAGTAGGAGATATTCTGCGAGCAACTGAAGGAAATCTTGCTCCTATTGCCTGCCTTGAATATGAAGTCAATGATTGTCCACGAAAAGAGCAATGCTCCACGCTTTACATATGGGAGGGACTTTATCAGAAGATTACTGGCTATCTTGACAGTATTACCTTGCAGGATATTGTTGAGCATGACAGCAACGGCGATGATTATAGTATATAACAAATTGAGGTTTTAAACATTTTCTGTTTGAAGCCTCAATTTCGTATACTATATTTTCTGTCAGCTTTTGAAATATGCTATTGACAAATAAAAGAAAATATATTATAATTATATTATTCTACAACAAAAGGAGTTGTTTTTTATGGGAAAACAAATGTCACGTTCAAACTATGAAAAGCTTGTTCTTGAGCTTGATGACCTTAAAGTCAATAAACGTAAAGAGGTTGCAGAGCGTCTTAAAGTTGCACGTTCATATGGTGACCTTTCAGAAAATGCTGAATATGATGAAGCAAAAAACGAACAGGCTATTCTTGAAGCTAAAATTGCTGAACTTCAATATACTGTAGATAATGCTGATATTATTGAGGATATAAATATTTCAGTTGATGAAGTCGGCATGGGTTCTATCATCAAAATAAGAAAAGTCGGCACGGAAAAAATTGAAACTTTTAACATTGTAAGTACAAACCATGTCAATGTAAAAGAGGGCAAAATCTCTGATGAGTCTCCTATTGGCAAAGCTGCAATGAAAAAGAAAGTCGGCGAAATAATTGTTGTTGAAGCACCTGTTGGTGAAATTCGTTTTGAACTTCTTGAAATTTCAAAGTAAACTAATTCCCGAAAGGACGTTTTATTAATGAGTGGAAATCAGAAGAATGTTCCTGTTGAGGAGCAGGATATTAATATTTTAAAGAAAGACCGTCTTGACAAGCTTGCATCTCTCCGTGAGGGCGGATTTGACCCTTTTCAGACTACAAAGTATGATGTTACTGGCAAAGCTGCTGATTTAAAGGCTGAATATGAAGTGAAAGAAGCAGAAATTATTGCATCTGCAAATGGCGATGAAGAAAAAGTCAAGGCAGAACTTGAATCGCTCCATACGAATATTATCCGTATTGCAGGACGTATCATGAGTTGGAGAGATATGGGCAAGGCTAATTTTATTGATGTTCGTGATGCTTCAGACCGTATTCAGGTTTATGTGCGTTCAAATGACATCGGAGCAGATTTATTCAAGCAATTTAAGAAAAAATGGGATATAGGCGATATTATCGGCGTAGAGGGATATGTATTCCGCACCATGAAGGGCGAAATTTCTATTCACGCAAAGAAAATTCAGTTACTTTCAAAGTCACTGCTTCAGCTTCCTGAAAAGTGGCACGGACTTAAAGATACTGATATGCGTTATCGTCAGCGTTATGTTGATTTGATTGTAAATCCCGAAGTCAAGGATACATTTGTCAAAAGAAGTATGATTATCCGTGAAGTAAGAAACTATCTTGACAATCTCGGATATATCGAAGTTGACACGCCTGTACTTCACACGCTTGAAATCGGTGCATCTGCACGTCCGTTTATTACTCACCACAATACGCTTGATATGGAAATGTATCTCCGTATCGAAACAGAACTTTATTTAAAGAGACTTATTGTCGGCGGATTTGACAAAGTTTATGAAGTAGGACGTATTTTCAGAAATGAGGGCATGGACACTTCGCATAACCCTGAATTTACTACAGTAGAGATGTATCAGGCTTATACCGATTATATCGGCATGATGGACTTAATCGAAAATATGTACAGAACTATTGCAGAAAAAGTATGTGGTACATCAAAAATTATGTATCAGGGCATTGAAATTGACCTTGGCAAGCCTTGGGAACGTCTCACAATGATTGAATCTGTCAAGAAGTATGCAGGTGTTGACTATAATGATTGGGCAGACGATGCAGAAGCACGTGCTTGTGCAAAAGAAAAAGGCGTTGAAGTTGAGGAGGGCGAATCCGCAACAAAAGGTCATGTTCTTATTGCGTTCTTTGATGCTTTTGTTGAGGATAAACTTATTCAGCCGACAATTATCTATGATTATCCTGTAGAAAATTCACCTCTTGCAAAAAGAAAGCCGTCCGACCCCGCATTTACAGAGCGTTTTGAATATTTCATGTACTGTCGTGAAATGGGCAATGCTTTCTCTGAACTTAATGACCCTATCGACCAGAAAGAACGTTTCATAAAGCAGGTTGAGGCAAAGAGGGCGCAGGGTGCAAATGCAGAAGTTGATGAAGATTTCGTAACAGCACTTGAATACGGACTTCCGCCAACAGGTGGACTTGGATTCGGTCTTGACAGGCTTGTTATGCTCCTTACAGACAGTGCTTCTATAAGAGATGTACTCTTGTTCCCGACTATGAAGCCAATCCTTGCAAATAACAATCAGCATACAAGCGAAGATGAGGAATAAATTTTGAGTGACAGCAAAAAAAGCATGGATAATAATTCAGACGATGAAAAACTTCACATAGAAAAAAGCGTTTTTGAAGTTTCAAAAGATATGCAGAAAAAGGCAGATGATGAAATACAACGTAAAATTGCCAAAAAACAGCGTATTGAGGAGGAACATAAACGCAAGGAGCAGGAAGAACATGACAAAAGGCTGGAAGCTGAACGTCTTGAGCTTATCCGTCTGAAACAGGGTGTTATTGATGACAGTGAAATCATACACGAAGAACAGATTGAAGTAAAGCAGAATATCTTTCAGAAAATCGGTGATTTTTTCTATCATAATTCATGGTGGTTGTGGATAGCAGTCTTTCTTTGTCTTATATTCGGTTTTCTTGTTGCAAGTCTCATAAATCAGCCACACCCTGACATTATTTTTCTTGTAATAGGCGAAAATTATGAAATGGGAGAAGAATCTGATATTGAGGAATATGTTGCCGGCTTTACAGAAGATTTCAACGGCAATGGAGAAATTCTTGCATCAATGTACTATATTCCGTATACAGCAGATACAAACAAAGATTATATAAACAGTGTTGACTCAAAATTAACCTCTGAACTCAATTCGGCTCGTGCTGTTATCCTTATCGGAAACAAGCTTACAAAGAATGTTCTTTTTGATGATTCGCTTGTCGATTTATCCGAAATTTATCCTGATAATGAGCATATAAAGAAAGATAAATTCATGCTTGGCGATACTGATTTTGCAGAAAAAATAGGATTGCAGAAAGAGCAGATTTCCGATGACTGGTTTATATCAATTCGCACACCGAAAAAACTTTTGTACAGCAGTCTTGATGAAATGCAGGAAGTCTATGACAGGGATTTTGCTGTATTTGATGCAATAATCAAGGACTTATCAGAAAAGGAATGATTTACTATGTATAGATTCGATACAGAAAAAGTTACAGCAGACCTTATAGAGTGGGTCAGAAGTTATTTTGAGAAAACCGCTTCACCTGAAACAAAGGCAGTTCTTGGAATTTCAGGCGGAAAAGATAGTTCTGTTGCCGCCGCTGTATGTGTTAAGGCACTTGGAAAAGACAGGGTTATTGGCGTTCTTATGCCAAAAGGGGAGCAGGCAGATATTGATTGCAGTCAGCTACTTGTAAATACTCTTGGAATCGAAAATTATACTATAAATATAGGTGAGACTGTCAGTTCTTTTACAAATGAACTTCAGAAACACATGACGCTTACAAATCAGGCTGTTATAAATACTCCTGCACGAATCCGCATGGCAACTGTTTATGCTGTTGCATCTTGTTTTAATGGTCGTGTAGTAAATACCTGCAATCTTTCAGAAGACTGGGTAGGATATTCCACAAAGTTCGGTGATTCCGCAGGTGATTTCTCACCGCTTTCAACACTCACTGTAACAGAAATTTTGCAGGTCGGTGATTATCTCAAATTACCATATCAGCTTGTACATAAAGTGCCGATTGACGGACTTTGCGGAAAGACAGATGAAGAAAATCTCGGTTTTACTTATGCGGAACTTGATAAATATATTCGTGGATTGACGGATTTGTCAGATAATCTCGAACTTAAAGAAAAAATTGATAAAATGCACAGAAATAATCTCCACAAATTACAGCTTATGCCAAAATTTGAATCAAATATTCCTACTATTTGAAATATAAAAAAGGCTGATTTTTAGGTCAGCCTTTTTTTATTTCAACATTTTTTCAGTTCTGTAATATTACCGATATAAAGCACACTATCATCAAATCCATAACTCATCTGCATAACCAGATGACGCACACCATATTCATCAGTATAAATCCATTTGTTTTCTCCGCAGTCTCCTTGTGCAGTCCAACTTGTTTCAAGCCATGTGTCATTCTGAAAACCTGTCATATATTTGGATTTCGGAATCCCTTCAAACTCATCAATAGGAATATCCGTCATGACTTCTTCATAATATTTGTAAAGTTCGTGCAGAAATACTACTTTCTGTACTTTTACTACAATCCATGCACTGTATTCATCTGAAACAAGCACTTTTTCAAATCTGCATCGCACAACAGCACATTTGCTGATTTCTTCTTTTGGATGACCGTCCCAGCCGTTTAAATACAGTAAAGCAGGTTCATATAACAGCCAAAACTCACTGCCGATTTTTTCGTCAAAAGGTTTGTGTACAAATATTGTACGATTTTCATTGATAACAGGAGTACACTCACTGCGTTCCCAGTACCGTTCTGATAGTTCAGGAACATTTTCCTTAAAATCAGACCATTCTGCACAATCATATGCCCAGTCCGAAAAATTATCATGTACTTCTTTCTTCATCTCAATTATATTCTGACATACTTTACATTTGAAACGTAAGTTTTCCACAAAAAACACTTCTTTCAGTTTTTAGGATATTACAGCGATGCCATAAAGAACGAATGTTTTTGACGGGTCGTCCATTGCGATTGAAACATCAAGAATACCTGATTCATTCTGATAATAAGCAATATCACCATCAAGTCCGCCCCATGTATACAAAAGGTTGCTGTTGACTGAATTTGTCTTGCCGTTTACAGTGACATTGACTTTGCCCATTGAATCATTGGAATTTGACTGGAATAAAAGCATAATTCCCTTGCCCTCAACAGTAAAACTTAATGGATTGTTGCCGTTTTTGCTGAATGTGAAGCCTGATGCAGAATATGCAGGGTTATTTGTACCTAAATCCCATGAGCCTTTGGAAAGATTTTTCATTTCATCAGCAGTAACAATTCTGGCTGTAGAGTATTCTGAACCGAAAACAGAAGTAAATGGAACTGAATATTCGTCAGATGTGTTCTCACTGCGTAAAGCCTGACGATAATAATAGCCTATACAATCCGCAATAAGCTTGTGACCGCCGTCTCCGGGGTGAATTGTGTCGCCACTGCCATAATCTTCCCATGACATAGAGCCGGCTTTTATACCGTTCATTACTGCATCTCTGCCACTGATTAACGGTAAATCATAGTTTTCAGCAACCTGTGTCATCCAGTCCTGACATGAACCACCCGACTGTGTGCAGAGTGTAATCAGTACAACAGCAGGAGTATTTTCTTGTGATAGACATTTTTTTACAAGTGATTCATAGGATTTCTTGAAACGCTCGCCGTCCTGGTCATTTACAGCAAATTCAATAAAGATAATATCAGCATCTTTTGAAAGTACGTCATTATCAACACGGAGATTGCCTACAACTGATGAAGTGCCTGCCATTCCTGCATTGATATAGTTGACGTTGCTACCGAATGTATCACGGAAGTAGTTGCATGAAAGATTTGCATAGCAGTTGTCATGTGTACTTGATGAACCGCCGGCAGTAATTGAACCGCCTAAATAAGCAATATTCACCTTTTCACCACTCTGCGCCTTTGCGATTTTCTCACGTATTCTTTGTGTATTGCCGACACGGTAGAGTGAATCCTTATAAATCTGGAGCATTTGAGGTGATACATCTTCCTTATAGTTGTCCCAATCGCCCGAAACTGTAGAACTTCCTCCCTGCGATTCATCAAAGTGCTTTCTTAACATTATCATATCGAATACATCAATAATATTATCGCCGTTCATATCTGCACCCATTTCAAGTTCGTCTGATTTTGCAAGCAGATAATCACTTAAAGCAAAAAGGTCATCATAATTAACCTTCAAATCTCCGTTTGCATCACCTTTTTTTATTGCGGAGGGTGTGCCTTTTACATTTACAAGGTCAATATAAAAATCCGTCAGAGATTCTGTAGTTTCAATATATATAGCCAAATCTGTTGCACCGTCAGGGACTATGTAAGATTCATTTGATAAAGCAGTCCATTCGCTGTCAGATGCTGTTTCAAGTGCAATCTGGTCGTAAGCCGTTTCGCCTGTTGCATCTTTGTATTGTAAAGAAAACTTCATTTCAACAGGTTCTCCGCTTTCCTGATATACATAAGCAGAGATATTATATTTTTCTCCTGCTTTCATAAATGACGAAGCATCTCTTATAGCACCATTCCATGTATAATCTCTATTACTTACAAAAAGACTGCAATTGTCAGAATATGCCTTGTCGGAAGTCCATGCAACAGAATTTCCACCACGAGCTGAAAATGAATCGTTTGTTGTTTCAAATTCAGCTGTAAGAAGATTTGCGGCTGATGTACTTATATTGTTGCTTATCACAAATGATGCAATTGTTGTAGTCATTGCCAATGCAGATACTAATGAAATGCCATTTCTTATTTTATTACTCATAATATCACACCTTTAAAGAATAAATTCCTCTTAACCTAATAACATCATACACATCAATTCTTGAATCTTTGAATACATCAGCATTTTCTGCATTTATTTCAACGTCTTTTCCAAGAACATATTCAGTAAGTGCAACAAGGTCGGATATATCTAAAACGCCGTCAGAATTAACATCACCAACAACAATATTTGGTATAAATTCAGTTGTTGTGGTAACTTCTGTAGTTGTAGTTGTTGTTTCAGTTGTAGTGGTAGTAACTTCTGTTGTTGTAGTCTGTACAGGTCTTTTCGGGACATTATCTCCCACTATTTCCATATATTTGTCATGTAACTGTCTGTCGTTAAGCTGATATGTGTCTCTGTTATAGTGTCCGTCGGGAGTATCCCAGAGAACAGGGCAGAGCTGTCGGCTATATGCTTCCTCGCAGACAGACGAAAGAAAGCATCTTACTGATTCAGGCTCTTTATTTTTTATAGGACAGCCATATTCACCTATAATAACAGGAATACCCTTATCAATAAAGTGTGTTTTCATCATATCAAGATTATAGTCAAGCTCGTTATAATCAGCATCTGTTCCCCATGTGGAAACAGCCTTGCCCCAGTCTGCATCTTCCTCAAGAATAGCAAATCCAGCAGGAGTATAATAGTGAACTGAAACAGCACATCTTCCAGTAGGGTCGTTCGGCATCTTGAAAAGGTCGTCACAAGTGCGGTCAATGCTGGTATTGTAACCTGAAATCAGAAGATGTCTCTTTGAATTATTGCCGTCGGAACTTCTTACAGTATCAACAAATTTTTGATTGATTTCATTGCAGAGTGCATAGGATTCAGCTTTTCCAGTACCGTTGCCCCACGGATTCCATACAGAGTCCCAGCCAAGCTCCTCATTTTGAGATTCAAATATAAGATAATCGCTGTAATCCTTGAAGTTGTCGCAAATCTGCTCCCACATTTTTGTGTAGCGTTTCATACACTCATCTTTGTTATCAGGGAATGTATTAACCCAGCCATTGTCCCAGTGGATATTGATAATTGCATACATACCTGTTTCAAGAGTCCAGTCAACAATTTCTGTTACTCTTGCCATGTACTCTTTGTCGATGGTGTAGTTGCCGTCCTGCACCATTCTGTTAGACCATGCAACAGGTATTCTAAGAACGCCGAAACCTTCATCAGCATAGCCCTGAATAATCTCTTTTGTTACAACAGGACTGCCCCATGCTGTTTCGTATGCTGAAACGGAATTGTCGCTGTATTCTGTAATCCAGTCTCCGCAAGCCTCAAAAGTGTTGCCGATATTTATACCTATTCCCATATCACGCACAAGCTCCATAGTGGAAATATCACGCATTTCACCTGATTCAGCGTTAGAGTAAGGAACTGCCGTTGCTGAAATCATAACAGCACACGATAAGATAACACTTGCAAGTCCTCTGAAATTTGTTTTAATGTTCATAAAAAAGCACCTCTCATAGTTAATACAATTTTATTGTACCAAATTTATATACAATTGTCAACAGATTTTTGTTGAATTGTTTATTTTTCATATATTCCAGAGTGGCTATAGTTCAAATAATATTGCTGTTATTACTATATAACAAAAATATCCGATATTTTGTTGACAATTACTGTTTAGTATGATATAATAGTAATATAGTAAAAAATCAGACTGTATAAAAAAATACAGTCGGGTCACATTAGTGACAGCAGATGAATTAGACATCTGCGGGACAGTCGTTTATCAATTGTTCCGCAGATTTTTTTATACATTGGGGGTAATTTCATGAAAAAAACAAATCCAGATTCTAAAACAAAGCTTGCTATGCGTGTATCAGTAATCAGTATTATTGTTAATCTTGTACTGTCGGTTTTCAAATTATCAGCAGGCTTAATTGCAAAATCGGGGGCTATGATTTCAGATGCTGTACACTCTGTATCTGATGTATTCAGTACATTTGTTGTTATGATTGGTATAACATTATCAGCAAAAAAATCCGACCACGAACACCCATATGGTCACGAAAGACTTGAATGTGTTGCATCAATAATACTTGCCGTTGTTCTTGCTGTAACAGGTCTTGGAATAGGAGTGACTGGTATAAAAAAAGTAACGGACGGAAATTATGGAAATCTGGAAATACCCGGAATAATTGCACTTATTGCTTCTGTTGTATCAGTCATAACAAAAGAAGGTATGTACTGGTATACAAGAGCTGTCGCAAAAAAAATAAATTCCAGTTCATTAATGGCTGACGCATGGCATCATCGTTCAGATTCATTGTCATCAATAGGTGCATTTATAGGAATTTTAGGTGCAAGAATGGGATTTCCGGTTGCTGACCCTGTTGCAAGTATTGTAATATGTATTTTTATCGAAAAAGCTGCTGTTGATATATTCAAAGATGCTGTTGATAAAATGGTTGACAAATCATGTTCTGATAAAATTATTGACGATATGAAAGCAGTTATTTCAAATCAGGACGGTGTTGAGAAAATTGATGATATAAAAACAAGACTTTTCGGCTCAAAAATTTATGTTGATGTTGAAATTTCAACTGATGGCAGTAAAACTCTTACAGAGGCACATAAAATTGCTGAACAGGTACACAATGCCATAGAAAAAGAGTTTGCAGATGTAAAGCATTGTATGGTACACGTAAATCCGACAGGAGAGTGATGTTATTTTCCTGATTTTTTTTGTAAAGTACTTACAATTTCTGTAAAATTATGGTGTAATTGCAGCTTGTTTGTGCATTTCACCATTAAAAATTGCATCTTACATTTTTTCTGTTGATTTTTTCTGTGTCATGATGTATACTGAATACATCAGCTGAAACACAAAATAAAATGAATGGAGTTTTTTAAATGGGAGTTATATTATTTGCGGTTTTTACAGTTATGGAGGTTTTGCTTGCAGTTTTAAGCTGTACAAAATACAGAAGTCTTTGGTATAGAAACAGAACATTTTTCCGTGGAGCCGAATTTATACTCATGCTGTTTGTAAAAATTCTGCCTGCAACTGGACAGAACTGGAGATTTACAGGCTGTCTTATTATTCTTGGAATGCGCCTTGCAATATCTGGTATCACATACCTTATAAAGCGTAGTACTACAAATGAAAAGACAACAGCGAAAATGATTGCAAGCACTGTTATGAGCATTATTCTTATAGGCTTTTCGCTTTTTCCTGCATTTATTTTTACAGGCTACTCGGGATTTGAAACAAGCGGTCAATACAAAGTAAAAGAAACTCAAGCAATACTTACAGACAACAGCAGACTTGAAACACATGAAAATGACGGCTCTAACCGTGAAATACCTGTTCACTTTTACTATCCCGATGGTGATGCGGTAAACTGTCCTCTTGTGTTATTCGCTCACGGCTCATTCGGCTATTATCAAAGCAATTCCTCACTGTATGCGGAACTTGCAAGCAACGGCTATGTTGTAGCAAGCATAGACCACCCCTATTATGCTTTCTTTACAAAAGATACAGAGGGCAAGACAATTATTGTTGACTTTGAATTTATGCAAACGGCTGTCAATATGCAGAATAGTTCCGATTTTACCGAAACAGAGGAGGATTATAATACTACTTGTGAATGGATGTCACTCCGTACAGCAGATGAAAACTTTGTGCTTGATACCATAAAATCCGCTAAAAATTCAGATTCGCTTGATACGGCATGGTATACAGAAACTGATGATGTAAAGGCAGAAATCCTTAGTGTACTTGAAATGACAGACACGGAAACAATCGGAATTACAGGACATTCTATCGGAGGTGCGGCAGCGGTACAGCTTGGCAGAGAACGTGATGACATTACTGCGGTAATTGACATTGACGGCACAATGCTCGGCGAAGAAATATCATTCAACAACGGAAAACTTGGCTACAACCCTGAACCTTATCCGATACCGATACTTTCACTTGACAACTCAAATCACTGGGAGTCTTATATTGACAGACTTAATGACGGAACAGAATATGTAAACAAGTATTTACTTGATAATGCTGTTGATAGCAGAGAAATTCATTTTGACGGTACAGAGCATATGGATTTTACAGATTTACCGCTTCTTTCTCCTACACTTGCGAAAATGCTGGGAAAAGGCAGTGTTGATTCTGCTGAATTTATTCCTGAAATGAACAGTATTATTCTCAATTACTTTAACTACTATCTGAAAGGAGCGGGCGAACTGAATATTGAGTCTTGGAACACTCAAACAGCAGAAAAATAATCAACCATATGTTGTCTGCTCCAAAATTAAGTGCTTTGAATATTCGGCGGGTATATTGTAAATGATTATAAATATTTCTCATATAAAAAAAGATGAAAAAGAACGGCTGGAAATTTATTGCCATGAGGTGAACAATGAAATAACGGAGATTGTCCGCTTTGTTAAATCAAGACAAGGACAGCTTATGGGTATTATCGAAGGCGCACAATATGAAATTCCTGTTTCTGATGTGTTCTATATTGAAGGAGTAGACAACAAGGTATTTATTTACTGCGAAGAACAGGTATACGAAACACGCCAGAAACTGTATGAGCTTGAAGAAACTTTAAAGGAAAAACATTTTCTGCGTGTATCAAAATCAGTGCTTTTGAATCTTATGAAGATTGAGTCAATAAAATCCTCGCTGAACGGCAGATTTACAGCAGTACTTCAGAACGGAGAACAGATTATCATTTCAAGAAAATATGTACCTGAACTGAAAAAAGCTTTGAAAGGTGGGAACTTATGAGTATTAAAGAAATAGTTTACAGGTCGCTTATGACATTTTTTATTCTTGTAACCTGTATTACGGCAGGAATTATGATTCTTGGACTTGCTTTTGACTCTGATGCAAGATTCGGATATGATGTATTTGCTTCTCCGTTTATTTTTGCAATTCTTGGAGTTATTCCGAATCTGCTCATGTATTCTCGAAAGGAGTTGTCCAACAAACAGATAATTCTGCGTAAAATCATACAGTTTGCGGTTATTGAAATTGAAGTAGTGGGTGTAGGTGTGATAAGTCCTGAAATTCACACGGAAAAAGCAGAGGTTGTTACAGGACTAATTGTCAGTGTGTTTGTGATATTTATACTTGCTAATTTTATCAGCATTATGAATAACTATTTTTCCGCAAAACAGCTCACAAAAGAACTTATGCAGTTTCAGAAAAATATCAAGTAGACTGTTGGCAGGCGGTATATTATATTTCGTCACCATAAAGGTAAATAAACTTACAAAAATCATCAAAAGGTATTTTTTTACCGTTTGCAGTATTGCAGTAATAGATATTTTCGATATATCCGCTGTCCATGTCGCCTGTAACCTGAATAACAGCGTAAGCATCTTCTATCGGATATTCATAGCCTGAATCGGTCTGGACGTATTCAAATACTGAAAAATCATCAAAAGTAAGTGTTTTTTCATGGCTGTTCAGTGTGAAGTAATAAAATTCGCTAAATGTCATTATATGCGGATTGCAAAGACTTTCAGCAAGCATTTTCTTCATGATGCAGAAGTCAAAAACATCTGCTGAACCGTCCTTATTTAAGTCAACATTGTACCATTTTGTACTATATCCGTCATCTTCTTTGCCTATAAGCCATTGCTGAAATCTGACAACATCAGATATATTAAAACTGCCGTTGCCGTCAAAATCACCCATATTTTCAGATGCACGCAGTATAATGGACTTATTTTCGTGGTCGATATACGCAACATCAACAGTTCCCTCGCCTACATCATCATAATCCGCAAGAAAGCCTCTGTCATATGTATCTGTTCTGTAATCATAAAGAAGCATGGACTTTGTAGTATCAATAATGTCACCAGTGTTGAGCGTTGTAACGTCGATACAGTCTGCAATATCCGATTCAGCAACAAGTTGCATATAGTTTTCAGTTACATACACAACTACCATATCGCACGGCAAAGTATAGTGACCTCTGAGAAAATCCCTGTAATCTTTCTCACCGTTGATTAACGTCTTTATTCCGAATGATTTTTTTGAATCAATTCCGACATCAATATCATCACCCGCTTTGAGATGCTGACCGATTTCAAATGCGGAATCAAAATCCTGAGTTTTGATTGTTTCAGCGTTTGCAGTGAATGTACTTGCAGAAGCAGTTACCATAAGACCCATAATGAAAGCAGTAAATTTTTTAATCATAATATTTTCCTCCTGAAAATTGTTTTCTGTAATGTACAACGTACAAGGAGGAAAAAATGTGCAGAAAAAATTGTAAATAATCTGTTAACAAAAAACTGTCCGCATATTTCAACGGACAGTCATTTTTTATAATAGATTCATCATTTCATCTGATGTTATCGGCTTTGAATAATAATATCCCTGCAAACTGCCGATTTCGTACTCCTTGAGACAGTCACGCACTTCTGGATTTTCTATGCCCTCTGCACATACATCTGCATCAAATGCACTTGCAATTTCAGAAATAAATTTTACTGAATATTTATCAGTGATACTTCTCTGAATATCCTTTATAAATTCTCTGTCGATTTTTACAACGTCTACAGGAATTGAACGCAGGAAACCAAGAGAGGAAAATCCTGTTCCGAAATCATCAACAGCTATTTTTATTCCTTTTTCCCTGAAAACAGAAAACATATCTTTCAGCATATCTGTATCAAGCAGTCTGCATCTTTCTGTAAGTTCAAGACATAGGTTGCTTGTCGGAAATTTTATCTGCTCAATAATATCAAAGATTTCTTTCACGAAATTATCTCTTTCAAGCTGTGTATATGACAGATTAACATTTATAACAAGGTCGGGATTTTTTTTAAGAAATTTTTTGCCGTCTATCATAGCTTGTTTAAGAATCCACTTTCCTAATTCAGGGAAAAGTGCATCTTGTTCAAGAACAGGTATAAAGGTATTAGGAGAAACTGTACCGTATTCATCATTTTTCCAGCGGACAAGTGCTTCCATTCCACGCAGTTTCTCTGTTTTTGAATCGACAATAGGCTGATAGCAAAGATAAAAGCCCTTGCAATCCTCTGTTATGCAGTTTCTTATAACATTAATCTGCTCCAGAATATGACGGTTATCAACACTTACTACATCATCAAAAATAACAAATCCACCGAATTTATGATGCTTTGATTCATAATAGGCATATCTGAGACATGAATAGAAAGTATTTGCTGAAATGTCAAGTCTGTCAGCAACAATAGCACCGCCGTTCATTGAAAGAGAAATTTTTTCGCCGTCTACAAAGAAATTCATTCTGACATCATGCTGTAATTTCTCATAAAGTTCTTTTGCTTCATCTGCATTGAGTGTATGAGTTATAACAGCGAAACGAGTACCGCCCATACGGTAAATAGCACCTTTGTTTGCAAATACTTCCTTGATTTTCTCTGCAAGCACCTGTAAAGTGCGGTTTCCGAAAGTGTAGCCATAAACGTCATTTATATCAGAAAAAGATGACAGCCCTATCATAATAATAAGAGTCGGAACAGATTTATCGACAAGTCCTCTTATATCGTCAAAATATCCGTAAAGACTTCTTAATCCTGTTATATTGTCTATGTAGCTGAAAATACTGTGATTTCTTATAATACCGCCAAAATATTCAGGATTTCCGTTTTCGTCACGGATAACAACCCCTCTGCACGTACATACAGTATAATTTCCGTCGGCGGACATTGCACGGTACTGCATATCATGTCCGGAGTCTTTGCCGGAGAAAATATCATTTATACTTTTATTATAGCTTTCTCTGTCATCAGGGTGAATTTTCTGTTCCCATATTTTTCCTGCATCATACATATATTCAGAGGGTAAATTGAAAAAATCAACTGCCATTTTCGACCAGCGTGACATATTCAACTTCATATCACATAAATAAACATAAGTACCTTCAGCAACAACAGATATAGCATCATAAAGACTATCAAGTCTGCTGAGTTGATTTTTATCCATATGTTACCACCTCCCGAACATAGTAACTGATTATTATCTTTCACTATTATATCACAGTTTTCTGATAAAGTCAATGTGCAATATGCACATAAATTTCCGGATTTTTTTGTATATTAAGAAATATGTTTAATTTGCTGTCAGAGCATGAATTTATCAAATGTATCAGCACTTTTCGGGCTGAAATTGTCGTTCTTGTATTTTGAGAGTATAAGCTGTGGCTCTGAACTTCCACCATTCTGCGTATGACTGACAGCATAGGAAATAAGACTGTCAATATTCTCTTTTGTAACAAATCCGAAATCAAGAAATCTGTACAGCGATTCAATATTTTCTTCATCAATAAAAAATCTGACAACGTTTTTTACACTGCTTTTCAGATAATCAGAATAGTATGTTTTATCCGGATATGCAGATATTATGGACATAGCAACAGCGATTTTATAACGGAAACTCAATCTGCTGAAATACTGTTGGCAATCATCTATATCAGAAACGATAATCTTATTTAACACCTGTTCATAATCATAAGAACAACTCTTGTTATTAAGTATAAACGGTATTCTGGCATTTCCTTTGCAGACTATGATTTTTGTACCGTCTGAAAAAGCAGATTTACCGATACTTTTAATACTGTCGGGAATTGTTATGCTTTCAAGTTTTTCGCAATAACGAAAAGCCTCTTTGCCGATACTTGTAACGCTGTTGGGGATTGTTATGCTTGTAAGACTTCTGCAATTATAAAAAGCACATTCACCGATACTTGTAACGCTGTCAGGAATTGTTATGCTTGTAAGGCTTGTGCAAACAGAAAAAGCACTGCCTCCGATACTTATAACGCTGTCAGGAATAATAAATTCAGCTGTTTTCTTTGTCATCAGATATTTAATAAGCACTGTCATATCTTTGTTATATAAAACACCATCACAGAAACAGAAATTTTTATTTTTTTCTGATACATCAATGCTTGTAAGGCTTTCACACCTATCAAAAGCCTCATTGCCGATACTTGTAACGCTGTCGGGAATTGTTATGCTTTCAAGTTTTTCGCATCGATAAAAAGCCCCTTCACCGATACTTGTAACGCTGTCAGGGATTGTTATGCTTATAAGTCTTGTACAACAAAAAAAAGCATCTTTGCCAATAGTTGTAACGCTTTTTGGAATTATTACATCTGTAACATCATATTCTTTTATATATTTTTTAAGTACACCGTTTTCAATTTCAAATGCCATATTTATTCCCTCCTGAATTTATATATTTTCCATAAAATTCTATCTGTGTATTATAATTATATCATGCAACCAGTATATTGTCAATAAAAAATAGATGTGTTATAATAT